>JBEKTQ010000014.1:0-84942 GCA_049515895.1 Bathyarchaeia archaeon | reverse complement strand
CCCAAACTTTTGCTCTAATTGGTTTTACACGCATTGTAAGATACCTTCTCCCGTTCTATCTGTATATGTGTTGTACAGTTATGCTTAAAAGTTTTGCGTAAGCAGCATTCCAAATATGAATTATGAATACTAAATACTTAATTCTCTACCGATAGTAAGTAAATTTAAGAGCAGAAAACTAAATGCTAAAAAAGCAGCTGACCGCTCTCACTGAACTTAAGTTCAGGTCTGTAATAACTGATGTTTTGCTAGTTGTAAATGCGTTTGTATGGTATTACGTGGTTTTTGCTCTTTTTCTTCAGACAATTATACCAAAAATCTCTGGTGCAGGTTTCTCTTCAGCCATTCTAATTTGGGGCTTGCATTTCGGTGGATTGATTATTTCTGCGGTTGCCGGAACCTTTGTTTCTAAAAAAATTAAACACAGACATTTAATCATACTTTGGATGATTCTAGGTACCTTATCCTCAATTGCCATAGTACTAGTTAATCCTTCCAATATATGGCAAGTTAGCCTAATTGGCGTTATATTAGGCATCTCTTTAGGCATCGGGATGCCCGCATGCATCGGTCGCTATTCTGATTCTATACCAGTAGAGAATCGTGGACGCATTAGTGGAATTACATTATTTGTGAGCGGAATTGGAATTGCCGCTTTTAGCATTGTCGGGATTAGCGAGATTTTAATACTGGGAATAGTTCTTGCTGTCTGGCGGCTATCTGGCTTAATAATTTATTTGTTGGTCAAAGCTCCATCATCGCCGCCATTAACTGCGAAAAAAAGCAACTCTCAGTACACGAAAGTTTTTGGTCAGCATTCGTTCATTTTATACTTTATACCTTGGGTAATGTTTTCTTTGATTAATTATTTGGTTGCGCCATCAAGTCCCACATTGGGTGCTAGTGAATCTTGGAACTTGACGCTTGTTCAAACGGGGTTTATGGGGTTATTTGCCCTTCTCGGCGGTTTTTTCATTGATTCTATGGGGAGGAAACGTGTTGCAGTCACAGGATTCATTTTGCTTGGCCTAGGCACTGCACTCCTCGGTATTTCTTCCTCGGATTTAACAATTTTGTATTTTAATGCAATTGTAGATGGTATCGCTTGGGGGTTCCTTCTTGTATTATTCATTTTAACTGTATGGGGAGACTTAAGTTTTGGTACATCAAGCGACAAATATTATGCCGTAGGGGTAATCCCTTTTTTTATATCTAACTTTTTGGGTCTCACTGTTGGAAGTTACATATCTAGTTACTTTACAGGTTATAGAGCATCTGAGCTGTTTTCTTTTGGGGCTTTCTTCTTATTCTTGGCTGTTTTGCCATTAATTTATACTCCTGAGACTCTGCCAGAGAAGTCAATTAAGGACAGAGACCTTAAAAGCTATGTTGAGAAAGCTCGGAAAGCGGCGCTGAAGGAAGAGGTAAAAAACAAGAAGAAAGAGGAACCCCCGAAAGCACGGAAAGACGAAAATGAAGAAAATAATGAAGAATACAATGAAGCACGTAAGTTGGCGGAAAAATACTATTAAGCCAGCATTGTACACAATTGGGATATGTTCTTCCATGTAATCGTTACCACCGACTGCAATCTGCAGTGCAGGTATTGCTTCGGCGAATCTTTGGACGATTTCGACGAAGACTTCGGCGACATAGAAGTAGATTATAATTTACCTAAGAAAGTAAACTATGACGTGGAGTTGCTGGATAATTTCTGTGGGAAAGATCCTGATTGTGTCTTAACCTTTTACGGGGGCGAACCCTTGCTTTGCGCCGACAAAATCAAACAGATAATGAACGACGTTAAGGTTAAGCATTTTATGATCCAGACAAACGGTTTGCTGCTTGACAAGTTGGAGCCAAAATACCTCAACCGTTTCCACACCATTCTGGTTTCCGTAGATGGCGAAGAATCAATAACTGACTATTACAGGGGGAGCGGTACTTTCCGCAAAGTCATGGAAAACCTCAAACAGCTCAAACGGAACGGCTTTGAGGGAGAGGTGATTGCGAGGATGACCGTTATGGAGCAAACGGACATCTACAAGCAAGTTCGATTCCTTCTTGACAACAACGAGTTTTCCTTCTCTTCAGTGCATTGGCAGTTGAACGCTGGATTTTGGGGCAACGATTTTGGTAGGCGCAATTTTGAAGAGTGGGCTAAGACAAGCTACATTCCTGGCGTAAGAAGGCTTGTAGGGTTCTGGGTTGACAAGATGGAGCAAGATGGCGTTGTTTTGAAACTTTACCCTCTATTAGGCATCGCTGAATCCCTTCTGAAAAAAGAAGAAAACTGCCTTATGCGCTGTGGCGGCGGATGGATAAACTACGCCATCCAAACCGACGGCAACATAATTCCCTGCCCGACCATGTGGGGAATGAAAAAGTACTATTTGGGAAACATAGCTGAAGCTGACCCGTTAATGCTTAGGAAAATTCTTGTTGATCAGCCGCCATGCGTGGGCTGCCAAGTTCTTGGAGTCTGCGGAGGACGATGCCTTTACGCTAACATTACTAAGCGATGGAGTAACGAGCAATACAGTAAGGTTTGCCAGACGATTGCGGAGCTCGTAGGGGCTGTGCAGACTGAGGAGCCGAGGGTTCAGCGACTAATCAAGAATGGCAGGGTGAGCCTGAAAGATTTTGACTTTGTCAAGTACAACGGCTGCGAAATAATCCCGTGAGTTTTGGAATAATCCATTGTTTTTGCTGTCATTATTTCCGCTTCCTAAAGATTTTATGGCCTTCTACTTCACAGTGATATTCAAAGCCTACCTCAAGTAGCTTAACCGCATCATCTAAAGTGTCAGCAATCTTAACGTCGAATTTGCCATCATCTTGAGACATGAAAACCATTTTTTCAATGTCGATGTAAGTTTCCGTTGATTTGATGCTTTTATGGCCTAGTTGCAGTTTTACATCCCAAGGATTATGCGTTAGGTGTTGTATCATTGTTCCTTTCCAATGTCGAAAAGTCTTAAAGGAAATCAAGAGAATTTCAGGTGTAGCTTTCTCTTTCGCTATTCGCCTTCTTTGCAAGAAAAAGTTTGATCGCATATCGTCAGCATTAGCAAATAGTCTGCCTTTCCTCTGTGGTAGATTGGCCAGCATTTCAATAGTTTTAGCTGTTATTGGCAAGATTCGGCTATTGCTGCCTTTTTCCGCTGCGCTGATCCTTACTGTTTTCATTTGGTAGTTGAAACTTTCCCATGTGACCGCTGAAAGTTCGCCTGGTCTCGCGCCTGTATCCTTGAGTAGTTGGCAGTATGTAGCTGTCTTTTTTCCAAGTGCTGTAATCAGAATGTCGAGTTGTTGCTCGGTAGCTATGTGAGGTTTTTCGCTTTCGCCGGTGTAGGTTGGCCGGCGCCATTTGATCTCGTTAAGCTGAAACCATTGATCCAGCATTGAAACCATGTTTTTCTTAGCTCGTGGTTTGTTGGGTAAATCAGCAAGAATTGATTTTACGTTTTCAGGGTTGAATAAGTCAGCTTTTTCTTTTAGTAGTCGATTGAACATTTTTCGGTAGTTCTTGACTGTTCCAGGTTTCCTTCCGTCATTCTTTAGCTGAATTAAGAGTTTTTCAATCTGTGGCGCTGCTCTTAGCTCGTTTTCTGTTGGTGTTCTCTCCATCTCCGCAACAGTCTTTAATTCTGTTGTGGAAACCATTTTTTTCGCTCCGGATGCGCTTAAATGGTTACTTTCCTTATTGTCTTGGACAGTATTTAAGACTAAATGCTCACTGAAACGGTGGCCATAATCCGCACATCGGAAACGCTGAATAGGCTCAGGGCTTGAAGCGTTAGAAGGCGCTTTACGGAAACCATCCTTAAAGACCCTAGTGCTGCCACATTCAGGGCAAACTAGAGCGGATTGTGTACCGCTAGTACTAGGTGTACTGGGTTTTTCAACTATTCCGTTCAAAACTGATTTTTTTACTATTGTGTTTTTTCCTGTTTTGGAGCGCTTATTTTCAAAAGTCGGTACATCTGGTACTGGCGGTACACAATTTTCAGAAATCAAGCCAAACCCCCTTCTTTAGAATTTATTATTTTGACATAGCGAAAAGCTGACAATGCACTTGTTTTTTCATCTGAACTACGCTCTGGTCTTATTCTTGTTTTTTCAGCGCCGGGTAAGTGCTGTTTTACCGTGTTGATAAAATCGCCTTGAGTTTTGGGCTTCAGGTTGTTTGCTAAGCAGTAATTTACATAATCTCTGAACCATTGATCTGTAAAGACATAATCCGTAGAATCAGAAGTACATTTCACTCTATCTTCAAAATAAGCTAAAGCTGAATCAGAGCGCTTTATGTATTGTAACCTAATTTCTGCTACTGTTGGCTTGTCGGTTACATCGCCTTCTTTGTTTAGTGTTTCAAGGCCTTCTAAAGCCCAGTTCAAGATTTCGCTAAAAACATCTGGAGATGACAGTTTATCTAGAAGTTCTTGACGTGGTACAGAGTTTTCTTTAGTGAAGGTAACAGAAAAATCCGCAAAAATAAAGCGTCTATACCATGCGTAACAATCTTCCTCGTTTGATACTGGGGGTATTTGGTTAGCTGAAAAAATGTATTTGGTTGTGGGGAAAAATGGTATGGTTTTTTGAACGTGTTTGATATAGGCTTGTACTTGATCTCCAGAAGTCAGCGCCTTAAAATTAGCCGTGTTAAGCAGTTCTTTATGTGGTAAATCAGCGCAAATATTAGCTAGTTTCCCTCTTACCTCTCCAGTTACGAATTTGTCGTAACATAAGGCTTGTATTGAGTGACTGCTTACGTTAGCAGATCCACCTAAAAACTTCGTGATTGTTAACAGAAAAATGGTTTTTCCGTTGCTGCCTCCACCTAGCAAGATTAAGCATATTTCTGTTAGGATTTTTCTATAAAGACAGTGTCCTATTAGTTGCTGTACTTGTTTACGTTGTTTTTCGTTTGGTATGACTGTTTTAATAAAATCATGCCAAACGGTACTCTTGTTTTCTTGGTCAAAAATTACCGGGAGCTTTTTAGTTATGTAGCTCTTGCTCGTGTATTTCTCTAAGGATTTTTTAAGAACATCTAATAAACCGTTTTGAACTGCTAAAAGTTCAGGGTTTAAAGCGCCCATTTCCACTAGTGGAGCTGAACCTAAAATAAATTCGTTGATTTCATTATAGTATCGTGCCTTAAAGTTTTCGTCAAGTCGCGCTACTATTTCTCTTTTTATGAGTTGCTCGGTCTGGTTGCTGTATATGCCTTCGTCTTTTCCATAGTCAACATAGAAATAGAGTTCGTTAGTTTCTTTGTCAACCGCAAAAACATGGTCTTCCATTATATCTTTTGCAAGAATTACCGGGTTGATTTCTGACTGGGTTAATACCTTTTCATCTATTAATCCACTTGCCACAGCTATTTTTAGCACTTCTTGAAACTTTTTACCTCTTAGCGCTCCTCTTTTGGCTTGTTCACATTTAATTAAGCCTTCTTTCACGGCTAAGTATTGGAGGGCTCCACCACCGCTATTATGTCGGAAACAGAACCACTGATTATGTTTTGTATCTACTGAAAAATTATGTTCTGTTGTGCTGTCATGTATTGGGTGACTGCCTTGATACTGGCCTTCTCCTTTGTTTTCAAGTTTAGACAAGTCGATTATTTTACTAATCTGGAAACTGTAGTTATCTACTTGATTTTCTACTTCTGTTTCTTCCGTTACTCCAAAACCGCTTCCTTTTAGGCATTTATGGAATAACTCGTCTAAATTTTCCACTGTAGCGATAACGTCACTGCCTACGTCTTTGTAGCCATAAGAAGGGTACATGACGCATAATTTCATGTAACCTAAAAGTTCAAGTGCTGCGGTATCGTGGAAATTTCCGTCTGTTTCAGGTCTTTGTTTGCTCCAATAATAAAGGTGTATTCCATCGTTAACCGTCTTTTCTATTTTGGTAGCTTGTGGAAATTTCTTTAAGATTTCTTTGCCGATTGGTATTGCTTTTTCGTAGGCTTCGCGTTCTTCAGGTTTTTTAAAGCTATTTTTGGTGTCGTGGTCTATACACGATAGGTAATAGCCATTAGTTGCTTTTATGCCTAAAATTACTCCAAAACCATTACATCCTCTCCAGTCTAACGCTTTGAACTGATCTTTTGTTTGGGGTTCAGTGTACCATTTTTTATAAGTCGTTATTACTGGGGTTTTTTCGTGTATTCCGTTTGCATCTGCTTGAGGGTTAATAAAAAAAGGAATTACAGGTAGGCCTAGTTCATGGTAGCCTTCAGCTATTGCTAAAAGTTTTTGCTGTTCGGTCATTGTTTGCGCTCCTTTGTCAAGGACAAAGTTTGATCTACGTTTTTACTTGTTATGGCGTAGCGAGACACGTAGTAGTTAGGAGATGCAATAGTAGCTTTCAAAAAGCCAAATAGCGCGAAACCGGCTTTTCTCCCGCGGTGACGTCTAGAACCTTTATCATTTTTGCTGAAATTGGTTCTGTTCTGAGACTCCACAAACCCCGCAAATCCCGCACTTTGAAATGAACTTAACCATCGTTTTTCGTTAAAAAATCCCTGATTTAACCATAACAACCTCTCAAAACACCGCTTTCGAAAGGATAAGTGCCCTAAGAAATTATTGGTTCTATTTTTTCTGGTCGCATCGTTATTTTTATGCTCCGTTTTGGGCTTGTTCGCAGCAACTAATCTACATTGATTTCTTAGTTCGGGGTAGCATTTTTCGCAGCTATTAGGCGCTTGTGCATGGGGATAGTTTGTATAGCAACCGGGAACGCTTTCAAACTCAGTCATGGCTTCCATTCACTTGGATCGTTATGTCGCCGTTTGAAACTACTAACACGCTGTCTTTTTCCTTCAGTTTGAAATACTTAGCCCATGCATACGGGATAGTTACCGCTAGACTGTTTCCAACTCGGATAATTTTTCTTGTTTGTTCATGTGGCACGGTATAGTCACCATACTACTAAGAATGTCATAATCACCGTTAGTATTAAATAGGTATGGTTAGCATACTTTAGTTTGGTGAGACTGTGCGAACTGAAGGCCAAAAACAAACATGGAAAACCAACGACACAACAATCAAACAAGCATTAGCAAAACAAAACCTAACATTCAAAGAGCTTATAGAAAAAACCGAGTTAAGTCGGGCAGTAGTCAATCAACATCTAAAAGAGTTAGTCAAAACTGAAAAAGTAGTTAAACGATATTGGGATGGCAAAGTTGTTAACGTTCTAACTGATGATGCAAGAAAGGAACTGGGTCCTCTTTATCAAACTAATTTCGCTAAAGAAATATCAATGGTTCTCGAAAAAGTAGATGCTAATTTCAAAGAAACATTGAACCCAGAAGGTTTCTTCTCGGTTATGAATTATTATCTTGATCTTAATCTGTTGACCATAATTCCCATGATTAGAAGCGCGGAAAAACTCGCAAATGAGAATGAAGAGTTCAGGAAAGTTGATTCCGATATTTTCAAAGAATTAACTGAAAGTATTATAACTCTCTACATTTCAGATGTCGCTAAAGCGTTTGCCCAGGATTTTTTAAGAATTGTGTTGAAGTATGGAAAGGAATTAGACGTTGATAAACTCACGAAAGAACTAGCCGCTCGAATAGAAGGTGAGAAAGCATGAAGAAAAGAACTAGACGAGATGTGATAGAGAAAGCTGCGCCGGAATTTTTTGGCGATCATAACTTTGAAGTCAAGAAGAACTTCGTTGAATTTAGCGTGCCCATTGAAGCCTATGAAAAAATAAAGGAATGGCTATTCGTTGGAGACAGACTAAGTATAGAGATGACTAGTAAAAAATGTAAGATTCTTATTCTAAATTGGAGAGAACAACGAGCCTATATCGCTCGAGGCGGTGGGCCTAAAGATAACTAAAAGACATTTTGTGTGCAGCTTCCGCACCCCTTTCTTTGGTATCGTGCAGTTTACTATTTACACCACTATTATTTTTCTCTATCCAAGTATTTAGTATGCGTTCCATGAATATACTTGGTCAGCGTTCGCGGATCAACCTGAATGTAAGAGGCCACGGCTAACAGGTCTTTATCCCATATTTCATAAAGATAGTTCTCGCCGTAAGCGCGTTCCCAATGAGGCGGAATTCCAAGCATGTTCTTGATAATTTGATCTATCCTGGTACTCTTTTCAGTGAAAGGAAATAGTCTCAAGTTCATTTTAGTGGTAGCTTCGTCGTTGCCTTCAGCGTAATAGCTTTGGGGAATGAAAGATAAATCCATCATTTTCAGATAGGCTAAAACTAGTTGGCCTAGCTTCCCTCTTTCACCATGCAAAGGTATCCTGGCTTCTTTCCGATAGAGGTCTTTTCTAATTATGATCTTCCCAGTTTTCTTACTATGCTTCTCGGCCTTTGATAGTTTGATTCCTTCCACTCGGAAGGGGCTAAGTTTGAACTGTTGCCTGGTTAACCGTTTAGCTTCAGATATCCGGATCGCGATTAGGTAAAGCAGAGCTGCTAACGCTCGATCACGTGCCACATAGAAATCTTTGTCTTTTTTGTAAGGCCACTCAGTCGACATAATCGTTTGATAGATTTCTTCCGGCGCTGGATAACGGTCTATCATGGCTAGGGTACGTCTGCCTTCAGCTAGGTTGTTGCCTTTCATGGCTATGGAACGCTTACTGTTCTCATTAGGTTGGCTAATCTGCGTAAGTTTTCCACCTCACGTTACGAACTATACGTCTATTATGCAATAGCATGGTGAAAACCATTTGAACTGAACACCATAGTAAGTTAGTAAAACACAGTATACCTCTACTCTTCGCATACGTTTGTTTGTTTGTCCATTTCATCTATGTCTCACCTAAGTTAGGTGGTGGTGGAGGCAACGGCAGCGATTGAGTAGGAACGATATGTATATTCAACCTTCTTAGCTTCTGTTCTTCTTGTTCTTGTTTGTCCGCTTTGATTCTTGCTTCAGCTTTTAGTCTTGTTTCCTGAAGCATTTCAAGCGCTTTAGATTCATTACGCTTTATAGCCGAATAAACAGTCTGCTTGGATCGGTCAAAAATAACCGCTAAATCATCATAAGTGTAGCCTTCCCAATCATCGCCTACACCATCTTTTATCTTAGAGTTAAAGTAGATTAGCGCTATTATAAGCCCTAGACTTTCAGATACGTTATAGTCCACCATGCTAACAGGGTAGGCTTCTAGCAGCTGCAAGAAATTGCTTTCAGTAAAATCGTCAGCATCTTTAGCGGTATCCAATCGCATATAGAACGCTCGTATTTTACCGAGTAATTGTTCCACTGTTATTTTTGAACAGTCAAATTCTTTGGCCGGAAGCTGTAAATGATCTATGTCTTTCAAACTCATGGTCTTAACCTCTGCTCTTTTCTATACAACATAAGCGCCCTCGCCCTGTTCGCGGTCTATTATTCGCTTGTATTTTCCAACTTGGGAAGGGGTCTTTCGTTTGTGGGGTTTAGTCAAAATGAAGCCTCCAATCATCCATTAACAAGTTGGGCCGTCGACTGTAGAAACTTGAAACGTGCCTCTGAGGCGGTTTTGGGTATTTTGGAACGCAACGCCTACAGAAACCACTTTTATTAGCTTTAGATATCGGAGTGCTGCATCCTGCGCATTTTCTTTGAACAATCATTTCCCTAAGGCTTCCTCAATCCAAGTTTTATCATTAACTTTGACAGCGCAGATTACCGAAACAATACAAGTCCCAACTAACAAGGAAATGGAAAAAAGAAAAAAACTTGTAGTCTGCGGCAGCTTAGGCCAGATAAACTTGAAATAGAATAGCATGAAAGCGTCGTCTGCAAGTATAATTCTGACTTTCTTAGGTTTGATTAGCTCAAAAAGATTTCTTGCAAGAGACAGAGTTTTTCTCAGAATCAGAGAAAAAAGCATAGCGCGTCTCACTTTTGCGTTTTTGAAGTTCCAGAATAGAAGAACACGCCGAAAATCGTGACTGACAACGCAAAAGACGCTAATCCAAAGAGATTAGGTTCACTGACTATCAACGTAAAGAAACCGGCCAGAAGCACTATAACGCCGACTACCCAGGCGCTAGAAGCCTTAGTTAAAACCAAAACTCCAGCGGCCGTTAACAGCATACCAACAATCATTTCTATAATAGCGGTAAAATCCGATTTGAACCCTGTTGGATTAAAAGTCAACCCGCTAGGCGTAGGGCTCGGCGTTGGGGTGGGGCCTATTATTTGGCCGGTGAAGTAAGTGTAAACAACCAGGGATGAGGTGACATTAGTTAAAACGAATGGACTATAATATTCGGTTAGGGTGGTGTTGGTGTTGTAGAAGAAGACTTGGCTATAGATGTAGACATCAAAAGGTTGAAAGTCGACGGTAAATAGCAGCTTGTCACCAGGGTTGAAGGAAAAAATTGTTTCGTCCGGACTTGTAATTGACTGGATCCCTGTGGTTTCGTCAAAGATGCTGCAGCTGTCAGGAGATGAAATCAGGACCGCCTGCAGGGGAAACGTGTTATAGCCGCCTGCACCGGTGAACTCGGCCCTATACTCTGCGTCAATTACTGGAACGCCTGCATCATAGGTTGAACTGTTAGAAACCGAAGTTACCGTGCTGCCGTAAACTTCATCCCAACCTACAAAAGTGCTTCCGTTGGCGTAGGCGACGTATTGAATGTCGTCGGCGTGGTTTGTCCAGGTAAGACTTTCATAGATGCCTTCTGCGCTGCTTGCGCCAGTGGTTACATCCTTGATTTGAACTGCAGTGTTCTTGTAGATCGTGCGTGCATCAGTAAAGAAGCCTGTTGCATGGGCAGGTAGTAAGCAGGCCGCTAAACCTACCAATAAGACAAAACAGAATAAGAGGGGAATGATGGTTTTTTTACTCTTCATCCTTTGTTTTCCCTCGAGCGCGTTGCTTCTGCTTTGTCAGTCGCCAATATTCTCGGATTCCAGGCGGATTCTTAAACTGTCTCGGCGCGTCCATGACTGCTTTTCTGACGTTTTCAGCGTATATAACTTGGGTTTTGTCCTTGACACGCCTATGATTACGCGGTTTAAAACCCGAAACAGAAAAGGACATCTAAGAATCTCCTGATTCTATCCAAGAAACAAAAAAAGAAAAAGGGGAATTGTGTGCGGAGTGGAGACATCACCTTAGAAAACGGGTGCGAAATAATCCCTTGAGCATTGGAATGTTCCTATTTTGGCCATTATCTCTCGTTTTCAGCGTTAGTAAGAAGTAGGCGTTTTCTCTTTCGCAGCTTGCTTAAAACTTCGATGGTCTTATCGTTGTCGGGAAAATTCGGTTATAGCGGTTCTTTTGGGGCTACGCAAATCTTCCCCGTTTCATTGTTTGTCAAAGCTTTCCCATGCTTCACAGGTTAGCTCGGATTACTGATATTTAGCATATTTTTGCATTCAGAGCGAGTCTGCATAGAAAGAATTATATTGCTGATTTTTTTAATAATTAAAATGGTGATTTGCTTTGGTGAGTTTTGAAAACCTTTCTGGGAAATTTGTTATTTGTGCAGGCGGTTTTGATCTCGGGGAGCTTAAAGGGGTTGAAATGGACACAGGCAAATGGCAAGTTACGCATTTACATGTCAAGTTGTCAAAACCTGCATCTGAAGATCTTGGATTCAAAAAAAGATTTGGAAGCTCAACGGTGTGCGTGCCCGTCTCATTAGTCGCTACCGTTGGAGACAACGTATTGCTAAACAAATCTCTCGATGAATTGAGCAGACACCCAGAAATTTCAGAATGCCACGAATGATATCTGAAAAATCCGTTATGATTTCGTTTTGTGAATTGTCGAATTTCTCATTTTTATCTTAAATTGTCAAAGGCGATCGTGCGATCTTGTAACGCTTTCTGCCTGCTTGTTGTGGGTGCTTCAACCTGCGCGTTTTGAAGGTGCCTTAAGAAGTATCAGAGTTTCTTGTACACTGTATCCCTTTCTTTCGCTGCCTGAACCATTTTCAAACCGATACTTTGCCCACCTTCAGCACGCTCTATGGCTTTGCGATCTATCTGCATAGAGTCTACGGTTTGCTCAAAATCGGTTAAAGGTCCTTTCACGAGTATGCGGTCTCCGACAGCCAGAGGCAAAGTCAATTCCACAACTGCCACGCCAATTTTCGAGAAGAAATGTGTAACGTGCCCAATCTCGATTACGGCTTCTTCAACCAAGTGCTTTCCCTTTGTTATATTACACCTGATGCAAATAAAAGACTTGTGTGGATTTAGTAAGAGGGCCTAGTGGGATTAATTTAAGTTTGAATTTTCCTGAAGTTTCTTTTGAAACAAGTTGGGCTTGAAAATGTTGAAGCAACTAGTTGCTGGCAGCGGAATCGAAACTGATATTTTACCATCCTGAGGTCGCATCGTCACCCGTTTGCTCTAAAGCCTTCTTTTCTTCATCGCTAACGTCCGGCGGAATGTTGACTTGATGACGGTTCTCTTCGATTATCTCCCTTTTTTTCTTTCTCTGTAGAATTGTGAATTCGCCCTTCTTTTTGTCATCTGCCAAAGCAATCACCTCCGAAAGAAGATTTGAAGAAAATAGGCTTCTTTAAGGCCCATGCTGGTTCTTTCACTGAAAGAAATAGCTTGAGAATCGCTAATTAACATACGTGACTGTACATTAACAACAACAAAAAACGGCCCAAAGCAAAATATCGAAGAAAAAATGAGGTCATTATCTCCCCAAAACATGGTTCTTTTCTAATTCTTTTACTCTGCTTTCGATGAATTCCGTTACTTTTTGCTCGCTGAATTCTCTTTCGCCTTTCTGCAGTTGTAGCTGATTTTTTACGGTTTCTAGCAGGCTTTCGACGTCTACGGATTTTATCAGATATGCGTCCGCGTTCTTGTTCAAAGCAGCAATAGCATTTTGCATTGAGGGGTAACCGGTTACCATGATTTTTCGCGTTTTCGGAACTCCGTCGTTAATCAGTTTGAGGAGTTCGACGCCTTCCATATCAGGTAATCGAATATCTAAGAGAGCGATGTTATAGGTTGTTTTCTGCGTCTTTCGAATTGCCTCGCGCCCGGATGTCGCGGTATCAACTAGATAGCCTTCTTCTTCAAGAATGGCTTTCATGCTGTTCCTCACGTTTTCGTCGTCATCGACAATGAGGATTGTGGCATGTTTACCCAAATTTTTTCACCTCCAACTTCAAGTTTCGGTTCAATCGGTAACGCAATAGTAAATGTGGTTCCTTGGTTCTTTACCGTCTTAACGGTTATTGATCCGCCGTGGGCTTCCACGATACGTTTGCATATTGCTAGGCCGAAACCCATTCCCTTGGCTTTAGTTGTAAATAAAGGGGAGAAAAGTTTCGGCAGAACTTCCTCTTTAATTCCCGTGCCCGTGTCCTCGAAGGAGATTTCATAGTCGCCTTTTACTTTGCCGCAAATCGTTAACTTTCCGCCGTCGGGCATCGCATCAATCGCGTTCCTGATTAGATTTATGAAAACCCGTTTCAATTTGTCAGGGTCAGCCTTCAAAGTCTGCTTGTGTAACAGATTATTTACGATTTTTACGTTTTCTGGCACTTGAATCATATCCAAAGATTCGAGTACCATCTGCCTTGGAGAACACTCCTGTAATTCTAGGTGAATTTCTCTTGAGTAATCCAAAAGGTCATTTACTATCTTGTTTGAATAATCAACGCATTTATCGATTATGTCAAGCATTTCTTTGGCTTGGGCTGGAGAGATATCAGGACCTTTCTTCTTCAAGAAATAAGCCGAATTTTTGATTCCGCTCAATGGATTACGTAAATCATGCCCCACCATGCCAGCTAACTCACCGATGGCAGCCAGCCGCTCTGACTTGACCAGTTCAGCTTGCGTTAACTTCAACTGCTCAGTTCTCTGCTGCACCAGTTCCTCAAGACGCTGGGAGTACTCAGCTAGTTTATTTTGCAGACGTTTCCTTTCAGTTATGTTCACTGCCAACTCCAATGCGGCAACAACCTTACCGTCCTTGTCCTTCACAGGAGTGACAATAAGCTCAACCCATTCGTCACGTCCGGGAACTTTGAGGCGGTAGTCATGCCGATCAACAGCAACCCCGTTTTCAAAGACTTTTCTTACCCCACAATCGGGGCAAATTCTGTCTGACTGGTCATAAATTGAGTAGCAGTGCTCATTTTCCAGTTTGTTACCGTTGGCTTGTTTTAGCAGTTGGTTAGCCCATAATACGCGGTAGTCTTTGCTAATTAGCGTGAGACCCGCATCGATGCTTGCTGCCATATTTTCAAGCATATCGCGTTCTTGCTTTAATGCGTCCTCCATTGTTTTGCGGTCAGAAACGTCTCGAGCTATGGCTAACATGCAGCTTCTGTCATTAAGCATTAAGGAAGTGACAGAGACCTCAATTGAAAGACTAGTTCTGTCCTTCTTTATTGCCATAAATTCATAGTGTTTCTCCAAAGAGAGTTTTTGAATGATTTCTTGCAGAATCGCTTGGTGTTTCGCGCGTTCCTGTGAGGGAATTATCAGCCCAGCCAATTGTCTGCCTAATGCTTCCTTTTCGGAGTAACCAAAGGTTTTCTCAGCTGCGGGATTCCAATAAATAACTACATCGGCCGCATCAACCAAAATAATCGCGTCCATGGCTGATGTGCTGATAGCTCGGAATCGCTCCTCACTTGCCCTCAACTCATTTTCCATTTGTTTGCGTGCTGTAATGTCAGCCACCAAAGCAAGTTTCCCAATCACTTTCCCTTGATCATCAGTTATAGTTGAAACCGCTAAACTCGTGTTAAGGTGTGACCCGTTTCTGTGCAGGAATGCGCATTCATATTGCCCTTTTATTCCGGAGCGATCGAACTTCTCAAAGATTTTTATGATCTTCTCTACCATGTCTTTATCAAGAAAATCAACAAGGTTTCTCCCAACCATTTCACTCTGAGAGTATCCTAACATTTGCGCTAGCCGAGGGTTGACAAATACCGTGTTTAATTCGTTGTCTACAGCCCATATACCTTCTTGGGCAAGCTCAACCAACTGACGGTACCGTGCCTCACTTTCGATCAAATCGTTTTGCACTTTTCGTGTTTCAGTTACATCATGAAAAACAGCGTGGACAAATGTTTTACCCGCCAATTGAAGCGTTAACGTAGATGCCAGCACATTCCTGATGTTCCCGTTTTTATCGCGATGTTTAGTCTCAAATTCCCCGGCGCCGGTTTTTAATATTTCATCCATTCGGGATTTGATTATGCTCTTATTTTCTTCACCCGTTATGTCATAAATGGTGAGTTTTTCAAATTCTTCTCGTGTATAACCCAACTGCAGATGTGCAACATCATTAAATTCGGCGAATGCAGTTGTTTCTGGATCCAGAATCGAAATCCCTAGAGGTGCCTGGTTAAATAACGCGTGATAGCGTTGTTCTGCTTCTCTAAGTTTCTGCTCTTCTCTTTTTCTCAGTGTGATATCTTGCACTACGCCAACCGCATGCCACTTTTCACCCAACTTCAAGGAGGACATAGCTAATTCAGCGGGAAATTCACTTCCGTCTTTTCGACGCCCAAGTACTTCAACGTTGCCAACAGTGAAATATCCCATTCCCGTCTGGCCGAATACTTTTACGCAAGTGTCAATCCGCCCTTTTCCTTCCTTGCACATTGTTTTGGGAATTACCAGTTCATGTACGTATTTGCCCGTCGCCTCTTTGGTCGTGTAACCAAATGTTTTTTCAGCTGCAGGATTCCAATATATCACCTTGGCTTCATTATTTACCAAGATTACGGCGTCCCTAATCGAATTCGTGATTCCGCAAGATTTTTCTTCACTTTCGAGAAGTTCTTGTTGCAGCTTCTTTTGGTTATTTGACCTCTCAGTAACATCATAAAAAAGTATTAGGTCACAGATTTGCCCCTCGTACTCGATTTTGTTCCCTTTTATTTCTAGGAATTGGAATTCGCCGTTTTTGGCTTTAATTTTGATTTCGTAGCAAGGAATAGGTGAGCCTTTCAACCTCTTTTTCATGTTTTCTTGTAAGATCGCCCTCGTTTCTTCCTCGAAGAATCCTTGTTCAAAAAGGTTCTTCCCGATTAAATCTTCAGATTTGTAGCCTGTATATTTTCCAACAACTTTGTTAGCGGCAACAATTTTTCCTTGAGGGTCAACTATTACAACTGAATCGGGAAAGAGATCTATCAGTGATGCGGCTTTATTTTTATTCTCGCTGCTCTTGTTTTTCTCCAGCGTCCACAATCACCTCAACACTTCCGATTTTCTCTCGGTCTTCGTATCCTATTCTTATCAATTCAACATATTGTTTGAAAGTCAAGTCTGGAACAAGCCACTTTGGGCCATCCCATTTGTACGAACAGTTGACTTTCAGGTACAGTTTTTCCATTATTAAGAGTTCAAGGTGCTTAGCACCAGAACCGAAAATTCGTTCAAGGGCATCCGAAAAATCTTCAATTCTGCAAGGTATATCTCGGCTTAGAATCAGGAATTTATGCTCCAAATGAAAGTAAATTGATTTTTTTACGGGTTCACCCAAACTGGAAAAAGCGTCGTCTATTGCCTCTTGAAGAACAGCCTCAAATTTTTTGCGTTGATTTTTTTTGTCCAATGTTTATCCCGGCAACTTTCTTTTTTCGCTTCTTTACGGGTAACCCGTTAACCCAAGTTTTGAGAAACAAGAAATAAGTCGAGAACAGTGAAGTAAAGGCTTATGAATTTCCAATCCTAATTGCCGTTCAATAGCCGACTTTTAGGTTTTGTTTTGCTTGTTTTTTCTTCAAAGGGATTGGAAGCGCAGGCAGGGCATGCTGGATGGGACATTCTGAACTTGACCATTATCTTGCACTACGAGCATTAATTTATTGTACATAGCAGAATTGCAATAACATTTGAACTGGTTCAAGAAAAGGAAATAAACCACAGACTGCAATTCCACTATACCCTAAGTGAATAAAAAGCGGGGCCGTCGTCTAGCAACAGGCTAAAGCCATGTATCTCGGTGGAATTTCCGAGTATCCTGGGAAATTTCCTGCTAGTTTGGATTAGGATACTTGCCTGGGGCGCAAGCGATCCTGGGTTCAAATCCCAGCGGCCCCACCACCTTTTAGGTTCGGAACCACCGCTATTTTTATTAGTTAATATGCCTGTTTGTCATTTATGCAGCGGCGCGCAAAATATGCCTATTTGCTGGAAGATGAAGACGTTAGACGTTGGTATGAGAACACCGCTAGAGGCTCATTGATATCAGCTGACGTATGTTTGCGCCGGCTCGGTAGCTTCTGTGAACAGAACAAAATTAAAGCTATCGACTTCGCCGCTCTATCTGAGCGAGAACTTCACAATCTTCTGATGGATTACGTTTCATCAGAGGAAAAGAAAGGGCATGCTGGAAATTACATCAACTCAACCATGAAGGCTCTGAAATCTTGGCTAGCTCACAACCATAGGGAAACGAAAGTCAGAATAAAAATTCATGGCACAGACGAAACGCCAACTCTAAAAGATGAGCGAGTTCCGACTCTCGATGAGCTGAAGAGAATATTCCTCTCGGGAGATGGAAAATCGCGAACAGCATGCGTTCTAGTGGCACATAGTGGCTTGAGGATACAGGCGTTAGGCGACTACAAGGGTCTGGACGGCCTAAGAATCGGAGACTTGCCCGATCTAAAAATCGAAGGCAAAACAGTCACTTTTTCGAAAGTGCCCGCATTAGTTATTGTTCGTCAGAACATCAGCAAGGCAGGGCATCAGTATTTCACGTTTCTCAGCGAGGAAGGATGCGAGTACCTAAAAGACTATTTGGAAGAAAGGATGAGAGAAGGAGAAAGCCTTTCGCCAACTTCCCCAGTAATTACGCCAAAGAGAAGAATGAAGCCTTTCATCAGAACAGTGAACGTAGGAGACCTAATGCGAGAAGCCATTAGAAAGGCTGGTTGTCCGTGGAGACCCTACGTTTTGCGGTCTTATTTTGACACACAACTGATGCTTGCCGAATCGAAGGGTTTGGTCTTAAGAGACTACAGGCAATTCTGGATGGGTCACAAAGGTGATATCGAGAACAGATACACAATCAACAAGCGGCGGCTACCGGACAGCGTAATTGATGACATGCGCCAAGCTTACGAAAAGAGCCAAGAATTCTTGCAGACTGGAAAAAACAGGGAGACAAGTGAAGAAAAACTAGCCAAGATCTTCAAAAAACAACTTCTCTCATTGGCAGGTTTTAAGCAAGACGAAATTGATAAGATGGATTTTTCTGTAGGAAACGATGGAGAATTGCATGAAATTTTCACGAAAAAAATTCTAAGCACTCAAATATCGAACGGAATAAAACAAAAAGTGGTCAGCTTAGATGAAGCGAATACTTATCTTGCACAAGGTTGGGAATTTGTCGCGACGCTCCCAAATAATAAAGTCGTAGTCAAGATGATCTCCGTCACCACGTAGTTTACACGTGTTTTCCAGGTCGCAACTATTTTTCCAAATGAATCTCGATATGCAAGCAAAAAAAAGTTAGCCCATTTAACCCTTATCCACTTAAAGTAAATTAGTCGGGTATGCAAACGTATATGCATTGTATAGTGTGAGGGCGGCGCATGAGCTATGGCGGGTTGGATCGCTTTCTGGGCGATGGCAAGGAAAATCAAAAAAATTCAGAAGAACAAGAATTTTCGGCTTTAATCAAACGTCATAAATATGGTGGAAGAGGGCGAGAATGGCATCACAACTTTGTAAGGTATATGTACGCAATAGCTAACCATCCTAATTACAAAGGTATGCCATGGGGAATCGATGAAAATGGCAAGGTTAGATGGGACGCGCCGTCACACAGACCTCCGGGCGGCAAATGGTCAAACCTACATGACGAGAGGCTTATATGGTGGAAGCAAAAAGCCATAGAAATTGGTGAGCCCACGGAAGGAAAGTGGATATCGAAGGTGGCCAAAGAAATACATCCGTTCAAGAAGAAACCCTGCCAAACCTGTGGAAGAGAAATGAGCCTACTATATGAATATCCGACGAAGCGAACAATTGAAAAAATAAACAAGATACCCAATCTCCTAACTCCGTTTGACTACAACGATTTTCAAAGTATCACGGAAATAATTCCAGAAATAATCGAACAGTCAGGCAGAGAAATTTTGCCTGAAATATGTATAATCTTAGATATTCCGGCTACGGTTGCCAAAGATCCCAATTCTCTCATTTCGTATGTTTCAGAACAACTAATTCAGCAGGAGGCTAAGGGTATACTTAGTCCGGGAGCAATGTCCAACGCTCCAGACAGACTGGACGGTTTCCATACCTATAACTTGTGTTGTCGAAGTAAACAGGACACTGGTAGAACTAAAGAAAACCTTATGTTGTATGGCATCGACAGAAGAACATTTGAGTACTGGTGCGACGGAGACTGGGCTGCAGCAGACTTTCTAATGAAGCAGAAGGTTGAAGGAGACTGCATGAACCATTGCGGTCGAATTGAAGAACTGACAGCAGACCACATCGGTCCTCTCTCGCTTGGTTTTTGCCATAGACCTAGGTTCAGAGCACTTTGCCGTTCATGCAATTCTGCGAAAAACAACAGAATGAGCCTTCAAGACGTATTGCTTTTGAAAGAGGATGAGGCCAAAGGCGAGAATGTCGTTTCCTGGTACGCACAAAGAATATGGGAAAAGTTAAAAGATAACGTGAAAAGCGATGAAGATGCGCTTCGCTTAAGTAAGCTAATGCGAGCTAACCAAAATCAGTATCTTATGCTGCTCTCTAAGCTGTTACATCTTGGTTTCGGTCAATTTCTAGAGGGGTTCTTAAACCCTGGTTATGCGTTAAATCGCTACTCTATTGAAGGGTTTACGGGAAGAGACTTCAGCTACCAAAAACTTGTTGTAAGCCACAGACAGGAAACCTACGCAAGTTCAATGATTTCCAGAACTAGGAGAATTGCATTTGAGGCGTTGGAAGAATATGCAAAGAAAGGAAACAGGAATGCAATTCTTTTTCAAGACAAAGAGCTTGCTTCGATTGAAATTCAAATAATCTCTACTCTAAAAGAAGGAGCGACGAGCTACGAGCGGGCAAACAGATTGCTTAAGGACTATATGAACAAAGTAACCGACAAGCTCATACAGAAAGGTGTCCCTAGGGGCTATTGGAAATAGGCTTCCAATGGCTTGTGGATAAGATTCGGTTTTCCTCCGTAAAGCTCTAGCATTTCTTCCGTCGTAATCTGTCCTCGGAGCCATCTAATATAATTGGATTGGGGTTCGGAGTACTCGATCGTTCTTTTCATTAGCCATGAACCTTGTGGGAGAGGCGGCAGATTTTCTAGAGCGTCACCAGCAGTTATTGGCTTTGGAAGGTTAGAATTAGGCGAGTCTGAAAATAGTTGAACTGGAGGCGAATATTTCACGTTTCTGGTGCCTATAATGAATACCCGTTTCCGTTTCTGGGGAACCCCAAACTCATGAGCCCAAAGAATTACTGGGGTAATTTCGTAGTCTAAACTCTTGAAGTCTTTCAATAGTTTTTGATAAAACCGACCTTCATCAAGGGTCAGCAAACCAGGAACGTTTTCCATGACAAAATTCTGGGGTTGGACTTGGCTAACTATATGAATAAACTGAAGGTATAAGCTGTTTCTCAAGTCCTCCTTACTTCTCTTGTTTCCCGCTTCGGAGAAACCTTGACAAGGAGGCCCACCTATCAATGTTCGAATTTTCCCGTCCAAATTCTCGACGCGTGCGATTAGTTGGTCAGTAACTTCCTTTTTTCTGATGTCTCCAGTAACAACTTCTGATAATGTTGGAATATTCGTTTTATATGTTTGAACGAAGTTTTCGTCAAGTTCAAGGGAAGTGAGCGTAGTGTGACCTGCCAAATGAAAACCTAGACTCATACCTCCAGCGCCAGAAAATAGGTCAATAACAATTCCCTTAGGGAGCGTCTTGGCAACTGCATATGATAATAGAGGAGGGACAGCATTTCCAATTTGCTTGAAAATTGAGGCCTTGGATTTACCGCAAAATCTGAACCAATCTGGAAAACTCTGAAGCCTTGCTGCCTCTCTCGCGCTTAGAGTTCTGTCTTGAGTTGGATGAATGTTGCACCCATTTCCTGGTCGTGAGAAGTGAGTGGAGATGGTGTAAGCTGGTTTTTTGCGGTCAATTCGTCCATAGTAGGTGCTTCTGCTTCCATTTCCTGCTTTAAAATTTGCCCTTATTTGTGAAAGCCGCTTCGAAGGAATGCTTATCGGTATGTTCTTCCAATTTCCTCCTTCAGGCACCGATTTCACGATCTGCAAATCCAAGTTGCTGAGGGCAGCGGTATCGTGATTTTGAATTAATTGGATATCGGCAAAATTTTTCCGTATTTCTTCTTTCAGTTTACTGGAAATTTTTGGAAATCTTGACAAAACGAAGTCGAGTTCCCGTTGATTAAGCCCATATAGATGAGCGACCATTGCTTCCAGCTTACCAACTTCTTCTTTGTACCCGCCGAGTAGATTGGAAACGATCTTGCAGATTTCAATCAAATATGGGTCGGAAGTTCCTAAGCGTGGAATTGGGATTTGTCGGGTTACGTACATATTGAAGTGATTATTAGTGCTCAGTTGTCTTAATCTGTACTCAACTAATAGACTATTCCAGATTCCGAGAAGATATCTTCTTTCTTCATTTGTTAGTCTTTCTTTAAAGTAATTAAGAGAGTTTCCAGGAACGTAGTTATGAGGAGCAATACTAGCAAACATTCTCCTTTCTTTGTTGGAACGAGCTATATCTCGCCAAACTATTCTTTCCTTTTCCTCCAGTTTTTCCAAGAGTCTTGGAAATTCCTTCTTAACCCAGATCTTTTCAACGTGTTTGGTTTGAAAAGGGTGAATGTCTCTTCCTTTTAGAAACTTGAAGGGGGTTTCGATGTCCGTCAGATAATCTCGGTCATTTGTTTCGTCCAGTTCTCTTCCAATTTCCAAGCTCCAATGACCTTGAGAACGGTCAGAGACGAGTGGAAAACGATAAAGTTTGTCGAGTATTCCAAATTCAATATCACTAGCAATCGGCGTGAAGGTGAGGTACTCTGGACTGAGTTTTGTAATGAGCCTCCGCGGAATTTTTGTAAGTTCTTTTTCTGCTTGCTCCAAGGCAGTTTTAATCGAATCAATATCTGAATAGTACGTAAATTCTTCAGTTTTTTCTCCCTTCGATAAAATAGTAAAAAGTGGTGAAACATCCGCTTCGGGGAAAAGCTTGGCTCCTATAGAAAAACCCCACATTTCGAATACCTTATTACAGAAGAGTAGCTCTCTTCTGATTGGAGTAGCACCGTAGTCTCCAGCTAGACCAGTTGGTGTTATTACTCCAATGATGCCATCTTTTCTTGCAAGTTGCAAAAATCGCTCTAAGCTTGCTCGGTAAAGGTTTAGTTCACTATTACCGTTATGGAATTTGCAGTTGTCATTGAGGTACTTTTTCAGATTTGCTATTTTACTTTTGTACTCTTCGTATCGTTCGTTAATCCTCTCGTCCTTCAACAACTTTTCCTTTTCTTGTAATCGCTTTTCCCTACCTGATTTTCGATATTCAGGAACATATGTTGAAAAGAACTCTCTGTCATTTACTTTGACAACTTCCCAAGGTGGATTAGCGATAACCACAGAGAATCCCGGGTTTTCTCTATTGAAAATGGGGGCAAAAGCTTTTTCGACTTCTTCATTCTTCAAAGCGTCGGCTTGAATTATATGAACAAAACGATTTGGTTCGACTTTTGGATTAACTTTTGAAATTAGATTGGCGAGGTTGACCTTTGTTAGGGCCACTGCGTTTTCATCCTTGTCGGCACCATAGATTATTGAAGGGAGCTGAGCGGCCAATTCGATTCGTTCTAGTCCGTTTACGTTATTGAGGATCTCTTCACATATGGCGCAAAGCAACTCACCTGACCCAACCATCGGATCCAAAACGTCATAACCTTGAAAACTCTGTTTTCCGATATCAATTTTTGAAAGAGTGCGCTTCGCTAGAAACCGTGCACTCTCCTTGGGAGTATAGAAGATACCGTTCATTTTTTTGTCTAGCATCATTTTGGCTAAGCCATTTGATTTATATGCTCTGCCTTCCCTCATAAATGGTTCTCCATTTTGACAACAATTACGACACACACAACTCTTGTTGTAATAACAACATGGTCACCTTTATAAGCTTTACGACACATGTTGTAATTGGTGCAAGATGGCCAGAAACAAACGGACAAATCTCTACGTCCTTGACGAAAAACTTTGGGCTTGGGCCTCATACAAAACGAAACTGCTCAGCTATCATTCCGTTGCTGAATATGTGTTTGAGCTAATAAGACTCGACAAAGAAAAAGACATTCTGAAGCAAAAAACCTAAACGCTGAACTGTTGGCTTTATCCTATAGGTTCCCCAAAGTGAGCGACGAAAATGGAATTGTAAAACGATGCTGGAATACCCTTAATCCTCTCTTTATTAAGTATCATGATGAGGAATGGGGAGTTCCCATCCATGATGATAAGAGACTTTTTGAGTTCTTAGCCTTAGGTGGTTTCCAAGCTGGTTTGACTTGGGAATTAATACTCAACCGTAGAAAGGCGTTTAGAAACGCCTTTGATCATTTTGACCCCGCGATTGTAACCGACTATGACGAGAATGATGTTGAATGCTTGCTTAATGATAGAGACATAATTCGAAACAAAGCAAAGATCAAAGCAGTCATCAACAATGCCACAATGTTCATAGAAGTTCAGAAAGAATTCGGATCATTTGATGTTTTTGTTTGGAAGTTTGTAGGTGGAAGATCAATAAACAACGCTTTTAAAAAGTATTCAGACATACCGCCTGAATCTAGTGAGGCCATAGATTTAAGCAAGGAATTGAAAAAGAGGGGATTCCAGTTTGTTGGACCTAAGATTTGCTATGCTTTCATGCAAGCCACTGGACTAATAAACGATCATATAATCAATTGTTTTCGACACAATCAGATTAGGCAAATGCAACATTTGTTATAGCAAAACGTCTTTCTTTGTGTGCGCCTTCCAGCATTACAGAAAATAATCAATTAATAGTATGCTGGTGCACAGAATTGCCATCGCAAGTTAGGTAAATCATTGAGACTATGAAAGGGGAGAGTTTCAGTTCCCTACTTATTCTCGTCAACCTTTTACCAAATTCTTCTTTTGACGAGGTTGAAGTAAATTCTTTGTTAATTCTTTCGACTTTTTCCTTCGGCAGATTCTTAATTAACTGTTCCCAAATTGGAAGCGAATTAATTTGATCTTTATAATGGTAAACAATGTACTGCAAATCGGTGAGAAATAACCACATCAAATGTGGTTCTATTTGGGTGATTCTATCGAAAAACTCTTTTTGAATTGAGTCTTTTAGGTCGGATTTGTTTATGGTTTCTAGAATTGCAGACTTTACCTGCTCCTTGAAATCGGTTAGAACTTCGTATGTAAATTTGTAATATTCGTTGTAGGAGCCACCACGAACTTTCTCAGTTATCCCAGTGTTTCTGATTATTTTTTTCTTCTCCAATTTACGAAATTGCTTGTAAATATACGATTTGTCACGGTAATATCCCATGTATTCAAGATCCCGGCGAATTTGAGCCCCAGAAAACCTATCATACCGATGCATGAGCTCAATGATTATGGGTTCTAGGTCAACGCGCGCACTTGAATATTCAACCAACAATTTCTGAAATAGTTTTTTTTCGTCTTGAACGTTATAACTTTCCTTGGGACCGTGAACAATTTTTTTCACAAGGTTCTCTTTTTGGAGAGTTACAAGAAGTTTCTCAATAGTTTTAGTGGGGTATCCACTTACTTCATGTGCTTCTTCTGCGTTGATTTGATGACCCTGATATAGCGAATACCAAATCATAACCCTTTGTTTTCGGCAAGATAGGTATTTTACGAAATTAGTCTTGCCAGCGCGTGGTTTCCAAACAAACCCAAAAGCCTCTTCTAAAGCCTCTGCTGATATCTGATGAATTCTGTAACTCCCATTCTTATCTTTGATCGCAAGTTGGCTTGCCACCAATTTGTCCAAGATGATTGCTAATTCATCAGCTTTTGGTTTTTCTGCCGTTTCTTGGTTCTGGGTGCATTTCGCCAGGCTTTTCAACGAAAATTTCCTTGTTCCAAAGTGATCAATAGTTTTCAACACAAACCAGTATTTCCCTTTAGGCTTAAGCTGCTCACGTTCTTTTGGAGAAAACGTCTTAATAATTTTGAGCAGCGCGTCTTCAAATTGGTCTGGCATGAGATCTCATTGGTGGATAATGCTTATTAAATTTCCACTAGTGGGATTCAATAAGCCTTGCGCAAATAGTGGAATTTCGGGCTCCTTTATCGAAAAAAAGGTTAAAATGCACTGCAGCCAGCGTTTCTACCTACAAAACTGGAATAAATAGCAAAATTCGGGAGGATTCGGCGAAATGGCTAGGAACGAAAATCATGCGAAAAATAAGGTGGATATTAGGCCGCTAAAATTAGTGGTTTTCGAAAAGTTTCCTTTGGATTCTCCATTGAGGGCTACAATATTGGGAGAAAAAGATGTTATGAGCGCGGAAGAACTAGTCTCTAAAGCCGAGACATGGCTGCTCTTGCTGAGGTCAGCCAAATGATTCTCGATAAAACTTGCCTTGTAAGGTTCGATAATGAATTCGATCAACTACTTTCGCAATTGAAAAAAGAGGGGTCGAACCATCCGCCATTCTTTCTTCATCGCTCAAAAAAAGAATAATCAACAGATTCGTAGCACACGAGAGAAACTACGAAAATCATCCAGCACCGAAAATAGCGTTTCAGCACACCAAGTAAGGACAGATAATAATGAATGACGACCCCTTAAATCAAGCTAAACCAATCGTCTTAAAGACGGGGGGAGAGGTCGCTGGGTTATATAAGAAAATGCAAAGAGATGCTTCCAACACAATTGTTGTTTTGGAACAGACAGAAGCCAATCTAATCAAGATTTTATTTCTAAGGGGATCAAATGATGAAAGAATAGTTCACGACGCCCTTTTGTGTGTCAAACATAATGTAAAAATCAGCATCAAAAAACCCCGCGACCCAGGGGAACCAATTCAAGTCCAAAGATTCCACAATCGCAAAACCAAGTACTCTCCGACTAAAACGATCACTTTGAAGACTGGAGAAGAGATTTTCTGCTTTTATAAGGAACAACAGAAAACTGACGAATGCGTAACTCTGGTTCTGGAACAAACTGAAGGAAATATTGTTCAGCTCCCTTTTGCGAAAGGGTCTGTTGAAGCGGGTATTGTAAGGGATACCCTTTCACACGTAAAATATAATGTGAAGATTGGAATTCTAAAAGTTAACGACGAGAAAAAACCAATCCAAGTCAGAATAATACCTAATCTAAGTACAAAAAATTATTCAATCTACTCTGACAAAAACATGGTTAAACGACTCGACCCCTTTTGTGATCCCAGTATTATCAATCCGAGAAAAAGGATTTCCAACGCCATATCAAGAATCCTCGACATAGTGGAAAACAAGCAAATCATAGCTGTAGTCTTGAACGAAGGAAGTTTACAATGCAACAAAATGCAAAGTATTGGCAAAACCGATGGATTCTATTGCTCACATATAGGCGGACCTATTAGCAGAAGTTTTTGCCTAGAAAAGTGTGTGGTCGCAACAGCGTTTCAAAAAATTTTGGAAGGCGGCAATTAGAAATGTCTGCGGTATTTAAACTCAACATTGCTTCACCGAAAAATGAACTTCATAGAAAATCACTGAATATCCAACAAGACCAGATACGGTCTTGGAGGATATTCGGTGAACTTCTTGGAAAATCATTTCGATGTTCAAAAAAGGTGAATAGGACGAAAAAAACAATTTGGTGAAAAATATGAAAGAAAAACAGGTTAAAGAAGACAAACGTTCGACGTTTTCGATTTGGAATTATAGGCTTGGCATAGTGCCTGAAATAGATACTCCTTCAAAAGAAAAGATCAGTGCTTTTCTCGACAAGCAAGTTCCTGACACAAACAGTAAACTAAAAATACTGAGCACTCCGCTAGCGCGAGCAAAGTTTGAACAGTCCCAATTGGAATCAACTGCAAGCACA
Source organism: Bathyarchaeia archaeon (assembly GCA_049515895.1). Classification (GTDB taxonomy): domain Archaea; phylum Thermoproteota; class Bathyarchaeia; order Bathyarchaeales; family Bathycorpusculaceae; genus Bathycorpusculum. Next base: position 57,879 of record JBEKTQ010000014.1, on the reverse strand, counting down.
TTACCTAGAATTGAAGAATGTCAGAAGAGAATTCGTCGGGCGTTCTGGGATCCTCAAACATCGATAAAAAGATGGGGATCTCTTCCTTTGTTACTCTATTCTGAAGGCCCCGTCGTCTGCCCATATTGCGGCCACTTAGACATAGTTCCACATGTCTTCTTTAAGGATCGCCGATGGAAATGCAGGAATTGTGGAAAAACATTCAGCTGGGGGGTTGACAAAGGTCTACATTCCCCTTTTAAATTGTGGAACATTATATTGTCTTCTTTTCAGCAAGGCGATGATTTTCCCAGAATCAACCTAGAATTAGAGATGCAAGCCCCTGGCAAGGGATTTCCAGAGATAAAGAGCATATCACCTGATGCAGTATACTCTATAGTTGAAAGAACAAATTTGGTTTTGGCAAACTTTGAACCGATAGCAATTCGCAAGCTCGCCAGTAAAGAAATAAAACTTGGAACGCTGGAAATGGACTATTCACCTTACCCAATTTACACCATGGGCAAGAGGATTAAACAACAGGACTTGATTAATAATCGAAACATAAATTTTCACAACATTATCGAAAATCTATGCAGAAAGAAAATGGAAGATATGACTGCTAGAAACGAAAAAGTGGACTATCATAGCGTGATTGAAATGATTGATAAAAAAGAATTGAAACGGCTTGGAATTGGGATTAAACGATTTGCATATATTACGGGAAGCTTGGTCGTGGAATCTCGATATCCGCCTCCGATGGTAACTAGCTTCAGCTTTGATTACAAGCGATCATTGAAGTGTTTGGAGAACGCTATTACGACGTTTGGTTGTAAACCTCGAAGAATCCTGTGTGACGGCGGGGGGCGGGGGGTCCACTGCAAAGCTGTTAACATGATGGTCCCGGATGTTGAGCTCTACAGCCGAACCAAAGCACAGTGTTATAACATCGTTAACCATCAAGAACGATATTGGATGGAAATAAAGGACGAGTGTTTACGTCCATATCGGTTCATGTCACTCAGAACCCTTTCGTTGGGTGTTGAATTCAAGCGGTTTCAGCATATCTATTTGCGTCCTCATTTAAGCTTGGGTGGAAAGACGCCGGCAGAGCATATTGGAATTCTACTGCCAAAGAGTATAACTCGTAATGTGGGTGAAAAATGGCAAAGACTCCTGGAATTCGCTTACAAGGTGATTATGTTAGAAAAGTGTGGGGATCTTCGCGATTTTTTTAAAGAATGAATTAGTCTACTTTTTAGATTGGTTGTGTCTGTCGTGAGCCTTGCTGATTAAATCTATCCAGGTGAGTTTCTTTTTTTCCAGTCCTGCTGCTTGGGCGGGGGTTTTTCCGCCGAGAGCCATGTGCCCGCGGCAAGAATTGTAGTATTCCCTAAACCCAGCACTGAATATTTTGGCGCTCTCTTCGCTGTCTAGATGTTTTGCTAAACCTATTCTTTCTTTTATGGTTCCCATAAGTCGCTCTGTTTCATTGTTGGATGCTCCACCGCTGCCAGTTAAACCCGGTCCTTGAATGTGAATCAGCGGGGTCGTTCTCTTATTTTTCAAGGATCGCAATGCCTCTGGGTAGCTACCCAGCCCATCTGTTGTGAGTTCACTAACTTGGTCTGCCTCGGGAGCTGTCCTACTTTGTCCCTTCTCTAACAAAATAATTGCTTCCTCGGTCGATCTTCTAGTGCTTATATGCTCAGCAACTAGAATTTTGGTTTCACGATCTAGTAATCCCCACAGCAAGATATGACGTCCTCTTATTCTTACCATCGTCTCATCCGCTCCCTGTCTCTCCCCCGTTGTAATGGGATCGGTCGATGCGTTTTTTTCAACAAATTGTACGAATTTGGCTAACCAATAGTAGATCGTTGTATGGCAAATTTTCACGCAGTACATCATTTCAAGGTGTTCACTGATTTTTCTCAATGATAATCCTTTGTAGAAGAGGTCGAGGGCTGTTGCAATTATTTTCGCTTGATTCTTCATGCCCTCAAATCCATGCCGGTCAGTGAATGTTTTTTTACAGTTCTTGCAGCGCAGGCGTTTTACTGGACCACTTTTGTTAAGTCTTTGAGCATGCGGTGAGTTCTCAGTAGAGTGACAGTACGGGCACATTAGCTCCTCGTCATTGCTCGATTTAAGAGCTGGAATGAAAGCTTTAATTGTCAAATAGTAACTCACAGCGTGAATGTGTTTGCAAGATTTGTGATTCCTGAAAAAATCAGGGCAGGTGCAAGCCCATTTTTTGCCAGCCCATTCAACATGATAAGTAACTGATAGGTCGGTTTCAGAGCGAACAACAAATTTCGATTGACTAATCTCTTGAACTCTTTTCTCGGCGAATAAATTCATTCCTTTTTGCTCTCTTCGAGTTAAAACCATTTAAGAACCTCCTATCAAGGATTAAGCGACTCTGAATTTCGCCCTGCTTGATCAGTTTGATAATTCAATACAATGTGTTCTTGTTGCTGACCGGGTGTTTTGTTGCATCTCGGATTTAATAGGCCTTTAAGCAATTCTTCATAATACACGATTATCTTTTCAAGTTGGTTTATGCTATCTTGAACTTTCTGACAGCTGCAAAGTGCGGAGATATTGCTTTTTCTCAAAACGTCAATTTGAAGGTTGATGGAGTGCATTTGTTCAACCGTATTTTTCAATTTTGAAACATCGAATGTGGATTGGGAAGTGTCTACATTTGGGAGCATTGTTTGCATTATACCAAATAGTTGTCTTAGCGCTCGCCAGCTTGCACTTTGCACATCGCCTACGCCCACCATAACACCATCGAGCATCGTTAAGTTGAGTGGTTTTTGAGATTCGAGTAGGTTTTGAGGCGAATCATAAATCAGCAGGCAAAACCTCGCGCCTTCTATTTTTGAATGATTGACGGCTTCGTGCAGGTGAGCCCCGGAGTATCTTTGTTGCCCTGACTTCCTTTCAATTGCGATTTTCTGCCCCATTTTTAAACCGTTGATTTCGAGACAGGGACTGATGAGCATGTCTGATTTCCCAGGTCCGCCTCTTTTGGAAACGCTATCCATTGGAAAAGCTTCAGGCCAAGAAAGGGCAAGTGTCTCCTCGCCGATTGATCCCTTTACAATTGGTTTATTGGTTAACAAATTTATGAACTGGAATAACTCTTTGAGGTCTCTCTGAATTGGTTCATTTGAACTCTTAGTCACTTGCTCGATTGATTTTAGCCTATCACTTAGTTGTTCATTTATTTGGCAAAATTCGTCCTTGACGTTCGAAGGTAATTCATCAATCAAACCCTGCAGCTTATTGCTTAAAGGGAAAACCGATTGCACAAATATTTCCAAAGGATCCAACGCTTTTGTTACTTCCTCTCGAATGTCTTTCATCAGAGCATTTATTACCGTTCTACTATCTGAGCTGAGACGCAAAGCAGGAAAGTTATGCCATGCGATGGCAGATAGACTAATTGCATCATCCAAAGTCTTATCCTGATACCGTAGCTCGAGAAAATTCAAGTTGGTGTCGCTTATAGCAAATTTATTGGCGTGATTTTCGCATATTGGACAAATCCTAGCTCGATTAACCTTTCCCTCGGGTTCTGGAGAGACAGTCTTACAAAGCATAGAACCATCACCTGCTATCAACTTTCATTCCTCCAGAGGCGTGCGTCGCAAACTGCTGTAATGCTAAGATTTCTTGAATGCCCAGCTGGGGATTCGTTACAGAACCTTGTGGCAGAAACTACGACGTCAAATGACCGTGATGCTCGCTCGCGCATTAAACGAAGGATCCCGTTACCTTCTTTTTCAAGATAAATATCGGTCAAGATCCAATTGTTACGCTGAATGAACTTGTTGCATTGTTCGAGTTGAATCCTAACGTTTGCTTTCTGATATTGATCGGACGCAATAACAGGAATGTATATCGCTGCTCTAGTGAATAAGCGCCCATTGTTTAGTATTTTCAGTCTTTCATTCATGTTTTAGTTACTCCATTGATCGTTTATTTTCGCATTTTTCGTTTGAATAATGAAAAATCAATTCGTTCCAAACAACGAAAATCTCGTCGTTAAATTTCAGCGCAATCCAATTTTCGCGCATTATTTCGAGCTGTTTTAGCAGTTTACCGATTTGTTCTTGTTTATGTATCAAAACCGGTTTGGATTTACTAAGATCTGGTGTTGCATCTATTTCGACGAGTCTGTTATTCAGGATATTTATTTGGTTATTGAATGAGGTCATCAGGTCACCTTCAATGTTGTTTATTGATGCACAACGTTAATAAACAACCAACTATATAAGGATTATTCGATAATAATGTTCGTCAATGCACACCAAAGTGAATCAAGATATAGAAAAAATAGTCCTCGAATTCCTGCAAAAAGAATATCCAAAGGACTTCTCCATAGAGGAAATTGCGGAAAGAACTGGCGTTCATCGGAACACTATCTCAAAATACGTGTTCGGACTGGAAAAAGTTGGAAAGATAAAGATTTCAAGGACCGTGGGGAGAGCCAGAATGTATGCAGCCGAAAAGCAATAGATGACGCCTTCAACAAACTCGCGTTAAAACTTGAAAAAGCTGAGAAAAAAAATTCAATTGATGAGAACCGCTTCTATGGAAACTCAGCTTTTCAGTTTCACGATCTTAATTGTTCGATTTGTAAAAAAGAGCTAAGAATCGAAGGTGCATTTATCTGCAAAGACTTGGGAAACTGGGTTGAGAAAGAAACAAATGAATGGGATATTTCTCAGCAAGGAATGATCTTTTTGGGGCGTGATTGTTTTGAGAAAGAAGTGAAATCACAAAAATTAGATTTTAGATCAAGTTTTCCAGGAGGTTCAACTTGTCTGCAATAATAGAACTTAAGAAAGATTTGTTAAAACTAGAAAGTTACACAAAGAAACATTGGGCCTTTTGTAGCATATTATCTCAAAAAACCCACGAGCTCGAAGCGCTTGCTTCTTCAATAAGTACTCTCACGCCTCGTTGGGTTGAGAGCGAAAATGGTTCCTTAATTGACAACGACGTGCTTTTGTTTAAAGCTTTAATTGAAGAACTTGAGAAAAATTTAGACACAATCAGAGGAACCTGCTGTTATCTAAATTCCTATGCAACTGAGGTCACATCAGAATTACATTTTTTCCTGTCCAATAATGCACTAAACAACTTGTTTCTTGATTTCTTGATTAGGCTGAACGATGAACTCCAAGCGCTTCACAATTTCCTATCAGTTACGGAAACCCTGAAAATAGCTATAAAGATATTGTGCAGCGATACATTGAGCCCCCGAGTTAAAATAAATAGGAATGACCCATTCGGTTTTAGACCGCTTTTAGTCGCAACGGCACTTGTTAACGAAAGTGCAAGCAAAGCAAGGACTGCAGTGAACGAATTTAAGTCTGAAGAAAAAGAATGGCAAAGACTAGAACAAAGTGTCAAGAGCATAGATTCGATAGGAATCCTGACGCCCGAAGCAAAACAAGAAAATGATACGAGCGATGATGAAAACCATTATGGAATCGAGCAGATTTTCAAAATAATTTCAGATTGGGCCCAGGAAAATTTGGTTAAAGCAATTTATCAATTTGACGATGGAAACGGCGAATTCAAGTTTGGCAGAGTCAGCCAAATCTCCAAATTCTGGAAAGAGCAAGGGCTATGGCAGGCGGAAGCACTAATTGAGTACACAATGGGTGGAACACAAAAGATCGCGCGTAATGTTAGCTTTCAACTTAATGATAGTGGAAAAGTTGTCGGTTTTAACTTGTACCAACCCGTCACAGGTTGATTGCATTGAAAGAGGGTGATGATTAAAAACAAAAAATGTTCCAGGTTAATTGGAGAATTTTCGAATGGAGAGTGACTTTGACTGTCAGACAAAAACAAATTTCAAACATTCAAGGAACTGTTAGACTTCCATAATTCCAATTCGAAAAGCTTCAACGAAGACGTTGTGAGGATGATTTTTGAGCTTCAATCGGCAAACGATAACTTCAAATCGATTGTAACAAGTTGGGCTAGCGCTAAGCGAAAAGTCAGCGATAACATTGGCCTAAAAGTCGATAACAAAGGTGATTGTAGAATCGCGATGGTTCAGGAAAATGATTCAATCTTCACCGTTGAAATCGAACTCGAAAAAATAGCTTCACTAAAGGCTAAACTGAGCTTAATCGCCAGCCAACTCCCGCTGAAGGTTCAGTGGCTGCAAACCGTTAACTATGTTATGCGGTACGATTTGGATCGCTTAATTGCCCAAAATGCAGTTGCCACTAGAAAGGTATCTGAAGGAACTTACAGGCTGTTATGGGACGCCGGACATTCGTATGGTCTATTCCTGGCGGTGGTGCATGATGTAAAGAAAACGCTGAATATCGTCGATAATATGGATTTTTCTCCAGCAGTTTTTCATTCTGACCTTTGTGGACCGAAATTTATCCCAAAATTGCTGCGGCTCGCCTCTGAAGTTATAGAAGAAGCGACAGAGTACGCGAAGCACGGAATGGCCGATGTTAAATTCAGTGAGGAATGAAAACCATAACAAAGCGGTCCAAGAAAACTGGTAATGAAAACGAAGAAAAGCGGGAACAAGAAAAGAAATTGAAAACGAAACAATACGGAACCACATCCCAATGGAAAATTAAGAATATAAAAATTCTTCCTAAAAATCTCGGGTATACATTGGAATTCCACTGTTCCAAATGTGGCAAAAGATTAAGCTTAAAAGACATTGTTTGTTGCTTTGATCCGAACAGAAAAATCGAAAGCGGCATTCACAAAGACGGCCTTTACTCTGCTTTTTTCTGTGAAGACTGCATAAAAAAGAATGAACACGAGCTGCCTTAACTCAACTGAAAGGAGTCATTGCTTGAGGAAAACTGCTTTTGAAATTGTTTCTGCCGCATTTGAAGCATTGGAGAAGCTTAACCCGACTCCCCTGGAAATACAAGATTATGCCGACTTAAAGCAAGATAATTACGGCGTTGTGACTTACTCCAAATCTAAAGGCGGTGACTACTACTTCCTCAGATTGCACGACACTTGGAAACAAAAAGTTGGCGGGCGAGTCCACATCGACGTCGGATATGTTGATGAAACGTTTGTTGACGAGTGGAACGTTCCTGATACGACTCACTTAATGCTGGACAAGAATTATGCTCCAGATTTCGTCTACTTTGTCAAGAAAAAACGCGGATTAGAATGACTTTTGACCTTCCGCTAACTTGCCATCATGAAAGAGAAAGTTAAGGAGAATGCAAGAAGATTCTATTTAATGAGCTATTTTTGTCCGAAAAGAAAGAACAGTCAAAAATAATGAAGTACCTTGACTATTAAGTCAAGGTATTTCACACCTGAAAGCCGTCTATAAAGTTGGGGCATTACCCTATACTTTTCTTTTTCCATTTAATTCACCGAATGTAAAGTAGTTTGTGCGATCATTTATGCGCTTTGTCAGTTTTGTCTATTGCTTCACTATGAGAACCTTGATTCTTGGACTATTCTTTTCTATGTCTCTGGAAGACTGCTCAGCGTCTCTAATAACACCCAAATCATAAACCAAAAACGTGAGATTCTGGTATCTTGTTGAATACCCAGGAATATCAGCGTTAATCTCATCAACCAAATCCTTCTCCTTCTGGTCAGTCTAACACAGCTTAATCTCTAAAGCAGCATTCAAATCCTCAAAAGTAAAATCAGGAACAAACGTCTTCGAAGAATAGCTTATTCGAATCTTTTCTCTTTCGTAACTGTAGCCTTTTGTGTTAAGCATGATGGAAACTATATCTTGAATTTCCTTTTCAGCACTAGGAGTAGCTAACACATTCTTCCTAAGGTTCTTGAAGAGAAACTCCTCTAACTCGGTCAAAACCTTTGAAGAGGTTTTTTGGATAGCACTCAAGAAAGCCACCATTTGACCTGTAGCCATCATTAACTCATCAAAAAAACCAACATTTCGCTGAATATCTGGCGCAAAAAGAGCAAAGTTAGAATTATAGATTCCCTGAGGTAAATCAGGCACAAGAATGTCGCTATTGGGTACACCAAAAGTTAAAATTCTCTCTCTTAAGATTGCATAGCGTTTTGCATAAGGGCGAACATCAGTTGCAGCTTTCATGCCTTTGTTCATTTGGACGTTAAGGTCGTTCATTAGAGACTGCGCTAATGCAAAGACAACTTCTTTCTCATCAGGTACAATAGCCATAAAGACACCGTAAAGTGGTATTAAGCAAGAAGCAGTTTTAAGTTTTGGCTTCCCAATAGAAAAAGCAGAGTAACAATGGAATGTGTTGTCCACATAGTGAGGCAACCACAATGAAGACTTCCACCAGAGTCTTCGACCAAATATGCTCTTTGTCTACCAAAAATATGCTTAATCTGATAAATCGGCTGCTTTCCACTCTCTGCCCAGCGTTTGCAGCACAATTATCATTCATTTATCAAAAACATGTCAAATAAAGCTAAGTATGCGCTAAACTCTATTATTCCTTTAAAATGGTAACACTAAGTCCTATAATTAGGCTCGACACAAAGGAAACTTTTGGGGTTCTCAAAGTTGTTCCTCTCGACCTTGTTGTAGTTCGATTTCAGGACTTGATTTCCAAAACCTCGTTTCAGTTTAACGGAACATTCAAGCAAATAGAGTCTGCTGGTGGCTTACGCAAATTCTTGAATTTCAATGGTCAGATTGTTCTTTCATTAATAATGAAAGATGGGCTAATTGCAAACCTTAAGCCTACAAACTATGCTACAGCAATAAACTCGTTGCATCCAGATTCCTTTACAACCGTTGACGGTGAAACCTATGATGGTGAGTTTCTTGTTTCTTCACAGGAGCTTAAAAGAATTCATAGGGAAAATGAAGAATTACTTTCTCTCGTTCCCAATGTTAAACCAATTGGTTTAGTCAAGGGCTGTTCAGAAACTCAAGTGGTAAACCACCTTAAACAGTTGAAGTCTTATGGAATAGATGAATTCGTTTTTCACATATCCGACTTCTTCAGGAATGGAAATCGGTCAATGATTAGACAAGCTAGAACGCTTTCGTTGGCAATACGTAAGAATGCTGAAAAACTAATCTTGTATGGATTCAGTTCTCAAAAAAGGCTACAAGAGTATTCATTTGCTGATAGATTTGTAACTTCCGCCCATTTCGTTGCTGCATTAAATGGATGGAAATTTGTTGGAACAAAACAGACTAAATACACTGGGGGCTACAACGCACAAGTAATAACAGAAAACTTTGCGCAGCTTTGCAACAACATAAAGAACTTGAGGCTACAGAAGACATTACTGGAGGGGAACTGACATGGGTGGAGGAGGTCGTGGTTTCCGAAAATCACACGTATCTTCATCAGGAAAAAGCAAAACATTGGACGACTATGCTGACCATAACGAAAGAACCCCTAAACCCCGAGTTTTCATTAGCTTTCATGTTGAAGATGAAGCGCAAGTCAACCTGTTGAGGCAGCAAGCCAAAGATGAACAATCAGACATTCAATTCACAGACTATTCTGTCAAAGAACCTTTCGACGAAAAGTGGAAAACACAATGTACTGATCGAATTAATCGCACTTCTGTTGTCATTGTTATGGTCGGACCTGAAACTCACCAAAGAGAAGCAGTTAATTGGGAAATCAACAAAGCCTATGAACTAAACAAAAAGGTTGTCTGCGTTAGAATTTATCGAGATGAAAACCACAAGATTCCTCAACCATGCAAAGACAACCATGCGAAGGTCATAAATTGGGACTTAAACGCAATACAGAATGAGTTGGAGAATGACTAGTTGGCAAGCGATGAACTCATAAACAAAAACTATGGAGAACACCTTCAGGAGCATTTGCTTGAACAGTACAAACTCTATGTGGAAACCTCTCTTGATGTGACTTCAAAAAGGCTTGAATCAAACAAGTTCTATCTTACTCTAAGCTCAATCGTTTTGGGTATAGCTGGATATCTAACAATTATTAATCAACATGCTGTCTTTATCCTTTTGTCGGTGATGGGAATAATAATCTCTGTGGTTTGGATTCAAAGTATAGCATCTTACAAAGAGTTGAACGCAGCTAAGTTTAAAGTAATTCATGAACTTGAGCAATCGATGCCAGCAAGCGTGTTCAAATTTGAAGAAAGAAACTATTCGGGAAAGCGTAAAGGTTTAGCTTCTACTGAAAAATGGTGTCCGATAATGTTTATTGCACTCTATTCCATAATCATTGCCTTAACTGTTTATACGCTTCTTTCTTCTTTGTGAAGCTATTTTACAACCTTAAACTCATGAACCCAAACAACTCTGCATGAATTCAAATCACTAACAATAGGAAAGTTCCAATCAAGTTAAACCCGAAATGCGTTGCTGAACAAGCGACAATGTTCTTCTTCCAACGAACCAAATAAACAGAACCTAATAAGAAACCTCCAACCAACTTAACAAATGGTTCCGAAGGGTGAATCCATGCAAAGGTAAAGGAGGACATTATAAGACCAATAATTGCGAATTTTGGGCTGCTTCCGAACAGTTTCAAGAATACTCCTAGGTAAATCCCTCTGTAGATGAACTCTTCAAAAATAGGTGGAACTACAAGGTTTGAAACATAAGTGTAAAGAGTTGGGTTAGTTACACGGTAAAGTGTACCAAGACCTAATCTCGCAAGAATCAACAAAGTAAACAGATTCACAAAAACACCGACAATCAGGCAACCTATAATAAATACTGAACCGCGGAGCGATGGCTTTCTTAAACCGATTATTTTCGCAGTTTTAACATACATTAGGCTTGAAATGCCCTTAACTCCGAGTTTTTTATCTCTGAGTTGGTTTCTGGTCAATTTTACAAATCCCCAGAGAATAAAGCAGAACAATATTGAAGCACTCGATATTATTGCAAATGGTGAAGTCACTCCAGAAGGGGATTGGAACAGAAAGCCCAAGTAGCCAGTGGCAATATTGAGAATTACAATCCCAAATAATAGAACAAAGACAGCTAGAAACACTTTGTCTTCAGGTTTGAAGTTATTCAAGGAGATCAAAGCCAGTTGTCGAGAGTTATTCCCTTTAACCTTGAAGCGTTTTTAAGCTTTTATCCCTGCTAAGCAAGCCTTGTCTTAAGAATAAGAATAAGGGAATCGCTCATTCTCGATAAACAACTTGATCAGCTACTGATCTTTCCAATGTTCCTGCACATATTGAGTTGTATCGCTCATGCTCAATTGCTGAGACGTACCATCTCCCCGTATGAAGAAATCCTGTTTTTTGTCTTCGTAGGTTAGATATACAGGGTGTGGCGATTTCTTTATCCTCAGTATTACAACGTCTTTATCTTCAAATTTCTCTTTACGGCTAGTCACAAGAATGTTGTTAATTCTTCCAAGGTAAGTGTTTATAGCGTTAGCAAGAGTCTGCTTCCACACATCAAAACTGTTCTGACATTGCGTCCAGTCAAGCTCTAATCCAAGTGGATTTTGGTCATTGTCCACTCCAATAATCAAAAAGCCACCTTCTGAATTCATGAAAGATGCAATTGCTCGAACCACAGCGATCTTGACTTCTTTGGAGTATGACTTTTTTTGGTAATCCCATAGGAATGAAGATTTGAGCTCTACTTTGTCTGTTTCTCCTCCTAAAATTAGATCCATTAATGGTATTCCTTCAAGTTCATCAACAGTCGGAGGAGCAGGTACGTTTTGGGTAATCTTGGTGTACTGTCGGAGTAATTCAGCTTCAAGTTTTTTGGAGTATGACCCGTATTCACCGCTAAAGACCTTGTTTTTGAGGATTTTTAGTCCTCCTGTGGCATACTGCTCAGCAATTTCGTAAACTCTCTCAGTGTCAAGGAGAACATTCAGACTTCCAGTTTTTGAAACAGCAATAGCTTTTACAATTGCCTCTTCCTGCGGCTTTAAATTGTCTGCGAAGAAATACCCGTCTTTAGTCTTAAGCTCAAATTCGGCTTTTTCAAAGTAACCTGTCATCATTGCAGCTATGAAAACATCTTTATTGTCAGCACCTGCAAATGGGCTGTCTTTGTCTTTGAGTCTATTCCAGTCTTCTCTATCCTTCTTTTCCACATAAAATCTGTCTGGCTTTTTTCTTTCGCTCATGATTGAAACACCAGCTCCGATAAACCACCATAGTCTTTTTCTATGAAATTTATTATGTATGTTTTACCGACTACTTTGCTTAAGGTTTCTTTTACTTCAGGGGTATACTCCTTGTCTGTTACTAGCAATGAAACTTGTTTGTTAGGCAGATAATTAGGAAGATTCTCAGCAATGCTTCTTGTCGGTTCATTAGATATTCTTGCTAAAGGTGTGTCTATTATGATTGGAACGTCAAAACCAGAAACGCTATTCAACGCCGCCATGAATGATAAGGCACAAACTTGCCGTTCCCCAGCCGAAAGTGTTCCCAGCCCTTCTCGCCCAGAGACATGGGGCACTGAGATATTGTAGTCATCATCAATTACAACGCCATTGTAGGTTCCTTTTTTCCAAATCAGTGAGAGAAATTGCTCACTTGTTTTCTTACATATCTCATCTTTGACATTTTTCATAATAGCATCTCTGACTTCTTGTGCGGCATGTATTCCTTCTTCACAAAAAGTCATTAGACTAACAAGGGAGTTGTGCCTTGCCTCTTTCTTCAGTTCCCTTGTAAATTCACTCGTTCTTGCTCTAATTATGTTGTCACGTCTGCCAATGGTACTATTGAGAATGGCCGCTTCATTTCCTATTTTGATTTTTTTCTCATTATATTTGTCTCTTTCTTTTCCCCATTCTTTAATATTCTCCGCATTGCTTTGCGAAATTTCTACCTTTATTTTTTCAACGTCCGTGTTTTTTGTGTCCTTAAGTGTTTGGAGTTCTCTTAATCTTTTACCTAACTGTACTGAAGTATCTGGAAAAACTTTGACTTGGTCAATCATAGCTTGAATCTGAACATTGCAGTTGATTAGGTCATTGCTCATTTCCGACAATTCACTTTGCCTTAGAAAAGCCTCAACTCTTTTTCTTCTTGTGCAAGAAAGCTCGTCTTTGGCGGTTATGTCACTTCCGCAAATGCATTTTCCTTTTTTAAGTAAGCTGTCGATAAAAACTGTCTTAACTGGCGGAGGTATCATTCCAGCTTCTTTTCGCCCTTCTATCAGCGATTTAGTTTTTGTAAGGGCATCAAAAGCAAAGATTATTGGCATATTCTTATGAAGGAATTGCACTTTCTCTTTTTCTAGTTCCTCGATGTCATCAGCGATACGCTCTAAATCGTCTTCCAAACCAACTCGGCGTTCTTCTAAGCTCTCAATTCTTTCAAGCGATGAATTTCGTAGCTTATCACTGTATTCTTTTTCTATTCGTTGTGCTTCTGCTTGATCTCTCAATAGTTCTTTCAAACGTTCTTTGTCTGATTCTTGCGACTTCTCGAGGGTTTCAACAATCATTTTAATATCATTTGCTTTCGAGCTTAGTCCTCTTGATAGTCTTAGATACTCACTTCTTCTTGCCGATAGGTGTGAAATTAGCGATTCGCAAAGTTCTAATTGAGAAATTTTAAAAACTGCACTTTTGATGTCCTTACCAGTATTTTCCCTGAAGTAATCATTCATTCGTTCGCCGTCAAAAAAGAAGTATTCCTCAATCGAAGGAGGAATTAGGCTATCAACGATATATTGCGCATCATCCCCATAAATTGGTCCAACCCAATCCCTTCCAGTTTCTCTCATTATAGAAAAGTCATGTTGCATACTAATTTTTGATAAGTTACTGTTTTGCTCTCTCCAATTCTCACATCTGGTTACTCTAATTCGCTTTCCATCGCTCTGAATAATTTGCAGTTCAACTTTGACTTCGCAAACTTTTCCCTCGCATTTTGAAAGGGCTGAAGTATTAACAATTGGAAGCCCTTTGTATTTCTTATCAATGTGTTTCTCGTCTCCAAAGAGACACCAAGTTACAGCATTTAGAATGTTAGTTTTTCCAGCCCCCATTACCCCTTGAATAATTGTGAAATTTCTTGTTGGAGATTGAGAGAACTCTATTCGAGCGTCCTGATATTGTCGGAAATTTTTCATTTGAAGATAGTCGAGATTCACTCTTCATCCTCCCGATACCCTCGTTTCTTGGCAAGGTTTTTTATCACTCTGTCATAATCTTCCGAATAGTGAGGTTTCTTGTCTTCGGCGATTCTGGCTTCTATTTGTAGTAAGGAGTTTAGCAGTTCTTTGATTTCAGGCGTGTAGTCGCTATTTTCAATTTGGTTTATTATCTTTCTATTTACTGACGACATTTTCTCTCTCTCTTATCAAATGCCATATGCTGCTTCTATTTCATTTAACGTCCTCAAGCATTCGTCAACATTATTGGAGGATTCAGCGAAGTCTCTGTATCTCTGAAGTTCTTTTAAAACTATCTTTTTTTCAAGTTCCTTAAGTTCAATTGGGGTTGCGTTATTTAATCTCGGCTCAACAATTATATCGTAAATTGTAGCTATTGACTTTCCAGGAAAAAGACGCAAGACTCGCCCTCTTCGTTGAATGTACTCTCGTGGATTACCTGAGTTATCTAAGATAATTGCAACCCGAGCTGGAGGTACATCGACTCCTTCATCAAGGCACTTCATAGAGACTAATGCCTGATAGAACCCCTCTGAAAATCTTTTGATTAGAAAATCTCTCTCGGAAAGTCCTTCAAACTTACTTTCAGGTTTTGTACCTTCCTGCTGTGTGAACTTGTGTTGAATGATATTTCTTTTGTTTAAAGTTTCTTGGACAATCTTGATTTGCTGGGGTGAACTGTAAATTAGGCAATTTTGCAAAGAACCAATTTTATCCAATATTTTTTGGAACTCAATCAGCTTGTTTTCAGCATTTCGAACGATACGTTGTCGTTTTATACATAGTAGAGTATAAGCCTCGTCTCTTTCAACGTCATTCCTCGAAGCATAATATGCTCTTGAGACTTTACGAGTCTCCTCTTCATAACTTTTCATTTCTTTTTCTGTTAAAAATGCAAAAAATGGTTTGTACACATATGGTGTTAGAAAACCAGCTTGAATGGCATCTTTCAACGGAAAACTAAAGACTACATCTTTAAAGTAATCAAATATTCTATCAGTTCCCTCGTAATCAAACCATCTTTTCGGAGTAGCACTGAGTCCTAATCGAAAATCGTATTCGTCAATAAGCCCATTACGCCTAATTGGTGCTCCTATTCCATGCACCTCATCGACAATAAGAAAGAACTTCAGATTAGCGTTATCTAACTTGTTTTCTCTAACTATTTCCGTAAAATCCGTTGAAGAAAATGTGTTATGAGTAGTGTAAATCGTCAGGTTTTCAATCACTCCATTTTCAAGGTCAATCAGGTTATCGACTAGTTTGTCCTTCCAATGAGGTTCAGTGGAATCGCAGACTAATTTAACGGTCTTGATGCCGAATTTGTCAGTTTCAGCTATCCATTGCTCGCATAGATGATTGTAAGGTGCACTGATTACTGTGACTATTTTGTTTTCTTTTTTCATCAGTGTATCCATGCATGCTAATGCGGTGAAGGTCTTGCCTGTTCCTGTAGCCATTTCAAAAATTCCATAGTAGCCATTGTTTATCCAATCCCCGACTGCCTTTACTTGATAAGGTCTAAGTTTAGGTTCAGCAACGTTACTTTGAACTACTTCAGGTTGCTCTAAGTCTAATTCTTCAAAGTTTTTAGGAGCAATTTGGATAAGCTTCTCCTCAATTGCTTTTGGGATGTCGATGATTTTTGTTCTGATAGCGTTTCCATCCCAGAACCGATTGAATTTTTCCAAATCGGATTGAAAGTACTCCGACTCACCTGTTTCCCAGCTTCTGAAAACTTTGAATTCTTCAATGTTTTTTTGCCAACCGTGTGCACTTTCGTTGTCTGAACCGCTGAAAGAAACCATATCTCCTTCAAAATCTTCCAATATTCCCACTTTTTGATGGAATATACCTTGTTTCTCCACTTTTCTCGACTCAAGAGGATACCCATCATCTGAGAGGACTATTGCAACTTTTATTTTTAATCGCTTGTTAACAATCATCCAACCTAAAGCACGTACATGATCCTTTATGAATTTGTCTTCGAGAGTGTTAAGCTCTTTTAACATTTCTTCTTTCAAAATTTCTTCAGGAGATTCAAGGGATTCTTTTATTGCTCGAATATCTGCTTCTTGAAAACGTGCACCTGTAACCAGTTTCATCGTCCCGCCATTACGAATAAAGGCAGTCATCCCCTTTGCCGCTAAAGCGAGGGTCGTTGACGAGAAGAAACCTGTTAGTCTTTTATATTCTATTGAAACGGAAAGAGATCGAATGTAGAAATCTTGAAGGATATTGTCGGTATCTGAATTGTAAGATTTCTTAAGAGAAAGACCCTTCAGGCTCATTTCTTAGGTCGTAACCTCGCGGTTGTCTAACAGTTGGCAGACTTGATATATAACATCTATTATGTGTTACCAGTTTTCTGAAAAGAAAGAGGATTTTAGGTTGTCAGGTTGTTAAACAAAGTTTGATTTTCTCGTAGCCCCGCTTAGCACCTTTGAGACCGCCCAATGTTGACAATAGCGACGTTTGTGTTTTCCAGTCAAAATCACTCATCTTGCTAACAATTTTATCTAAAGTCTCCTGCTCATCAAAACGCTGTTCGTTCGTTAAGCAGATGTTGAAGACATCTAACGCAAGCCAATGAACACAATAAACTCCAATAGCTTTTAGAAGCATATAATCTCTCCAAGATGCTAAATCGAATGCTTGAGGAACATTTTTTCTCAGGGATTCCCAATAGAATTTTAAAAACTGGACTTGCTTGTTATATTCCAATTTCGCAAAATTCTTGTCGTTGAAAAGCAGTTCTAAGGAGGAAACAAAAGAGTTCAACTGGATTGGCTTTCTTGTTCCCGCTTTTCCACCAATATTAATCAAACCTTTAAGAGGTGAATCAAGCTCTCGATTTAAAGAAATACCAACGTGTGCAGCTTGAATTCTCCACTTTTCTTTTCTTAAAGCTGGAATTCCATCAATTCCGCTAACATTCAGGCGGTAAAGTAACGCATCTTTTAGCGAAGAGCTAATTCCTTTCTGAGTCTTGTTGACAACAAAAAATATTGCCCTCTCAAGGTCTTCTGGCATTATTTCGCTTTTTCCCATTTTCAAGGTATTCGTTTTTACTGCTGCTTTTTGCGTATCTATGAAAACTATTGGGAGTTCATAATCCATGAGTGTTGCAAATGTTTCGGTCGAAATTTCATTTGGTTTTCGCTGATAAGTAAACTTCTGATAAAGCTTTTCAAATCCTCCTACTCTATGTTGACCGTCGATTATCCAAATTGCACCTCTGACCTTTGGAATTCGGAGAATACCAAAATCGTCTTTCGATGCTACAAATTTCGCATTCCTCAGACTGACAAAGAGGCTTGGCATTACGGCAATGGGACATTCAGTAAGGTATTCTATTAGTTCTGATGTCCTTTCTTCATATTGTTCACGTTGATAGCCTTCAAGTTCCTCATCTTTAAACTTGTCAACTTCGTAGAGTTGCAATATATCCTTGGATTTCATTTTTCCAATGTAAAGATCAATGTTTTTCTGAGATAATTTTAGAACACTTATTTCGATTGTTTTTGGGCTGTTTTGATTTTGTACAGCAATTTCGGAAAGCAGTTTGAAACGAGTGTCCGTCTTTGCTTTTTCAGAAAAAAAGAAAGAAGGATTATTCCAACATTTGTCACAAACTTGTTTTTCTCCATTTTCGATTTGGTGAGTTTGACCTTGAATTTCAAAACCGCAACATGTACAAATCATTCTTCTATCTTCGCCTCTGGATTCATAAACTCCTTGAAAGCTTTTTCGAAAGTGTTACAGTTTTCCACTTTTACGTTTAGCATGCCCTTATGAGGTGCAAAAGCTCCTCCAAAACCGATTACTCTGCGTGCTCTCTGAATTGCTTCAAGTTCGTTAGCTGTCCATTTTGAAGAAACATATTTGTTTTTGAAAAGTGTTCGCAAAGGCTCATAACGCATCGGGTAACAGACTGCGCCCCATTTGAGAACATCTTTCATGCGTTCAAAAAAGTCCTGTGGATCGTCTGTGAAATTGAATAGCGTGTACACGAGTATGCTTTTTCCATTAATTCCTTCAGATTTGAGAAGCTTAATTGCTTTCTCAACATTTGTTCCAGTTTGGCAATTGTCATACGACAATCTAATTACCTTGTCAATTTTGACCTTTGCCAATTTCTTAGCAACTAAAGGTGTTATCAGTCTAGCATCCAAACCTTGATTGAAATCCACTCTCAAATCGAGACTCTTAATCTCCTCAAGAGTGCTTTCCCATTTTGAAGAAGCCAAAAAATTGTTGTCAAATAATATGATCTTAGTGTGTTCAGGATAAAGCAAATCACTAATTTGTGAGCTGTTAGTAACTATTTTGCCTTCCAATTGTGGAACTGCGCAGAATCCACAGTTTCTTATGCAACCTCTGGATGAGAAGAGAATACTCGCTTTTTCCTTTTGATTCCATTCTGGTACAAGACTATAATCTGGACGAAGATTTTCAGCTTCAGGAAATATTCCTTTGAAAACGTGGTCAGTGTGAACTCCACTTAGTGCTGCATGCTCGGGCATCAAAGAAGCGTAAAGTCCACCCAGCCATAGGTCTGAACTTGGAAATGAGGTGGAGTAGAATCTAACTGCTTTCCACACTGGTTCCCAAGACCACGTGAAAAGACTGGTAATGTAAATTAAATCAGGTTCCCGGCTACAATCCTTAGTTCCACGAATCAATTCTGTAGTTGAACCTTGATTCTTATAAAAAGTGGAAAGCTTTAGCAGTCCTAGCGGCGGGAATTGAGTATAATAGTCAGGTTCGACGAGCAATACATGTTTTTTAGCCAAGAGATCCCACTGGCCTATAACTTATTCGGTTGGATCTCTTTAGCTTTACTGTAAACGGTCGCCTCCGGATGCTAAAATTCTGCGGAAATAAATCATTTTAATGCATTTCTTGCAGTCGATTTTTTCATCCTTGAAAAATTATGTATCATATAAAGACAAGACTCACTGAACAGCTGCTTTCAACATCTTTAGGCTGTCCCGATATTTTGTGAGAGCTTTCTCCCAAAGATTTCCCCAGTTAGGTGGTATCTTGTATTCCCATTGAAGGAGTATCTGCATTAATCTTGGATCATCTTCGTGAATTGGCATCTTGTGGCTTCTAAGCGTGTAGATTTCTCTTAGATTTTTAATACACTCAGGATTTAGCTTGGGCATATTTTTATCTGCGAAGACTTGCAACCGATTGATGGAAGCCTTGTTTTTTTCTCCAAGTCTGTCATCAACATCTAATGATTCCGTTCGGTCTATCAATACCGCTAGCGCCGATATTCTGTTGGTAAAATCGTTTTCGTTTTTGCAAGTTTTTTGAATCTGCGAAATGGCGTATTCATCCTGTTTGAATAAGGCTGTCTTGAATTTGTTTTTAAACAAGTCATTAATCCATCGTCTTTCCTCAACAATTTCCTCAACTAAACTTTGAATTTTTATTTGTTGTTCTATAGGAGTTTCTTTGATATTCTCGACAATCTCGTCTATTTCAGGGCGTGTTAAGTGCTTAAGACCTATTTCTTTTAGAACGCACAGATTTACGGGTCCTCCGACATTAGGGTCTATCAGAGATGTTTGAAGAACAACATAGCAGGCAAGTTCTTTGCATTCTTGTTCTGTAAGATCTGGCTTGTAACGCTGTCGCAGAATGTACTCAGCATAGGGAGTACCACTTCCATCACAAAGATAACTTTCTTCTTCGTCAGCAACTCCATCAGATTCAATAATAACCATTCTTTCCGAGGAAAACAGCTCAAAACTCCAACCGTCCTCTAACTCTTCCTTCAGACGACCACTGTACCTTTTATAAAAGTTCCTCATGAGATCTTCACATTCACTAACAATTTCGTCAAAAGTTAGATTCTCATTTGCTTCCACATAAGATCTAAGCTCTTTGAATATTCTATTAGACGCTGCCCTGATTCCTGAAGAAGTGACG
Organism: Bathyarchaeia archaeon; assembly: GCA_049515895.1. GTDB lineage: Archaea > Thermoproteota > Bathyarchaeia > Bathyarchaeales > Bathycorpusculaceae > Bathycorpusculum. The sequence continues at coordinate 37,859 of JBEKTQ010000014.1, read as the reverse complement.
GCAACTTTATCGTTTAAGGTATCTATCTTTCTTTCCGTGTCTCGTACATATTGTGCTTCTCCATAAATGGACCTACTATCTGTTGCAACAACTACTCCGTTGGAGAACTTCACTGCGACAATTATTGTCATAGCAACGAGGTTTCAGGCTAATAGTATATATGTTTTTGTAGGGATTGCGGCAGCGCACTCCGTTTAGCTCTTTGGATGGTTAGGCAAACGTACGATGAAATTTGTTCCTTAGCCCAAAAACCTCTACATTTTAGCGCGGCGCGCCGTGCTTGGGAATTTTATCTTTTACGAACAGAACTTACTTTATACCAAAATATCTCTTGCTTTTAACATAGGAGGACCATACAGCACGAATGCGGACCAAGTGACCATGGGGTCTAAATCGTTTCCTTCAGTTTTCTTATCCTTAACAAAGAGTCTTGCTCTCCGTACAGAATCGCCTATCGTCTTTCCTTCCTTCAAGAAATACCTATAGAATGCTAATGAAAAATCGGTTGCATCTTCATCCATAACGCTCCAAAAAGTACCGATTAGAGCCCTAGCGCCATATGTAGCCATTGCGAGGGCCCAATCATGGATGTCCGATTCACCATTTTTTTGAAGGCAGGTCTCGCATGCGTTCATGAAAGAAAATGTCGGTGCCCTAGTTTGATTGTTATAGAATATGCAACTGAGTTCCTTAGTTGTTAATTGTTTATCATTAGCTAGAATTATTTTGCCAATATTTCTGTAAAGTTCTCCATGCCCAGAAAAATGAAACATAGTTATTCCTTCTTTTAACCGTTTTTCCAATGTCTCTTTTCTTGCGTTTCCACCTATTAGTTTTGGAAGAACTTCCAAGTCTCTTCCATTCTTGCTTTTTGAGAATTTTGTCAAGTATTCGTGTACTGCTTTAGCATCTTCTTCTGACCGATCTAATGGAGTGTATATTGAATTCTTCGTGTAATTTAGTCCGACAACTAATGATTTTAAACTCCGTTTACTTGTTTTCGTGTTAGGAGCTGTTTCCCATTGATTTTTACATTCAACATCCATTGCTCTTCCAATATTGAATCTTTCGCAGAGCAGTTGTTCTGGGTAATCTGGGACCATGGCTAGTTCCCATGGGATTCTTCGAGTCCAATCATCCAGTTTTAGTGTTAGGTTGATACGCCTTTTGGTGTACATTAATCCAAAATGTTCAAAAATATTTGCGATCCCAAAGCCGATTTCAGCGCCCAAAATCGATAGAGCTTCAAAAAAATCTATATTTCTTGTCTTCTTTTTTCCAACCAGCTTAGCAACGGTGCTGTAGGAATCTATTATGCTTGAAAGTGTTTTTTGTTCTAGGAAGAATTCCTTTGAAGCTACAGTCATAGATATGCAAGGGGTTTTTGTTAGTTTGCACTCAAGCTGATTTTGGTTCTGTCGCATGCTCAACTCAAAAGAGTTGTCAGTTATTTGATTCATCCCTATGGAACTTCTAGACGGTACCCATTAATTCTGCCGCGAACCTATTTGGGTTCCAGATTTCCTTGCAAATTTCTTTGTAAAGCATCATCCGCTGTTCAAGATCGCTTTTTTTGAAATTTTGATGAGCCTGAAACTGCAAGCCACTCGCTTTGATGTAAGTTTCAAAGCTAGGATTTGATTTGTAACAATTTGGGTTCAGGCTTTTTGCTAGAAGGTTTTGACCAAAATAGAGGGGTAACTTATCTACGTACGGCAGTTCTCCATAACTTTGGTTAAAACCTCTTTGAACTAAAAGTAATCCGCCTATACGATTTCTGTATTCCTGAAATTCGTAATCATTATCAAATTCATCTGTATGGTAATCAAATTTCTTAGCCCATATGTGTTCGATTTCAAAGGGTTTGGCTATTTCACTTGAAATGTAATCTTCATAGCGCGATGGAATTCCACTTTGCTCCTCGATATGTTGTGTAATTCTAGCCAACAAACGATGGATGTATCTACGATTTTGCTGGTTCAAGGAAAATGCAGGGTAAGACTCGAAGGTTTCTTCCATTTGTTGAACCTTCATTGTAAGAATACTTACGAGTTCCTCAACAGTCTTGTCCCTTATCTCCTTCATTAAGTTGAACATAGTGTAGACAATTGAAGAGTAGCCGAGTGTTCTTTGATTCCAAACTCTTCTGGCTATAAATATGTCAATATATCCAGCCACGAGCCTGATTTTTTTGTCGATAACATTGTTGTCATCAGCAGTTTTGAGAGGTGCAAGCAATAAAGGGTATTGAAGCGTAAATTCATTGCTGGCATTATAATAAACGTATTCCATTCCTTCGCTCAGCATGACAGAAGCTATGAGATTTCTAATATGCTGAGTGGAGAAGAATTTAAAATTACAGGTCACAATATTTGAGAAATCGTTTGGGTTCTCAAGCTTCAATTCTTTGGATTCATGACGTAACCATCGATGATAAGAGTTAATGTTCTCCCAATCTTGGTTAATCGCGCCTCTTTTTCTCTCCCGTATAGACTGAGCATATTTTGCTCTCAGCCACACCTTAAAGAAATTAGTTTCCTCATTTTTGTCTATTTTTATTAGGTCGCCCACTTGGCTTCGCCATAATTGATTTGCAGCCAACCTGCTGTCTGGATGCATATTCGTTAGAAGGTACCCTTTTAGCATATCAGTTGGGTTTAGTGTGACACCACGATCGTTCATTGTCTCAAAAATAGTGTATGCATCTTCGTCGCTGAATGCTCTAATTTCAACCATTTCAACTCTGTTTAACAACCAATCGATGAAAAAGGGTAGACTGTTATTTTCCAAATCTTCAGGAAAATTTTCTTTGATGTCTTGGTAACGTGCATAAAGGTTCTTAACCGATTCGTTAGCGTTTGTCACATCCAAAATACTGTTTTTGTAAAGAGCGGCCATGCATGCGTCTCTTTCATCTACTTCAAGGTTGAATGATTTCTTTCCGAATGATTCTGAAAAAATCAAATAGTCTAAACTGACTTTTTCTGGAATGTTTTGCTGCAAATTATTAAGGTACATTAAAAGGAGAGTTAAGGATGTAAGACGTTGCTGCCCATCAATTATGAAATTACCGCTCTCTTTTTCATTAATTACTATTGAACCAAGAAAGTAAGTAGGATATTTCTTAACGTCTTCGCGATTATCATTCTTGTCAAAAGCTACAAAGAATTTGGAAGTAAGATCTTCCAAGAGCTCGATTATGTTCGAAGTCTCCCAAGTATATTCTCTTTGGTAATAGTCAAGTTTGTATTTTTTGTTCATTAATAGTTCAAAAACATTCTTTGCGATTCCATGAATACCTTTTGGAACAGACACCAAACATCACCAATACTATTTGGCAAATTCGTTTAAGAAATTTACTATATATTCATTAGCAAACATTTGCGAAACCGTCAAGCATAGCTTGAGTCATGGCACTCGTGCGCGCTTTTTCTATATTTTTAGAGGAAGTTAGTGATCTTAAAATGATAGTTCCGACTCCGATTCAGTGCAAATCCATTAGAGGCCTACAGCGTTTAAGGTTAGAACTTATAAAATCTAGGCCCGGAATTCAGAAGCTTCTATTAAGACTTCAAACTAATGTGTTCGGTAGAAGCGAGCGATTATGGTTGAGCTGACGTTTTACGGCGGAGTTAACGAGATCGGCGGTAACAAGATTCTGCTTGAAGACGGAGACACAAAGATTTTTTTGGATTTTGGAATGAGTTTTAGTCAGGCAAACAAATATTTTTCGGAGTTCTTGCAGCCCAGAAAATGCAACGGCCTAGGCGACTTTATCGAGTTCAATCTTATTCCAGATCTTAAAGGACTCTACAGAGAAGATTTTCTTAAGCATATGGAGCGTCCTCATGAGTCGCTGGGTTTTGATGGGATGCTTTTATCGCATGCCCATGCGGACCATGCTTCTTACATAAACCACCTTCGGGAGGATTTGCCCATTTTCTGCTCGCAAGAAAGTTACCGTATTCTTAAGGCGATGAATGATACAGGCGCAGGAAGCTTCAACGATATAACGGATTTGACCCGGTGCTTTGAAACGTACGTTAACAAGAAAGGTGAGTTAAGCCGTAAGACTACTCAATCTCACGAAGACCTAAAAGTTGACCGAAACTATCAAACGTTCGAATTTGGCAAACCCTTCAAAATAAAGCATCTGACCATTGAACCTTATCGAGTTGACCACTCACTTTCAGGAGCAACTGGGTACATTATTCACACTTCGTCAGGTACCGTTGTCTACACAGGTGATTTTAGATTTCATGGACGCAGAGAAAAGGAAACTACTGAATTTATGTATGCCTGCAAAGATGCTAGACCCGATTTATTGGTTATAGAAGGAACAAGAGTTGATGAGGAGTCGTCAAAAAAAGAAGCAGACGTGGAAGATGAGATCTGTAACATTTCTAATGGTGCAAAAGGGATTTCAGTCTGTAATTGGTCTGTTAGAGACACGGATCGAATGCTCTCCTTCCTAAACGCAGCTAAGAAAATGGATAAGAAGCTCGCAATTTCTCTCAAGCAAGCATATTTGCTCGACCAACTTTCTAAATGCTCAGACACATTAGCACCTAAATTGGACGATGGGAACATTACGTTTTATGCTAACAGGAAAAGTTGGGGACTCATAGGCAGCAGCAAGTGTGACCTGAAGATACGCAACCAAGATTACGACACATGGGAACGACCATACCTCGACCGTTCTATCTGCTATAAAGACATCAAAGCCAACCAAAAAGACTACTTAATGTTCTGTACCAACTTTGATCTTAAGGAGCTAATCGACATTGACCCCATTGAGGGATCGGTTTACATTAAATCGGTTTGTGAGCCTTTTGATGCGGAAATGGAAATTGATTGGGAGAGAATCCAAAACTGGATAAACCATTTTGGATTGGGCATAACCTCAACTCATGTTTCAGGGCATGCTTCGGCAAATCAGCTTAAGGAGTTTGTTGAACAAGTTAGCCCAAAAACTGTTATTCCGATTCATACAGAAAATGCTCAAGCATACACAAAATGGTCAAAAAACGTCTATCTGTTAAAGGAACCAGGTGCAACCTTCAAACTCTAAAACCAAATACCAAACTGAAACCTTAAACTAACGACATCTCGTAGTTTTTTCTTGTTCACCAATCGAACGAGGAAAATCTAAAAATGCCTGAATGACAAAGTCGTTTGCTTTTTAAGCGCTATCTTGATTGATTTAGATTATGATTAAGATAAAGCAAACCCGAGATGGAAGCCCGCTAATAACTGCATCCGTTTCTGATTTTTGTGCGTCCATGGGTTACTGCGAAGTCAGCATAACACATTTCTTAAAAGGAATCAAGCCACCTGAGACACAGATAATCATTGATGGCACTAAATCGCATGAAAAAGAAGAAGTGCTTGAGAAAGAGCATTTTACCTTTAAGCCAGTCACCATTGAAGAACTTGAAGATTTTACGAGGGATATCGAGTTTGCTCGCGAGGGGTTATACACTCGTTTTCAGAGAGAATTATCTTTCGGAAACGAGAAGCTTTCGCTTTTGCTTTTAGGTAGGGCTGACAAAGTCCTGCGAAGCAAAGGAACGTTGATTGTTGAAGATTCGAAATATCCTGCCAATAAAGAGAAGTATCAAGACACTTTTGAGCCGTATGATACGCAAAAGCTTCAGACTCTACTTTATTTGAACTCCCGGTTTAGTGAGAGCTTCCCTTTTAGCCCAAAGGTTTGTTTTGATATACCGTGTGAGAAGAAAGCTTGGATCATCAACATAAAAGATAAGGCAACTATGGAGAGTCTGAGAGTTTTTCAAGGCGTCCAAACTGAGGAGGCAGAAAATTTCTTGAAGGAAAAGATCAATAGATTTGCTTTGTTGGCTTTGGGTAAATTTGCACCTTTCCATCATTGTAATATCAAGAAATGCAAAAGCTGTAGATTCGAAGAGTGCGAAAACAAGATCTCATGAGAAATTCATATCTTAACAAATATGGTGAAAAAAGCCTATAATGGGTTTCTTACATAATCTTTTATATTAAAAACCTATAACATTCTGTGAAACCAAAAATTCAAAATTAGGGGTACCAGGGATCGTAAATGGCTGATGATCAAATTAAAGTGGGGTATAAACGACAACGTATTAGCGCCTCTGGAAACCGTGTTTTGAGTTATTTCGTAGAGATGTCTCATGAAGGACTGAATGAGCATAAGATAATTTCCGCCCCTGATCAATACATGCTTGAGAATAAAATTAACATTCAGAAGGCTAAATGGCGAGAAAAATGGGATATAGTTTCTTGTCGACGCGAAGTCAATCAAGAAAAAGAAGCCAACATAGATGAGGCAATTAAAAGGACGCAGGATGCAGTTAATGCACAAAATACCGTCGAAAATATTCTTCTTGATTCACTGTCAATTAACAATGCGGTAAACTGGGAAAAATTGAAAAAGAAAGAACATTATACAGAACCAATGCCAATCAAACCATGCCGACAAGTCAAAAAAACATACCCAAACAAACCTGTGGAAGAAGAGCCGACATTTTCTTTTACTGAAAAGATGTTTAAATCAAAAATGGAACTGAAAATTAAAGAATTTGAGACAAGATATTCAACAGCTTTATCAAACTGGGAAAAAGAAAAAGCGTCTGTTGATCAATATAACCTAGAATTAGATTTGGATTATGAAAAACAGCTTAAAACTTGGGAAAATGACGTTTCTCAATGGGAAGAACGAAAGAAGGCATTTCTAAAAAAACAAGAAGAGTTTAACGCTGGCATTGACCTGCAAAAGCAAAAATACCTATCCAAAGATCCTGGTTCAATCTATGAATATTTTGATATGGTCTTAAATAACTCCAAATACCCCGAATCTTTTCCAAGCAACTTTGAAGTTGAGTATAATCCAGAGAACAAAATGCTAATTATAGAATATGAACTTCCTTCTCAAAGTGATGTTCCAGCGCTAAAAGAGGTAAAGTACATAGCAGCAAGAAAAGAACTCAAAGAGACTCTGATTCCCGACAACCAGATAAACAAAATGTACGATGAAATCATCTATAAAATAACTCTTAGGACAATACATGAACTTTTTGAATCGGACGTAATAAACGTCATCGATGCTATCTCGTTTAACGGTTGGGTAAACTCTATAAATAAAGCTACGGGTAAAGAGGAAAACAACTGCATTTTGAGTATACAGGCTAAAAAGGAAGAGTTCATGAACATTGACTTGAAAAACGTCGATCCTAAAACGTGCTTTAAGACCTTAAAAGGGGTTGCAGCTAGTAAATTAAGCACATTAACTCCTGTTCAACCAATTTTACAAATGAGCAGAGAGGACCATAGATTTGTCGATAGCTACGAAGTCGAAAACAAAATAGATAATTCAACAAATCTTGCAGCAATGGATTGGGAAGATTTTGAGAACTTAATTAGAGAACTATTTGAAAAAGAATTTCAAGCCAATGGCGGAGAAGTAAAAATTACCCAAGCCAGTAGAGATGGGGGCGTTGATGCTGTGGCGTTTGACCCAGACCCGATTAGGGGGGGCAAAATTGTTATTCAAGCAAAAAGATACACCAATACTGTCGGTGTCTCAGCAGTAAGAGACCTATTTGGCACTGTTATGAATGAAGGCGCGACAAAAGGCATACTAGTAACTACTTCAGATTATGGGTCAGATTCATACAATTTTGCAAAAGGCAAACCAATAACTCTTTTGAATGGTTCGAACTTGTTATCGTTGCTAGAAAAACACGGGCATCACGCTAAAATTGACATTCGAGATGCCAAGAGAATATTGAACGAGGACAAAACATAATTCGTTTCTGAAGGGAAATAAACCTATAAGATCTTAAGGATATCTTTGATACCTTCAAGAATATAATCGGGATTTCCTTTTTCAACTGTTTTTTGACCATATTTACAAAGCGCAGTTCGCAACCCTAACTTTATGGCGGGAATCATATCTCTTTCCATTGAGTCTCCGACCATAAGTATTTCACCATTCTCTACACCCGCTATTTCTTTCTTAAGCATTTCTAAAGCGAGCAAAAGGGGAAGACCGGTGCTCTTGGAGTTGTTTGTATCTTCATAACCAACGACGAACTTGAAGTATGATTCTATCTCCATGCAGAGCAATCGCTGGTAGGCTTTAGTTTTCGGGGCATCAGTAACTATTGAAAGAAAAAGGCCTTTTTTCTGAAGCTTTCTTAATACGGGTCTAACGTTGGGATAAGGTTTCAAGTACTTGGCTTTTGCATCCAGATAAGAGTTGATGGCTGCGGCTAATATCTTATAGTCAAACTGGCCAGCATTTTTCAGGAACTTTGTAAAAGCATCATTAGACTCTATCCCAACTCTGAAATAAGTATCAATAAGTTGAGAGTAAGCCTCATCTTCGTTCATTTTCAATCCGGCAGTTATCATTGCCTGCGTGGCGGCTCGGCATGCTTGCTCCTTCATGAGCATAAAATCGCTTAAAGTATTATCAAGGTCGAACAATACTGCTCTGATTTTCGGCATTCGAAAAATGACGGTGTTTATAGAAGTACATTAATCTTTCATAATTCTGTCAAATTCCGCAGGTCTCAGTTGACGCGCATAATTATTTAAATTATGAAAGCGTACGTGTTAAACGAGCTTTAAGATGACAGAAAACGAGATTGATCAATTAAAGCCGCTCCTGAAAGAATATGTTGAAAAAAGCTCAGCAGTTACTGAGCTTCATTGGGATAAAACTAGTTCATCGAAGCTTCTTTTTGACCCTTATTCATCGACTGAAAAAGAGAAAACCGCCCATTACTTCCTGCTGATATCTGCTTTAGACACCGCTGAACTGGTAGGCACGTCGGAGAAGGCTAGAGCGTTTATGGTCTCAGCTCATAGTGCCTTAGGTAACGGCTTGTTTATACCAGGGCAAAAGAATAGAATCCAGAAGATTGCTGAAGAATTCAACACGTACTATCCTCTAGGTCCTGGCAAATACAGGATTCCGCAGGTGCTCGAATCAATTAATCTCTTTGTTGATAAAACTGCCAATGGAAGCCTCGTGAAATTTGCTCAGCGATTTTCTGATCCTGAATGCTTGGTCAAAGAAATAGCGACCGAGATCCCGCAAATGGGTGGGGTTCATATTGACCACGCTTGGATGTACTTGAGATGGATGGTTCGTCCTTACCCTGATCTAGGCGTTTTTCAAAATATATCAGCAAAAAAACTCAAAATTCCTCTGACTTCTTTTGTCAGAAATGTAGCGTACTGTTTGGGTTTATGTAAGAACCCTGTTCCAGATTGGAGTCACCCCGAAGAAATCGAATCCGAACGAGCAAACGTTACCGAATTTGCCAATCATTTGTTTCCCGAAGACCCAGCCGTGATCGATTACCCTTTTTATGTCTTGGGTCGCTGGATTAGGGATGAGAAACTAAGCTTTTCTGTATTAAAAAGTCATCTTCAATTCTGGAAAAAAATTAACGGCCAGCTTAACCGGCCAATAATTACTTTTGATGTCGTTGCAAGAAATGAATCAACGTTTGAGAAAAACGTGCGGGAAGAACTCAACAAGCTCAAACTCATATTTCTTTTCGAGCCATACCCGTTGTCGCTACCAAAAGAAAGCCCAGCGCCTCATTATAAGCCTGACTTTGTTCTTCCGCGCGTTAGAAGAAAGGGTCACATAGTTCTTTTGGAGCCACACGGCATTTGGACACCTCTTGAAAAGAGAATAGTCTCATACGGGCGAGAGCGATTTCCAATGTGGGTAACTCCTTCACAAATTTATCCTGAAGAGACGGAATTTGTAGATAAACTACGCTTCTTTCGGCAATCATACAAAGACCTGTATTACCTGATTCTTATAGTTCCGTCCTCATTTAAGGAAAGAGTCGAAAAAGACTACCCAGATATTTTTGATGAAATCTACGATGGTGCAGACATACCAAAACTGCTCTATGAGCTAAAGAAAAGTATGGATTAGGAGCCTTTTCAATTCAAGGTTCATTTTCCGGATTATCAGGTTCATCAGGAAGTGGCCAATCTTCCTCATCGTCATCAGGCTCTTCTTCGAGTAATTTTGATATTTTCATTTTCATGAATCGTCATCCTCATCATCGGATTCTGGGGGAAACATAGGATCGTCGAATAGCATCAACCCATCCCCTTCACTATCTTCCTGTATGTCTTTCGCGATTTGGTCCTCTTCATCACTGGCAGGTACGTGTTCGGTTATCTTGCTGTTAGATTGGGGTCCGCTTGCTGAATGAATGCCAAACAGCGCTCTCAGGAAAGCGATTCCAACTAGGATTATCATCAGTAGAACAAAGCCAAAGAACATGTAAAGAAGTAAAGTGATGACATCCATCCAATCTTCACTCAAGTAGTGTAGGTAGGTTTTTGTTATTAAATTTAGGGTATGTGCACGCCTCGGGTCTAATTCGTCTGAAAAGAAAAGGTGCGTGCATGACTGCGGTCTGTTAATGTGCGAAAAAATATAAGCCAATCAAGCTGATACAAGAACAGGCGTCGTTTGCATGCGCGCGCGCAACCTCCCAAACTTTCTGACCCTTTTTGTTAAGGCGCGCACTATCACCATACAGAAACAAAAAAACCCTTTGGAGATACTAAGGTAATTTGCTTGGTGAACCTTCCTGCAGTAAGAATAAACGCGAGGAAAGGATAATGGAGCAGAACATAGTCAGTAAACATGCTGCCGTGAAACTAGCAAAAAATTTAGGGATTTAACATGAAAGATGAGATTTGTAATGTGTTAGACGAAGCAAATTTCTTTGAACAACAAGGATATGAAAAAACCTCTTCTCAAATAGTTTCATTAGCAAAGTCGGTTGACAATAAACAGACCACATCGATTAAAGGTATTTTGGACGCTGTTATCAAAATTGGCGAAACCTTCAAAATGGAATTTGAAAACGCTTACCCTGCAGGAAAAGACTATCGACGAAAATGTTACTCTCAAACTCAAGTAATCGTTTTCGCAGGTTTAATGGCAGTAGATAAAGAACAGTTGCCCCCGCCAGAATATTTAGTTGATTTATTAAAGAAAATGAACCAGCGAGATGAATACGTAAACTCCTTAAGCAAATCTCTCGCTGAACTTTTACAAAAAGACGACCGCAGTTCTGAAGAAAGCAATAATATGTTCAGGGATGCATGCACAATTTATGAACAAGCAATCGAAGGAATTTTTTCATCAGCTGCGAAAATACTCTATTTTCTAATGGCAAAAATGGGCATAAGTTTACCCGAAACCACTGCGTCTGACGGTGTTTGGGATATATGGCATAATTTTGAAAAATCCCATCTCGAAATACCCATCTTCTTGGAAAACTGGCCTGAAAAGAACTCTATACGGAATGCAATCGCTCATTCCCAAAATCAATATGACCCAATACTTGACAGCGTCCATTTTGTTTCCAGAGACAAAGTTGGGAAGATTACTTACGAGTCCCCAGATGCTATGACTTTTTCCGATTTTTTTGCAATGTGGATGCAAATAGCTGATGCTATTGATTCTTTGAGATACTCCATGCGTCTATACGGAATATTCCAGTCACTTGCCATTGCTTCATTTCCATAGTGTCACAGCGCGGGCTAAGCATATTTAGAGCATATTCTTTGGTATTGCCTGTAATACTCCATTTGTTCTTCATGCGGTCCTCTGACTGCTTGAGGTTGCGGTAGCACAGTGTAATCAGCATTAATTGTGGAACAAATAGAAGATAACCTTCTGCCAAGAGAATCTGCTACACCTTTTCCGATCACTGCGATATACTTTGGGTGGGCTTGAATCACAACATCCTTTACATAATTGTCCCAAGAAGCACATATTACATCTGATTTTTCATCTATGGCTCCTCTGTAAATACCAACTAGGCTGGAATCAATTAACCAAATGCCTCTGGCTTTCAACTCATTGAGAATGTTAACTTTGTTTCTCATTCTTGGGAAAAAGGATACATCACTTTTCAGTATCCTTCTAAAAGCCAAGTCATTTTCAGTCTTAGAAGTGCATGCACAAAATATCTTCCAGAACTGAGTAGTGCCTGAGTTATCTTCTAGACTTTCATTGAGCAGATCTGGCTCACCGTATGCAAAACAATAGACTAATCTAACAAACTTTATTGGATAATTCTTGATGAAAGACTCTAACTTAATCTTACTATAACTTGCTTCAAAATCTTCTTGACTTGTATAGACATGAGACTCAGCCAAAAGAAGAACATTAACAGTATTGATTGGTTTCCAATAGTTCCAATACTCTTGAATTTGTTTTAAAACCTCAAACGATTCAATATTATTTTTGGGAATATAGCTTTTGATTGAATCATATGCTTTTTCTAGTGACATAGGCTTACTTTATTGATTCGCCTTATAAGGTTTTGAATGATCATTTTTTCTAACAACTTGTAGATGACTAAAGAATTTTGCGCCGCGACGCGCTATCTCTTAAAGGCAAAATCGGGATCACAACGTACTTGCTTGGTAAGTATTTTATTGAAGAACACAGTTACTGTAATAAAAGAAGGGCTAACTTTGCAGATTGTGTTGCTCGCATGGGGCTCATTGGTTTGGAATCCGGGCGATTTGAAAATTAAGGGAGGGTGGCAAGAAAAAGGCCCTCTACTACCTCTAGAATTTGCTCGAAAATCCAGTGGAGGACGATTGACCCTGGTTTTGTTCCCTGGGGCGAAAAAAATTGAAACTTTCTGGGCCCTTTTAGAGAGTGACAATCTCCAAGAGGTAATATGCGATTTAGCTAAAAGAGAAAACACTAGTTCAAAGAATATTAGTTATATTCTGACACGAGGTCGGAAAAATATTGGAGCTGATAAAGCGGGTGCTGTGCCAATCATTAGATCTTGGGCAAGAATGAGGAATGTGGATGCTGTTGTTTGGACAAATCTGCAGCCAAGTTTTAAAAGTTCCTTTACTAGCCAAGAAGCCATTGATTATTTAAGGAATCTCGACGCAAGCGATATCCATAATGCTGAAATGTACATCAGACGAGCTCCAGCAAAGATAAAAACGAGAATCAGGTCTGAAATCGAACGCACGCTGGGATGGTATCATTGCAGTGCTCAAATAGAGCAAGATTGGACCCCCTTCAAAGAAGCCTTCGCTGGACGGGTAATACACAGAAGTAGAGATAATTCTGTCTGGGCAGTAGTGCCTGACAGGCCAGCATCTTTTGGGCATGTGATGATCGTTTCATGGAAAAGCATCAGAGAAAACGACATTAGCGATGAAGGCCTTTTCATTAATTCAACTCATTTTCAGGAAATCATGCTTGTTGCTCATAATCTTGCATTTCAGATGAAGGCTCACCTAACGTCAAATGGAGAAAGTACTGGCAAAAAGTGCACAAAAGTATACATGGTTAGCGAATGTGAGACAGAGCATTTTCCTTTTCATATACATCTTTATCCAAGATTCGGTCGAGACAACAAAGGAAACTTGTTCCTTTTGGAGAAGGAATTAGAAGAGGCAAGATGGCTTACGTCAGGACAAGTTGAGGGTCAATATGATGAGGGAACTAGCCGAATACGAAAAGCAAAAGCTGTTTTGAAACATCAAAAAATGTTAATCCAATCAAAAGAATGGGTCAGAAGTAATGAAACAAGACAAGAGTTTGTACAAAAGATAACAGACTGGTGGAAGAACTATGAATTCATTTCAACGGATTGATTTTTAATCGCTACAAAGATTTGTTTTGTATTGCTGACAAATTAGCACTTTTTATTGGCGATAAAGACATCATCTAATCAATTAAACAAACATTTAAATAATTGTTAAAACCAATAGAAATAGATAACCATGTCCTCAGACGAACTAGAGCTTGGTGTGCTTAGAAATATCGAAGCCAAGTTAGATCAACTCTTGAAATGGACGCGATTTGCCAGTCTTCAACAGCTCAGGGACCTCTTGATCCAAAACCTCACAAACGACCGAGAATTGCTAGTTTATGAGTTATCAGATGGAGAGCGGACAACAAGGGAAATAGCTAGGCTTGCTAGTATCGGAAGCATTGCCACCATAGTTAGATACTGGGAAAAATGGAGCAAGCTTGGCATTGTTGAACCGTCGCAAAAGCGACAAGGTCGATACCAACATTTTTGTTCTTTGGAAGAGGTCGGCATCTCTATTCCCCCTAATGCTGTAATGCCTACTGAAACTGCGGTGACTGAAAATGAAGAGGGCACTTGATGAGCGAAAAAGTCAACGAGGAAATTCTGAAAACTCTCAAAGAAATGCTAAGATGGCTCAAATTTACAGGTGTAAAAGAAGTTAGAGCCGTAATGTCAAGTGCTCTCGAGACTGAACAAAAGCGTTTGATTTATCACCTGAGCGATGGAAAAAAGGGAACAATTGAAATCGGAAAAGCAGCAAATGTAGGAAGTAGTACAGTGGGAAGGTATTGGGAAGCATGGTACAGATTAGGCATCATGGAGCCAATCCCGGTTCAGGGCGGAATAAGATACAAGAAAGCGTTCGAACTAGAGGATTTTGGCTTTAATGTTCCCCAGTCTAAACCGGGAAGCGCTCCCTCAAAACAACCTGAAAAGAGCGAATCAAGTGAAGAAAAAGATGAAGTTTGATGACAACTACGGATGACTTGCTAAAAGAAATCTCAAATAAGCTTGATAGAATGACCAAACTACTTGCAGCAAGCATAATCAAGGATTATGGGACAGAACAAGAAAAAATCGAGCTCCTTGTCTCTATGGGGTTCACATCATCAGAAATCGCTAAAGTTCTGAACAAGAGCATCCAAAATGTGTGCGTCCAACTTAGCTTAATATCAAAGAAAAAAGAGAAACTTGAAAAGAAAGCTACAAAAGCAGAAGATGGAACGCCGACTCAATCATCGACCGAAGAGGTACCAAAATCATGAATCCTCAAGACGAGATACAAACAGAGTTATTGCGAGAGATTCTTAAATGGACAAAGTTCTCAGGAATGAAGGCTGTCAAAGAAGTGCTGATATCCACGTTGGAAACTGCACAAGAGCGTTTGTTATACCAGCTAAGCAACGGAAGCAAGGGATCAGTTGAACTTTGTAAAATCACCAAAATTGCTAGTACTGAGACGGTCACTAGGCATTGGAAAACTTGGGCCAAGTTAGGAATAGGTGAAAACATGTCGGTTCAAGGCGGTAAAAGATTCAAAAGAGCGTTTGATTTGGAAGAATTTGGCATAGAAGTCCCAAAACCAGAAAGCGGCGAAAGCGATGATCAGGTTCAACAATTATCCGATAAAAAGGCTGAATAATGATAAATCAGGAAGTACTCAAGTTGCTTAAGGCAAAAATAGGATTGTCGGTCCCTGGGCTATATGCAACGATAGACAGAAAGAAAAAGCAAATAGGTTATGCTTATTCGACGGAGACCGCGGCTTACATACTTGCTTCAGAAAATGGTATAGATATTTCCAAACATCTAACGGGTCAAGAACTGGCTGAAGTTAGAGAGGCAATGAGGTCAACGCAACCCCTGGTACAAATGAGTAGAGCACCCATTGAAATTACCAAAAGACCGGTTGTTCGGCTAGATAATGAGGTAAAGATTAATTGCCCTAACGTGCCTGATTCAGTTTTGAAAGACGCGAAAAAAATGGCTTCAGTTTACCCTTATTTGTATGTCTTCGAAAACTCAATACGCTATTTCATAATCGAAAGTCTGAGCAAGTACGGAAAAGATTGGTGGGTTTCAAAGGTAAATGTGAAAATTCAGCAGAAAGCTAAGGATAGGCAAAGTAAAGAAGGAAGAAATCGATGGCATGGGACTAGGGGAGAGCATCCTATCTTTTATGTTGACATAGACGATCTACAAAAAATCATTACTTCAAATTATGAAGACTTCCAGGATAAGCTGCCTGATGTTGATAGACCGATAGAATGGCTAACGAACAGGATAGAGGAAGTTGAGTTATCAAGAAATATAATTGCACATCACAATCCTCTCTCAGACGATGACATAGACAGAGTTAAAATGTACTTCAAAGACTGGATTAAACAGTTTGCAAGCGATCGTTAAGCAATTTTTCAGTATTTCAGGATGTTTAAAAAAAAGAGAAAATGGGGTGGTATCTCCCATGCGTTATGGTTTAAATCTCATCGGTCCCAGTCCAAGAGCAATTTTTTGCTGGTAAAATGGTGCTGGGATCCCCCTTCAACTCACAGAATTCTTAAAACACACTAAAGAAGTGGCAATAACGTTGAGCCCGATCGTTGCGTTTTCCTTTCTGGTTATAACGCGCGCTTCATTTGTTCTCATTCTTGGCGGCAGCAGACATAGCTCTTGACTTGAAATCTTCATTCTTGTCTTCTCGGTCAGAACTTGATTGAATCCTGCGAGCATCCTCAATAGTCATCTTAGAAGCCGAGCCAAACTGTTCATTAGAAAGCCCACTTAGATGATAAGCCGAATGCGTTGGGTTCAATTGGTTAGCTCGGTTATCACGTGTAGCTTTGTCCAAAGCCCGCAATGCTTCGCGTCGGTCATGTTCCCTACTGCGAGTCTGGAAACCACTTCTGTTTTCTCCTCTACCGCCATGATCGTGACCAGACCCACCCATATAAGTGCATATTTCTTCTACAATTAATAAATCTATACTACGAATTCAATAAGTTATAGTATGTGAAGCTGAAACATTCCAAAAGAATGAGGCTCAATGTTTGAAGATGAACGAGAAATAGAAACTCAAACAAAGAGTTTCTACGATCCAGAAGCACGTGAGAATGTTGTAATCGTTTCCTCAGTTCTTCCTTCGGATTCTAATATTAGGCAACTGGTTACGGGCTTGTGGGCTCGCAACCTACGCTTATGGTGGAAAGCATGGTCTGATGGCTTTGCAGTTATGGAGCCTCGGGTTTGGTGGATTCAGGGAGATATATTCTTTGTAAGATGTGTTTCTTCCTCAAATGTACAATCTGAATTCTCAGAATACAGCTCCGATAGCTTTGCAAACGACAAGAGTCTCCAAGCCACGGTAGCTTCACTTCATGCTCGTGGTCTCGCTCACGGAAATCTAGGAAACAGCTGCTGGACAACTTCAGAAGGACTGGAAATCATTCCTCCATTGCACATGCACTTGTTTGATTCGTCGTTTGAAGAGCTTGCTGCCTCAGATAAGGCAATATTCAATTACTGGGCGCCGCCGGGGCGCACTAACAAACCAGATGATGATCTTGTCCTTCAGATTCGGGCTACTCTTGAGGCAGAGGAACTTGCAGATTACGAGTCGGTTTACCATTATGAGATCGATTTGCACCCAAATCTTGAAGACGTGCCAAAAAACGCTTCACTTTTGGTTCTTGATCGCAATTTCCCACATCCGTTGAGAGGCAGGCTTCAGAGAAGATCTGCTCGCGAGTTTTATTCTGCCATGATCCGTGAAAGCGAGGGCGAATCGCTGACTCTTGTGCTCTCATGCTCAAGTAATCCGTATGATGCAAAAGGAGCGGAAGTTCGAGTTGCTAGGGCGCAGCCAAATAATGAGAATGCTTTAGTTGTCATTAATGAAAATTCTGACGTCAACCAAACTGGATGGTGTCACCCGAAAAACATAGGCACAATTGAACTCTCGAAAAGAAAACACAAAGCAATCGTCCGAGCAACAATGTTTCGTCATATCCAACGATGGTTCAACCCAAATACCAAAACTTGCAAACCAACAGAAACACGAAGCACTCTTTGCCATGATATTTTAAATAATCAAGGAATTTACTGCGTACAAGGACCGCCAGGCACAGGGAAAACATTTTTGGCAACAGAAGTTGTTTCAGAATGGTTCAAATCCGATCCAAACGCCCGAATCCTTGTCTGTTCAAAAGAGCATCTGGCACTCGATCTCTTACGGTCAAGAATTAAAGAAAAGCTGGGCACCTGTATTCCGAGTAACACTTTGCCCAATCCAGTGCCAAACGGTTCAAGTGGAAAACAAGCTTCAAGAGTTCATCTTAACTCTGATCAGGATAACCAAGAATATAGCTCTATGGAGGGTTCCCCAAACGAAGACCTTAACGAAATTTCGAATTATCTTTTTAAAGAGTCTCGTAACCAGCCACCCGTAGCCTTGACTAAATTGTACTCTGAAACAGCTCAACTTGTTTTCGCCACTACAATGTCGGATGAGCTAATAAAAAGGCTCTATTGTGCAGACGCGGAACCCTTTGACCTAGTGGTTGTAGAAGAAGCGGGAAAGTGTTATCCTTCGGAATTAATTCCAGTAATGGCTCAGGGCAGAAATGTTCTACTAATAGGCGATCAAAAACAACTGCCACCTTTCCAGATTGAAGATGTGACTGCTGCAGTAGATCATTTGGAAAACCTCAGAGAAATCAGCAGCAAAGAGTTTATAGCAACCAGTTCAGTGCTTCAAAGAATCTTCAAAGACTCGAATTTTGATTGGGCAAAGGTCAAGTATTGGCTTCTCCCCTTTGCCAGGCTTCAGGAATTAGAACACCCCTCATTCATGCTTAACGAACAATACCGAATGGCACCTAAGCTGTCAAACATGGTCGGACCAACTTTTTATAATCACGAATTCATTAACCGACGAAGACCAGAGGACAGCCTGCCCTTGTTTTCACATCCTGAACTGGGTGAACCAGACCTCTGCTGGATTGACATTCCCCATAGTGGGTTCATACCCGCTTTTAGAGAAGATCGCTCAGGACAGAGACTAAACTTCACCGAAATGAAAATTATCAAACAGATCGTTCAAAAGCTAAGATACGAAGGCTCAGGAAAACCGGATCTGGCAATTATAACCCCTTACAACGCTCAAGTCAATCACCTATCAGGACGGTACGGGATTAAACCCCTCTTGTCCGAAAACATTAGTGGAATTTCTGGAGTAAATCCTCGAGAAACTGTCCACACCGTAGATTCATTCCAGGGTCACGAAGCTGATCTTGTTATTTTGAGCCTTGTAAGAAACAATCCATTTGGAACTCCCAGACATGCGTGGGGATTTGTAATCAACCCCGAACGATTATGCGTCATGTTCTCAAGAATGAGAAGGCAGTTGATAATAGTAGGGTGCACATGGCAAATCACATCTCATGCGGCTCACGAAGATATGAAACAACTCAGCCACGTACTAGAGTACGTCAAGGAAAACGGCAAAGTGGTGGACTGCAGAAAACTTGGTATCTACTATTAAGTAGAAAGAAATGCGGGGGTAAACGTTGGAAAAAGGACAAGAAAACTATGATATGGCTGAAAAACTGCGCCTTTCCTTCAAATTTAGGGAGGCATTAAGTGAATATCAAAGAGCTAAAAGCCTTGGTTGTGATTCTGCTAACCTCCATTACAAAATGGGCCTTTGTTATATGGAGCTATGGACTTTTCAAGAAGCCCTGAAAGAATTTGATCTTGCCATCCAGATAGACGGACAAAACCCACGGTTCCTCGTCAATAAAGGAGTGACCCTTTACACCTTGCGGAAATTTGATGACGCCATTAGAGAATTCGACAATGCAATTAGTATCAGCCCTGACACTGCCAATTTCCACAGAAAGAAAGGATTTGCATTAAGCGAGATCGGCAAATATAAAGAGGCAAACTTGGAGTTCGACAAAGCTATCGCACTGAAGCCCAACGACGATGCAAAGCATGACGCAAAATGGTTCACAAAAAAGAGCTTAAGAATGTTCCGGGAAAGACTGAAGAGCCAAGAAGGAATAAGAGCAGATCTAAACCAAAAAACACGTCACCAAAGCGTCTCTTCAGAAAGCGAATTGAAACCTTTCCCGGCACCATTACAAAAGACTCTTTCTTTCTCCAACATAATTATTCCAATGGCGATCGTTGAAGGAACCATACATCTCTCAATTACATCTCGAGAAAAGCCGTATCAAGCCTTAATTAAGGCCATGATAGAATCTGGAAATAGCGGTAAACTCGACGCAACCACGGCTATCTCAAGGTCAACGCTTCTTTCTTTAACCGCACAAGCGATTGGTCAAGGCCTGGTGATTGTCAGTCCTGAAGAATGCGTGCTCTCTGAAACGACGAAACGTGATATGTCAGCAGGCAGCATTTCATCGGCTTTAGGAATAACAAATTCTACGGTCAAAGCAAAATGGGCGGTAGATTTGTCAACAGGTAACCTAATCGACGTTGATTGGGTTAACGACAACAAGCGGCTGACGCAATCACCAAACGATTTTATGATTGAAAAGAAGATTAACACTGAAAACATAAAGGAAATCATCCTCAGCTATCCGCTTCAAGAAGTAGCTTCCAAAGTAACTTGGTTACTCCGCAAAGAAATTGGAACCGCCCGAACCCTTCAAACAGATCAAATCCCAAACTTCGTTGACTACATCGACGATTGGCAAATATTAGAGGTTACTGAGGTGGCAATACCAGTTTGCTTCCACTCTTTAGATGGGACCTCAAGGTACCTTGTTAATTGTGACGCTCCACAAAGCATAGTTAGAACAATTAACACTGCAAACCCCGAGATTTTAGCAACTACCATCGAGATGAAAGGCACAAGACAGGAATGGGTTTCGAACGCGCCCCTCAACTTGCTCGGTTCAGTCGAAAGCTTCCTGCGAATAATGCGAAAATACGGTAGAAAATATTCATCAGACAAATGCGCAGAAATCAAGAAAGAATCCACAAAATTTGTTTCGAAATGGCTATCACAATGGGATGAACTTTACACATTCACCTCTGACGTAGCTTACGCTAACGTGTGCATCGGGTCAGGATTTGAACAAGGAGAAGCGCTCCGTCGAATCGTATCAGACACAAGCAGAATTGCCATTCTGACCTCCTTCCTGAACACTAAATACGTTGAGTGGGTAGCAGAAATAATGAACGACCTACCGGTTCAAGCAGAAGCTTTAATACTGTACGGACATGCGAATGACGAAACAACCGAAGAACAAAATAAAACCTCGACAGAATATGGCATTGAATTGAGGAAGCATCTTCGAAAAGAAATTGCCTTCAAAATTGTTCCCACAACCATTAGGACACATGAAAAAATAATCGTTTGCAGCAATTCTTACTCAACAGTAGGCAGCTGGAATTTATGCTCAAGCTCGCCATCCAGCGACCATGCAGAGTCAACCTTAATGGTGAGGTCGTCTGCGATAACGCACGCCCTCTGTGACACCCTATCGAAAGAAGCTGATTCAGCGACAGGTCTTTTCTTAAAACAAATTTCTGCCACAGCCAATGGGACGTTACCACATTCGAGAGAAAAGTTGTCAGGAATTCTGGAGCATATCGCTGATCTGACCAACAATATTAAGCCGTCATGGACAGAAAAAGACTGGGCGTATTGGTATGATCAAATCATTGAGCTCAAGGATGCCCTGTGGTCTCATTTTGATTCTCCCCGCATAACACTAGTCGAGAGGGAAGATATTCGAGACATAATGTTCGAACAAGTGGCAAAGACAAAACACACAGTTCTTATCGCAAGCGATCGCGTAACCCACACCGGACTTGATGCAGCTTTTGCTAGCCTACTTCTTTCAAAAGGTAAGCACATCAGGATAGTTTGGGGAATGGAAGACCCAGAATGGGAACTCCCAACAGAAGATGAGTTGACCAAGGAGATAGAAGAAGCAAGCCAAGTAATTTCAACTTTTACGAAGGCGTCTCAAGGAACGGTCAAGAGCAGTGCCAAACCCATGTGCAATCACTCGAAGGTTTTGGTTATCGATGAAGACAGGTTTCTGATTACAAGCGATAACCTTTTGGCGCATGGTCAAGAGACTGATGAAGAATCAAGCCGTGAAATAGGGGTTCTAGTAGAGTCGCCATTGCTGGCTAGAAAAATCCTTGGCAAAATATTCCTTCACGTAATGGAGATAACAAGAAGGTTAGATTCCTTCAACTTAGAAGAGCCATGGGATATGTATGAACTTGCTCGGAAAAGTTCAAAAGAACTCTTTGAAGAACAGTTGAATGATCCGACAAATTTGGATCATTTATTCTTCGGGATTGAAAGCAGATTCTACGAATTCAATAAACAAGGGAAAATAATCACCGATGAAAAAGGTGCTCCAATTATATCTGACCATGCCTTAGGGAAAAGATGGGCAGAAGTTTTAGAAAAAATTAAGCGCGATTTGCCTGCCGGCTCAGCTGAAGATTTAGAGTTTCTGAGAAGAGCGCATGAAAACATTGGACTAAACCTAACCCTTAAAGATGACCAGACATCTTCCGCGGCCTACAGACAAATAAACGATCAGATGCGTCAACTTCAGCCAGAGCCTACGCCGTTAATTTCTGTCGGGAAAGATGTTAAAGGTAGAGACGTGTTTGAAGTCCGATGCTATGAATGTGGAGAATTGACTAGAATCCCATTTGCGCCGGTGGGCAACAAAAAATACTATTGTGAAAAACACCTCTATCCAGCCCCCGTTCAAGTTGGAACTGATAGAAAAGGAAACCCACTTTATCTGGTGAAATGCGAAATTTGCGGAGAATCAGTTCGAGTTCCATTTGTTCCTCGAGCGGAAGAACCAGTTTATTGTTTTGCTCATAAGCCGGAAACGACAAAACAGGATTGAATATTGGCGAAGATTGGGTTTTGAACTCTAGTTTGGGGATAAGTCCAATCCGACACGCTCCTTACGCGGGCCAATTGCCTTGTTACGACGCCATGCTCAGAGTAAGGGTCACTGCTGAGACGCTGGCGACGGACACATCATCCGTCTGAATAGGTTGCTTTTTGGGACTTGCAATGCCAGCTGCCAGCGCGCTGAATCCGTCTATCTCAAAATTAAATCATTGAAATCCTTTGAGTTTAGTAGTTCCTTGATTATGTCTGCCGACAAGGCGGACCCTAGGCCGGAATTTTCAGTGAAAGCGATTTTTTCTTCCCCAGTTTGTTGACTTATTGCAACATCGGTATAAGGAAGATAAGAAGTTATTATTCCTACAAGCTTGGGGGAGCTTAGTTTTGTTGCTAGTCTTAACCCTCTCCAGTCGACATCAAATGGATTGGGCTTCAGAAACACTGGACTTCCACTGCTTCCAGGAAAAATGTTAGCATCAACTATGAAACTCTTGTCCTCGTTCCTTAATGCGACCACACCATTCCTCACAACTGGAGTAATCTTAGCATTGGGTGAAACCCCAAGACAAAGGGGAAAGCCCAAGAAGTATACATCGTTGCCCTCAACAATGTTAGAACTACTTTCAAGAGAATCCACATTGAACTTTGAAACATCCTCTTTTGCTTCAGTAGCCTGAACGAAGATTGTAGCTGCGATATCATATTCACCTAAAGTCTTCCATGATAGATTGAACTTGCTTTTCAACTCATCCAAAGGAAAGTAGATGCCGCCACCACCCATACAGTTTGAAAGAAGGTACAATTCTCTTTCCGGCTTGCCTCTTCTATCGAAAACACAATGTTTTGCAGTAACCAATGCAACAGTTCCATGAAAATCTATTAAGAAAGCAGTTCCTACAGGGGTGAAGGCATCTTCTACAGTTTTAATAGCCAGAGGCAAAACAGCCTTTGACCAGCCCATAGGCAACCAAGCGTTGACACCCGTAAAT
Source organism: Bathyarchaeia archaeon (assembly GCA_049515895.1). Taxonomy (GTDB): domain Archaea; phylum Thermoproteota; class Bathyarchaeia; order Bathyarchaeales; family Bathycorpusculaceae; genus Bathycorpusculum. The sequence goes on along the minus strand of JBEKTQ010000014.1, from coordinate 14,319 downwards.
ATAACCTCCATTCTTCCAGAGAATAAACAAACTTATAAGCAATCTCTAAAGAAAATGGAGTCATTGTCGACCATAGTCGCGGTCAAAATCCTTGGTTCTTATCGCGCTATGCATTTAAGTTGGGTAGGCTCGACACTATTTTTCGCTTACTTGAATGCCCCGCAATTGAGGAGCCGAAAATTATTAAAAAACATGAAACTATTTTTGTAACAAATGTTTTAGATCCTCAAAAAAGACGCTGATTTGCGTCGTATTTGTTCATGTTAGCATGGACCATATGAGCAAAATACGCAAATATTAGCATTTGACCTGCAGACACAACGTTTAAAATCGTCATAGTGGCCCGAGAATTTAGGAGCATTAACACAAATTGGCAACCAGAGTGAAAACAAATACAAAAAGCGAAAACAGGTTGCAACAAATTGCTTTAGGAATGCGCTTGGTTTACGTTCCTTTAGTCTTTGCTGCCCTATACTTAACAGCTAGTGGTGTTTATCTGATTTCGCCAACAGATTTGTGGTACAATAATGTCCTGGCTTTTCTGACTTCTCCATTTAACTTTAAGGAAGATTTCTTAAAAACATATAGTTCAGTCACGCAAGGCATCTGGTTAAACCTCGTTTTCACGTTTGCAATCATAGCATTTTCTATATTTTACTTTCGAATGTTAGCCGTTTCTAAACGCATAAGCCCTACTCTTATTTTCTGGACTAGTGTTCTTGCATCATACGTTGTTGCCGGTGCAATCTGGCTCCTTAAAGGCGTTCCTTCAACAGGTACGTCAATAATAGGTTTTTGCATCACTGCTTTCTTGATAGGAAGCTCATTTAAAGACCTCTCCAGCTTTTCCTTAAACAAAAAAGAGAAAATTAATAGAAAACATTTTCTTGCAGCACTATCTATTTTGTTCTTTTCACTCGTATTATCAGGATTTTATTTACTCGGCGGAGCAGCACCTTTACATCTTCTCGGCGGGACCGTTTGCGCGGGTTCAATTCTTGTAGTCTTTAGCACGCGAAAACCAATTCTTTAAGTGAACCAGTAAAACCCTAAAAAAGTCGGCATAATTAAAAAAGAGAACGTTTGTTTGGGGTGACTTTACCTACGGATACGGGTTCAAATTCTACTCGCGCGCGCTTCAGCTAAAACCTTAAAAACAAACTGACCAATAACAGAAAAGACTATGGAGATCCAACAATGAATTTCTTTTGGGGAGATTCAGAAGGCGGTAACTATGCAGAAAAAGAAATTTGGAAAGCTTTAGAGCTTGCTTTACCTGAAGACGAAGGACTTTGTTTTCATCGATACCCTGTATTTTCTGCAGACAGATCACGCCGAGAACCCGACTTTTTAATACTTCATCGCTTGTGGGGATTGTATATAATCGAATGCAAAGGATGCAAAATAGACAATATAGAGAGTATAGATGGCGCTTCTTGGAAAATGAGGGACTGGCACTCAATTCAGGAAACACCATATACCCAAGCCGAAGATCAAATGTTTGCAGTTATGGGAAAATTCAAAAGCGAAGCCCTTCTACGAAAGGGAAGACAAGATGTTATTAAGGCTCACGTATTCATCGCCCTGCCCTATATAACAAGGGCGGAATGGGTGGAAAAAGGGTTTAATCTTTCGCCTTCCTGTCCTACAACTATGATTTTTGGAGATGATTTGGATCCTTTAATGATTAGAACGAGACTGCAACAAGTTCCTGCAGAAGAGAAGCAATCGCTAATAACAAATGAGCAATTCGAACTTGCTTGTGGCGTTCTTCAAGGAACGCCAGCACTAAGAAGAGAACCTAGATTAGAGCCTATTAATCCAAAATCAAAAGGAAGCATGATGAGACAGGTAGAGCAGCAGATGATGAGCATTGACAAAGAACAAACTAAAGTCTCGGTACCAATTCCAAACGGACCACAGCGTATAAGGGGGCTTTCAGGTTCTGGAAAAACAGTTGTTCTTTGCATGAAGGCTGCCCAACTCCATCTTCGGTTCCCCAATTGGGAAATCGCCTATACCTTCTACACTCGAAGCCTTCGTGAGATGATTCAGAGCCTAATAACACGTTTTTATCATTATTGGTCAGACCAGGATCCAAACTGGGAAAAAATACATATTCTGGATGGCTGGGGCGCAAGAGACTCACCTGGGCTTTATAGAACAATAGCTGGAAAACTATGCAGGAATGCTCGATCATTTGACGAAGCCAAGAACTTGTTTACTTATAGCCACCAAAATGAAATCTTTGGAAAATGCTGTGAAGAGCTTTTAAATTCTGGAGAAAAAATTCCTGAATTATACGATGCGGTTCTAGTGGATGAAGGTCAGGATTTTCACTTTAATTTTTACAAGCTCTGCTATAATGCCCTGAAAGAACCTAAAAGATTAATTTGGGCCTATGACGAAGTGCAAAGTCTTGAGGCGTTAGAAGTACCGACAGCCATTGATATTTTTGGGTCAAATCCGGATGGCTCGCCAATGGTAAACCTTGAAGGAACTTACCCTGATGGCGAAGTTGAAAAAGATATTATACTTTATCATTGTTACCGTACACCCCGCCCAGTATTGGTTATGGCTCACATGTTTGGGATGGGTCTACTAAGGCCAGAAGGTGCTGTTCAATTTATATCAAAACCGGGCGGATGGGAAGACATAGGATATGAATTAGCAGGTGATTTTAAATTAAGCCAAACTGGTGAGTTTTTGACGGGGCAGAAACTGACTATCAGGCGACCCGAACAAAATTCACCTCATGGTCTAGAAAAACTCGCTGGTTATCAAAACTTGGTTCAGTGCAAATCTTTTCAAAATCGGGATGAGGAAGCTCAATGGGTTTCAGAGCAAATAATATCAAATGTCAAAAATGATGAATTGCGTCCAGAAGATATTCTGGTAATTTCCCTAGATTGGCGGAAAAGTAGAGATGAACATTTCATGATTAAACAGCTCCTCTCTCAAAGTAATATTGAAGCTATTGTTCCTAAACAAGATACGTCAAGTAGCATTTTCCAGAAAAAAGGATACGTTACTTTAACGAATATTTTTCCCGCAAAAGGAAACGAAGCTACTATAGTTTACGTGACTGGTTTCGACGAGGTAGATGCTAATTCAATGTTAATAGTTCAGGGGAGGAATCAGGCTTTTACAGCAATGACTAGAACTCGTGGTTGGTGCATCCTCACAGGAGTTGGGTTTACCGCTAATAAGCTGTTTGCTGAAATCCAAGAAATATTAAAAACCTCTGGGCAAATCACTTTTCCAGTGCCAGATCCGCATACAATTAAGAGGAACCTCGAAAACCTAGAGTATGAAAAAAGAAGGAACAGAATCGCTAAAACAGATGAAGTATTTAACAAATTCAAAAGAATGCTCGCCGAAATTGATGACCCAGAATTGAGAAAGAAGTATATTGAAAAACTCCAAAAAGTGTAGCTAAGAAAGTGAAAGCAATGCCGATAAGTGATTGACGTATTAACGCGCACGCTCGCAAGTTTGGCTAAGTCTGAACTTAGAATCCAACCTTTTAACTGATTGTCGTCAAAGTTTCAATGGGTACAAATAGGTTCTACCACCCAATTTCCGTTCGGGAAGCAGGGGCAGTATCATACCAAAAAAACTTTCTCTCCGTTTGCAGCAAATTGTCTGTCTTCTCGCGCGCGCCCTCCTCGCTCCTAAGGTGAGTATTTCGTTGAGGTCAGAATTAATGGTTCCGAACCCATTTGGGTCTGGGACCCAGCGGCCCCACCACAAACCCAGCAGGCAACCGACCATTATGACCGCAATTTCGCCTGACTGAAAGCGGCGTAATCTTCCTCGCAAAACATAAAAGCCACTGAAGAACCCCACTAGCAACATGAAGAAGATAAGCCAACCCAAGGGCGAGTCCCCATCTCAGCTGATAGATGCGCGAATCCAGGAGCTAGGCGACTGGCGCGGAGAGATGCTTTCCCGCCTCCGCGCTTTGATCAAGCAAGCCGACCCTAAAGTCGTCGAGGAAGTAAAGTGGATAAAGCCGTCCAATCCGCTGGGCGTCGCGGTTTGGTCTCACGATGGGTTGATCTGCACCGGCGAGATCTACAAGAATGCCGTAAAGATGACATTTCCCAAGGGCGCCTCGTTGGATGACCCCTCAGGTCTCTTCAATTCTTGTCTCGAGGGTAGCGCGAGACGTGCCATCGACTTTCATGAAGGTGACAAGGTCGACGAAGATGCCCTGAAGGCACTCATTCGCGCAGCGGTGGAGCTGAACATTTCCTCTAAACGAGTCTAGTCGACGGGTCCAACGATCTCTCTGTACTCTCCGCCTGCCTTCTCTCTCGTGTGCCGGCGGCTATCGGCACGGCTCTGCCAAGATACGATTAGGGGGGGATCTCAGAGTTGATAACGACTTCTTTAGAGACGAATGGATACTCTTGATAAGCATTCTGACCCAATATGCATCCCACCCAAAAAGAGGCTTAGTGCGAGAGATAGCCCTTGAAGTAGGATTGGATGGTAGCTAATTAGGCATGTCTGCCGAGTTTTCGGGTAAGGTATAACCGTTAATGGGTAGCATCGGCTAAGTATCCGTCGATCAATCCTAGCCCGGTAAGGAGAAAAGACGTTGGTACGACAAGCAGCGTTAGTAAAAATGCTCTACTCATTTAAGATTGTTGTCTTAGCCCAACCACGTTGCCGTCAACGTCCTTAACCTGAGCTATCAACAAACCGCCACCTACTTCCTTAACATCTTGTACAACCTCAGCACCGACCTTAACCAATGCTTGAAGACTGCTTTTGATATCCTTTACATCAGTATAAGCAATAGGCCCCACTTTAGAGTTAGGGTCTAAACCGACTTCCTGATCGCCGACCCTATAACCTACATAGTAGGGGCTCGCGACATACGGTTCTGCGTCTAGAAACTTGCCATAAAATGCTTTAGCTTTTTCTATATCTTTGACAGGATAAACGATCAGTTTAATGTTTTGTGTCGCAATATGCCTCCTATTAAAATTAATAACTAATAACTGAATAATCAATTTATTTGATATTAAGTTATTGTCAATGAGATTTTATCATGGATTCAAAGAAGGACACAGAGAAACAAGTATTTTTCCATTTTCTTAGGTGGCTGAGAATTGTTAACGTACTGAGAACCGATACCCGCATTCTCGACAAAGGTAACGCTGTCTTTCTTCTCATTTGCAGTGAAGTACTTTCCATCCTTCCAAAGTTTTGTGCTGCCGCATTGAGGACATTTGATCGTTTCTTGACTCATGTCTTTCATCTCCTGCCAAACTTCCGTCAATGGAAACAAAAAAGGGGAAGATGCTGCGGAGAAACAGCAGACAGGGGCGTTCTTCAATCGCCAAGAGTCCGCGTTCAAATCCCAGCGGCCCCATTAATGGTTCCAACTAGAGTGGGGATGGAGCCTTTTCTGCTACTGAAGCGCTAAACTGCACACATTTATTGGTTGGGATGAGCCCTGTAGAGACTTGCATCGCTTCAGGCTCGAATCCAATCAATTTTGGTAAGTTTCAACTCAACTTATGTCTGCTTGGGTCTTTACAAAAGTGCGGGCGCTCATATTCTGCAATAGGCGGGCCTTGAGTGTTCAGTTAATTATAAAACTTGGCTGTATGATATGCGTTAAAATAGTTGAGTGGATTGACCGCTGCCGGAGAAGAAGAGGTTAATTTTGAACTCAAAAAGGAGCTTTAAGGTTGCAGGAACGATCAAGCGGAAGCCCTGAGGCTGATTCTCGCGCACAGAATAGTCCGGCTGTCGCTGCGAAGGCAAACCGTGTGGCTTGGATAAATTCGGTGCTGCCAATAAGCATTGCTTTGGGACCTGTTTCGACCATTATTCAGCTCTTTATTTTAAACATGCATGGAACGGTTATTGAAGTCGGCCTCGCAGTTACACTATATAATACGGTCAGCATTCCCGCTGCCATGTTTTGGGGTTTTGCCACTGATCGAGCTCACAGAAGGAGACCAATTATCATTATAAGTTACCTGGCGACAGCAGGGGTCTTCGGACTATTTTTCGTTGCAAGAACCTTTTACTCCATCTCTTTGCTGTATGCCGTGTTTTCTTTTGCTACGACCGCTTCGACAACACCTTTGAATCTTCTCATCATGGAGACGGAGCGCAAGCAAAAATGGGCAAGCGCGTTCGCCAGGTTATCTATGATTTCGAGTATCGGCAACACTTTGGGGCTGGTTCTCTGCTTGGCTTGGTCTTTGGTTTTTCCGTTAACCTACATTGTACTAGCTTTGACTATTCTGTCGTTGATTTCTGCTGGTCTTTCTGTTCTAATGATAAGTGAGCCGAAAGTTATTTTTGAGCGAAATAGCATAGCCTTGACGAAACCCAGCTTCTTTCATAGGCTTCAAGTCATTCCGTATTTGTTCTTAAGGATTCCAAGGTTAGATGATTTTAGAAGGGTGTTTGCAGCATTAAAATGCGAACTTACCAGATACGTGCCGCTTCTTTATCTCTCCATATTCACGTTCTATGTGGGGACAGGAATCTTCAACACTTCAATAGTTCCCTCTTTGCATGCCAATCATGCTTCGAACCTGCTGATTTTCTTAGCCACAACAGTCACCATGGTGGTCCAAGTAGTTTCATTCAGGTTTGCGGGCCCTTACACGGAGAAAAAATCGCCTGTTAAGGCAACGGTCGCAAGTCTTATCCTGAGATCAACGTGCTACGGACTATTGGGAGTTTCCGCATACCTCGTAGTGGGAATATGGTTCCTCGCTCCCGTACTAATTTTCTATCCCCTTGCTTCCGGACTTGCCTATTCAATATACTTCACCGCATCGAATACCATGGTGTTCAATGCGCTTGGACAAACGAATCAGGGTTCTTCCTTGGGAGTCTACAGTGCACTGGTGGCAATAGCAACAATGGTTGGATCCCTAGTTTCGGGGTTCTCCTCATTTTACCTGGGATTCTTTACAACCTTCATAACAGCCGCCGCGTGCTTGGCAGTTTCAGCCTGGCTTATTTCGACATCGATCCACACGCAACCCGCACAAACGCATTGCTAATGACAGCTGAATCTTAATGTTTTTAAGAAATGGGTTTTTCTATTGTAGCATCCATTGTACTTGTCAGCGTTCATTGATGTAATATGTTTAGATGGCTCATACGTTTCAGGTTGCATTACTAATGTTTTGAATGGGCACAATTTTTCGTTTCGAACTGTTAATGGAATCTATGTTTATAGACAAAATTTCGTGAAGAGGATTGTTGTACATGTTTCTAAATTTAACATCAACAACTATGTTATTGCCCAATTCAGCAAATTTTCCGGCCCAAATCTGCACTCTTTCATTTGTTCCAAGGGAACTTGTATAGAGAAAATCAGTTTTTCCTTGACATGAAAAGTCAATTTCGATGTCTCGTGCAACCGTGCCGCCATTAGCTAGATATAGACAGCTAAACCCAGTGATATCATTTGTCTTTACATCGTAGTCAACCAAAAAGTTGTCGTCCCCAAAAAGGCGGGAATCGTAACCACTCCTAGTTGAACAAGGATAATGGTTATTATTAAGAGGCTGAAAAGAATAATTGCGATAATTATCGAGACGGTTTTTAAGATACTCATGAAGTCATATTTGGTCGCTCTTTACTGAAAAGCCTTTCCCTATTGGAACATTCGCAACAGACTCTTCATTTATTATTTGTAGCGAACAATACTAGCCAAAGGTGGCACCTTGATTAGCTTGCAGGCTCCAGAATTCCGCATAATATAATATCTTAATTCATAATGAGATTTCTTAGGCCTACAAGATCTCTTTTGTCAAGAGCAATTCAGCATCCAAATATTTTTTGTTGAGTAGTTTTCTGACCCTCAGGAACTGCGCAGGTCCCTTCTCTGTTTCTTTCTCACAAATCTGAATCTCCCCTTCGAAATGTTCCAATATTGCTTGAACTTCTTCCTGAGAATGCATCTGAGGGTTTAGAACCGCTAACGTTGTAAAGCCTTTAGCTCTAAGTTCTGCAAGCAGTTGGCTGAGCCATTTCTGAGTAATGGCTGCCTTATGAAGCAGCAAAACATCTGAAACGATTTCAACGCAGGCTCTTTTCATACAATCAGGGGAAGCGTCTATCGTGCTGAGCCCCTTTGCAAGAGCGATATCTATGTTTGTCAAGTTTTCCATGCCGTTTAACTTGAATACATTGAGAAAATCCTTAATCATTGCGTCCGCTCTGGGATTGCAAAGAAAAAGATAGAAATTTGACGGATACGCTTCCGCTAAAGTTTTCACACAATCGGCGTTAGTCGTAATATAGAATGTCGGTTGGTTCTCTTTGGCGCCAGTTTCAACATATTTATTGACCAAGAGTTGTCTTTCATCGCTGGAACGGGACATAAGCAGCACTGAATAATGTTCTGGGATTCCTCCTAAGAGCAAATTATCAAGCTCTGAGCAGCCAGTTGCTACCCTGCCGGGAAGTACCATCTCAGAGACATTAAGACTAATAGATTCAGGGTAATTGAAAGACTGACGACCCGTTTCATTAACGTAGGTAATTCTTGGCTTGATCACAAGCGTGCCTTTCTTGATAGGTCGCAAAACAATTTCGATCTCCTCTATCTTCATTGGACTCACCTGTTTTCCTTTAATGGTGAGATTCCGATTATCTACAGAGGAATAGTCAGGTCCTCTAATCAATTGAGAACCCATTGGCACAATATCTTCAATTTTTGTGAGCCAAACTGGTACTTTCCCAATATTTACGATCTGAATGATAAGTGTCTTATCTTGACCAACAGTCGCATCACTTTCTTGAACAAGCAACTTGGCCAGAACATCCATTTGTGCAAATCTCTCCAACCCTACAGCTTTTTCTTCGCTCAAACTCAAAGTAGAGAAACTTGCTGTCGATGACGTGATCACAGGCGCATGAAAAACTTCATTCAAAGATATGGCGAGTTCTTTGTCTTCCTTGACCTTGCGAAGAAGTCGTTGCACCTGATTTGCTTTTTCATTGTACTTTGCTTTTGCGAAGCAATCAGCAGACTTTTGAAGGACTTTTTCCGCCATCAAATAATACTTTGCTTGCTGTTCTGGGTCTGTTTCTCTTCTAGCTTGATCCATAAATACGTAGCTTTCGAAAAGGCTTTGTGTTGCCGTAGTATATTCTGAAAAATTTTCGAAGCCTGCTTTGAGATAGTAACTTGCAGCTGCATTCATGTGTTTGTTTGCTTTAGTGTACATCGACTTGTTTCTAGTTGTTTCAAATTTTGTTCCTGCTTCCAACGCTCTGCAGAAACTGCTGTGAGCTAGTGTTAACAGGTTTGTTGATTCGTTTTGAGTATGCTCACTTGCTATTTTGAACAGCTCGGCCGCCTCCCCGTACATTTCAGAGGAAACTTTTACCTTAGCCATGGTCATTTTCTCCCAAGCCTGACAAAGATAGAACAATGGCTTTGCCTCGGTTCCAATCTGTTCTGAATTCTCTTGGATAAGGCTCTTGAATAGTGTCGAGGCTGCTCGATATTTGCTTGAGCTAGCTGCATGGTCGCCTTCTTTGTCCAGGATTTTCGCCTCTTCTATCGCAATTCTTCCCTGGCTATATTTTTCTCTTGCATCAGAAATTTTAATGAGTCTGTTTACTTAGTCTTTTTCGTCTGTTTGCTCTATTCCATGTAAATTGTCGATTAGAAGTTGTTTTGAAAGTCTGAAAGACTCTATCGTTTTATCAAAGGCAATTATTGCTTCTTTGCCGTTGTCTTTCCTACTGAGATCCTCTGATCGTTCTAAAAGTGACCAAGCATAAAAATTTGAGGAAAAATAATTCCAAGATCTAGTTTGCTGAAAAAGGATGGATGTTTTTTCATAATGCTTCTCTGCCTTACTGAAATCCTCAAGGTCATGTGCGAGTTTTGCTTTTTCTATTTCCATCCATGCTTCCATGTAAATTGAATAATCGAGATAAAAGTTTTTGAATTGGGGAATTTTTTCCGCAGCGATATTATAATCGGAAAAAGCTCTTTGAAAGTTATCCGAGGCTTTTCGATACTCGCCCAAAAGATCGCAGTTTCTCGCGATTTTCCAGCAAGATTCTGCGGCTCGACTTGGCAAATTTAGTTTCTCGAAATTTTTCGCGGCATCATCAAAATTCTCGTTTGATTTTATCAAATTTTCTTCTTTTTTTGTCAGTGAATAGTTTTTTACCTGCATCTCGCCTAAAATGTCCTCGTTTATTGCTATCCCTATGGTAACTGGGGGTACAATAAAAAAATCAAGCTGTTTCTTGCATTCAGAAACTCCCTTCGTCATGTCTTTCATGGCATTTTCAAAAAGGTTACCTTTTTTTTGCTTGTCTTTTTCCAGGTCAGCTAATTCTGCTTCGATTTGCGCAGCGTAAACCATTGCTGTGCCTATATACCAAACGTTAGATCCAAAGGTTTTTTTTGCTTTCTCAATCTCCTCTTTCCTGAATCCTAACGCCTTTTCAAGTAATTTAATTTTTTTTTCTTTTCTTGATTCCAATGTTGAATAGTAGTGAATTGACCTGCTTAAAGTGTGAAGATTAACCCACAATCCCCATGGAGAACCTGAACTAATTGCATGTTTCATCCCCTTTTCTCCAACTTTGATTCCTTTCTCTAAAATTTGGCGTTTTTCAGTACGAGTGATCACACCTTCCCTAGCCAGGTCAGAATAACTCTCTGAATAAAACATGTAACAATTAGCAATTTCAGCATCTTGACACACAATTTGGAGTTTCTTTATGCCATTGATTGAAAAATTCATCATGTCTTTAATTTTTTGTCTCCTTTTTTCAGGATCGCCTTCCCACCTCAAATTTGCGTAGGTAGAATACGCTAGGAGCCTATACGCCATACCTTGGAGATATTTATCCCTAGTTACAGTGGCATGTCGGAGCATCTCATAAAGGTACGCCAAAGATGCCCTTTTTTCGATATTTTCCTCAAATTCGATAATGGATGCACCGGTTGCCCACGAGGACATCGATTTAGAATAAGAATTCTCAGTTTTTTCAGAGAGTTTCAAAGCTTCATTTGCCAGTTTCGAGCTTGTAATGCTTAAACCCTTCCATTTCCAATGATCAGATATTTCATAAAGATAAGTGATCAATATGCTTGATATTGCGAGGGAAACAATAAGATCGTCTATTTTATTGAGTTTAGAAAAAATGTCGATTGCTTTATGAGCGCTAGTTACTCCTTCTTGAAGCAATCTTCTTTTTTCTTCGGTCGTAATAATGATGCCGTTTAGATCGTGAATGCAGATGGCTATTGTGTTGCAAGTTTCGGCATATTTGAGCTTGTCTCTGGCGCTTTTGAAAGCCTCCAAAGCTTCTTTTCCAAGCTTGTAACAGTTTTCGAGCGATTCTCTCTTATCTGTAGAGCAAGAAGCGAACCAACTAAGGTTATATTCTGCAGCTGCGAGACAAAGGAGACAATTTCCTTTGGCTTTTTCGCTACTTTCATGCTTGTAGAGTTCGGATGCCTTTGAATAAGCTTCTACAGCAAATCGTTTTAAGCGTTTGAATTCCTCGACATTTTCAGCCTGCCTGGAAGCCAAACCATAACAATAACCTATTCTCTGCCAACTATTCGCCTTCATTTCTTCAGCTTCTATTTCAGAACTTACTATTCGCTCGTAAGATTTTGCTGCTTCATACCACTTGTACTCCAATTCTAACGATTCAACTTGCATGGATTAACCAACGCTACAAAGCGAAAACAATCTTCCTATAAACAAATATGATGACCACTCGAATAAATGCTTTAAGAAAACTATTTTACCTCAATTTTGTATTGAATTTTACAAGTTGCTTCGAAGTGATTTTTTATCTGGGATTGCACTTGCTCGTCGCAGGAAGTAGCGTATCCGTTATTTGATCATAAACCGGTTTAAATCAGTAATTAAAGCTTGAGCCACAGTTTCTCTTTCTCTTGCGTCCGTCAGTCTTATTTATTTGAGTTTGTGTGTTTTTGTACGTTTAACTTGTATTACTTCAACTGCTATTCCAACTACAAATACAACAACGGCAATCCAATTATTGTCCGGCCAAATTATGAAGAGCAATCCCCCGAAAACCAGAAAGATAGCGATGTTATACGTACTTCTAGCTATGTCATTATTGAAGTGCAGCAACCTGTTTTGCGCGGAAACGTAATCCTTGTTTTCAAGGATTGTCTTAACACCTGGGGTGAGTGGCGATAGACCGTAAACATCGAACTCTGTTACATGAAGTAGAAACTCCGCAGCGCCCACTAACAGCGCTACGGCAATTCCAAACAACAGAATTGCAACTTGACCATAAGTTAATGATGTAGAACGCGCGCGTATTCAAAATATTATAAGCTTTTACTGTACGATATGCCCATACGGTTGTCGATATTGTGTTGTTCAGATACCGGGTTATCTACGTAGCTAAGTTGCTTGTTTTTCATCCCATTTCCAACAGTTCGCGCTTAATCCAAATCTGAATGCGTTTATTGCAACGTTCCTAATCATCCAAGATCACCCTGCCATTATTGGTGAAGAGAAAAGTGTGGAAACTGATTTTATTAGATTTATCACCAGTGCTTTCAATAGTCTATGAACTGTAGCTCACAAATTTAAGGCGGGCGCACTGAAGCCACAACATCAAAGAGGATTCTTGCCCCGGCTGGAGAGGGAATAATTGCAAGATAGCGGCAGCACATTTTTCTATTAATCATTTCGCTTTTTTTGACTTAACGACTTCCCAGCCAACCTTATCAAGATGTTCTCGCAGTCGTCTAGAATTCAGTTCAGTTACCGGCAGAGTCTCCGAAGCGAATAAAACGGGAACGATTGAGACAAACAATAAGACACTCAAAATAGGTGAAAGAATGCTCACCGGCTCACTAATGCCAAGAATTAAGGGCATTGTCATCGTGCCCGAAAACCAAACAAAGGAAAAAACGTTGATCAGTGCATAACTTTTTTTTCTCGCGCACGCGCTTCACAAAGCCAATACAAATTGGATTTGTTATGTGCACAACACAAGCCGATCTCGGTGACAAAAGAAGCGTTTTTCGGTCTCTCTCGTGGCAATCAAGAATCATACCTTTCACCTACGAAATCAGTGCCAATTTGAAAGCGATAATCTTGGATTTCATCGAGAATGAAATACACAACCAGCAACAGACAAAGCGGTTTAAGAGAAAAGAAAAAGCCGACGTAATATTACCAAAACGACTCGCGAAAAAACTTGATAAGCCCACAAAAGTCTTGGCAATGGAACTTGATAAATTTTCAAAAAATGACCTAACGAGCATTACAACTGATACCAAGAAACACAGACAAAGATTGATTGGCATCCGCGTAAAAGAGAACTTCATGACTTTACTAAAAGCCATAGCTCTCTACCATAACTGCAGAATCGTCAAGGACGAGCACTATCTTGAATTCATGCGACTCTTTCATTTCATGAACTACCATTATAATGTCATAGACGAAGACGAATTTTAGTTAAATAAAATTTTGTAAAAATCAGTTATTTAGGAGTTAGCGGAAGCCATGTTTCGAATCTTAGAGACCCAAAAAACGCAACTGGTTCAAAAAATAGAGCACACGTTAAACGCTGTAGATGTAGAATTGCTCAAAAAAGTTCACGAAGATTTCCTAAACTTGATTCACGATGCAGAAATGTACCAAACTCATTTAGCCAGAAATCGTTCGGCAAGGATAAAACGGAAGAAAGGAGGTGATTAAGAATGAAGATTAAGGAAAGAGTGAAGATTGAGGTAGTAAGTCTGCAAGGTTGGTTTGATGCAAAAAATAATGAAGCCCGCATAAACGAGGCATTACGTGAGCTACAAAAAGATGATGAGTACGATGTAATTTCGATAATTCTCAAAAGGACATGCGCAATTATTCTATGCCGTTCTAAGCACTTGGACACAGAGCAACTTGAAAAAAAGAGGTAGCAACGATTGAGGGCCAACCGCAAGCGCCGAACCACAAATTCAATTCGATAGACGACAAAATTTAGTCAAACGAATTTTGTAAAAAAATGATTTAGGAGTTAGCGGAAGCTATGCTTCGAATTTTAGCAGACCAAAATGTGCAACTGCGAAAGCCAGACCTGTTGACCCATCCAAACCTCTTCCCTTTTTTGAAACTTGTAATGAAGACTCAAATATTTTCTGCAAGAACCGGAGGTGAAAAAAATTGAAAGGACACACAAAAAATCTTAACTAGTTGGTTCTGGTACTATAAAGAGATAATCTGTGTCGCTTATTCCCTCTTTCGAGTTGGGCTTTAGGAACGCTTGGATTTTCATTCTCCCCATCATAACTATGTCCGT
>JBEKTQ010000013.1:0-86603 GCA_049515895.1 Bathyarchaeia archaeon | reverse complement strand
GCAGGAGGGCAATTCTGGGCCGACGCCAACTCAATTCAAACTTTCGTGTACTCAACCCCGCTGACCCCAATTCCCAACAGCGAACAATATGTCCTGACAGGCGTTAATGCTTCTTCACCAATTACCATCACGGGTGTCACAACGATAAATGGCGTATACAAAACACAATTCAACCTGATAATAAATTCCGTATACGGCACAGCCAGCGGGTCAGGATGGTACGACAGCGGCTCAACCGCTTACGCCAATCTTACCGCAGGAACAGTTTCCGGCGGCACCGGCGTCCAATACGTTTTCGTAAACTGGAGCGGAGACGCCAGCGGAACGAACTACGCACAAAGCAGCGCCATCAGCATGATAGGTCCAAAAAACGTAACTGCCAACTGGAAAACTCAGTACCAAATTTCCTTTGCCGTATCACCGCCAGGCAATGGCACGACAAGCCCATCTGGAACTAACACGTGGACAGATTCCGGCTCACTTTCAATCAGCGCAACACCTACTTCGAGCACGCCATTCGCACAGTGGTCAAGCAGCACTGGTTCCATAACCTTTGCGAACCCCAGTTCCAGTTCGACGACGGCAACTGTCAACGGCCCCGGCACGATTACTGCAACTTTCGCATACACTTTGACGGTTACTCAGGGCGCTAACGGTGTCATTGCTCCTGCAACAACAACTGTTAACCCTGGGGGCAGTCAGACCTTCACTATAACTCCGAATGCCGGTTACTCCATTGCCTCTTTGACAGTTGATGGTTCCTCAGTAACTGTTGCGCCATCCTATGCGTTCAGCAACGTCCAGGCTTCACACAACATCACCGCAACTTTCGCGATTAACACGTACACTTTGACGGTTACTCAGGGCGCTAACGGTGTCATTGCTCCTGGAACAACCACAGTCAACTATGGCGGCAGTCAGACCTTCACCATAACGCCTGTTACTGGCTACTACACTGCCTCTTGCACGGTCGATGGTTCCTCGGTGACCGTTGCGTCATCATACACATTCAGCAACGTCCAAGCTTCCCACACCATCACCGCAACGTTTGCACTAACACCCACTCCAACTCCCACTCCAGCTCCAACGGCAGCACCCACAGCAGCTCCAACCGCAGCTCCCACCGCAGCCCCAGCAACCACTCCAACAAAAGCTCCTACAGCCACTCCAACAAAAGCTCCAGCAGTCACTTCAACTCCGACACCTACACCAAAAATCCCAGAGTTAACATTCGTCGCCGTTTTTTCAATATTGATAATCGCCAGCGCAGCAGCACTATTTAAGAAGAAAAACCCTAAGAGATCACCCTAACGGGGATCCCCCTTTTTTTGGTTCAACTTAACACAAAACCCTGTCCCGGGAGACAGTGACCTAATCCGCGTAATAAAAAACTTAAAACGAAAAGTTACCAAGTACGAAAGCTTAGTTAGGTTGATGGGATTTTTATGACTTTTCAAACATTTCTGTTAACATTGTAAGTTTGCTCGCGCTCTATTATCCCCCAATCTACACCTTCTAAATCCACTACAATGAGTTGTTTATCCTTAGTTACTTTTAGTTCTGTTCCACATTCTGGGCATTGAATTGTTTCTCCAACTTCAGCATACTTTAAGAAATCTTCTTTGTTAGAGAAATCATATCCGCATTCGGGACATTTTGCATTCATGTATTGTACACCTCAAAGGCTATGAAAGCGCGTTAATAACTGCTTGGAAGTCGGCAGCTTTAGAACCCGTTAAAACATTATTCATATTGATGCCTCAAATCATAATTTGATTTTGAAATAATTAGATTTTATGAATTTCTAATAACTTTTACAGTCCCTTTTTTCTTTTTTTTGTAGAGTTTGCTTTTGGTTCCTGATGTTAAAAAGAGGCAAATAGGGGAATTGCAATTGTTCAGTGAAAAGCATGGAAAGTTTAAACTTGTTTAAACAATTCATAGGAAAGTCTTATCTACAAAACCTTCTTTGCACAAGGGTAAACTTGGGAAAAACGAAGCCATGTTGATGCCAAAGTTTAGAGCCTTTGATGTTGCCATAATTGCGTTATGCGCAGCCCTCTATGCCGTTGTGGGACGTTTGACCGCTGGAGTAACATTTCTCGGCGTCGGATTTTTGCCTGCGGTTGTTATACCAGCAATCTTTGCAGTGTTATACGGCCCATGGGTTGGTGGCATCGGCGGAGCAATTGGCATTTTCATTAGAGACATGTTGGTCCATGGAATTCCCGCCTTAAGCCTGTCCGCTGGTGTTCCACCCAACTTCATATTATTCTTCTTAATCGGCTTCCTAGCAAACCGAAATATGGACCTGAAAAAGACCCTGATAGGCTTGACAGTAGCCGCCATTGGGCTGGTTATTCCCACAGTGATTTTTCTGCCTCAAATCGCATCTTTCACTGGATTGTCAGACCTTGAGCTTATCCTCGTCTTCTCTTTCACAGTATTATTGAGTTTAGTAGCCATTGCGGTGGTTTCTTTGCGTTGGCAGGAATGGAGAAGTTTCGCCGTCGGGTCTGTTGTGGCGCAAGCTGCAGGCGCTGCCTTGCTTTCAGCTACAGTATGGGCGGTCAGCCCACTTTTCCTTTCGTACTTTGGAAAGCCACTCCCTATTGCTTACGTTCTTCCACTGTTTGTCTGGACCTTCGCAACCGAACTACCTTTCATATTGCTTGTTGGACCCCCAGTAATCAGGGCGTGCTACAAGGCTTTTCCCAGCCTCGTCCAAAAACAACGGAATAGCCAGAAAGGTGAAAAAATCGCTTAAAGGCAAAACCAAAACTGCAAGGGCATTTGCACCAGCAGCAATCTCCAGCTTCTTCGAAATCCACGATACGGAAGATGGCAAGCCCATTGTGGATTTGCTGAAGGTTGGCGCCAGAGGCGGTGGATTTGGGCTTCAAAAGGGAGTATTAACAAAAGTTATTGTCAAAGAGGCAGAAAGCCCCAGCGTTCAAGTTTTCATCAACTCCAAGCCTGCTGTAGAAGCGAAAACCACGAGGAAAATGGTTGAGAATCTACTGTTCGGGTTTACTGAAAAATATGAAGTTACAGTTGAGCATTCAATTGAAGTTCCTGTCGGGACGGGCTTTGGCACCAGCGCTGGCGGCGCATTAACAGCAGGCTTAGCACTAAAGGAAGCGCTGGATTTGCCGTTAACCTACAATCAAATCGGCAAGATAGCTCATATTTCAGAGATTCAATGCGGAACAGGCTTGGGCGCAGTGAGTTCATTAACGTTTACAGGCGGCTGCGTACTGGTCGTTGAACCTGGAGCGCCGGGCATATGCCAACTTGACCGCATCCCAATCACTCCAAACTACATGGTTGTAGCAGGTTTTTTCGAACCACGCATGCCTAAATTGGTGTTGGATAACCCTGAAAGGAAGCAAGTAATCAACCGCTACGGCAAAAAAACTTTGGAAGCAATCCTCGCTAAGCCCACTTTAAGCAATTTTCTTGATAGGTGCTGGGAGTTTTCTGAGAATGCGGGCTTTGCGACCCCACGTGTTCGGCGACTTGTGAAGTTGGCTAAGAACGCTGGGGCGGTGGGTGCAGCACAAAACATGCTGGGTGAAGCAGTGCATGCATTGGTGCTTGAGGAAAACGCTGGAAGAGTGGCGGAAGCTTTTAAGCAGGTTTTGCCCTCTGAAAAAGTGATTGTAAGCAAAATCGATTTTCAGGGTGCTAGGCTGATAGAATGAAAAAGTTCAGTAAGGTGGCGGTTGGCGGAACGTTCGACGAACTGCATATGGGTCATGAATCGCTGTTAAGCAAAGCTTTTGAGATCGGGGAAAAAGTGGTGATCGGTTTGTCTTCTGATGAGTTTGTTTCAAAAATGGGTAAACCCCATGAAACAGCCTCGTATGTCGAAAGATTAGTGGAGCTTCAGGCTTTTTTGGAGAAATCAGGCTTGGCTGACAGGGCAGAAATTGTCCCTTTAAATGACCCTTACGGATTGACCATAACTGGTCAAAGCTTGGAAGCCTTGGTCGTAAGCAAAGAAACGGAATCGACGGCGAACAAAATAAATGAAATACGATGTAAAGCCTCGCTTTCACCGTTAAAAATTGTAGCGGTACGCATGGTTCCAGCAGAAAACTGCGGTTCCATTTCCACCACGCGAATTAGAAGCGGAGAAATAGATCGAAATGGACACTTACTCGTTAGGAGAAAATCGGCAATAAAATAAACAGTTTCTGCTCAAAGCACTTCGTTGGGTGCAGACGCTTCGAAAGGTAACCGTTGCCGCTATGGGCATTTTGATTCTCCCGTTTTTTAATCACTCAAACTTTTGACTTTAGTTGACGTTGGCTGACGTTAGTTGACTTTTGTTGACGTTAGGACTTTAGGAGACTTTACCAGACGATGGCGGACGATAGGAGACTTTGCGAGACTTTACCAGACGATGGCGGACGATAGGAGACTTTGCGAGACTTAGGCAGACGATGGCGGACGATAGGAGACTTTGCGAGACTTAGGCAGACGATGGCGGACGATAGGAGACTTTAGGAGACTATAGGAGACGCAACCTGCAGATAATTTAAGCTTTTCCACAAAAAAGCAACCCAAAACGCAAAGAACAAATTTGCCGGAATTTAGTCGCCAAACCCAATCTATGCGACATCACAGGTTTGTCTTTCTACAAGATTTCGCCCACGACGCTGATGGGTTTGCGAATAAGCGACGTTAAATCTTCAAGTCTATCTTTTTCGACGGAGGCCAAGACTACCGAGGCCGGGCCGGCTGACTTAGTCAAGTCCAAATCTTTCGTTTCTGCAAGCTTAAGTTGCCTGCCCACTGCGTAAGCAATCATTTTTGCTTCGTCAGCGATGCCGAAGGTGCCGACGGCCGCAATGTCGTGAACATATTTCTTCTGCGAGAGCTGCATTATGTTTTTGAGGTCTGCGATTTCGCCCTTCGCTTCGGCTAAAATCACTTCGTCACCGACCTTTGGTTTGCCAATTGCAACTATTAGGTCGCCGGGGGTTGTTTTTCCTAACCTTAACTCACCTTCATTTGCGAACCCGATTACGGTTAAGCCGGCGCCAGTCTGCACGGTTTCAAAGTTGTCTTCAGTGTTCTCCATGAGCACCTGGTCTGGATCGAGGCCCACTGTTCTTGCTTCCCGTCGAATGCCCTCCAATATGTCGTTGCCTGTGGGGTCTTTCTCAACTCCTAATGTGACGGACAAGAGAATTGGGAATGCCCCAGTCGCCAAAACATCCATCAGGCCGACTCTTGCCAGAAACTTACCGAGAACGCTCCCATCAACTTTAACTTTATCCATTATTTTAGGGCCAACTGCACCTGACGATGTTGAACCAGCAACAATCGCATGACCGGTGGGAACTTTAACGATTGAAACGTCTCCTCTTCGCGTGTAAGTTAGTTGGGCAGGCTTTATTTGAAAAACTATGGGGCGCAGCATTGTGCCGACATTGTCTACTAGATGCAAATAGACAGTTAACGCTTGACGCATGACCTCTGATCGGCTTAGACCATGCTTGCTGGCTAGTTTGTCGATGTCTGAAACAATATTGTCGGGCAAACGGACATTTATGACT
The DNA here is from genome assembly GCA_049515895.1 of Bathyarchaeia archaeon. Classification (GTDB taxonomy): domain Archaea; phylum Thermoproteota; class Bathyarchaeia; order Bathyarchaeales; family Bathycorpusculaceae; genus Bathycorpusculum. The sequence continues at coordinate 81,036 of JBEKTQ010000013.1, read as the reverse complement.
TCCATCTTTAATTCACTCGCACTGCAACTGCTGATATCGGCCTGGTCTCTTAATCTTTGTCATACGAGCAGAAAGGTCTGAGCGGAAATCGAGATCGCATACGTGATTTTGGCTTTTGACGTTCAAAATTTAGCAGAAAAGTGCTTGTAGCCCGAATTAGCGCTTGAGTGAATGGCAAACAGGAAACTAGCACAAGAGTTATATGTCTAATTCAATAGAAAGCATGGTTAAAAACATGGGGGATAAATTTGAACAAGAAAATTCTAGCCTTAAGTCTCATCTTAGTCTTAACAGCAGTGTATGTCACTTCAATCTCTGTTTCAACAGTGAAAGCTCAAGTTAACGGGCAATGGATAACACAGTATATCGTTGCAGATGCAAGCACAGGAGCAACAATTCTAAACAAGAATGTCCAAACTGGGCAATCAACCGGTAACGGCGAGATTCTTGAAGGACAGGAACTGAAAGTAACGGCTACCATCGACATAGCCCAAAGCAGCACATCTACCACCCTTACGCTGACAACGAGTCTTCAGCACTCCAATTTGCAATCCAACATGTACTGGGAGCTTGACTCAACGACTTACAACCTGGGAAACTTTAACCCCAATTCGCGAACCCTAACGTTCCCCGAAAGCGCAGGGACATTAGAGATTACCTGCTTCGGCCTAGTTCCAACAGGCGAAGTAACGCAAAATGGACCCAACGGAATAACTTTGGATATTCCAACACCTCTTACCCTAATTGCACTCCAAGACAACACCGGAGCCACCTTAGACCAAATTAAACTGAACATCACTGACGCCGCCATCAACAATTACTTGACTGTTCTTAGCCAGAAAGAATCTTCCCTAAAGAGCTATAAGAGCTCAGGAGTTGACCCTGGATTCATACAGATTTACTCAAACGTTATTGCTGCATCTCAAGTCTTAGAAGGCCAAGGATTCGCAACTGCCGCAGCGCAAATGCTTAACGGATTAAACGTCGCTTCACCTCCATCCGCAGGCACGGCAGAACTACTCATCCCAATAGCAGGTGTCATGGCAGCTTTAGCAGTTGTTTTCGCATTCATGTTCATCAGGATGAGAGGCAGAGTCAGCTACTTCCAACTCGTCGTTGAAGACCAAATCAAAGACTTAGAAGGCTTAACACTTAGAATCTCAAAGATTGACAGAATGGCATCGTCAAATCTGGATTCAGTGAAAGAGAGGCTTAAACGTTTAGTCGGGATGTGAAAGCTACGAGAATCTACCAGAACAGTGTACAAGTGATCGGACTCGGTTCAGCTGGAACCAACATAGTAGAAACCTTCCTAAAAGACAAAAAAACCAAAGAGCTACTGCAAAACGACCTCACCAGGCTTTCTCTCTTAGCCATCGACATCGCTGACCCTGAAATCAGAAGCTTGCAAGAGAGTTATGAGGAAATCGAAAAATCCATGGTAAAAGCAGGTATACCTGCTGAAAGATTGCGCTTAGTTGCCCAATCAGTAAAGTTCCCAACTGCTGAGGCAATGTTTGACTTCATCAACCAGAAATACGGCGAATACCTGATCGGCGAAGGAGCCAAACTCAACTTCCACCCTTGGCTAGAAACAACAATGGCTATTCCACCTATGGCGGGAGGCGCAGGCAGAAGAAGAGCCTTAGCCAAAGCAATCTACGCGTTAAACTACTACCAACTCGGAATCGTCAAAAACTGCATAAACAGCTTCAAAGAACAAGCACTATCATCAATAATCACGCCAACCGTAATTCTATGTTATGGCCTCGGCGGAGGCACAGGAAGCGGAGTATTCTTCGATTTTACACGGCATCTACGAAAAGTTTTGGGTTCAGGCGTCGCAATCATAGCCTTCGTCGTCACACCGTGCGGCGGAGACGACCCCCCAGCTAAAGGATGCTCAGCGTTCACGTCAATGAATGAGCTTACCCTGTTCCTCAATAAGGACTACAACGAATACGTGGTCGAAGAATACGGTGAAATCTACCGAAACCCACTCAACGCCCTCATCTACTTGCCACTACTGCCTGCCTACTCAAAAGTCGGCAACATTGTTAGCGCCCGAAGAGAAATGGACGACATGGTTGTAGACATGCTTTACGTATTGATGGACTTTGACTTAGCAGACTTAATGGGCGGAATCGGCACAGAAGTCGGGTTGACCTACAATAATGCACACACCTTAGGCATGGTAAAAGTCGTCTACCCAGTCGAAGACTACATTTCAGCTTACAAACTCAATTTCGAAGGCATCCAGTTCCTGCAGGACCTGAGAAGAGAAAAACTAGACATCCTCGACGAAATCGGCAACATCATCGCCGTCGACCATGACGTAACAAGGGAACTCTTCAGGAACTACCTGATTAAAGCAGGCACATTCAACGAAGAACAGTTCGAAGACAAACTGAAAACTGAAATCACCAGCAACCCGCGGCTTGAAGACGACTTGGCATTACACGTCAAAGGCGTAGAGATACAGGTTAAAAACTGGCTAAGCGAAATCATGAAGCTCCTGTCAACCATAAAACTGATGGGAAAAACAGGCCCAATTGAAGACTCAATCATCAATTTGACGCTGAAAAAGGAAGGCTCACGAAAACTCGACAACTTGGAAGCTTTGCTAACCACATTGTCAAAGAGCCACTTAGAATTCCGAGAGAAAAAGGCACTTATTGTTGAACGTCTCAACCAGCTGATTCCCAGCTCGCAAGTTTTCACTGTTAGGCAAAAGAAGATTCTCGAAGACTTAGTCAATTTAGCGGAGATCGCCGAGAGATCGCTTGATTTACTGCAGTTCTACGATGAAACCCGATACTTAACTGACGCCCTAATAAGGTACTATCAAGTTCTCCCAGAAAGCCAAAATGAACTTAACGACTTAAGAGACATCCAAGCGGAACTTTCAACGCTTTACTTGATAATTCAACTCATGCTCAGAACACCGGCAGACGAGTCAAAAATGATCGATGAACACGTAACTTACATCAACGAGATAGTGGGAAGACGGATGCAGAACCGAGGCAACTTCGACAACGAAGTCATGCGGGTACAAGAGACAAAGAAACGTAAAGAATTCGACAAGGAAAAGTTGGAGCGGCAATCAAGAAAACTCTTCGGCGGAAGACGATACGCAAGAGAGCAGCTAATGGAGCTTGACCGAGACCTTAAAAGGATAGAGTCCGAGGAAGCTTATGCCCTTGACAACCTAAACAAAGTAGACAGCATAATCAACCTCTACGAAACACTGGGCAAACGGTTCGAGTTAACCTCAGAGTACCGCAAGAGACTCAACAAGATAGTTGACATAAACAAAGACTACGACGAAATGATCACCGAAATCGTTAAGCCAAAGAAATACTTCGAAAAATCCGCAGACCTCACCGAAACTGAACAGCTCAGAATAATCTTCAAGATCCTCACGGAACAGGAAGAAGGGCTAACCAGAGAGGTAATAAACAAAGATATCCTGGACCTTGAGCACTTCAAAGACTACATAAGAAGCATAATCAGAGCCTTCAAAACACCAACAATCATGGGGTACAAACCAACCTACAAGACAGACTACATTTGGGTTACCATAGTTTCGCCGCCGAACATGTGGACCGAAGACTTATCTCAAGAAGTCTACACGGCACTAGCAGGCTACGTTACAAGCGAAGTATCAAGAACCATTACTGTCAGAGTAATCGAGTCACGAGACGCATGGACAACAAGAGTGCTGGTCATCGGCGGAAGAGGAAAACCCGAAGACATGGAAGCATACGATGAAATGCAGCTACTCTACAACAAATCAAACGACTTCGAAAGACACCTATCCAGATCATACCTGCTTGAACACGGAGTCTCAGCTTTCCAAATCATCAAAAAAGTGAATCAAGAAAACGGCGTAGAAACCGCTAACGGCAACAAAAAATAAATTTAAGTAGGAACTTCAGAAGAAGTTTCCTCATCCTTCTTTATACCCAAATTCTTCATCATACCAAACCATTCTTTCTTGTCAACGAAACCTTTTTGCACCGCACGGCTTTTCAAACTTTTAGATCTTTTTCCATATTCAAGGAACATCTCCGTGGTCTCGAAACCGCCGACAAAGAGGACCAGGTCAATGCGATCACTTGTATCGTCCACATATACTGGTTCCGCTATGTAAATCGACTTGAGATCGGCTTTTTCCTTAAACCACGTCGCTACATCCAACTCGATTTTTGCTCTAGGAAGCTTTTCTTTCATGCTTAAAGGCATACGGACAAGAACGTATAGTAAGGTAACAGTTGACAAATCGAAGTTTAAAAGCGGCTTAAGCAAAGATGCATCTAACACGTTTTCAAATGAACCATAAATTTTGAAGCTTGCACCTGGCGCCAGAAGCACAGTGTACATTTTGGTGCTGAAGGTTCTCGATTGTTCAGATAATTCTTCAACTAACGTTTCTTTAGATAGGAACAAGTTTACGAGGTAATTGGCAACCAAGTTACCTTCAATGAGTGAGCCCACCCTATCCACGCCTTCATAACTTTCAAGCAGGTCCCTTTCCAAAAGCAGAAGGGTCGCAGCATCTTTGTCTGCGCAGATTCCTAAAGAAGCCAACGCGTTGAAGTATGCGTCTGAAGGCTGAATTTTCGACGGCAGCATTGCGATAGAAAGCGAGTTTATGTTGGAAGCTTTGAATTTTGAAATTAAAGTGGGTAATGAAGCGCTGCCAATGCCATCCCAGACTGAAGCCACCAAAATTGCGCTGTGCATTTTTTCAGTTGGTCTCTTTTTTAATCCATTCATTAACGTTTCGTCCTGTGAAACGAACGGTAAAACGTTGTACCAAAAATGAGTTTCAATGTTTGCGTCTTCAAAACCTAAAACCAAGTGAGGGTTAAAACCCTCTGGAATCCAAGTGTATACCTCGTCGCTTGATTTCCCCACCAGAACCTGCAAGGTTAAGCCGGTTTTGTCAACATAAGGCTGCTTCAGCAACACCTTAATGGGGTATTCGCCGATGTAGACTGTAGCTTGTTTCGGAAGCAGCGGCTTTAGGGTCTCAATATGCTTCTCAACACTGTCTAGGATGTTAAATGCCTTTTTGGATTCAGTCATCCGAGGTACCTACATAACCTTTAAGAAGACTTCACCTAAAATAAGGTTTTAGGTTGACAGCTTGAAGAGACCGTCGATAAAAACCTCTGGATTGAAATCCTGGTATGCAGATCAAAAGCAGAAAAGGAAAGAAAAAGAGATAGAGCGAAAAAAGCATGAGTCTCAAACGCTGAAAATGCTTACTTTCATAGTGACACTTGTGGCCATGTCAATTGGAATGTCTATTTTGCCGCTTTTCCCACCGCCCCTACCGATTTTTCTTGCAGTTTTGGTAGCTTTCTTAGTTTACCAATATCCAACAATTGGGATGGCCATCGGCGGCGCCGTCATTGGGCTAGGTTTGCTGTTCAATTTGTCTCAGCCTCCGTTTTACTTTATTTCGTACCTTGGATCTGAACAGATTCGAGTAGGGTTTGTTGTTACGTTTATGGCTTTATTTATTGCTTTACCCTTGGTTTTTAATAATTACAAGAGCGTCCTTGCTATTGATATTGGGATAATTGCGGTTGCGGCTCTTTCTTCTTCGTCCACGTATTTTTTGGCAATTCCGTTGCTTTTCGCTTCGGCCGTATACTTCAAAAGGAACGTCGTTTTGTCGGTCATCTTCTACGCTTTAATTTCTGTCCCACTTCAAGTCGTCCAGTACTATCAATATACAGTTGCGCCCATTCTTCAGTCTGACTGGTGGAACGTGCCTGGCACTAGCCCTCCACTTTTTATTTCCTTGCATCAGATTTTTTCGAGCCTTGGTTCGTCTATAGCTCAGTTTCGATTGTTTGACGTATCTCAAGTTGTCTACCAAATCACTGGTCAGCTAACTTGGATTCCAAACGCAAACACAAACGGGCACAATCTTGGAAATGCTATGACACAATATCTTGATTCAGCCCCTGGCTTGATAATGTTCGTCATCATCGTGGTAGGTCTTGTCATGGGAGGCATTTTCTTCACAAGACTGCTTATCAGGCAAGGTTCAGGCGGGTTCGGCGACAAACTTTTACCGATTTTCACAGCCACCATTGCAGCCGCCTTATTCTTCATTCTCATGGGAGCCCTTTCAACGCCTTTGGCTTTTTCCGCCGACACTAGCCCCGGGACGCTGGTACTTGGAACATTGGCAACTCTTCTCTTTACGCTTCCAATAGCCTTCGTAAACACTACTCCTAAACAAACAACGACGCCACAGATGATTACAGACAAACTCAACGGGCTCATCCTGAAGTCGAAGGCGTTATCTGACCAAATAAGTAACGTCAAAGCCAATATTCCGGTTGTTGTAAGTGTTCCAGAGGGAAAAATCTTTATCATCAAAGATTCTCTCGAAGACACCTTGAGAAAATCTGAAAGCCAGCTTTATGATCCTGTCGAGATGGACAAAAAATTCGCCGAACTTGACACCGTTGGCGCAGAAATAGATGCAGTTGACTCGGAACTAAACGCCATTTTGGCGGAATACCAGATTTTTGTTAACTGCGAATACTCTAACTGGATAGGCAAACTCAGAGAAATCGGCTTGGACGTAAAACCAACCTTAGACACTGATTACCTGAAAGCGATGGCGCTTGACGAAAGGGTAGAAGCTATTAAACAAACTCTGGAAGCGGGAAGAACCCTCGCCAAAGAAGTCATGCAAACGGCTGAACCAATATACTTCGTTGTCAGGTCCTTATACGATCCAAGTCTACCCGAAACAAGCAGGGCAATAGAGTTCACTAACCAAAAAATCGAGCAGAAAGAGGCGCCATGGATAGCCATAGAGGCACTTTACAGTTCTTTGAACAATTGGAGCAGGCAATACGGCGCCGACATATTAGCCTCCATGAAATACCTCAAAGACTCCCTCACGCCGATAGCCAACCTGAGCAGTGAAAGCGACATCTTGCCGCCTGTTTTCGGCGATAGCCTGCCCAAAGTGCTCGATTACGCTAAACAAGCAGAAGGCATGAAGCTCCTAGTAGGCAAAAAAGCTGAGAAGCAAAAGCTAAGCATCGTCGATGTAGTCTCTCTAAAAGATGACATACAAACCTTCCTCACCATCGCCAAAGACGTCCTCTCCATGCTTTACACTGAATTAGTCATTGAAGAAGACACAATTGACCGCCTGCTGCCGACCAAAGAGTACCTTTGGGAAACAAACAGCAACCTGCGTGAACGTTTAAAGAAAGCAACCGACACCCTCGCCAACCCATCAAACTACAAGATTAACCAAATAATGGAGAACCTGCCAAGAAGCTTAGCATACGTGGACGAAACAGTACAGACATTGGCAGTCTACTCTGAACGTAGAGAATTTCTACTAAACTACCCAACAGCGGAAGCTGCCATTGAAGAACAACTGAAAACGAAGAAGCGCCTTACGCCAAAAGACCTTCCGTTCCAGCCCAGGTTTGCAGGAGAATACCTCAGACTTTACTATTCCCAGCGGTTCAGTGAATACTCTTTTGATAAAGATAGCCTGCAGTTAACAAAGAAAGATTAATTTACCAGCATTCAAAAACAAAACAAAACCCCATTTTTCGCGAGATGTTAACAGTTTTTATATTACAATCTGCCTAATACTCAGTTAGCAGAATTCTGAGGAATCAAAATGGCTTATTTTTCTGACCGCGTTGACGCCGGAAAACATCTTGCCTCGGCGTTGGCCGATTTTGCAGGCAAAAACGCGATTGTGCTCTCTATTCCGCGAGGCGGAGTAGTTGTCGGCTATGAAATTTCTAAAGCGCTTGATCTGCCGTTGGACGTCATTATTCCCCGTAAGATCGGCGCCCCCGATAATCCTGAGTTAGCGATAGGAGCTATGACCGAGGACGGAACAATAATACTTGACAAAAGACTCGTCGCTTACCTCGGAGTCCCTGCGGCTTACGTCAAAGAAGAAAGTGAGCGGCAGAAAAAAGAGATTGAACGCAGACTCAAAATGTACCGGCAAAACGAGCCGTACCCAGAACTGAAAGGCAAAGATGTCATTATCGTGGATGACGGCATCGCCACGGGGTCCACCATGAAGGCAGCGCTGGCATCTGTCAAGAACAGGGGTGCAAAAACGGTGACCGTTGTTGTTCCCGTCGGTCCGCCTTCCACCATCCAAGAACTGGAAAAGCAAGCAGACCGCGTTGTATGCCTTTATACGCCCGAGTACTTTGGAGCCATTGGACAATTTTACAGGGATTTTAATCAAACAAGCGATGAGGAAGTAATCGAATTACTTAAGCAAAATAGGCAGAGAAACAGGAGGAACCAAGCAGGGATGGTGACCGCATGACTCATCGAGAAACATCGGTGAAAATTCCCGTAGGTAACGTCGTTGTGGAAGGCAACTTGAATATACCTTTGGGCGCCAAGGGCATTGTGTTATTTGCGCATGGAAGTGGAAGTAGCAGGTTCAGCACCAGAAACCAATACGTCGCAAATGAGTTTAACAAATCAAAAATCGGGACATTACTCTTTGACCTGCTAACCAGTGAAGAGGAAGAAAAAGACACTTTCACTGGCGAATACCGCTTTGACATAGACTTGCTAGCCGAACGACTAATAGGAGCAACTGAGCACCTCAGAAAAGACAAGCAGACAAAAGATTACGCCTTCGGCTATTTCGGAGCAAGCACCGGCGCCGCAGCCGCTCTAATAGGTGCGGCTAAACTTCCAAACGACATCTCGGCTGTAGTCTCACGGGGAGGACGACCTGACTTGGCATTGGAATATCTTCGGCAAGTAGCGGCTCCGACTCTTTTGTTGGTCGGCGGCTTGGACACTGAAGTGATTGAGCTGAACAGGCAGGCGATGGCGCAGATGACAGCTGAAAAGAAACTTGTTATTATCCCAGGCGCAACGCATCTCTTTGAAGAACCAGGCAAACTTGCAGAGGTCGCAAGGGCATCAAAGGATTGGTTCTTAAAATATTTGAGCTAATGGCTAAGAAAACTGGGTCAAAGATGCAACGATGTCATGTTTAACTGTTTATTTTCAGCAGTATCTGTGTTAGATAAGGCTTGTTTTCTGTTGCAAAGAGCAAACGTTGAATCTATGAACAGTATCTGATCATATTTGATCTTATTTAAAATGTGAAAAGTCGGGGTTTTATTGGTTATAGAAAGAAGAAGAAGACACTTGGTGGTAGCACACTTCTTCTTCTCGTTCTACGGTTCAAGCGGCAACCTTAAATTTGATTGATGTATTTTTCAGGTCAAAAACGGATCATTCAAAAGGGTAAGCAATTTCGTCCTTCTTACTCGGCTTTTGGCTGCTTGTACATTTTAAATACCGCGTAGTTTTCCGCCATGTCCGCCGTAAATAGGAAACTAAAAGCCAAGACTTCATCTAAAGGCACATTCATGTAAACTCTACCCTTCGAAACTCTTACCGCTTTGGCTTTTGAAGTTAAGATCACGGTTAAAAGATCTCCGATTTCCAGTTCGTCACCGACTTTGTCGCCGTCCTCCGATTCTTCATCTAACGCTAAAGCCGTTTTGTACGAGCCGCCAGCTCCAAAATCAACAATAACATATGGGTGCCCATTTTGAACCATGGATGAAAGAGAGATTGAAGGCATGCACGTTTTGCATTGAGCCATAAGCTCATTCATTTCCGCCCCAGTTAACGTTACTACAAGGATTTTATGAATAGTATTCGATTCGTCTGTTACAGTAAAAAACTGCATAAAACCACAGATAATAATCTTCGCCAACAGCTATAACTTTTTCTGTTCCAGACGGTGGAACTAGGCGGGTCCGACGGGAATTGAACCCGCGACCCCCGGATTAAAAGTCCGGTGCTCTAGCCTGACTGAGCTACGGACCCGCTCGAAGTTGTTGCGGCTATAGGAAAATGTGAAGGGGTTTTTTAGCGTTTCTGTTAAAACTTCACTAAAAGAAATAAATAGGTTAACGATTGTTTAAGCTTTTAGAACAGTAGTCATAAAGCTTTTGATTTTGTCATGCGAATTGAGGATTGTTTGGATGGTTTTTGCGCCTCTCTCTGTAAGTTTGTAGACTCTTTTCCGTTCGATCCATACTCCTTCGACTAGATCATTTCTTTCAAGGGAATAGAGGAGAGAGTATACTGTGCCTGAGCTCACTAAGAAGCCGAATTTGTTGTGAATAAATGAAATAACGTCGTATCCGCTTATTGGACCGTTTTGGAGTTCACTCATTATTATTGTGTCCATGAAGGTTTTTATTACTCTTTCATGCATTTTTTTAATTATTCTTGCTTCTGATTTTTCGCCGTTTACTGTTATTGTTAATGCCACCATGTTTTGGACTCTCAACATTGTTTATTCTTGTTTAGATATATAAGTTTTATTCGAATTTGGAATAGAATGTTATAACATGAATAGATAAGTTTAAACAGATTTGAACATGACTGAGATTTGAAATTCAGTATTCAGCATGTCTCCAACGGCAATTCTGAATCATGTATCGTGCATAATTGTGTGCTGCGGCAGCCACAATTGACGTGAAAATGTCAACTTATTGATGCGGTAGCTGAAAATGTTTTGCTTTTTCAATGCATAAACAGGTTCGAAAACCATTGGATTTTACTGCAAAGTTTCTATTTCCATGTTTCAAAAGACGATCTTAATAGTTACCGCTATATGTGCATGTTAAGAAACGTTATTTGCTGTTTTTGGTTAAAAGTGTTCGGTGCCTTAAAATTGATTTCATGGAAATATACATTTAAAAGATTAAATGAAGAATACGAAATTGCAAAGAAAAAGCAGCAAGCATTAGACAACCTCTATGCAAGCGGCAGGATTTCACAGTCAACCAGAGATTCTTTTAACATTGAAATCAACGCGGCCATAGCAGCGATTGAGAAGCAGCAAAAAGATCTAATTGATGGAATGCAAGGGAAAACGCAAGAGTTGGAGAACCAGCTTAAAACTCTAGAAACACTTCTAGCCAGCTATGAGATCCAACATGTAGCCGGAGAAATCGACGAGGACATTTATCAAAGAGAAATAAGCCTGTTGTCAACTAGCTTGGAGACCACCAAGAACGAGTTAATCACGATAAAACAGGTTACGAATCAGCTGTGCGCGCCTGCGATGCAGGCAGCCCCGGAGCCAGTTGCCCCGGTTATCCAGGAAGTTGCTCAGCCTGTAATTGAAGAACCAACGCTCGCCCCGACCGTAGTTGAAGCTCCCACAATTGAAGCTGCCGTGGAACCAGCTCCTATTGAGCCTGCCACCGTTGAAACGATTCCAGTTGAGATTCCAGTTGAAACAGCAAAAGCAGAAGCAACCCCAGTTGAAACCACTCCCATAGAAACCGCCCCCATAGTGGCAGCCCCAGTTGAAACAGTAGCTACCCCGGTTGAAACCGCTCCAGTTGAGACTCCAGTCGAAACCGCACCTGTTGAGACCCCAATTGAAACCGCTCCCGTTGTTGAAGTTGCCCCAGTTGAAACCCCAGTAGAAGCCGCCCCCGTTGAGACGCGAGTCGCCGAGGTTGCTTCAGCAGAAGCAGCTCCAATTGCGCCAATAGAGCCAGAAGTTCACGAGATAGTTGAACCTGCGCCTGAAATTGCCCCTAAAGAGCCAGCGATAGTTGAGCCTGCAACAGAAGTGACAATTATTAATATAGACACTCCAGCCCCTGAAGCAGCTCCAACCATTGAGGAAGCAACAGCTGTGATCGAAACATCTGAAACTGTTCCCGCTGAAATTGTTGAAGCTCCAAAAGAGCCAGTTGTTGAAGCCCCGATTGATGTTTTCGTAGTTGCCCCCGAAACTGCAGAAGTTGAAACGACACTTGATAAGGTGATTGAGCCAGCGGTTGAAACTGTGATCGATCCAGTTATAGTGGAGGAGGTACAAGTTCCAGCCCACCCTTTGGAGGCGCCCCAGGTGGCGCACCCCGAAACGACTCACGAACAAAACGCAGAAGAAGCCGCAGCAGAAACAGAAGACTCCAGTAAAAACTCAGAATAAACGTATTCTTTAGCTTTCCTTTTCTTTCATTTTTTGTACCTTGGGTTTTGCTATTTGTTACTCAAACCAGGTTACCTGCCAACACAACCTCTTTGAGAAAATCAGCAGAGAGAGTAGCCTGATGGAAGAGAAAATTTAAGTAACAAACCAACGATTCTCAAAGAAGGGCTCAATATGGGTTACGACGTTGATTACGGGGCAGGCGAAAAAGCAGGCTGCTCTTCAAAACTTACAATTGCAGACCGGATCTTCTATGTGAAGCTTTTCTCTTCTCATCCCTCCAGGTTTTTTTCAGGAGATCAGAAAGGGGTCATACAGAAGGAGATTTCAAAAGCCGAGTTTGAACTGTGGGTCAACATTTTAGCCGACAGTGAAGCTGACGCCGCTGAGATAGGGAAGCAACTCAGCATGGGAAAAAAATACTGAGCCCCTAAACGTCTTTCCACCTTGTTTTCTTTACTGCTATGTACAAGATAACAACGCACACTGCCGAGAGAACAACCCAGTCCAGTATCACAAGATTCTCTGAAATCTGCAGGAACCCGGTTGCTGAATGCATGATTTCCGCTGCGTAAGTCGTAGGTGAAAGATAGGCAAAGTAGCTAATTGGCGAAGGAATGTACGTTATTGGGTAATATACCGGCGGCAAAGTGGCGAACAACAGTGAAAGAAGCCTCGAAAACGCGTAGCTTTGAACAACATCAGCTGAGAAAGTTGACAACATGAAGCCTAAAGCCACTGAAATTGCGAACATCACTAATAGCACAATGGACAAGATTGCAATTTGCAGAGGAGAAGGATGTAGATAGATTCCTGCAAGCACAATAAGTATGACTAAGCTTGGGAGAGAGTATACGATTTCTGCTAGCGCCATTCCGCCCATATACATGCGTGAAGTTGTTGGAGAACTGACAACCATATCCTGCAATTTGAAGTCATTTTTCAAGTGAGAAAGGTCAGATTGCAATGCGATGCCGCTTGAGAAAAAGGTCATAATTAACCCGCCTTCGATGGCTGTTCCAAAAAGGCTGCCTTTGCTGACAAAGGTGACGACAGCTAGGAGGGAAAGCGGAGAGATAACGGTGCTGATTAAGACGATAGGGTAATTCTTCATTTCGTATACTGCGTTAACAAGCACGCCGGCTAGGATTTGGCTAAGTTTGCTGCGTTTCATTTATTCATCCCTCGCTTTTTGACCCACGAGAAGAAAGAATATGTCGTCTAAAGTTACAGGGTTGATTGAAAACTTGATTCCCTGTTCGGATAGCATTTTGGCTAAACGGAAAGCCTCGTTTTCGTTAGTCATTATCTGAGTATGCCCGCGCGTATCTTTGGTCACTTCCCCCTCGTTCAAAGTTGGAACCGGCGCGTTGGCAGCTAATTTGATGCTGTACTGGTACTTTGAGGCTTTTCTAATCTCTGAAAGGGTGCCGATTGAAACTAATTGACCTTCCTTTAGAATACCGATTTTATCAGCAAGTTCCTCTGCCTCTTCCAAATAATGGGTTGTAAGAAAAATGAACCGTCTCTTTCCCAAAGCTCTAAGAATTTCCCACAGTTCCCTTCTTGAAATCGGGTCCAAACCCGTTGTGGGTTCATCAAGAAAAATAACTTCTGCTTCAGATGCCATGACTGTAGCTATCAGAACTTTCCGTTTTGTGCCACCCGAAAGGCGACTGGTTAAAACGTTAGCGTATTCTTGTAAACCGAGTTTTTCAAGAGACTCATTGGCGAGCCTATTTGCGTCGCCGTAGCTGTATCCTCGCCAGAGAAGGTAGGAAGAAACAGTTTGTTTAGGTGTCATCCACCTTATGGCTCTGGCTTCCTGCGGGACAATAGCAATTTTCTCCCGCAACTTGTTTTCCTGTTTTAGTATGTCAAAACCGTTGATGCTTGCCGTTCCTGAGGTCGGTTGAAGTTCAGTAGCGAGAATTCGAATAAGAGTGGTTTTTCCAGCGCCGTTTCTGCCGATTAAGCCGAAGATGCCGCTCGTTTCCACTGAAAAAGTGACGTTTTCCAACGCCTTGCGGTGATCCTCGTAAATCTTTGTTAATCCGTTACATTCAAGCGTTCCCATGACGAGCAACTACCAAATTGATCTGTTGTATTTTTTTCTTGGTTAAATGGTTAACCACATAACCCGTGGAATTATATTTATATTAAGTCGTAAAACTCATAGGAAGAAGGTGAAACATGACATGACAGTTCATTTAGTACCTTGGGATCCAAAGCGTAACCTGCTCGAAGAGGCCAACCGCCTATACGACGAAGCAGGCACCTTTGACTGCGTGCAGAAAGGCGACCTTGTGGCAGTCAAGTTACATGTGGGTGAGCTCGGAAACCCGTATTATGTACAGCCTTTTTTTGTCCATGAAATAGTCCGCAGAGTTAAAGAGGCAGGTGGAAAACCATTCCTCACCGACTCGAGCACTTACTATCACGCTCAACGGCACAACGGGTACGACCACACAATCACGGCGTTGACAAACGGGTTCAACAGGGCACCCTTCTTCCCCGCAGACGGTCTCAAAAGTGAAAACTACCGAATTGTCCCAACCAAAGGCGTGCTCAACGAGATTGAGGTGTCAGGTATGATTGCAGAAGCCGATGCAATGATTGTTGTTTCGCATGATAAGGGTCATGAACTAAGCGGTTTCGGTGGAGCCATAAAGAACCTTGGTATGGGTTGCACTCCTAGAGCCGGCAAGTTCAGGCAGCATAGGGTAGTCGGGTTAGAGATAGATACGTCTAAGTGTATAGGCTGCGGAAAATGCAAGGCAACTTGCGAATTGCATCTGCCTGAAATCATCGAGGGAAAAGCGCATAATACTTCCCCGCTTTGCATGCGTTGTCCAATGTGCAAAGACGCTTGCCCAATGGAGGCTATAAGATTCACTGATCAAGATGATTTCTGTAGAGCGCTTGCGTCAGCTGCTTTCGGAGTGCTATCGACTTTTAACGCGAAAAAAGTGTCGTATGTTAGCTTCGCCAAAGACATAACTCCTAACTGCGATTGCTTACCGATGCCAGGCGAACCCGTCATGAAAGACGTTGGAATCTTCGCTTCTGACTCAGCAGTGTCAATCGACGGCGCCTTTCTTGAAATGATAGATTACAAAATGTTCAATGAAGCTTCACATGTCGATTGCATGCTGCAAGTTCAGGAAGCAAAAGCCCTCGGGTTGAAAGGTGAAGTGAAACCGAAAATAACAACACTGGTCTAAGGCCCACTTTGCTTTGGCAATCGCTTTTGTTCCTGCATCTTTCTCCTTCTCACGACCAAGTAAATGACAACCGCAATTACTGCCGCAGCAACCGACCCCAAAATTATGTATTGGGATATTCCAGCGACAACTGTCCAATTCTTGCCCAAGTACCAGCCTAAGTAAACTAGGATTGCGTTCCACAAGAGGCATCCTGCGGTGGTATAAATGAGGAATTTCTTCAACGGCATCTTTGCCGCTCCAGCGGGGAAAGAAAAGGTTGTTCGAAAACCGGGGATCAGTCGGCTTGCAAAAACAACTAAGCTGCCGTGTTTGTCAAACCATTTCTCTGCAAGTTGGAGCTGGCCGGTTGATAAGATGACTTTTCCCAAGATTTTATGTTTAACAAGGGATTGGACGCCTTTTAGCCCTATGTAGTAGTCAATCAATGAACCAAATATTCCAGCTACTGTTGCAACCGCGACGACCAGGTAAGAATTAAATTGCCCCATGAAACTCAGGTAGCCAGCGAAGGGAAGAATGACCTCGCTCGGGATAGGGAGGGAACTTGTTTCAAGGAACATCAGCACGAATATGCCTGGGTACCCGAACGCCCTTATCGTGGAGGTCACGCCGTGCACTATGGAAACAACAAGGCCGATGAGTGGTTCGCTTGTCGCAGGGTTGCCCTCGATAACTACATCATCCAAAATGTCAATTACGAAATAAAGCACAACAACTACAGCAATCGCTATGACAATCAGTTGCGGCGCTTTCTTACGTAACTGCCCAAGCTTTTGAGACAACCCCAAGCCAATCCGCTTAATTTATTTTCTTACTTGAATATATTTTAGCCTATTTTAGCATATTCCTTTACTTTCCTCGAAAAACGAAGAAATAGAAAACTCAAATTTCAATAATGCGTTAATTGCTCGCCTCAAATTCAAGATGCAGCCGGCTATTTCCGTTTCTTAACTTTCGTGCTTGAATTTGTTGACTGCGATTTGGTAGGTGACAACCGCTGAGTAGAAGCCGTAGGGCAGCAGGAGAAGCGGGCGTCGAAGAGCAAATTTGAGGTCGCTGACCAAGAGTTCAACGTGTTTTTTAGCGGTCCACACGGAATCTGCCCGAAAATGGATGCAATACGGTTCATAGACACCTATCACTCTGTAGCCCTTCTTGTCGATCCACGACTTGATGAAAGCGTCCTCGTAAGTGTGCAGTTGATACGGTATCTTAATGTCTTCAACCGTTTTTCGCCTAATCAGTATGTCGTGGGTTCCGCCTCGCCGTTCGAAAATTTTCATTGTAACCCGCTCGAAAAGGGGCAAGATCTTTTTTCCTTTCAGCACTGACCAGATTTCGATTCCCCAGATTGCGCCGACGTTTTCCCGTACCTGTTTTTCCGCTTCAGCAAACCAGTTCCTTGAAAGGATAACGTCGCTGTCTACAAACATGAACCAGTCGCTTTTCACCAGTTGAATCGCTTTTTGCCTAGCTGTTGCTCTTGTTCCCTTTTCTTGGATGAAAAAAACGTTGCCGTAGCGCTCTTGGAACTCTGTCACTATGGCTTGTGTAGCGTCGGTTGAGTAACCGTCAACGACAATCAGGTTTTTTACAGGTACATTCGCGTAAACAGAATTAATGCATTCCCTCAACTTTATTGAGCTGTTATAGGTGAGAATGGCAACATCAATGGGCTCCATCGTAGGTCAACCCATTTCTAGCAGCATTCTTAATACCCCATTAATCCGCAGCATCTGGAGCATATTGGAAAAACGCCGTTGTCACAGCTTCTAAGAGCGCGCCTAAACTTCCGGTATTTTTCGCTGTTGTATATGTCTAGGATCGGCGACTCCATTATGTTTCCTGTGACAAAGTCTGGGAAATCCCTGCATGTAACTACGTCTCCGTTCGGCATTACGTCCAGTTGGAACCATGGTGAAACACATTTTTTGTAGCCGAAGAAGTTTTCTGGTTCAGTATAATAGGCTCGGATATCCTCTAATTTAAGGTCAGGTACGAAAAGAGTATTCCCGAAATGTTTGTCACTTTTTATTTTCTTGACTTGCTCAACAATCGCGTCTATGTCCAAGTTTGAAGTGTCGCGGACATAACCTTTCCAGGCGAAAGGCGTAATGCCCAACTTCTCATTGACAATTTTTGTGTGTTTTTCCCCAATCCACTCTCGGGTGAACCATGAGTAATAAATTACTATGCCAGTAGGATTCAGCTTTTCTGCTTCCTTTACAGTATCGACCAACGTGTACTGATTGTTGCTGGAGATTGTGGTTAAGGTGAATATCGCGGGTTTTCTTTTCTTTTTCTCCTTCTTTAGCTTTTGAATCGCCGATAATCCTTTGATGGCGGTGTCCATGGCTCCTGGGACTCCTCGGCATTTATCATGGATTTCTCTGGGGCCGTCAAAAGAGACGCAAATCATGTCCCAACCGTTGTCTACGATGGTTTCAGCGTTTCGTTCTAGACCGACTCCATTTGTAACTATCTGAACCGTTAGTCCCTTGTCTTTGATGTAGTTAACAAACGGAACCAGCGATTCGTAAAGAAATGGTTCTCCGCCCGTTATGTAAACGTGAACTTTCTTAGGTGCAACTTCATCTATTACTTTCTTGTAAACCTCAACTGGGACTTCTCCAGTAACCTTGGGCGTGTCATCCCTCGCATTGTATCCGCTTTGTCCCCACTGCGCACAGATCGCACATCTATGATTGCAGCGATGCGTAATTCTAAGGCTCAGCAGCCAAAGTGCAGAACTGCTTCCGTCCACATTTCGGTAATCTAATTTCGATTTAACAAACTCTCGATAAGCCCCTCTGCCAAAACTCATCACCAGGTTAGGATTTGTGCACACCGAGCCTACGAATTGTAGTGGAAGTCTTCTCATTAGACCGTGCCTTAGTATGTTTTAGTAGTTAAATTTTACTATCATCCATGACGTACGCTGGGTGCCAACTAAAGTGCATTAGTTGCAGCATCTAAGTGAATTCTTTTCTTTCAAAAAGTACCAAGCCCAAGATTGCCGTGACAATGAAGTATATGCTCATGATAGCGAGTCCCTCAGGTATCGAAGCGTTGAACGTTGTGGTTGTGAAGGACCTGCCTCCGGGACCGATGTTTGTGGAAGTGATTTTGTGCGGCGGAAAAGGCGATGACAGAACATTTCCGATTATTTGTGCACCATAGTTAATGAGGAACCATGGTTCGATTTTAACAAGGGTCGCAATCAACGTGTTAAGCAGTGTAAAGACAAACAAGAACAGTATTGCGGTTATAAGGATTGACATTGAACTGCTCTTGAACAATGAGCTGAAGAAAAACGTGAATCCGAGAACCGCAACCATATATAACAACGCGAACAAGAATGACTCGCCAAATTGATAGGGTACGCTTGAAAAGTAATACAGCCCGTTTCCTAACGTGACAACCGTGAAAATGCCCAACATAACTGCGGACGCAACGAAAGCTGCTAACCATTTTCCTATGTATATTGATGAACGTCTAATCGGGTTCGGAACGCCAAAGTATCCTGTTTTGTTTTGAAATTCCCCTGATATTGCATCGCCGCCAAAGAAAATTGCCGAAAGCACCACGACAAATGTTACGCTGGTTCCCCACCAACTGTTGTAGAATGCCAGGTTGTCCGATAGAAAGCCTACTGGGCGGTAGTATCCTACAAGAACTGTAAGAAGTATGCTTATTAATGCTGTTATTATCAGCATTATGAAGAATCTTCTGCCTCTCAGATAATCGAGAAGAGAGTACTTCATTGTTGTGCCCACTTGGGCGATACTGGTTGGAACGATATTTATTGATTCAGAATACCTTTGGGTCATTTTTATCACAACGTAGCCGTTATTAGTTTTAGATATGCGTCTTCAAGTTCAGATGTCGCGACTTTGTAGCTTACAACGCCGATGTTTAGGGTGACGATTTCGTTGAGCAGGCGTTCTTGAGCGTCTAACCCCCCGCTGAAAGTTATTTTCAGGTTTCTATCATCAACTTTTTCAGCCTTCACTACACCTGGCAAAGAAGGAATATTTTCTGAGAGGATTTCGATGTCGATTGGACGTGCTAACCCAACTTCAACAACGTTGTTTCCGCCTGCGAATTTGGATGTCACATTAGCGATGGTGTTGTAAACGATTAGTTTACCATGGTCAATCATGGCAACTTCATCACATACGTCGGAAACTTCACTTAGAATATGTGAACTCATGAAAATTAGCCTCTGCTTGCTCTTCAGAGATTTGACGATGTCTCTAACTTCGCTCATTCCTCGGGGATCAAGCCCGGTCGTTGGTTCATCCAGAAAAAGAATCTGGGGGTCACTAAGAAGAACAGAGGCAATAACAATTCTCTGCTTCATGCCTTTGGAGAATCTGCCAACCCTCCTGTCGATCCATTCATCCATATGGACTTCAGCCACGGCTTCTTCAATTCTCTTCTTAAGCTCACCAGCTGGCACTCCCCGAATCTCTCCGATCATCGACAGGGCTTCTCGTGGCGTCAATGAAGGGTAAATTTCAGGGGTCTCAATAAGCGCCGCAACCGAAGCCAAAGCCGCTTTCTTACTAGTGTGAACGTTTATGCCGTTAATCAGCGCCTCTCCGGAAGAAGGACGAATCAAATCTGTAAACATCTTGAGGGTTGTTGTTTTTCCCGCGCCGTTCGGACCTAAAAAACCGACGCATTTTGCACCTTCTATTTTGATGTTCAATTCCGAAACTGCTTCAAATGTACCGTAACGTTTTGTAAGTTTAACGGCCTCAATGGTTGGAACATCTGTCAATGGCATAAGGGTATCCCTCGAGCACAAATATCCTCGCATCTTATAAATTCTAGCCACAATTAAACCAAAGATGTTTTGAGGATTTCAGGAAAAAACCAGATTCCAAATATAAATTTCGAGGTCAAGCCTATGGGATTAATAAAAAAAAATAAAGGTGAGAGAGGAAAAAAAGCAGTTTGCTGCTTATCTGTTGAATTTTAGTGGTCCCAAGTGTTTTTCGTTTTTACGTAAGAACGCGCTTTCAACGCCAGTAATCACAGCCATGACTGAAACACAGCCTTGTAGTTCCTTATCGACTCTTGCACCCCAGATAATCTTTGTTTTCGGCGGCAATGAACGTTTCATTATTTCAGCGGCTCGGTTGACTTCGGTGAGTGTTAGGTCTTCTCCACCTGAGACATGTATGAGTAATCCCTTTGCCTTTGTCACGTCTTCTATGTCGAGTAGTCTTCCGTTTAATGCTTTTTCTACTGCCTGTTCAACTCTTGTTTCACCGGTGCCTTCGCCTATGCCTATTGAGGCCAAGCCTGACCCTGTCATGATTGCCTTCAAATCTGCGTAGTCCATGTTTATGAGGCTTGCAGTTGTGATTGTTTCGGTTACCCCTTTTACGAATTTGCCGACTGTGGTGTTTGCTACGCCTAAGGCTTCTCTGAAAGGCAGGTTGCCAGCTACTTTTACCAGCCTGTTGTTGTCAATCACTACGACGGTGTCGCATGAGTCTTTGAGTCGGTTTAGTCCTTTTTTCGCTGCATTCATTCTTGCTGTTTCAACTTCGAATGGAAGAGTGACTACACCTACGAGTAACGGAGCCATCGGAGATCCAGCAGTTTTTCTATGTAATGTCTCAGCTAAGCCGACGATTGATCCTGTTCCTGTTCCTCCGCCTAAGCCTGCTATCATGAAGATGATGTTGGCTCTTTGTAGTTCATGTATGACTTCGTTGGCTGTCTCGTAAAGTGCTTTTTCGCCTACTTCCGGGTAGCCTCCGCTGCCTAGTCCTCTGGTCAGTTTTTCCCCTATCAAGATTCTTTTGTCGGCTTTGATGGTCAATAGGTGTGTGGCGTCGGTGTTTACAGCTACTAGTTTGCCGCCGGTGATTCCCTTTTCTTTGATCCAAGTTATGACGTTGCATCCTGCTCCGCCTAGCCCGACTGCGACTAATGTTGGTGCTGCCATTTTAGCGAATTTTGCTATTTTTTCTTCTTGTGTTTCTATATATGGCGTTTCTGCGTATTCGAACGGTTGTTGAGCTTCTATATTTATACCCCCAATTTTATTTCCTATATCGTAATTCTCACGATATTATAATATAAAGATTTTGAATCCTAACGTGAAATGAATATCTGTAGTACGTGGCAACAGATAACTTGTTTCGTAATATACCTTATATACAACCTTTGGCAACAACAAAATGAGGAGAAGACCAATGAAAAAACTAACACTTATGAAGCGCTTCATGAAAAACTTCGTAGGAAAAAACATTCACCTAATCATAAAAGACAAAGACGGCACCTTCAAAGTCCACACCATAGAAATCATGCAAAAAACCGACGACACGTGTCCAGTTGAAGATATCACTGTGGGCGACTATTTCCTTCGTCTGCTCGCAACCAACCCACAGGGAAACGAAGCCTCAATAGTATGCAACTGGACAGACGAACTGCTAAAAAACCTCATGACAAACTACAAAGACGCAAAAGACGCAGACTACTCGCAAATAACCATGTTCAAAGACCCTTCATCCGCTGACTCAAACAAGTGGCTTCTAACATGGGGCGACGAACCCAAAGAACCCGGGCAAACCTACACCCCGATACGGTACATCAGCTAAAGCGTCACGGGGCACGCGAACCTTAACCCTACTGGGTGGTTTTCAGGGCTTGCTTTAAGTCCTGCGTCAAAGATTGCAATTGAGCACCCGATAGGCTGATTTTTAATGTTAAAGCGAAAATGAATTTTCCGTTGCCTAGAGTTCCGCAGCTCCAGGCGGGAAAGGTTGATTTGTTCAATGTCATTGTGGCCATGGGGTACTTAGTTACCAAGGGCGAAAGCAGGCTATCGAGCGTTTCACTTGACGCTAACTGGAAAGAGTTGTCTGCTCCCGTAATGTTGAAAACGTATTGGATATAGTTGGACTGAGGTATAAGCTGGTCTGGCTGCTGCTTCCAGTAGGTCACGTTGAAGCCCTCTTTCTTTGGCTGCACCGTTATTATCAGCACGGACGATACGATAATTATGCCGACCAGAAGTAGGATAGCTGCAAGTGTCAGCTTTTTCATCCGCGATTTTTGTTGTTTTGCGCGCGGTTTTTCTTCCGGGAACTCGTCAAGCAGTTGGACTGCTAGGCGACCTTTCTCTGTCAAGCCGTATTTGCCGTCGACTTGCTTTTCTATTAATCCGTTGAGGATTTTGAGGTGATAATTGAGCCTTCCCGTGTTCGTGATTTTGGCTTGCTCCATCAAGTCCATATAGGATAAAGAACCTGCTTCGCCAAGGCACCTGAGAATGTCCCTGCGTGTCGGGTCTTTGAGAGTTTTGTGAAGATTTGAAAACTCGACCGTCATAGGTGACTGCTCCGTCTTCTTTCACGCATAAGGATTGCCATCACAGCCACAAATGCAGTAGCAAAGACAACGAGGAGCACAATTAGGATGACATAGATCTCAGAATAGGTTGGGTTCGATGTGACGGGATTTTCCGAGGATGTCGGCGTAGGCGTCGGAGTTGGAGTAGTGTTCGGTGTGGCGTTTGTTGATGTTGAGACGAGAGGTGGGGTTGGTGTTGGGCCCACAGGTGACGCTGTGGGGGTGGGTGCCGTGTGGCTAATGTTTGGTGTTGCCCGGGCGTTAGGTGAGTTGAGGAGGGGAACAAAATCTACGGTTCCTAAGTTGAAGTTGTTTTTGGAATCGTGGATTGTTTGGTTTATCGTTTGGGTGTCAGTGGTTCCCCACCAATTGTAGGTTGCATTAAGATTGTTTGCGGATGCTAAGCTGACACTTTGCATGTTTCCTTGGATGTTGTTGTATAGGATTGTTGAGGGTGAACTTGCTATGATTCCGACCGTGTTATTGGTGATTGTGTTGTCTTGGATTGAGTTTGCGGTGGCGATTTGGATTCCGTTTGTTGCGTTGCTGATGAGGTTTCTTTCGATGGTTGCTGCGACGGTGTTGTCGTTTTGGATGCCTCCTGCGCCTGAGTCGTAAGTGCTGATGCCCGTTGTGCAGTAGTAAATTGTGTTGTCTGAGATTAGGACTTGTCCCGTGCCGCCCCCTATTGCGATTCCGACAATGCCACCATAAATCAAGTTACCAGTAATTACTGCATTGTAGTTGTTGTTGGAGCCGTCATCGCCAGCGTCGAAGCCTATGCCCACAGCGTTGCCGGTAATAACGTTGTTGTTTATCAGCGGCGAGCTCTCATCTTCTATAGCAACGACATCGTTGTCCCTGTCGTCGTCTCTTCCAACCCAGTAAATGCCGCTGCCGCCAGAAATGTGGTTGCCGGAAACGGTGGGAGAACCTCCCATGATGCCTAAGCCGCCAGTGATTTGGCTGTTTGAAACCGTTGATGAGCCTCCATGGCATTCGATTCCCCAGATAGTATCTTGGTCTATCTTTACGGTAACGTTGTAGATGTATACGTTGCAGTTGAGAATTGCGTTTTGTATTATGGACCCTGACCCGAGGAAATCTTTAATGTAGCTTAACTGGTTGAAGCTAATGTAGCTGCTGATTTGAGTTGGCGAAGTTAGGAAGGTTGGTCTGGCGGGGAAGTTGCAGTTAAAGGTGATCGGGTTGGTGTTGGTGCCTTGTGCGACCAAGGTGCCGTTTACTTGGAAATAGTAGTTGTTCATGTTTACTATGACGCCCGGTTCAATCGCCAGAGTTGTGCCGGGAGCTACTGCCACTGGACCGTTGAAGCTGTAGGGGCTGCCTGCGGCGTTCCATATGGTGTTCGAACTTATTATTCCGTTGAACACCGTACCACTTTCCGCGGCACCAAGTCGCGCAACACAAGCTATCAATATCCCACTGAAGAGAAGAATCATCGCAAACGCGGTCAACAGCCTTTTCATGAAACCCCTCTTGTGCTAGTTATTTCGTAAGCTGCTCTTAAGATTATTTGACTAACAATTTTATCAAATCTTATCATGGCCGCTTCCAAGATGTCTTCCGCCGCCAACCTCTGCCAGCATCCTCTTCATCTCTCTCATGCTCCTCTGTGTTGCAGTTTGGGGGGTCAGACCGGATTTGAACCGACGACCTTTACCCAAGAACGGCGCAAGCCGATCTTTGCGGGTTTCTCTATGAGCGCTCGGAAAATTCGTCATACTCCTCGCGGAGATTTCTAATCGGTGAGTGTTGGCTTTCATGAATAGTTCCTATCAAATAGCCTTGTATCGATTAAGATGCTTGTTGTTTGCAGGAGCTATAGATTTGAAAAACAAGTTAACTTCATTCTGCCTGGAAAGATAGAATTTATATCTAGTATCATCGTTTGTTATTTTCGACGGACGAAAACCCAGATTCCTCAGAGCTTCATTAGCATATTGTATTAGCGTTAGTGAAGAACCTTTGAATTGAACTTGTTTGTAATTGTTGTATTTACGATAGATACAACCGTCTGTATCAAAGAGCCCTCGAACAAATTCTTTCTTACTTAGTTCGACGGCTGGTTGCAAGGTGCCAGCGTTCTTCAGTCCTAATGGCATTCCCCAGCTAGCAAGAACCATGGCTACTTCTTTAGAGTAGATGTAAACATCCATGGTTTGCTCACATGGCCTATGTCGAACTCTAAGTTTTATCGAAAATTCTTGTTCAAGTAAGGGGCAAACATGCGTAAGCAGATACTCTTTGTCCTCAACTTTATGACCGGTAATGGTTAGCTGAATGGAACCGCCCACTTTAGATAACGACCCATCACCGAACATAATGCCCAAAATTTCAGATTGACGTTTAGTCAGCATTCAATTCAGTCCAGTTTTTATGGAGGTTTTGGCATTGTGCGAATTTATGTTTAATGTCAAAATTGAAACGTGAAAACTTAGAAAGTGAATTTGGTGGGGCCGGCCGGATTTGAACCGACGACCTTTACCCAGAAACCGCCTATAAACGGTTTCTTACGGGTTTCTCTAGTCACGCTCCAGAACTTCGTCATTCTCCGAGCGGAGTCAGCAAACCCGTTGCTTGCTTCTGGAGCCCGTCCTGATGCCGAGAAGCTCTTTGTCTTCTCAGAGTCATACCTGCCTAGACTACGACCCCACTGATAGGCTCGAAGCAAATAAGTGAAACTGCAACAATAAAAGTTATTCGTTTTTGCGTAAAGGTTCAAGCTTAGGAATTTACGTTTTCGGGAACAAACCGCCTTAGTCTTTTCAGAGAACCCAGTTTTTCTTTGTCGCCGATTTTTGCTTCTTGCAAGGCGTCTTTAAGAATTTCGATTGACTGATCCATTGCTTTTCGGTCAACGGGAAAGGGGACGCCGTCTTTTCCGCCGTACGCGAAGCTGAATTTTACTGGGTCTTCCCAATTGGGTTTTTCTCCGTAAACTAACTCGGCTACAAGAGCTAAGCCTCGCACTGTGGCAGGGCCAACGCCTTTTAAGCTCAAAAGCTCCTCGTAGTTTTTGGGCTGGAACTCGTAGACGCGGCTCATTGTGTCCCAGCTTATGCTGCGGGGCATGTTGAGGCTGGTTAGGGTTTGCTGCCATGGGTCGCTGGTTTTAGGAAGCCAGTTTTGCAGTGATGTTTGATCGAGCGGTTTCGCGGCGGATTTGATGAGATTCATAAGTTTGCGAGTGGGTTCCTTTGCCAAATCGACCGATGCTTTTCTTGCAGCTTCGCTGTCCTTGGCCACCATGTTCAGGGCACTTTCCCGTTTTACGTCGCCGACTATGGCGTTTTCTGGTTCAACAACAAAATCGGTTACCTTATCGGACAGCCAATGGTAGCGTCTAGCTGAGTGGTCCTGATCGCTCATACCCTGCTGAATCACCGCCCACTTCTCATC
Source organism: Bathyarchaeia archaeon (assembly GCA_049515895.1). Classification (GTDB taxonomy): domain Archaea; phylum Thermoproteota; class Bathyarchaeia; order Bathyarchaeales; family Bathycorpusculaceae; genus Bathycorpusculum. The sequence goes on along the minus strand of JBEKTQ010000013.1, from coordinate 54,990 downwards.
CTTGGTGACTAGGAAGGCATGGTGGTATAGTTGGTATCCTGCTTGGATCGCGGTGTTGTCTATTTTCGCCGCCATTTTGCTGCTGTAAGTTAACGTTTTGACAGTTTCCTCTGAAAAACCAAACTTTTCTCCTGCCAAAGCGATGTCGCTGGGAGTTTTTATAGATGTTTTGCCTTTGCCCCCGCAAACAGCGATGCCGTGCTCTTCAGGCGTTAATGCAGTTTTAAGAATCCCTGTAACTACGGTCGTTACTCCGCTGCTATGCCAGTCGTAAGCTAAGACACAGCCGAACGCTTGAAACCAAAACGGGTCAGACAAACGTTCAATAAAAGTTGTTGCGCCATATTCTTCAATCATGATATTGGCGATTTCCTTGGCTAACTTACGCATTCTCACTATAAGCCAGGAAGGAGCTTTTCCACCGTGAAGCGGCAAATTGGCTACGCCAGTTCTATACATCGAGTCACTGTTCTCTGATGGTTTACCATCGGAATATATGGCTTTTTCCATTAACTGACAAAAATAGTGAAGAAAAGTTTGGGTGCATGTTCTGTTTTTAGAGGCGGTCACGGATTCTCTGCGAGTTGCATTAGCTGCTTCTTTGTTAGTCCTTCGCCTGGCTCAGCGTCAAGGCGCTTGTCTACTTTGCCTTTTTTGAAAAGCAGCACCGTAGGGTAGTAGTCGATGGAGTATTTGTCGCATAAATCTGGTTTATCATCAATCAAAACGCTAACGCATTCATCAGGATGGTTTCTTGCGTACTCCTTGAATATCGGCAGGAACTGCTGTGAAAAATGGCACCATGAAGCGTAAAAAAGCACAAACGCTTTTTCCTTAGACTCTAAATTCCGCTCAAGGCTGTCATCGGCCATTCATTTCACCTCTCGGTCCTCTTCTGGATAATGGCTGCTGTCACAAAACGGTTTATTTTGCGATTTCCCGCAGCGGCAAAGTGTCATGCGGTTTCGCGTCTCATAGAGTTTCCCATCAGCGGAGTAAACTGGAATTCCGCCCCGAATCCAATAGGGTCCCCCTGTTCCTATGCCGGGATCTTCAATTACGCCGATTGACTTATCCAATGTGGGTTCAATTTTCGCCCCAGTTTTCTTGTCATAGACGACTAACCTGCCAGATGGGCAATCGCAGGAGTTTTCGATGGCGTTTTTCCTTGATTCGGGCATGTCTGTGCGGTGTATCACATCCCAGATGTCTCCTCCCCTATGACAAAAACGGGCTGAAGCACAAAGCATTACAGCATCTTTGAGCTTCAATTCTGGACCGTCGATTTCCTGTGCTATTTTTTCGAAGGATTCGTTTGCGCTTGTTTCTGTTCCGTCAAAGTTGGCTTTCACGTGGCTGGCATCGCAAAATGGCTTATGGCTTGATTGCCCGCATCGGCACAGGATATAACTTTGCGGGGTGCTCAACTTGTTTCCAGTTGCCCATTTGATCGGAGTTCCCTGTCCATCACACTCTATGGTCATGGGGTACAAGGGGAGAGCTCCTGAAACGAAATATGGCCCATTCTTGAGCACTTTAACGTTTCTTTTGTCTTCAACTTTTTCGCTGGAATTAGTTGCCATTCATTGCGCCTCAGGCTAAACTAAATAAAAATGAAATTATTAAAGTTGCGAGTGCGATTTAGGCAAATTCAACAAAGTCCTCGAACAAAATGTCCATGGTAAGATTTTAATGATTTTAATGAAATAGGAGGAGAGCTCATTTTTGCGGTAATTCTGTGCTTTCAACTTGTCTTATTCGGCGTCTCGTTAATCCCGCGAAAACCTTGTAGGCTTGCTTCAGCGGAACTCGATACCCCTTATCCATGAATGACATGTCAATAATGTTGTCTACCCAGCGAAGGCTGTGTTCAGCGCACACGATCATCAGTTCCTCATGGAGCTTGCTAACTTGCGTTTCCCTGAACCAATCCTTGTTTTTCAATCTGCCCAGCGGGACAAAGAATAGAGGCACAATTAGGCTTCGGCAGTCTTTAACGTCATCAAGTAGCTCCAGTGTTCTTGTAATATCGTCTTCTGTTTCTTCAGGAAGACCAACGATCAGCGTTGCAGCAGGGATCAACTTGTTGTCATGCATTATGCCGAAGCCCTGGCGGGCAACTTGCGGCCATTCTTCGGCTTTAAACGGAAAGGCTTTTGCAGGCATGATTTTTTTGGCAAGCTGGGCTGAACCTGTTTCGAGACCGATTTCAGCTCCCCACCAAGCTTGCTTTTGAAGTATTATGTCTGAAAGTTTAGCGACAAGCTGCGGTTTTGAAGCTACGGCTGCGAGCGAACAATGGCTCCAACTTATTGTGTTCACTTTGCTCATCACCGTCTCGTGGAGCTTCACAAGTTTTTCGTCGTCTGGCACGGCGCTTTGTGAACCGTATAGCATAACGTCTTCAGAATGTAGACAGATAACTCTTTGTTTGCCTACTTCCACATTGACGGCTACTTCTCGTACTATTTTGTCAAGGGGGTACCAGCGCAGAGGTCTAAGCGTAACGTTGCAGAATTCGCATCCTCTACAGCAGCCTCTTCCAAGCTCAACTAAGCCGTTTACAGACGGACGCACGATGTCAGGTATTTCCTCCAACTTGGGGGCGTCTTTGGCTGCAACTTCGAAGTGAGGTGGCAGCGGCTCGCCATTTATTGCGGCTTTGAAAAGTTTTCCGATAACATTTTCGGCTTCCCCTTCCACAATGCAGTCAACAACTTTTTTCTCCACAAGCTGAGGTCTATAGCGGAATTGCCATGCACCGGGACCGCCTACTATGACTTTTGCTCCGTTTCGTTTTGCTTCTCTAATGATGGGGCTGGTGACTAATCCGTGGAAGTGTCTTGCTAAGAAGGGTTCTTTTTGGAAAAGCGAGGCTAGAGTGGTTGAAGCGGGACCGAAGCCAAATGGATCCATTGTGTGGATGCCGATGACTTTTGCGCTTTTAAGGTATTTTCGAAGGTGCTGCGGGCTGACTGTTAAAACGTTGAAGCCTTCTTTTAGCAGTTGAGCTTCAATTTTTCTCAGGCCGTATGGTGCAGCGGTCGGCAACCCCTTGTTTGTGCTTATGGGTGGAAAAAATAAGTAGCTGTAGAGTACATCCGGGATGAAGTTTGATGGAGCGCAGGTGCCGAACCCTAGGAACTCGTTGCCGTGGTAGTTGCTCATAAGGGTTCTGTCAGCGGTTAAAACCACATCTACACTGTTATTTGCCATGCAAACCATCAGTTTTAAACAATCTTTAGGGGTTGAACAGGTTATCCTACTTAGCGGCAGGTGTTATTAAGTTATTCTGTGCATGGAACTGGGCATTGCAGCAGCACGGCCGTTGCCTTGCTAATCATCGCATTATCCTATGTCTAATCTGGTGAACCGGCGTAATTTTGATAACTTGCACATTCGTTAAGTATTCATACATCGATTGTCTATTTTTCTTGGCTGTCGCTCCAACTGATGTTTACATTATTCCAATTTCTTTGCGGTGATGTTTATATATTCCTTGATTTACTAAACAAACGTCAAACAAACGATTGGGGCGTGAGAAATTTGGGCTTAAAACCCAAAAAAAACCCAAAGAACATGTCAGACTCTCTCGATATGCAAATAATACGAGCACTGGAAGACGATTCACGTTCAAGCTTACGTAAGTTAGCCCAAAGAGTCGGGGTAACTCCAAACATTTTACATAAACATCTTGAAGCCCTTGAACACAAAGGCATAATCCTCGGGTACGTCCCCATTGTTGACTCAGCGAAAATGGGATTTGCTCTTACAGCCATAATTATGATTCAGATCGAGGGAGGACACATTCGGGAAGTTGAAGACGAAATAGCTAAAGAAGGCAATGTGCTGTCCGTGTATGATATAACTGGAGAATACGATGCAGTGGTCTTTGCCAAATTCCAAGATAACCCGAGCCTTAACGATTTTTTGAAAAAGCTTTTAACTGAACGATTCATCAAAAGAACCACGACACTGGTCGCACTCAACGCTGTAAAAGAATACAGCAAAGTGATTTAACTTCAATCATCTAAGCTTCCTAACGGAGACTTTTCAGGCTCAGAGCTAACTTTTTGCGGGTTTAAGTGATTCTTTGAGAATTGTAAAGTTTAATATGACTTACCTTTTAATGTGTTAAGAGAGGCGTTTCAGTTGAGAAGCATCAAAGGCATCTTGGTTGTTGGAGAAAAGAACATTTTTAGTGAGCTGTCACAAATCGTGGATATCGCCTCCGAATGCAACAAAATTGTGTCAGACATGTTCAAGATGAATTACATGCAAAAAGAATTAACCGAATCCTTGCATGCTGTACAGGTGCTTGAAAAGAAATCCGATGAAATAGCCTTCAAAATTAGCGAAGACATCACGGGAGGCGCCATTAGTCCCAACGTTATCGACAGCCTTCTAGAATCGGTGCAGACCGCCGACGACACAGTTGACACCTACTATTACATCGTGCGAGAGCTTGCCAGAATGGCGAAAGCCTACTCTTCAGATTTTGAGATGCACCACGCCGACTGGGATTCTGTATATGAAAACCTGTTGGTGCTCGGATCGAATTCGCACTTGAAACTTAAGCAGTTGCTCTCTTCGTCCAACATCGCGGAGATTTTGGCTCTTAGAAAAGAAATTGAGACGTTGGAGGAAAATGGTGACGAAATAAAAGATTTGGGATTCGACAGGCTTTACAGTATTACGCCGAAACTTCATTATTTAGAATTCAACCATTACCAGGAACTTCTGCATAAATGCGACGACATACTTGATTCATGCGAAGACTTTTCCGACCTAATAGTTTCAGTCGTAACTTCCATCCTTAAGTGACCCGCAAATGCTATGGCTTTCCATTGCTCTCTTTTTACTGACTTTTATTGCGGTTATGCTGGTTTCAGGCAACAATCTGTCCGCCTGCGTTGGCCCCGCCGTGGGCTCCAGAATAATAAGTAAAAGGTTAGGAATGCTGCTTGGGGCGCTCGGATTCTCCTTCGGACTTCTAATTCAAGGCGCGGGAATGACGAAAACCGTTAACACGTTGTTGCCAAGCGGTGCCATGCAGTTTCGGGTCGAAGCCTTGCTAGTTGCCATACTAATCTTTGTTATCGCCGACTTGATTAGGGCGCCAATGTCCGTTAGTATGTCACTTGTCGGAGTGCTTGCCGGCTTGTCAGTGGCGGAGGGCGCATTAAGGAGCGGCGGCTACGTGGCTGCGGTTGTAGTCATGTGGGTTGTGGCTCCGATATTTGCCATAGCCTTGTCGTTTTACATCATCAGAATCTTGAATAGAAGCAGGCCGAAGAACTTTTGGCACAGATTGCAGATTTACAAGGTCTTGCTGATAGTTTTAGCTCTTTCGACCTCATATGTGCTGGGCGCAAATACCCTCGGTTTGATAGTTGCAACTGGAGGCTTTAACTCTTCAACGGTTGCGTTAGTGGTTGTTGCAATCTTTGTCGGCGCCTTTTTTTTGAGTGCCGGAGAGATTCGCCGAGTTTCGGAGGAACTCTTTTTGATGCGGTACCCAAATGCGACGGCGACTCTTTTGACTTCAACGATTCTTGTGGAAGCGGCTACATTGTTGAATATTCCGCTGTCTAACACACAGGCTCTTTCGGCAGCGGTTTTCGGGGCTGGTATATCCTACAAATCCAAGTTTGTTTCGCTTAAACCGTTTCTCGTGATAGTGTTAAGCTGGGTAATAGCGCCGCTGCTTAGTTTTGCAATAGGACTGATTTTAGGTGGCATTTAGTCGATTTCAATATTCAAAGAAGTTGCTTTGTTTGTTGAAAACTTAGGTTGTATACTGGATGTAATTTAATTTTTTCATAAAAGTTATGAACAAATATTAACTACATTTATATTTGATTGGATACTTAAATTGCTAAACTTAAATTGGTGTTACTACTGAGAGAAGTTACCAAAGTGACTGAACATAACATTGAAGAATTAATCGTTATAGACGCTCAAAGGCAACCCCACATCATCCTTCGAAAAAGAATTTTGAAGAAATAATAGATGAATTGGAAAACAAACTACACCTTGCACTTTCGTGACTCGTTGTGAATCTCTTTTTGCTGTACGGATGGGGCGCAAAATTTCGTAAAGACTTTTCATTTCTTTTGGCAGCTTGCGAGAATAAATGCAGCAGATGTAGATTGTTTCGTGCCATGACTTAGTTGCCACAAAAAAGAAGTCGTTGAAGTTTTTGTGGCGGAATCAAACTTGAAGAAGCGAAGTTCCGAAGTCCTTTCCGAGATATCTGAGCTTAGTTGTCAATCGAATTAAGTTTTCTCTAATAAAGAAAAAAAAGGAGCTAATCTTTTTTCCATAACTTGAAGGTTCTGGGTTTAGTGACTTTCGCAGCATTGCGCTCATCCTCATCTTTGCCTGGGAATGGAAATAAACCGGAAGGCATTGATTTTGAGTTAAAACGGAAATAGACTAAACCTAATAACAACCAAATTGCGGTGCCAACTATAGCAAAAGCTCCTTCCAACTGGGGAGTTCCTCCGCCAGCTACGCTGAGGTAAATGATAGTAGCTAGCATTAGGGCGTTGGCGGCGAGGCCTGCGATTGGAACCACTTTGCGTTTTAGTATTGAAGCTCGTTCTTTAGTGAATGCGATTAGTGCTACAATGTTTGTGACTCCATAGAGCAGGAAGGTGCCAAAGTTAGATAGCAACGTAATTGAAGTTAGGTTTGTTATCGTCAGTACCCCGAAAGATCCTATAGCGGCTGCGACAGCTGTCATTATCCAGATACCAATCGCTGGAGTAGAGTATTTTGGGTTTAGTTTGCTAAGTTGATAAGGCACTTCAGTATCTCGGCTAATCGCGTAGGTTACTCTAACGCCAGTGTTCATGCAAGCAAGCGTAGTGCCTAATATTGCAGCAGCCACAATTGCCGCTACTATTAATTCTAATGTGACTCCGTTGCCTCCGAGGAACACGTTCCCAAGGTTATGAACCATATCACCGATAGGGGCACTTGAAATTCCAGCTGCTCCAAATCCTGCAAATTTCTGGCCGCTTTGTGTTATACTATAGCTTGAGTTCATCCATGCTTCAGCTCCGAAGTATTCAAACATGTAAGCGAAGGCTCCTTGGATGATCAATGACAAAATGATTGCCTTTGGAACAACCTTGGGGTCTTTTGCTTCTCCAGTGTAAGCGGTTGCGGATTCGAATCCGACAAGCACTAAGATTGCGATTGTCGCTTGGAATAACACGTTGCCAATATCGTGCGGCGTAACTATTCCGCCAACACTGGTGAACGTAAAGGTCACATGTTGAGGGTTAATAAAACGGTATGCCAACGCCATTCCGGTGATGATAACTAACATTCCGATTTGAACCACGTTGAGGAGGAGGTTTGTTCTTGTTGATCCTTGAATCCCGCGGAAGGCTATCGCACCTGTAACGACTGCAAATAAGCTGGCTATGGCGATTTCGCCTAAGGGTGAAACACTGAAACCAAGTACCGATAGAATCCAAGTAAGTAGGATAGACATTGCTGCAACCATGACCCCTGGATAGACCCAATAGTAGAGGTGGGAAATCCATCCGACTCCGAACTTTGCGTTTCTAGCTAATTTGTTGCTGCTTCCGTTATCTAGTAAAGCTCTTTGAGCAAAGTAATACGAGCTGCCGGGACCAGCATCTGGGTAACGCCGTGCTAGCCACGAATAAGAAGCTGCAGTTAGGAACGCCAAAATTAATGCTAATAGAAGGCCAGGCCAAATGTCAAATGCCGTTGAAGCCCCTGACGGCGAGGTCTGAGCTGCGTTTATCTGAAAGGTGAGCCATAAGAATGCTCCTGGAGCTATTAAGGCCATGGCGTTTATTGTAACGCCTCCCAGGCCGAGAGTTTTTTTCAATGACGGTGACTTTCGCGGTCCTGCATCTGTGGAGTCAGTAGGTATCTATTTTCCCTCCTCTGAGTGGCAAGCTGAAAATAGCAGAAAATAGTTTTTTGCTCTTTTTAACGAGTAATGCGTCGTGTTTTCTGTTTGTCCTGTTTACATTTGGAGATTCCTTTTCCTTTTTCATTTGGTAACACCGAACTTTAGTACCATATAGCAAATCCGGCGAAATATAAACCTGATTAAGATTTGTTCATAATAATTATGAATAACTGTAAATATTTTCATAAAATAAATAAATTAATGTATAAAAAGCCATTATCCGCTATTTTTGTTGAACAAAATAAAAATTAGATCCGCTAAAAAAGTAGGAAAGAGATGAAATCTTGCTTCTAATGGGAACTAAACTGTAAAACTCCGGGAAGAATCCAAAAGAAAAAAAGCTAAAGAGGAAGTTGCAAGCGGAACATCGAAAAGAATTGATCTCGAAGCCCGCCGGAGTTCGATTTAATCGTTAAATTTATACACGATAACGGGGAAATACCAGAGCACGATTGTTACAATTGAAATCTCAACTGTTCTGTTAAATATTTATTCTTGGAAAAAAAGGGTATCTAACCTTCGGTAACCCACTTGATTTTTCTTTGAGAAGAACCCCTGCGGATGCTAATTCTCCAAGTTTTATTGCCAGTCACGATTATTGCAAAAACTTTAACGTTTGCCTTGTAAGGATTATCTTAGCGAAAATTCGAGAAAAATCGAAGAATTAGTGTTGTAGACAAGAAGTGAGCTCATAAATTATTTGTTCATTCTAAACTCTAAACGCAGTCGGTAGCCAATTGTCGCTATCGACCCCACTATGACACATGTCCAGACCAAATCCATTAATCCAAACATTTTTTCACCAATTTTCAATTTTGTTGAACGATTTATAAGGAGAGAGCATCCTATATAAACATAATTGTGAATTGTTCATAACTTTTATGAAAAATAAAAAAGCTGTACAATTAAGATAGGTGGAATTAGACGTTTGGCTGATCAATTGCCATTTACTTGGATATTTGTTCCTATCATTCCTTCGAGAGAGCCGCCACATATCAAACTGTACCATCTTAGGAAGGCTTCTATGCCGTGTGAGACTCCATGTCCAACATTTGTTCGCTTCAACGTAGCACCTTCATGTAAAGCAAGTAACTTGAAAAACCACAAACCTTTAGGCGGAGGTGTCGAGTAAGCATAAGTCAGTATTGAACAAACGCGCCAAAAGCTAATTAAATTCTGGAAAATGGTGCAGGCTTCAGTTCCAAAAATGATCTCTTGCCCGGCGACTCAGACGGCATGAGCAATAAACTTTCAACATTGTTCGTGTTTTATGTGTTTTTTTTCGAACTTTTCCAAATTTCTTCGTAAAATATTCAGACATTATTGAAAAGTATGAACAAATCATAATTAAGCTTATATAATAGTTGTCAATACCCCATATGTTAAAAGGGAGAAAGGAGGCTAAAAATTGAACCGTGTTGAAAGTAAATTTCTTGGCGGAAAAGGTAGCCGAATCTATGATTTGGCCTTCTTAAACAAAATGCGAAGGGGCCTCGAAGAGGTTCCATAGCAAAATCCTTTGGATCTCGCTGATTATTATGTTGAACTTGAACAACGTTCATGTGTATTGTGTTTCGGTTTCTTGTCATTTCATATACTGCTTGCAAGTTTCAGATTTCGAATTCACTCGCAAATTGGAGGATGAATGAAAATGAGCAAGTTCTTAGCATCAGTCAACATCTTCGCCGACACAACCCAAATAGATCAAGTGGTAGCCGCTTTGCGAAAGCTTGAAAACATTGAGGAAGTCTATGAAGTCGCAGGCGAATATGACATCGTCACTCTCGTAAGCACTTCAACTCTTGAAGAATTTCGCGACACCCTGCAAAAGAAAATAATGAAGATTCGCGGCGTCAAAAGCACCATAAGCACTATTATACTGAAGCCACATAAAGGACGTAGGTGCCAAAAGACAATTATTACATCAACCACAAGTTGAGGTAGGAGCCATAGTGAGTACAAATGCAATCTGGAGTTTCGAAATAATTGATCGATATAGTTCAGGCGCTGACGGTTATTCTTATAATTGGAATAACCATACTTCTAGCTTGGTTAATAGCCCCCTACATCACAGGAGTTTTTAAGCGAAAACCAAGCCGCCTAGACAAAATACTGAACCCAATCGAGAACTTCATCTACAAAATCACAGGCGTGAACTCAGAGCAAACGATGGGTTGGAAGCAGTACTTCCTCGCCGGACTGCTGACAAACGTTGTTATGATGATTATTGGCTTTATAATGCTTGTATTCCAAGGCAACTTGCCGCTTAACCCGATGGGCTTCCCTGGCGTCAGACCTGACCTCGCTTTTAATACTGTAGCTTCGTTTGTGACAAACACAAACCTTCAGCACTATAACGGCGAAACCACTTTGTCATATCTTAGTCAAATCGGTGTTATACAATGGCTTCAATTTACCTCTGCCATCACAGGACTATGCATGGGAATTGCCTTCATACGAGGACTGGTTGCTGGAGCAAAAGACATGGGCAACTTCTATGCTGACTTCACAAGAGCGCTCACGAGAATTGTCCTGCCCCTCTGCATCATAGCCTCAATCATATTTCTGGCTTTAGGGGTGCCCCAAACCCTCAATGGTTACACCACAGTAAAGACAATACAAGGAGCCACTCAAACGATACTTGTTGGGCCAGTGGCCTCTCTTGACTCCATAATGCAGATAGGCACTAACGGCGGCGGATTCTATGGTGCAAACGCTGCCTATCCATTTATGAACCCCTCACCAATCACCAACATCCTCATGATTTCCCTTATGCTTCTGCTTCCCACAGCATTAATCTTCGTTTTCGGACAAATGATTGGCAAAAAAACCGAGGCCAGACCTCTTCTATGGGGCGCCTACATTCTTTTCGGCGTTAATTTGGTTATAGCGTTTATTCCCGCACTTCCATTGGTGGCGCCTGACATAGAAGTTCGATTTGGCGGCTTCATGTCCAGCTTCTATACCGTTACAACAACCGTGGCCACAACAGGCTCTCTAAACTCAGCACTTTTAGGAAACCATCCTTTGACGATTCTATCTGGTTTCCTTGGCATGTTTATACAGTCAATCCCAGGCGGGAAAGGAGTCGGCATGATGTACATGGTTATGTTCATCATAATAACCGTCTTCGTTGTGGGTCTCATGTCGGGAAGAACACCTGAATACTTGAACATGAAAATCACGGGACGAGACGTTAAACTTGTAATGATCGCGTTTCTTATCCACCCAATCATAATACTAGTACCCACGGTGTTAGCCTATGCCAGTGGTGCTGTAAGCGCCATAGGCGTGAGCGGAAGCTCCGTCGGATACACCCAAATTCTTTGGGAATTTACTAGCGCCGCCGCCAACAACGGCTCAGACTTCTTAGGAGCTTCAGGAAACACGCCGTATTTCAACATAGCAACTGCCATCGTGATGCTGATCGGACGCTACGCTCCCATAGCCATACTGCTGGCGCTTTCCGGGTCAATGATTGGCAGAAAACGCGGCGGAACAACTTCAGGTCTGAAGACTGACACATTGATATTCACGATAGTCTTGATTGCTTCCATCATAATACTGGTTGTGTTGACTTTCTTCCCGTTCCTAGCGATCGGACCAATATCATCATTTTTCAAAGGATGGTTGAACGGCATTGGCCATTGAAAACACCGTTGAGTCAAACAAGACTAAAGATTCGGCTGGGGGAATGCGTTCCGCTTTCTCTGGAAAAGTGCTAGTTGACTCTGTAGTCCGTCTCAATCCTAAATCTCTGCTTAAGAATCCAGTGATGTTTATTGTTGAAGTTACATTCTACATTGTAGCAGCGATGGCTATATTTCCAAAGGCATTCGTGCCAGTCGCTAGCCCTAGCCTGCAGATTTTCTACATTGAAGTCGCCATCATCCTGCTGATCACAGTCTGGTTTAGCACACTCTCTGACGCGCTTGCTGAACAACAAGCAAAAAGCACCGCTGGCAGCCTCAGAAAACTGGAGACAGAAGTGCCAGCCAAAAAAATAGTCACTGAGGCATGGACTAGAAAAATTATTGCTATGAAATCAACTGACCTGCGAAAAGACGATTTGGTCCTTATCGAAACCCGCGACGTGGTTCCCCTAGACGCTGACGTTATCGAAGGGATCGCGATGGTTGATGAGTCGCTTGTTACCGGTGAGTCAGCTCCGGTCAGGAAAGCTCCTGGAGACTCGCTTATTGGAGGCTCAAAAGTTGTTAGCGACAGCCTGACGGCGAAGGTTACAACTAACCCTGGAGAAACCTTCATTGACCAAATGATAAAGATGGTGGAATCTTCCAAGAGACCAAAGACTCCAAACGAGGTTGCGATAACCATCGTTCTTATCGGTTTAACCGCCATATTCACCATAATCATAGTTGCCTTGCTCGGAACATCGGTAACTCTTAGTCTTGGCGCCGACTTGTCCGTGCTTATCGCGCTGTACGTTTGCCTCCTTCCGACAACCATAGGAGCCTTGCTCCCAGCCATCGGACTCTCTGGCATGTCCCGACTATACAAAAGCAAGATAATCGCTAAATCAGGAAAAGCCATAGAAACCGCTGGAGACGCAGATGTAGTTCTTCTAGACAAAACAGGCACAATCACTGTTGGCAACAGACAGGCGATACAATTCGTTCCTTTCGAACGCTATACCGAAGAAGACGTCGGAGAAGCAGCGTTTCTGTCCTCATGGCACGATGACACCCCCGAGGGGCGCAGCATACTGAAACTTGCTTACGAAAATGGCTTCGTGCCTAAAGAACTAAACTCGCTTGCAACCTCTGAAGTTTACGCCTTCTCAGCCACCACCCGCACAAGTGGAGTAAAAATAACCCATGCGGGCCTCACGCTGCCAAAAGGAGGCAAAGGCATAACACAACGAACAAGAATGAGAAGAAAAACTTCGGCGGTGGGAGGGGAAGCGGAGACTGCGATGCTTGAACCAGAAATTGAGATTATGAAAGGGGCGCCTGAATCTATCAAAGCGCAAGCCGACTGTGTCCCAACAGATTTCGACTATGTCGTAAACGGCATTTCTGCGGTTGGAGAAACTCCCATAGCAGTTGCAAGAAACGGGCTAGTTCTTGGAATAATCAGGTTGAAGGATGTGCTCAAAGTAGGCATCAAAGAGAAGATACAAGCCCTTAAGGTCATGGGGATTCGCCCAGTTATGATTACAGGGGATCAACCTCTCACTGCAAAAAGCATAGCAGCAGAGGTTGGAATTGACGAGTACGTTGCTCAAGCTAAACCTGAAGACAAATACAAGATAGCGAAGAGGGAACAGGCTGAAAACAGAATCGTCGCGATGATTGGAGACGGAACAAACGATGCACCCGCATTATCCGCCGCCGATGTTGGATTAGCTATGAATTCTGGCACAGAAGCCGCAAAAGAGGCTGCAAACATGGTAGACCTGGAATCGAATCCAGCCAAAATCATTGAGGTGGTAATGCTTGGAAAGCAACTGCTGATGACCAGAGGCGCTGTAACAGCTTTCAGCATCGCCAACGACGTATCCAAGTATTTCGCAATTATGCCTGTTATCTTTGCAACGGCCATTCCAGAGTTGAGCAGCCTCAACGTCTTACATTTGGGCTTGAAAAGCGCTGTCCTTTCAGCTCTTATCTTCAACGCTATAATCATTCCGCTCCTGATTCCGCTCGCCATGCGCGGCATTGCCTTCAAACCAACAAGCACAATGTCCCTGTTTCTCAAGAACACGTTAATCTACGGGGTAGGCGGAGTTATAGTGCCCTTCATTGGCATCAAACTAATCGACTTGCTACTTACCGGAGTGTTTCATGTTTAGGAGAAAGCCACAATGACTGAACAAGAGAAGGAAAAATGGAACTTCAAACCAATTATCGGATTAGCACTTGTTTCGCTGCTGATCTGCGGATTACTTTACCCGTTTTTTATCACTGGCATAGGCCAAGTTTTCTTCTCCAACCAAGCGAACGGCGACTTAGCCAAGTTACCTAACGGTCAAACCATCGGGTCAACCCTTATAGCGCAAAGCTTTACACTGCCCATTTTCTTCCATACAAGAAACGAAACCTCTGATCCTTCAGCATCAGGCGTTGACCCAGACATCACGCTTCGGGACGCCATTTCACAGGTACCCGCGGTAAGCAACGCAACAGGCATTCCCGCTGAAACGTTAACTGGCATCGTTAATCGGAATCAGCAGGGAACGCTTTGGGTTTTCGGAAATCCATACGTCGATGTTTTGCAGCTTAATTTGCTGTTGATAAAGGATTACCCTTTGGTCTATGGTAATTTCACTGCAAATGGTTAGGGCCAATGTCGGGTGATGGTTGCTTGTTGATAGAAGGCTCGCTTTAGCGTATTTTAACATGTGTCCAACTTATTTTTATAATACTGCGCAATTGTCGTGTAAAAAATGAAAGTAATGTCCGTATTGCAAGAAAAAGTATAAATATCCGAGTTCGATGTTCAAATAGGAAAGACGACCCATATGCCAAGATTACTAGCATTCGTGGACATATTTGTAGAATCTCCAGAAATGGACAGCGTCCTAACCTCACTTGCAGAATTGGACCATCTCGAAGAACTCTACGAAGTCACAGGGGAATTTGACATCGTAACATTGGTCTCAGCAGCAGACATAGAGGAATTTCGAGAGATCCTCAAGAACAAAATCATGAAAATAAAAGGCGTAAAAAGCACAGTCAGTTCCATCGTGCTTAAAGCTCATAAAGGGCCGAAGTGCACCGAGGAAGACGGTCAATCTGAACCGCCGACAGCTTAGAAACGATTTTTATTTGACTTTTTTCCGGTTTGTAAGAAACTAGGGATTAAAACAAAAAATATTGGGGTTCTTATAGCATTCGCTTGAGAACTACATCGGTGACAGGACGATGGATGTTTCCGTTCGGATGACGTTGGGATCTTTTTCGATTATTCTGTAAACAACTTGGTTTATTTCTTCGAGCGCTTGAGCTTCAAGCACTACGATTGCGTCATATCGTCCGAATATGGCGTCGGCGGTAACGGTTTCTTTGACTTTTTCTTTTAGCCTCTTAACGACTTCCAACGATGTGCCTGGCTTGGTGCTTAAGAGAATATAGGCTTTCAATTTTTTTTTACCTCTTTTTTAATTAAAGTAATTGCGGTTATCGCATATAAATTTTCTGTATGGTTTTAGACGCTTGTTTAGAGTTTATGAAAAATTATGAACAATTCATAAGTATATTTATATTTATCTAGGCAACTAAGTAATTATAAAACAAAATGGTGAAAACATGTTTGGAATAATTGATTTAGCTTCAATAGCCGCAATCTTTGGCTCAGTTGCCTTCGTATTGTACAGAATCAGGATAGAATTGAGAACAAAGCCTCTCAATTAGAAAAAATAGTTCACGGTTTTAAGCCTTTTTTGTTTAGTTAATCACTTTAAACTTCGTCGCAGTAACAGTTTTTGTTTCAATTAATGACCTGAAGAATTGTCTTATTTCGCTGCGCGGTTACATCCAGGACAAAACGTTGCACCTGGAGCAACTGGCGCATTGCAAAATTTGCAGGCGTTCTTCGGAAAAGCTATGAATCCAGTTTTTGCTGTTCCATAGGTGCTAGAGGTCTCCGTTTCTTTTCTACTTTTGCGGGTCTTTTCGATTCTTCGGCCGAAAAATGATGCAATCTCGAAGACAACGACGAAGGGTGCCATGATAATTGCGCCTGTTACCGGCGTGGGATCTGGTCCAAATACCCAAAATATCAAAAGAATAGCCAAGTAAACGAAAAGTTTGTTGCGTCCGCTCAGGTACTTCATGGGCAGCACTCCGACGTGCACCAGCATAATGATGAAGACGGGGATAGTGTAGAAAACTCCGCATAACACAAAAATCGTATAAATCCAGTTGTAAAAATCCTTGATGACGATAAACGGCGTGGCGCCCCCCTGAATTGTAAAGTAAATCAAAATTCGAAATGAAATGGGAATAACAAAAAAGTAAGCCATGGCTACACCTAAAGCCAGGAGGCCTATGAACGAGCCCAAGTAGTAGCCGAGAACCTTCTTCTCATTATCGTACAATGCTGGTTTGATGAATGCTATGACTTCGTAAAATATGACTGGGGAAGCCAACAACACCCCAATGATTACTGACAGGTAAGCCATAGCAAATACTGTGTCCGCCATCCCGCCTGCAATCAGAGTCGCTTGCTTGGGAAGAAACTCGTCTTTTAGCCGCACCATTAAAGGCGCAATCATCGGCTGATACATGCCAACTGGATTAGTGATTCCAGCCAAACTGGTTGGTATCCACCCGACTCCGATGGCGATTATCAGGGTGACAAGGACCACTTTCAGTCGGCGAACTAATTCATCGATGTGCTCCCAGAAACTCATAGCCCAACTTTTAAGTGATTCAGGTTCTGAACTCATAGGTATTCAAACTCTGATTTATTTGGCAATGTTATTGTACTGAATTTTATACAGTTGCGCAGTTGGCAACTGATTTTACTTAGAACTCCATCTGTTTTTCAAGTGAGTAGCGGCAAGAGAAGAATTCCTGCTATGAGGTTGGCAATAGATTAGGTATCTACCCTGCCAGACCATGAGCATTTCTTCATTGACTACTCGTAAAATCCATAAGCAATCAAGCGCTTAAAACGATTTGTTGTTGTATAACAGCAATCACGTCAGTTGTCCACTAGCAGCTCCTCAAAGTGCTGCTGCTCATGATTTTTGTTTTTACGCGAGAAAGAGGCTCTCACACATCACTCTCTTGTTTTCTTCTACGCTCCTGCCTCTCCTCTTTTAGTTTCTTTACCCGCTCATCCATTTCCCTTTCTGAAAACAGAATTGCCGCCGCCGCTGCGCAAACTATCAGAACGATAAGTCCCACAAGGTTTCTTTCAAAGAAGAAGAAAAATATCAAACCGGCAAAAGCGATGATTCCTGCCAACCAATTTCTCATGGGTACGATTTTGGGTGTGCAAGGGTAATTAGCCTTTCGGAGCAAAACAAAAGTCAACGTTTAATCTGCGTCATAATGTTAGGAGCGCCTAGAGGAATGCCTATAAGCGATGAAGGCGCTTTCCTTGAAAAGATAAAATCGAGAGGCGGATTCAAATCGGACGAAAGGGGCTTGGCAGCAAACACAATTCCAAAGATTGTCTAGCCCAAACTTCGAATGCGAATACTTGAGCCCACGTTTAAAACCTCCTGTCTGTTGGGCAGCTAAAATTTCTGGGGCGGGTACGCTATGAATCTTCTATCCCGCTTATACTATGTTTGGCGAAGATCCGCAAAAATGTTCTCACTCTTCTTGGCTATAGCTGGCCCAGGCATCATTGTGATGGTTGCGGACAACGACGCTGGAGGTATTACAACCTACACAGTGACAGGAGCTCTTTTCCTCTTCAGCTTTATCTGGATTGAGGTCCTTCTGGGACCTGTAGCTTACATTTGCCAAGAAATGACTGTCAGGCTTGGGGCGATAACAAAACGTGGCCACGCTGAGGCAATTTTTGATGCCTTTGGTTCATTTTGGGGCTGGTTTTCCCTTCTTGATTTGACGTTGACAGACTTCTTGACAATAGTAACGGAATTTGTCGGGATGACTGCCGCCCTGAGCATCTTTGGCGTGCCGTCCATAATCACGGTCATCGTGGTCATCTGCTTGATCATGTCAATGGTTATTTCTGGACGCTACTGGACCTGGGAAAAAATTGTTCTTGTATTTTGCGTTCTCAACCTGATATTTATCCCAGCAGCGTTTTTGATCAACGTTCCTCTACATTCTGCATTAAGTGGTCTTATTCCAAGCTTTCCATATGGACTCACTAGCAATGTTATGTTCTTCATTATGGCTAATATTGGCACAACAATAGCTCCTTGGATGATCTTCTTCCAACAGAGTTCTGTAGTAGACAAAGGCATTCAAGAAAAAGACATTAAATTCTCCCGAGTGGACACAGCGATCGGAAGCTTCTTCACGATTATCGTTGCCGTCTTCTGCATAATTATCTTTGCCACTCTTCTTCCTCACGCTAACATACAAGATGCAGCAACAGGTGCATTACGAATACTATCCATAAATAGGTATGTGGGCACCGCTGTTGCAATTGGTCTTTTTGACGCTGGGCTCCTTGGTGCCATATGTATATCATTAGCCAGTGCTTGGGCATGGGGTGAGGTTTTCGGGTGGCCGCACTCGCTTAACCATCCATTTAAAGCAGCACCAGGATTCTACGTATTCCGTGTCTTAATACTAGTCGGAGCAGCAACAATAGTCTTAATTCCAAAGGCTCCGCTCATACTAATCACACTGTTTGTTCAGGTGATTGCTGTGACGTTGCTTCCGGCAGCGCTCACGTTTTTACTCCTGCTCCTAAATCAAGAAGAGGTTGTGGGGAAATACAAAAATTCGAAGTTGCAAAATATACTTGCGGTAATCATAATTGTAACAATAATTTTGTTATCTACACTCTACGCCATGGGCACAATCTTCCCAAGGCTCTTTGGATAACGCTAATAGGTGAAATAAATGATAAACCCTGTAAAGAACCTCATAAACAAAATTCGAGAAATAAACCAGAAATACTCGAAGCCCAAAATCCAAATGTCAAGACCCGTAAAATTCGCTTTACTTGCTTTGCGACTTTACCTCGTATTCTTGATTGCCATGTTGCTTTACAAATTCATCACTTTATTGCATTAGTATTAGGTGATTGACATGGCTGCACATGCAGAAACCCAAAATGAGAAACAATTCTTCCTGAGCGACATGATTGGTAAAAGGGTCCTGAAAGACACGAAGAAAATTGGAAAACTTGCTGACCTGATCGTTAAAGAAAACGGTGGAAAGTTCCCAGTTGTCACCCACCTGTATGTTGGGCGGTCTTTTGGTTATCCTCCATTGATTATTGAGTGGGAAAAGGTAACTAGTTTTTCAAAGAAAGAAGTTGGTGTTAACATTGGTGATGTGGCCGATTACGCGAAAGACCTCCAAGAAGAAGCGATCTTGCTTAAAGACTATGTTCTTGACAAAAAAGTCTTAGATGTTGAAGAACGCGACATAGATGTTGTTTACGACATACTTCTCACAATGAAAAACGGCAAGCTGTACGTTTGCGACGTGGACTTTAGCAAACAAAGACTTTACAAAAGAATGCATCTTCGTTTTTTGGCTAAGACCGTTGGGGAA
Source organism: Bathyarchaeia archaeon (assembly GCA_049515895.1). Classification (GTDB taxonomy): domain Archaea; phylum Thermoproteota; class Bathyarchaeia; order Bathyarchaeales; family Bathycorpusculaceae; genus Bathycorpusculum. Next base: position 35,850 of record JBEKTQ010000013.1, on the reverse strand, counting down.
GTCGAAGAAAGCAAGATGGTTCCTTGGACGTACATCCAACCTTTAGAAAACCTTGGAAGTTTTAAGGGAGAGATAAAACTTAAAGTCCTAAAAGATAAATTGGACATGTTGGGACCCGTGGACTTGGCGGACGTTCTAGAAGAAATGGATAATGAGCATAGGGTCAAGATTTTTGACGGACTGACTGAGGAGAGAGCTTCAGACACTCTAGAAGAAATAAATCCTACTGTTCAAAGGGCATTAATAGCTTCGTTAGAAAAGAAAAAGGTTGCCCAACTTCTCAACGTCATGACGCCTGGTCAAGCCGCCGACATACTTTCAGTATTGCCCGTCCCAGAAGCCGAAGCAATAATGAAATCAATGGTCAAAAATAATGTAGCTAAGATTCAAGCTATTCTTGGACAACACAATGAAAACGTTATCAATTTTGCCACGCAAAAATTTCTAAGCTATCCACCCAACGAAACTGTGATGAAGGCGCAAGAGGATTACCCGAAAGATGCTGAGGACAAAGATGAAGTTATGTACCTTTACGTTATCAACGCTGAAGGAAAATTATTGGGGGTCATCGACATAAAAGAGCTGTTGAAAGCGCCGCTAAAGGCTACGACAAAGCTTGAAGACATAATGCAGCGAAATTTTATTTTCTTAAAAACGACAAGCACGCTTAAAGACGCTTCGCTGCTCTTCGCTAGATACAGCTTCAGAGCGCTGCCAATAGTTGACCCAGATGGAAAAATAGTTGGCGTAGTCCAATACAGAGATGTTATGAACCTTAAACATATATTCTTCGAATAAAATCATATAGAGTGGCTGATTACAGATTGATTGAGCCAATAAAAGGTGAGTTAGTTGCCGCATCTTCACGCTTTCGTTGATATTTTTGTTGAATCACAACTAATAGACGAAGTCGTCGAGGCTCTCTCTAGAATGGAGGACGTTGAAGAGCTTCACGAGGTGACTGGAGAGTTTGACATAGTCGCGCTTATATCAGCTTCCGACATTGAACAGTTCCGAGATATCTTAAAAAACAAGATCATGAAAATTCATGGAGTAAAGGGCACGGTCACATCAATTGTCTTGCAGGCTCATAAGGGTCTCAAATGCAGAGACTAGCTCAAGGTTTAATTTAGAAAAAATTCGGCAACTGATTTTAAAGTGATAGAAAAGGATTGCTAATTTGTTAACTTTTCTTTATTCTATTTTTCAGGTCGCATGCCGTCTTCTTGCAAGATTTGTTGAGTTCTAGTTTCGATAAAGGATACTATTTTTGTTTCAGCAAACTCCCTGTTTTCTTGTTGCAGGATGAGGAGTTCACGGATTTTCTTCAGCAGTTCTTCAACGGCGACTGGTTTTACCAGGAAAGCGTCGGCGTGCTGGTTGACTGCCTCTATCGCGTTGTTCATAGACGGGTAGCCTGTGAGCATTATTTTTGCCATTTTCGGCGTTGTTTCTTTCAGTTGTGTAATAAGTATTGTTCCGTCAATGTCGGGCAATCGCCAATCCACGATCGCAATGTTATAGAAATTAGCAAAAGTCTTTTCAACAGCTTCTTTCCCAGTCTCAGCCGTGTCAACAATGTAGCCTTCTTCTTGAAGAACAATTTCCAATGTTTGACGGATGTTTTTGTCATCGTCTATTAAGAGTATTCTTGCCTTATCTGTCATGAGCAAACCTTCAAATGAAAATAGTAAAATCAATATATATCCTGTATGAAGCCAAACTACAGACTCAAAGTTCACCTTTCAAGGTTAACGCAAAGTGAAACTTGGTCCATTTACCCCAATCTGAAGAACCAGTTAGCAATCTAAGGAAACGCTGACTCCTTTCTTGTGATTGCGAAAGGTTAGACACAACGGCTCATGTTATCGTTTGCGAATGATATCAATGCTTTTCAGACTGAGAAGGAGGTGAAATTCTTGACGAAGATGGGTAATTCTATGGACCCTATGAAAGTCGCTTCCAACGTTTACAAGTTTATTAATGAAAATGACCGGGTAAGAGTTCTCGAAGTAATTTTTAAACCAGGCGACATGGCGAAGATGCATCATCACCCTGAACATGTAGTTTATGTTTTGAAAGGGGGACGTCTAAAACTTACTTCTGAAGGAAACACTCAGGAACTTGACTTAAAGCAGGGATCGGTAGTTTTTCTTAAGGAACAAAACCAGGAAGCGACTAACGCCGGCAATTCAGATATTGATCTTTTAGTTGTAGAGCTAAAGAAGTAGTTTTGACAGAATTTCCGTGTCTTTCCAATTTTTTCGATTGTTTTTGTTAGAAAATAAAGGGACTAAAATATAGTAGCAATGGAGATGTTAAGATTTCAGTATAAATGTAGATATAACTGTGAGGTGGCGCCGTCGAAAGGATTCGGACCTTTGACCGACTGGTTAACAGCCAGCCGCTCTACCGGGCTGAGCCACGACGGCACTTCACAACTCTTACTGCACTTTTCAGTTTTCAATATACTATTTAAGTGTAGCTTCCTCAGATGGGAAGGGTAATAAAAGACATATCAAAATTTAGAAATGTTTAATTTCTGTTTGTATATAGCATTTGGGGACGGTACCTGAGCTATTAACTATCATCTTGCCCAACAAGCATCACGTGGTTCAGATAAGTCTTCATTAAAAGACGAACGGCATTTGAATGTTTCATAAAGCAACGCGATAGAAACTCCTTCTAAGAACAGCTTAGACCTTTGAAAGTGGTTTTGATGCATGACCGTCAATGACCGTCAATCATGAATATTCAAAACATCGTAAATAGACTATTACTATGTTGAACTATTACTCAGGACAAGCTGAAAACGAAAAAAGTTGGAATATAAAAAAGCACCGGTCAGGTTTTCCTCTCGTCCCAATTATTGTCTCCATAGTTGGTATTCTTGTCGGGCTCATACTCATCCTATTTTTTGCCTTGTTCTGGTCGAAAGGATACAATCTTTTTCAAGACATTGTTGTCCTCATTGCCACTCTATTCATAACCGCACTTGTGATAGGCTTGATGTGGCTTATCTGGGGAAGAAACCAATGGCACTGGTGGACAAGAGAATACTAGTAATATTCTTAGAGTTGTTTACCTTTCCTAAAAGCAATCAGTTTCCTGAGAAACAAAAAAGGAAAGCTTGGAGTTCCTAAATCCGAGAGCAGGTTCAATAAAAAGTATAGATAGATTAAATAATTGTTTGGCCCAAACTTTGAGCAAGACAGGATTTTTTTGCGTAAACTGAGTGGGGAAACGTGGTTTTAATTAAAAGCACCAATCAGTTTGGAATATAACATATATGTTTGCGGCTAATCATTAAATAATTAGGTGTTTTCAAATGGTTGTAGCCAGATTATCAAAGTTCTACTTCAAGAACGAGAAACGCGAAGAAGGCTTTTCAGAGTTAGACCTTATACTAAATAAACAAACACGAAACGCAAAAGGATTTAGAGGTTTTGTTTCAATGTTTTCATGTGAGCAAGACAACGTTGCCACATTCCTAACAATGTGGGAAGATGATGAGTCATTTGTAGGTTCTAAAGAAATATTCTCTTCGGCTGTTGAGAAGGTTATGGCTTTCCTTGAAAGGCAGCCTGACGTGGAACATTACAGAGTTGACACCGTCAATCTTGGTCAATAGTTCATCCTCATTAAGATTTCCGGATGGGCTTCAAGGCTTTTTGGAATCAGTCCATGGATTTTTAATAAGTATGCTGATCGGTGATTTGACCAAGCGCAAGCTTATAATTTCTGATGCCTGATAACTTATCAGGTGAATCCTTTTGTCTAAGGAGAGAAAATGGAAAGCTAATTGGTATCAGATTCAAACCACACCTGAACTAGATGGCGTGAAGTACATAACAAAAAACATTGAGATTGTTGGCTCCTTTGTGAAATTTGACCCAGACGAAATTATTTCAAAAAGTATGGGGGAAACTGGCTCTTCTGAAATAGAAGACACAACCATATTTCTGCCTGAAAGAGCTATTAAACGAATAGTTTACTCGCATTTTACCTTGGACAAGAAAGAGTAGAATAATATCTTGCGGCTTGACATTTCCACTCTGCCGTGACTTTGGTAAAATAGTCATCGTGCAAGCTCTTCTTGGTTTGCACATCGCCATCGAAGTTGAATCTGTACTCTCTTGATGTAACCTTGTTTTTCCAATGAAATTAGGCTGCGGTGGACTGAAACATATTCTTGTGATTTATACTCTACAATTTTGCCAAAAATCATCTCTGCAATTTCCTTGGTTGTCATGTCAGGTTTTATGTTTAGCAATTCCAAGATTCTTTTTTGGTTTTTGGAGAGGCCCGCCAAATCTTGCGTCACGCTCTTGAGAGCTGAAACTGTTTTGCTAAAATTAAGTCTTTAACCCCGATATAACTTCAATTCTCATGGCTACAATATATCAGAACATGAAATACGTACTGCGCCAACGAAAAAGGGAAATGGTCTTTGGTGTATCCAGCGAGATGGGATTCAGATTAACAACGGCTGCATCCACAAAAGACGGCTAGGTTTACAAAGGAGGATTATTATTAGCTTACTTGGAGGATAGCGGCTGCTAACAATAACTTTACTTAAGCAACACGAAGAAGGCAGGTGGCAATCGGATAATTTAGAGGCTTTGCCTGAAGAAGTTAACAAAACTGAGGTCCTATGGGTAGACGCCCAAGACCCAACTGAGTCCGAAATTAAAGAACTAGAGGACTATTTTAGCATAGATAAACACAACCTTCAAGAACTTACAGATGAAGGGGTGCGCTCAAGAATCGACGAGCACGAAGATCGGATGTTCTGCCTTCTTAATTTCCCAAATCGAGAAAGTTTTGTTTCTGAGGGGAAAATGGAACGCTTGGCGATGCTTGTTTGTACAAGATGGCTAATAACAGTGCATAAGGGCTACTCAGATCTGACTTGCGCTGTTTACAAAAAAATAGACACTCACGGCTATTTCTCGCTCTCTCTAGTGCCCTCAACTGATATCATGCTATATATTTTCCTGGATTTGGTTACGAGCGAATATTATCCGGTTTCAGACCTGGTTTTCGAAAGGATTGAAACATTAAGCCGGGAAGCCTTGGGATTATTCAGACAAAGGTCAAGGATAGCCGGAAGCAGTATTGGGTTGCAAACCATTCAGGTAAGAGAAAGACTGGTGGCTCTTAGACAGAGTTTGAGTCCCCTTCGTGAGATTATGGGAAGAATAACAAGAGGGGAATTTGCGCTGGTGCAAGGAGTGAACCTTCCGCGTTTCGCTGATCTCTACGACAGAACCATCCAATTGGTGGAGGTTGTCGATGCCCACAGGGAAGAAATGAGCAACATCCGTGACATCTTGGTTAACGTTCAAAACATAACCACTAACAATATAATCAGGGTTCTCACGATAATCTCAGCCATTTTTCTACCGCTGACTTTGATTGCTGGAATCTACGGGACAAACTTCAAGCAAGGCCTAATCCCAGATCCCGCAAGTCCGAGTGGGTTCTACATTATGATTGCGATAATGGTTACGGTGGCAGTGACCCTTACGCTGATTTTCAAGCAGAGAGGGTGGTTAAGCTCCGGTGCTTAAATGTCGCTTGCGAACACAGTTGAATATTGCCAGATTCTAAAGTGAAAGGCATGCTCTTCTACCCCCTAAGGTGCGCTATCCGCAGGCTAAGCCTGCTTTTGATTGAGAAAGGAATCCGCAACCTGCAAGTGGAAGTAATGGGTGTTTAGACCGTTCAGATAAATCTAAAAGATAGGGGTTAGCAGCATGTTCAATCATTCCCTCATTAACCTTTTTAGAGATTTTTAGATGTTTCTAGATGACAGTTGCACCAATCCAAACCCCAATTTAACAAGCTTTTCTTTATGATTTTGGTTTAAATTAGAGCGGGTCTATATTCAACGGCTATAGCTGGAAAAGGCTTATTGTAAGTTCACGCCTGCTCTCCAATTTAGTTTAATCTTTCCAGTATCATAATTAATGCTTTCAACAAACTTTACAAAGACATAGAAGAAGGGTTCTTCGCTAATGTCATTAATCTTTCGCATCTTGTAGCTCTCTTCAAAAAACTCATCCACATCATGTAATAATGGCACTTTGTTTTTCAAAAAATGCTAGAAATAGACCAATTCTTAGTCAAGAAACCTTGACTAACCCTCGTCAAGAGAATTTTACCAAACTCTTTATCTTCGAAGCCTTATCAATGACAAAATATGGACATCGTGTCGAAGAAGCTGGCTGCAGCGCTTGCTCTAACATTCATCATTGGTCTTGTAATACTTGAGCCTGCCACTCCAACAATTTCTCCAGTCTGGAACAGCTTATTGGTATCTCAACTCTGGAGCTTCACGCCGCCTGTAAGCTACCAAGGAACGATAAGTACCCCCATAGCGGTGGACGGCTTTGTTTATTTTTCCGCTAATGGAGATGGACCTCCTCCCGGAACTCTTTACTGCCTTAAAGGTTCCACGGGAGAACAGGTGTGGAGTCAAACCATTCTGAATGGATATTCATCCTTCACAGCGGCAAACGGATATGTCTACGCTGGCGAAGGAGGGGCTATCGCCTGCTTAAGCGACTCCGACGGAGCTCAAATGTGGAATTATACTTACGGAATAAGTTTCGGCATTCCCGTTGTAGTTGGAGGTACCGTCTATGTCGACGGTAGCCAAATCAATCCTATAAGCGGCTTCAGCGGTGGATTTGTTTTGGCGCTTAACAGTTCCACTGGAACGAAAATATGGGGTTACATAGGTGCTGCGGGTCCTAGTTTCTCTGACAATCTGCTTGTGGCAGGCGGAAATATCTATGTACATACCTACGGTCCTAGTTATACGAACAGCTTCATTTACGCATTTGACGCTTTGACTGGCGAACAATTATGGAATAGTTCAATGGCAGGTCAGATTAGTTCTTTTGCGGCTGACGCCCAGAATCTTTATGTTAGCTCTAGCGGTGGCAGCCTCTATGCCTTTCGTGGCTCAGACGGAAGCATAATCTGGCATCGTTCAGTGGGGTCGAGCTTGGGTTCTGTCTCGGTTGTTAACCACTATCTTTTTGTGGGCTCTTCCACTGGCGTTTACTGCTTTAACGCAGTTAATGGGGCATTGATGTGGAAATTCATAGCCAGCGCCGGCACTGACCCAACGTACGCGAACGGAATAGTTTACGTGGGATGGAGTGGACCCGAGTTTTTTGCTTCTTCCACCGTGCACAATCTTTACGCCATTGAAGCCTTCAAGGGTAGGGAGCTTTGGAGCTACTCACTTGCATATACAGGTGAGACATGTACAGTTGAAAAGGGAACAGTTTACGTTGGCGCAGGTTACGTAACAACCCTTTCCCCAGATAATATTGGACCGGGCGCTTGTTTGGCTCTCAAGCCAATTGTCACGTCATTGCCGTTGCCATCGGTTACGTTTTGGGAACAGATACAAACTATAATCATAGTAATAAGGATCGCTGCAGTAACAGTTTTGATAATTATATTGGTTTTCCTTGTTGTGGCAGGAAAGAAACCCAAAACAAACTTACAAAAAATTTCAATAGCCCAAAAAACCTGACCAAAACCGTTTTGCTTGATTGCAAGCATGGAACAATTCTTCAAGAGTTTTAAGGTTTTCTTCCACACATAGGGCACTCAAGCGGAAGTAGCGCTGAGACCTTTTCATTGTTCTAAAAGATAGATTAAAAAGTCCAAGAAGAACAATCTAAAAGCAAAGTGACCCTAAGTGCCTCATAACTCAGACTCCACTCTACCGCAAAAGTCAACAAAGAGACAATACAAGTATGCAGTCACAGCTATCCTTGTCATCATCATTGCTTTTTCGGTAATGCTGTATCTTGATGTCAACACGCTTCCGGTGACACATGCACTTAACAACATAAGCATAAAAGAGGTTACTTCTCAGGAATCAACCCCAACTACTCCTTCACTCATCACATTTAGCACAGGAAACTCTACGCTAAACTTTGGATACGGCTACCTTAACATAACAAATACAGGAAACAAAGACTTGACCTTGAACCTAAAGCTGTCTGCAAGAATCACTAACATAAACACAGACAACGTGAACTACTACTTAGGAAGCACCACAATCTCGAACGTGAAGGTACAAGGACACAGTAGCACAATCATTTCTGCCACCCTCAAAGATCCAACTCCAATAGTGCACTGGACTCAAAGAGCTTCAGGCTTTTTTGCTTATTCTTGGTCAGTTCAAGCCTCAGCCAATGTTCACTGCTTATTACCTCATCCGGCATTGCAAAGGACATTTACCTACCAAGGACAGATGATTTTATTCTAAAATAAGAAAAAAGATAAGACCACAAGACAAAAACTGATTTACTCAAGCTTTCGGACCACACATAGGGCATTCAAGGCAATTTTTTAAGCTCGAATTTTCCTTTCAGCAAATCTTTCATTAGACTACTTAGCTGATTTAGAAAGCTCAAAGAGTCGACGTCAAAATACGCGTACATCATTAAGGAATCTCGATAAGCCATTGAGAAAGCCGCTTTGTCATCAGTATTTCCCAACAGGATTGACGACCAAAGAATTGGACGATATCTCGAAATAGAGGATGCAATAAACAAGGTCAAATAGTTCTCCAAAATTCGTGTAGGAGCATTCATTGAATTACTCAAAGAAGTGTTTTGCAATAGTTTTTCTCTGCCGTAGGTTTTCCAATATTTGTTCTCGTAATCCTCAACTGGATTAAAGTTTAGCAATTGGCTAAGCGTGAGGCAATTTGACTTCTGGAAAAGGTAAAGTTGGTTAGGCGTAAATTCAATGTTGTTTCCATCAAAAAAAGGTAAATATGCCGAGAAAGCAGACGATGTTCCAATACACGTCCATGCGTCCACTAATCGATGAAAAAGACCGTCTTTTAAGACGTTAATTTTTATTTCTGCTATGTTGTCCGTAAAATTTTGAACGCAGAGACCATGAGAGTTGCTATGTTGAGGTTCCCATCTGAAAAAAGTATACGCAAAAAAGGAGTTGAAGCAGTGCCAAGAATAGTGAAACAATATTGGAGCGATTGCGTCGGTTGTTTGAGCTGCGCTTCTCCATAGTTCAATGGCGTTTTTTAATAGTGCAACATTTTCTTCAGCTACTTCAGGGTGCTCTTCCAGATACTCTGTTGTAATGGGGTATATGCTCCGTCCAGTTAGCTTTCTGTAGCGTTCCACTGTGTAGTCGTATTTGGAATATGCAGTTATGAATTGTTTTTGAAAATTCTTGTAAGTTGAAGTTAAAGTAAAGGGTTCGAAGAAAAACCATGATTTTTGAGATGCCTCTACCGCAGAATGGAACAAACTCTTTTTCACCAAAGTCTCTTGTTTCTGAATCCCTTTAAGATTTGCTGTTGAGCGTTCCTATGATGTAACTCGCTTTCGAAAAATGTATAACCGCAAATAAATTTAAACCAAAAATAAACGAATACCTTGTCAAACCCCAAACCAAAAAAGCAACCCAAAACGCAAACAACAAATTCTCTGATTTTTCCACCAGGTCAACTCAGGCTCAACAGGAAAAAAGAGAAAAACTTGAGAAAAACAAGAGGGTGCAACTTAAAACCTTAATCGAAAAATAATAATTCTCTCTCTTAAATTAAATTCTCTTAAGGAACCTGCAGAAAACCCGCCAATTCACAAGAATCTCAGTTATCCCTGCCGTTTGGCTGGAAAGGTTTATTTTGTTGCATCCTTTATTGTTGGGAACTTGCTGGCGGATAATCATTATCCGTTGGGATGTGGTCCCTTGTGGACTGAACCGTAAGCATAAACAACATGGAGGAAAAATGAAAAATGGCATACAAGTACATAGCTCAGGAATGGGCAGACCGGGAAGACTCTTTTGTCAAAGAGCTCAACAGACAACGCATGGTGCAATGGCGCAAGCAACCAGTTACCCTACGCATCGAACACCCGACAAGGCTTGATAAAGCTCGCAAACTAGGCTACAAAGCCAAACAAGGCTTCGTTTTAGCACGCACGAGAGTGCGAAGAGGTGGATTGCGAAAATTGCGTCCACGCTCAGGTAGGCGACCCAAACGCATGGGTGTCGCCAAATTCAAAGCAGGCAAAAGCATCAGGCTCATAGCTGAAGAACGCACGGCAAAAAAGTTTCCCAATTTGGAAGTCCTAAACAGCTACTGGGTTGGTGAAGACGGAAAACACAAATGGTTCGAAGTAATCCTGCTTGACCCAAGCAGTCCGGTAATAAAATCTGACAAAGACATCAACTGGATAACGGAGAAACAGCACAATGGAAGAGTCTACAGAAGCTTAACAAGCGCTGGCAAAAACGTCAGAGGCTTAAGGCACCGCGGAAGAGGGGCAGAGAAAGCACGACCAAGCCACCAGAGAGGCGCCAGACACAAAGACGTACAAAGGTGGTAAAAAGATGCATCAAATCATAGCGACCATAACAAAACGCAACGGCAAAAAAAGCGCAAGCAGAGGATTCAGTCTCAGCGAACTGCACAAAGCATGTTTAACCAAACAAGACGCCAAGAAAATAGGAATACCGCTTGACCTTAAACGCAAATCAGCACATGACGAAAACGTTGAAACCCTAAAACTGCACGCTGAAAAAGCAAAAGCCGAAGCGAAACCTAAAACACCAAAAACCGAAACGCAGCCCACTGCAAAGAAGCCGAAGAAAAAAGCTAAAAGCTAGAAGCCCGAAAACACAACCGGTGTCCAATGTCTTCTAAACCGCCGATAGAATATCTGGATATTCGAGTATTCACGCACGCAACGGAAGACCCCCAGAAAGTTCAGACAGCGGTACGAAATTTATTGCCGGACGAGCTGGCTCAAACCATTCTTTTTGAAGCAATCAATTTAACGGGGCACCATGGGAACCCCATAACCCTTTTAACAGCCAGGATGACAGACAAGAAGCTGCTTCCTAAGATGCTGGAAAAAATCGGGGCCGGCTTAAGCTCCTTGGATAAAGAACAATTATACACTGATTTAGGGTTGCATTTGGAAAGAGGCAACCTGTATCTTCGTTTCGACAAACAATCCGCGTTTTTGGGGCAACTCAAGTTTACGCAAAACGACCCGATTCACGTCAAGATTCATTTCAAGAACAAATCTTCTGAGCAAATAGCTGAATTATGCAAGTCTTCGAGGATATTGCCGTGACACGATGCTTCGCAGACTTGCATTTACGCGCCAACCTTAAAGATCAAAAGGCGACCCAAAGGGTAATAATCAGAGCTGCAAGCCTCGGGTACACTCAGATAGCCTTTGCATCCACGTCGAGACTAAACGAAGAGGAATATGCCAAGCTCAAGGCAATGTGCCGCGATTCAAGCGTTGATTTAGTTTCACGCGCTGATTTTTACCCGCGGTCTGAAATGGAGTTGACGCATTTCCTGCGCAGATTCAGGCGCCAATTTGAAGTTATCTGCATTTTATGCGACAACAAAGAAGTCGCCCGGCAGGCAGCAAAGGACAGGCGAGTTGACCTCCTAAATTTCAGCAGCCTTGACTACCGTAAACGCTTCTTTGACCGCGCCGAAGCCGAGTTGGCAAGCGGATGCTTGGCCGCTTTGGAAGTTGATGTAAAGCCTCTCCTAATTTTAGAAGGCCCACCACGGGTTCGGCTGCTTATGAGCCTGCGTCGGGAAGTCGGCGTAGCGCGGGAGTTTGGTGTGCCATTGATACTTTCCAGTGGCGTCGGCGAGGAACGGTTTATGCGTTCGCCCAAGGACTTGGCTAGTTTAGCTTACCTGTTAGATTTGGATGAAGCCTTCGCCCTTGACGCGGTTTCAACCAATCCTACGGCAATCGTTACTCGTAACCGTAAGAAACTTGGCAGCCGCTTTGTTGCACCCGGTATCAGCGTCATAAAGGAGGGTAAGGCATGAAACGGATTAAGCGAAGGTACTTGGCGGTGCAGGTGCAACGAGAAGCGTTGCCGACTGAACGCGAATTTGTCGATGCGGTTTGGGCTGCAGTGACACGGCTTTATGGCGAAGTCGGCGCAAGCCAAACAGGCTTAGCTCTGATTAAGTTTGATGCGGAACGGAGGGTAGCGGTTATTCGGGTTTCACTTGCTTCCCTGAACATGGTGAGGGCGTCTCTAGCAACGATTACAGTCATCTTGGAGAAGGAAGCGTCGATGCAGGTTCTATCCGTTTCAGGCACCCTTAAGGGGCTTTATTCGAGAGCAAAATGATTTCTGCAATATTTATATGTAAAGTTTTTCTTTACTTTAGACAATACATTTTGATTATATGTCGCATATTTTCTTGAACAAATATGCAAAATAGTTGCAGAAATGTTTATCAACAGCATGTAAACGTATAATTATCATTACACAACTCTTGTGGGAGAAGCGTAAACAAAACAAAGTTAGTGAAAAACATGGATTTACAAGATTACTATTTCAAGATGCCTCTAAAAACGGAGCCCATAATAGACGACACAACGCTCCGAGACGGAATCCAAATGCCTGGCTTAGCAGCCGGACCCAGAGACTCCGCAAAAATAGCCCAGTTTCTGGCCGATGTTGGCGTCGAACGTATCGAGCTCTTCCACTACCAAGAGCCGGACAAGAAAGCTGTAAAACTCATCTCAGACTTAAACCTCAACCTGCGCGTCGCTGGCTGGTGCAGAGCTCTAAAAGAAGACATTGACAGTGCAGTTGCATGCGGATTCAGAGAAGTGGGCATCTCCCACCCTGTTTCAGACTTGCATTTTAGAGCTAAGTGGCCTGAAAAAACCAGAGAACAAATTCTGGCCCACATAGTCAACGTTGTTGAGTACGCGGCTAAAACTTGCGGGCTGCGCACGTTCGTTCACGGCGAAGACAGCACAAGGGCAGACTGGGATTTCGAGAAAAAATTGATCAACGCCGTCGCTGAAGCAGGAGCCGAATGCTACCGAATATGCGACACTGTCGGCATTGGGTTATCAGATCCCTCAGCGCCTCTGCCTAACGGCGTTCCAGCCAAAGTAGTCGCTATCAAAAAGGAAACCCGAATCGATGCTATAGAAATCCACGCCCACGACGACTTCGGAAACGCGGTTGAAAACACCATGGCGGCGGTTAAGGCAGCTTCAGGGGTATGGGAAAAAATCTATGTAAGCACGACCTACTTAGGCATCGGTGAACGAGCTGGAAACGCTGAAACCGAAAAAGTACTTTTGAACCTTTACTTGCATCATGACGTCAAAAAGTTTGCGGGTAAAACCCAGAAACTCAAGGCTACAGCCGACTATATTGGCAAAGCAACAGGCTATGTGGTTCCACCGAACAAGGCAATCGTTGGAGACTACGGCTTCGCTCATGAATCAGGGATTCACACCCATGGTGTCTTGAATGACCCTTGGACGTACGAACCTTACCCGCCTGAACTTGTCGGTAACGAGCGGCGCCTAACCATAGGGAAGCAGTCAGGGAAGGGCATAATCAAACACAAGATATGCGAGCTTGCGGGAACGGAGCCTGATGACCAGACGGTAGCCACGGTGGTCGAGCGTGTCAAAGATATCTACGCTACCGGAAGAAGAGCATCGCTTAAAGAGGAAGAATTCAAAAAAATCCTGCGCATACTGAAAATCCTTCCAGAAAACAATGGTACTAAGTAATTTGCCGTTTCTTTTGATTTCTTTATCCCTGAGAAGAAGCGAAAAAAGAAAATGAGGTCATTTCTAGATTGGCGAAATGAAAGAGGCGGTTTAGGCTGGCTCGCATTTTTGATTTATCCTTTGCCAGTTTTCATCGGTAAAACGTTGCATTTCATCTATGATGTGTTGGTTCTGCGGTGTGAAGAGGTGTCTGAATCTGCCTTGCCCAGCAAGGTAATCTTTGACTGGCTTTTTCTTTTGGGGCGCAAGTTGGATGAGTTTGCTAGGCGTTGAGAGTTGCCGTTTGCCGTTCACCGCTTCCCAAAGGGGGAACACGCATGTTTCAACTGACAGTTTTGAGTATTCCATTGTTTTGCCTGGTTCTGTACGCCAACCTCTTGGGCACGGAGCGAAAACATGTAGAAATGCTGGGCCGTCAACTTCTAAGCCTTTGCGGACCTTGGTCAACATGTCTTTCCAGTAGTAGGAGGTTGCAGTTGCAACGTAGGGCATGTCATGGGCGAGCATGATTTCGGTGATTGGTTTTTTCTTTTCAAGCTTACCAGGCAACACTTTGCCGGCTGGAGTGGTTGTAGTCGCTGCCCCTGGTGGCGTGGAACTGCTTCTCTGTATGCCCGTGTTCATGTAGCCTTCGTTGTCGTAGAGTATAAAGAGGAAGTCATGTCCTCGTTCAACGGCACCTGACAAGGCTTGCAAGCCAATATCATATGTTCCCCCATCGCCCGCTATGGCAATAATGTCAATATGTTCCTGTTTGATTTTGCCTTTCTTGCGCATTATTTTCAAAGCGGCATCGATGCCTGAAGCATTCGCAGCGGCGTTCTCGAAAGCTGTGTGAAGCCAAGGCAACGCCCAAGATGTGTAGGGGTAGATTGATCCGACAATTTCCATGCAGCCTGTTGCTTGAGTCACAATTGTGGGTCCTCGCGTAGCTTTCATGATAAGCCTAAGAGTTGATGCTGGTCCGCAGCCTGCGCACGCTCGGTGCCCTGAAAGGAACAGGTCTGGTTTGGACGCAATATCTTTTGCTGTGAATTTCCATTCTTGTGTTGTCAACTTTTTTCTCCTCCAATTACTCCCTAAGCCCCAAGAAACGCACAGGGGTTTCCACCTTCCCGATCTTGTTGATCTGCATTAGGTCATCATAGATTTTTCGCAGCTCACGCGGATTTGTGTCTCTTCCGCCTAACCCGAAAATGTAGTTGATTATGGTTGGGTGCTCTTTCGCGTCGTAGAGTGCGTTTCGAATTTCGTTGAATAGGGCGCCGCCGAAGCCGCCGAAGCTCATGGCTTTGTCCATAACTGCCACGGTTTTGACACTTTTAAGGGCGTTTCGAAGTTGTTCGACTGGGAACGGTCTGAAAGTGCGCAGTCGCAGAACGCCCGCTTTTACGCCTTCTTGGCGTAGCTGGTCAACTATCACTTTTAGTGTTCCAGCTGTTGAACCGATCACGACAATTGCGATTTCAGCGTCGTCAATATTGTATTTGTCCACGAGCCCGTCGCCGTAGCTTCTGCCACTCAACATAGCGTATTCGGCGTTGACCTCCTGTATCTTCTTCATGGCGTTTCTCATACCCTCTTCCTGCTGCCTCTTAAACTCGAAATAATAGTTGGGCAACGCGTTAGGCCCCATCGTCATAGGGTTGTCTGGGTCAAGCTTGAAAGGTACCGTTTTTCCCTCATGCGTAAGCACGTTTGGCAATTGGCGTTCTCCAACAAACTGCTTTACTGCCTCATCTCCAAGCACGGTTACGTTTTCAAGCGTATGACTAATAGTAAACCCATCTAAACCCACAATTACCGGCAACGAAACTCCAGTATCCTCCCCTATCTTGAATGCTTGAATGATGCTGTCGTAGGCTTCCTGAGCGTTTTCCACGTAAAGTTGAATCCATCCGCTATCGCGTTCAGCCATACTGTCTGATTGGTCGCCGTGAATGTTCAACGGCGCGGACAGGGCTCTGTTAGCAACCGCCATCACAACCGGCGCCCTGAAGCCTGAAGTGACAAAAAGCATTTCATGCATCAACGCTAAGCCCGCTGAAGCGCTGGCTGTGAATGTTCGTGCTCCAGTTGCTGCTGCAGCGAGGCAAGCGGTCATAGCGCTGTGTTCCGACTCAGTGCACATGAACTCTGTTTGGACTTCGCCGTTTGCGACGTACTCGCTGAATTTTTCAACAATGATTGTTTGGGGCGTAATTGGGTAGGCGGCGACAACGTCGACGTCGCATTGTTTGGCTGCCAAAGCGACTGCTTCGTCGCCGTTTAAAGGAATGGTTTCCTGTTTTTGCTGTTCCTTCATTGTCCTTTTCCCTCGTCTTGTCGTGGCAACTTCATTGTTATCGCTTTGGTGGGGCACTCGTTGGCGCATATTCCGCAGCCTTTGCAGAAACTGAAGTCGAACCAGATGTCGCTTGCTTCTGGGCGCCATTTGATTGCACCTTCAGGGCAAAACATCACACAGGTTAAGCATCTGGTGCATTTTTCTATGTCTCTGACTGGGAAGTAGGTTTTCCAGTCGCCTGTTAAGAAGCCGATGCTCGATTTCGAGCATACGGCTGCGATGGAGACTTCTTTCCAGCTTTTCTCTTTGCTGCTCATTCACTTTTTGCCTCCTTGTACGCCTCGTTAACCACCGCAAAGTTTTTCTCTGCCAAATCTGCCCTGAAACGCCCCTTCAACGTTTTCGATATGCCCTCTAAAGTCACGATTTCAGTTGCTTTGGCAACGCAGCCAAGAAGCGCCGTGTTGGTTATTGGTGCCCCCAAGATTCTTAGGGCAATTTCGGTTGCTGGAATCGTCCAAACCTTGCCTTTCGTTACCTTAAGTTCTTCTCTCAGGACGCTTGGTTCCTCGGTGGAGTTAATAATAAGAACGTTGTCGTCGCGGTTTAGCCCGGCTGTCACTGGAACAGACTTCAGCAGGGTGTTATCCAATACTACAACAACGTCTGGCTCGTAAATTGCGCAGTGTAACCTTATCGGGTCATAGCTTATTCTTGTAAAAGCCGTGACTGGGGCGCCCATTCGTTCAGGCCCAAATTCAGGGAACGATTGTATGTATTTGCCTTCGTCAAGAGCTGTTCTCGCCAAAAGTTCGCTGGCTGTCCATGCTCCTTGGCCGCCCCTACCGTGCCACCTAAACTCCATCATCCTTTTCAAATAATCCTTCCCCCGTGAGTGTTTCAATAAAATAAGTAATACCTTCATATAGATTTTCCTAATAAAAGGGCTAAATCCCCTGATTTATGTAAAAAATCGCTTTTTAGAAGTTGACAAAGTTGCTCTATTGAGCACGATTAGTAACCCCTCTTTAACAGGATCGTTGTCTTTACGCTGTCTGAACCAACAGTGATTTTTTGGGCAAATTAATCAATATCTGCCTCAACGGAGTTAGCAATAAAGTTATATCTGCCCCATTCTTTCTAGACTCAGTACCTTTAAGGATTTCAATCAAAGGTGGTGAAGGGGCAATAACAGACGTAGTTTTAACTGCTGATAGAACCTTAATGAGCAATTATCACAGCAACGAATTCTTGGGATTCGGTACATGTGCCCCTCCAAATTTTATTCCCGAATGGCTCTACAGCTACCTTTTCTTTCCGCCTTTGAAATCAAACAAAGGCCACCCGTTAGCGGCTCCGTACGGATTGAGAAAAACTGAAGCTCAACTTCTCAAAGAAGGCTTCCAAGTGGAAACGGTAAGCCCAAACCGATTAGGCAGCCATCTAAAAGACGCAAAAATCCTTGGAATTCACACGATGGACCCGTTCGGGTTAGGTCCAGCCTCCTCGACCCTTGCAGCCATTTTCAAGAAGGAACCGTACCTCGCAAAGCACTTTCACGCTTTAATGAGAAGTCCCGCGGTCCAAAAAGCAAAACAAAACGGTTGCAAAGTGATTGTCGGCGGACCTGGTGCATGGCAGTTCCATTACCGTGAAAAAGCCGTTAAGGACTTAGGAATTGATTGCATCATTGAAGGCGAGGGGGAAAACGTAGTTGGGAAAATTTTTAAGGCGGTCATCGAAGGGCAAGAGATTCCGAGGCATTACGAAACCGGAGTCGGCGAAACTCCTACTTTAGATGAGATTCCCGATATTGTTTCTCCGTCGATTAACGGTTTGGTTGAGATTGGGAGGGGTTGCTGTAGAGGTTGCCAGTTCTGCAACGTCACGTTAAGGCCGTTGCGTTGGTACCCCATTGAAAAGATTAATCGTGAAATGAAGGTTAACATGGACGCTGGAAACACTGGGGTTTGTCTTCACTCGGAGGACGTCATGCTTTATGGCTCCAAAAACACGATGCCTGACGAAGAGAAACTTGTCCAATTGCATGAACTAGTAACGAAGCGGTGCACGGACCTGAGCTGGAGTCACTGCTCCCTTGCGGCTGTGGCGTCAAATCCCAGGCTCCTCTCAAAACTGTCGGAGCTTATCTTGCAAAATCAAAATTGGTGGGGCGCTGAAATAGGCATAGAAACTGGCTCGCCTGAAATAGCGAAGAAAATCATGCCTGCGAAAGCTCACCCTTTTAGCGCTGACAACTGGCACGATGTTGTAGTTCAAGGCATGGGGGTAGCTCATGACAACATGCTTGTTCCAGCATGCACAATAATCGTGGGTTTGCCTGACGAGCAGGAATCAGACATCCTTAAAACAATGGATTTAGTGGATGACCTCAAAGATATGCGCAGCCTCATCGTGCCCCTATTCTTTGTCCCGCTGGGGCATCTGACAAGCGAGGATTGGTTTACGAGAACCAAGCTCAACGAACTGCACAAAAAGCTGCTGATTCAATGCGCTGAACGGGACTTCCGCTGGGTTGACTCCTTGATTGATTTGTCGTTTTCAGGCAAATGGTACCAGCAAATAACCAAAGAATTCTACAAAGGCTTCTCGGCAATAGCGAAACGCAAAGTCCGGCAAATAGAATGAACCGTTTAAGTGCGCGCGGTTGCTCTCTCTTTTCCGCTTTAATTTTTTTCCAGTTTGAACTGACTCCGCATGAGTTTTGGAACCTTCAGGCGACTGCGCTTGCGTAATGGTGCTTTGAAAGTTACCTGTTGGTCAAGAGGCACACTTAATTCTTCTCTAGTTGATTTTTGTAGGACAAACCGGAGATTACAGAGATTTAGGGAGATTTTTAGATGCAATCTGCATGCGATCCAAGCTCCAAGCACAAAAAGCAACTGAAAGAGCAGAGTTTCTGGGTCAAGAAACATCAGCTAACGCTTCTGGAGGCTTCTTGCGTTTGCGATCTTTCCGGATTTTTTTTGAATCAGCCTATTTTGACGGTGGTGGCCGCCTATTAAATTTTGTTGACGTTAGGACTTTAGGAGACTTTACCAGACGATGGCGGACTTTAGGAGACTTTGGGAGACTTTGGCAGACGATGGTGGACGATAGGAGACTTTAGGAGACGATAGGAGACGCAACCTGCAGCTGATCCAAGCTTCTCCACAAGAAAGCAACCCAAAACGCAAAGAACAAATTTGCCGGATTTTCCACCACACCAAAATAACTCACAACCCAGTCCAACCTAAACAATCAACCTTCAGCGGCAATTGTTGCGCAGACAGTCAAAATATCAGCCCCACCAGCATAGAGGCTTCTAAGGGCAACTTGACCGATCCACTCACTAGAGCCATCTTTTCAACGTGCAAGTCAGATTCTCAACCGCAGACAAATCGCAACCAAAGTATCCGTCGCGGCTCGTTTTCACCAGAAATTGTTGCTTTTTGTTTTAGTGAAAGGTTATAAAGGTTAAGGTGACTCTGGCTTATGGAAAGTGGTGTATGCAGTGGATAAGTCATGTGTCGCACTTGTTAAGGGTGAGCGGGGGCACGAACCCGTTTGGAAAGCCTTGGACCTAATCGATTACAAATCAGCCTTGGCTGGGTACAGTCGCGCGCTCATAAAAGTCAACTTCATAACTACCAAAACCTGGGACAGCGGAGCCACAACAGACCCCATGGTGGTTGAAGCCATAATCCTGCGCCTCAAAAAGTTGCCACTTGAAGTTTACGTCGTTGAATCCGACGCAACAATGACGAACGCTGACAAAGCCTACGAAGCCACAGGCATGAAGGAGATGTGCGAACGCAACGAAGTCAAATTCCTCAATTTACGCTACGAAAAAGACAAAGTCAAAATTCCCATCCCTGACTATGAAACCCTCAGCAGCATCACGGTGCCACGCATCGTTACTGAATCCGCCGTAATCAGCGCTGCAAAACTTAAGACTCACATGGCAACCAAAGTCACATTGGGCATGAAAAACATGTTTGGGCTGCTTCCTGACAAGTTCAAGGGAAAATTCCATATGAACGGCATAAGCAAAGTCGTAGTCGACATCAACACAGTAATAAAACCCGTTCTGACTGTGATCGATGGGTTCGTTGCAATGGAGGGCAGAGGCCCAACCGACGGCACACCCGTTAAAATGGACCTGATAATCGCGGGAAAAGATGTTGTCGCCACCGATGCAACAGCCGCCAGAGCCATGGGATTTGACCCCAAAGAAATCAATCATATCCGGACTGCCGCCGAGAAAGGCTTAGGCAACATTGACAACATAGAAATCTTGGGGTCAAAGCTTGAGGACGTCAAACAAGCCTTTAAGCCAAGCAAAATACGTTAAGAGGCACACGCTGTCTCAATCCTTAATTAAGCGCGTGTTGGATGTCTTGTGACTGCTGCTTGACAGCAACATAAGTAATTAACCAAATTAGCGCATAGTTACTAGTGGTAGTGTCGGGCGTTTTTCAGGAACGTGAAATACTCGAGACTAGCCGCATTAAAAAGTAAATGATTTTTATGAGGAGCTAAAAAATGTACGAAAGAAAAACAAATAGAAAAAGCATGCAAGGGATAAGCGCGTTAATTATCGTGGTTATAATTATTATCGCAGTTGTTGTCGTGGGAGTAGGCGTCTATTTGGCTACACGTGGCAGCGGAACCAACCCAAGCACCTCTGCAACCCCTTCACCTAAACCTTCTTCAGCTACAACACCTACAGCTTCACCCGCCTCAACCTCGACTGGCAAAATAAAGACTGCAACCAGCTACGAGTTCAACGAGACTGGCACTGCTCCAAATGGAACCGTACTTGACACGTTATATTATGCTGCAAAGAATCTTGGTACATCTAACGTAGATCTATATGAGGTAGCGTCCACGCCTTCGAGCGGCACCCTTATTTACATAATAAACGGAGGCGAGCAGAAGGCATGGGCATACGTGAACGGACAATGGACCGACATTTCCACCAGCTACGCAGATATCTCGCCAACCGTGAAATCATCCGCAGGAGTATATGTAAACATGCTCGAGGGTTGGGGCGGTTCGGGAAGCTTTACTTATACGATACCAAGTGGACAACCAAATGCAGGAGACAAAGCCGCATTCACCAACATCAAAATCAATCCCTCGCTTCCAGACTCACTGTTCGTGGGACCCACCGGTTAAGCAGCGAGAAAGATAAGAGCTTGACCCAAACTCAACTTCCTTCTTTTTGTTTTTTGGTCATCCTCTGAAAGGTTTGGGAATCGACTTTTCTATCTAGGTCGAAAGGTTGAAAACTGCAAACGGAACTGTTATACATTGTTGAATATTGATGGTTGACACGTTTTATCTGCATCTAGACTTCGCAGACAAAAACGGTGGGTGGTCAATTAACTTGCCTTTTTTGTGCACCAAATGCGGTGTCTGCTGCACGCTAGATGATTTCCTGACTGCTGGAGAAATCGATGCCCAACCCGAAGAGCACCCTGAAGTCCTCGCCAAAATAAAAGCCCTCTTCGATGAACTGGGCAAAATATGGGATGCAAGCGAAGCAAAATACGACGATTACGTCAGGCATACTCCCTGCCCTTTCCTATTCAACATGGCGTGCTCCATTTACGAAATTCGACCCGGCGGCTGCCGTCTCTTTCCCAAAACCGCCTTCGGCATGCAAACCCAAGACTGCCCGCCCCTCAATCGGTTCAAGAAACAGCACACCGCCCTGAAAAAAGGGAAACCTTGCAAAGAAAGCTACCACTTCGTCGGAAAAACTGGGGGCTCAACAAAACTTGAAGAAAACATTAAGCCTGCCGTGTCCAGCGAAAAACAATACCAAGCGTGTATCGCCAAGTTGCGTAATGCAGGAGTAACAGATGAAGAATTAAAGCTCTTTAGCGACTTCAATCGAGCGCGCAAAAAATGACCTGGAGGTCATCGGTGAGGCTCTATTGAGTGACTATTTGGGCGTCTGCGCAACCGCTTTCTAGATGCGTTATCTTTATTCTTAGATGTTCGTTGAGTTTTGCGTTAGCGATGAAGACTAGAAAGTCTTTGATTTTGGCGATACCTTCACCGTTTGGACTCATCTGTTCCACTTCTACCTCGTATTCGTCTCCAATTTCGAATGGGTAACCAAAACCTCTACCGCGGTTTTTTGCGTTTCTTGGGGCTCGTTTTTTTGGGCTAATAGTGCATCTTCCTCGATTTCAACATAAACACTGTATTTCAAGCGAATCTTGATTCTTTAAGGTTTCCTCTGTAATGTCTCACGGAGGATGCCAAGGCCCCAAAGCTTCCAAGAGGATGATTGACGGTTGCTTGATTTGCTTTAGTTTGGCATGCATTTTGAACTGGCGCATGGCTCTGTTTTCAACTAATGTTGCTTTTGCGAAAATACAAGCTTGCAATCGTTTTCTGGTTTGTCTGGTATATTAAAGATAAATACTGGAAGTGCATCCTCGTATCAATAAGGAGAAAATAAACTTGTCTGTAGCACAAAGAAAGTATTTCAATGAAGTCTCATTACTTACGGATAAAACGGTTTCTGTAGCGACAACTAACGGAAAAACGTTCAACGGCACACTCATCGGCATCAACCCAGACAACATGAGTCTCTGCTTAGCTGACGCGAAGGACGAAGCTGGAAAAACACTTCACAGGCTTTTCCTGAACGGAAGCGCGATTATTCAAATATCAAGCGCGGAAAAACCCTTCGACCTCAAAGCCTTAGCTACAAGACTCGAAAAAGTCTTCCCCACTATGGTTAAACTATACGACGACAAGGGTTTCATCTGGGTTATGGACAAAGTGAAGCTAACGGAAAAGGGCGTTATTGAAGGTTCAGGTCCAGCTGCCGACCGAGTGCAAAAAGTTTACGATCAGTTCATGAGTGAAGTTAAACCCTAAATAAACCAGCGCAGTTGCTCCTCTTCTTTCTTCTTTTCTTCTGTAATGCTTCTAATGATGCCAAATGATTCTAAGATTTTCTTGATTTCGCCGCCGGTTTCTTCAAGCCCAGACAAGTCAATGTTTAGATTCAAGTATTTTCCAAGAGTAGTCAACGCGTAGCGTGCAGCGTTCACGTCAGGGTTCATACCCGGCGTGTCGACTAGCAAAGAGAAGCCTTTCATGTCCCTAACCCTGGCTAAGCCTATCGATAATCCAGCAATGCCGAAAACGTGTCCCACCATCACTTTCGTTCCTAAATTAAGGGCTTCCTGCATCGTATCTAAGTCTGTGGCTGTGCTGTAAATTCCAGGCACGGGTTGCGCCTCATCTTTCTTGAAGCCGCCGATTGAAATTACAAAGCGGCAGCCAAACTCTTGAGCTAAATCAAGCACTTTGCCGACAAGCTCATATTGCCCAACAGTCGTCAGCGCCTGAGTGTTGCCGTACCAGATAATCAAGTCACGACCGCCGTTCCCCATTTTTGCATAGTAGAGTTCATTTGTAGGCGAGAGCGCCTTGCCGTCCCCTGTCGTTACCGCGAAATCTTGGAAGGAGGAGGAAAATATTTGTATGAACCGTGTGGCTTTAAGCTGTTTTATAAGGTGCAAAGCGGCGATGTTTGCTACGAATCCTATGCCGGGTAGTCCTTCAATGAGGATCGGGTCGTTTAGTTTGGGTTTTTCGCTGATGTCGATGGAGCAAACCAAGGTTTAACATCTCGTTTGTCAATTATAGACAAACTTTGCGATATAAGGATGCTGACATTTGATGAGCCTAATAATAGGCTAAGTACAGGGCTAAAATCGACAATAAAAATAAGTCCATTGGTGACTCGCCGGGGTTGACGGTTTTCCGCCTAGATGCCAGGTAGAGCGAAAACACTCATGGCCATTACACAGTTTTGTGTAATTTTGGGGGGAGGCCTCGGGTCTTGGCATTCGCTAACCGGGCTTATTTTGAGTTCTAAACCGTCTTAGCTGACAGAAAAATGACGCAGGCAAATTCTTCTTCTTACAAATCATTACACAAGCGCTTATAAACGTCCGTTGAGATGATGCCCTTCTCTGCGCTCTAAAACCTGTTGTATACCCTCTTCAGGCAGAGCATTATGCTAATGGACGTTAGTGGAAAACGGAATGGTTTCTCGACCTCTGAAGCCAAGCTTCAACCTCATTTGGAGCCAAATTCCCATAGAGACCCATACTAGACAAGGTTCGGGTCCGATGGGACTCGCTTAGTTATTTAATCAAATCCTATTTCCAAAATAGGTTAAAACGCATTTCGTGGAACGGGCGGGATTTGAACCCAAATCAGATTGTGTGGAAAAGTCTCTATCTTGCTCGCTACTTACCGTTAAGCTTAAAGCTAGCTTTAGGACAACTGAAAAGCCATGAGCGAACGTAATTACTCTTGGGTTATGTGCGCGTAGATACTTTGTAGGCTAGTGTTTTTTTATAGGCGAGCCGTGACTCTTGTTTAGGTTTCATATTGAGTTTCGAAATAAAGCAGAAGGACTTGCTCGGAAGAATAGGTAAACTGAAAACCAAAAGCGCAACAGTGGAAACTCCACTCCTATACCCGGTGATAAATCCCAGTATCCAACTTGTGCCGCCGAAGAGACTCAAGAAAACATTCGGGTTCGAAGCAATCATAACTAACTCTTACATACTCAGAAAAAGTTACGGCAACAAAGTCGTTGAAGAAGGCCTACACAAGTTTCTAGACTACGATGGCGTCGTCATGACTGATTCAGGAGCCTATCAAATTCTTGTCTATGGCGGAGTCGAGGTAAGCCAGAAAGAAATCGTGGCTTATCAGGAAGGCATCGGTAGCGACATTGCCACCATGCTTGACATACCGACAGGCTGGAAAATAACCAAAGAACAAGCGCAAACCACCGTGGATGAAACCTTGAATAGGGCAAAAGACTTCTTCAAAGTCAAGACACGGGACGACATTTTGTGGGTTGGACCCGTACAGGGTGGAAAACACCTTGATCTGGTGGCTAAATCAGTAGCAGAAATGGCGAAACTTCCCTTCCAAATCCACGCGTTGGGAAGCCCCACGGAAGTGATGCAAAGCTACCGCTACGATGTCTTGGCAGACATGATCTTAACGGCCAAGAAAGGTTTACCAATCGACCGTCCGCTCCACCTATTCGGCGCAGGACACCCATCCATGTTCTCATTGGCCATAGCACTTGGATGCGACCTTTTCGATTCAGCTGCTTACGCATTATACGCTCGCGAAGATCGTTATATGACTGAGAACGGTACGTGGCGACTTGGAGAACTTGATTATTTTCCTTGTTGCTGTCCTCGATGCTCAACGGAAACGCCGAAGAACTTGTTGGAAAAGCCGAAGGAGGAGCGGGAGGTTTTCTTAGCTGAACACAACCTTTACGTTTGCATGGCGGAACTCAAGAGCATTAAACAAGCCATCAGGGATGGCCGGCTATGGGAGCACACGGAAATGCGAGTCCACGGTCACCCTGCACTGCTTTCCGCCCTCAAAAAACTCCGCAATCACGCCGACTTCCTTGAATCGTACAGTCCAACGGTTAAAAGCAGCGGATTTTTCTATTTTGATTCAGTCGGGCTCGTGCGTCCCGAAATCACTCATTACCGTAAACTCTTAGCCGGACGATATGATCCTCCAAAAGATGCCAGAGTTCTTTTCCTCGTACCCCAGACAAGAAATAAACCATTCCATAAAGCGCCCGAGTTCAAGAAGATTAAGCAGCTTTTCCGAGGGTTAGGTGATGGTGTGACGCGGAAAATTCATGTTTGCGTTTATGCTTCTCCGTTCGGGGTTATTCCGCTAGAGCTTGACGAGGTCTACCCGCTGAGTCAGC
This sequence comes from Bathyarchaeia archaeon, assembly GCA_049515895.1. Lineage (GTDB taxonomy): Archaea > Thermoproteota > Bathyarchaeia > Bathyarchaeales > Bathycorpusculaceae > Bathycorpusculum. Next base: position 10,160 of record JBEKTQ010000013.1, on the reverse strand, counting down.
ATGAGGCTGCGGTGCCGATTGACTTGGAAACCATAGATTACGTGGCAGCTCAAACTGCAGAGTACGTTAAACGCTCCTCTTATGCAAGTGTCGTTTTGCTGAATGACCCTAAACTCTGGCAGGACACCGTTAAATCCAAGGTTTCGGCTGCTTGCTGCGCGAAGGGTTTGGCGTTTGAATCGGTTGAGGCAGACGCGGCTGCAGCCAAGGAGATTTTAGCCCGTTTAAGCAACATTTTGCGAAAACAGTTGAGTGAGTAACCTTTGATTCAAGCCGGGCTTGCTTTACTTATCGATTGGCAATCTTAGTTATCAATTAGTCGGACAGTCCGTTTGGAATAGTAGATTTTTCGCGAATAGCCGCCTTCGATTTACGTCGTTTGCATTCAGCGAGTTGTTTTCCCATCCGTCGCAATTAAAGATAATCTCTTTAAACAACTCACTTCTAAGACTTGAAATCGGGCGCGATTAGTTTGAGGTAGCTAATGGTCCCTACTCTGACCTTAATGGTTTCCAAAATTTTTCAAATTGTAAGCTTCGAGAACAGATCATAGGCAAAGATTCTGTGTCCGCTCTGAAGCTAGCTTGTATCGCCTAAAACTGAAAGCCATTTTGCATCTCTAAATTCATCAAGCCATCCTGCAGCTTCATCTATTCGGCACTTGAACATGACTCCTAAGTTTTCCCTGTCTTTGGCTTCGTGATACTTAAAGTAAATCTCTCCGTGCATTATGCCAAGTATCTCTAGCTTCCCGGTTACGTGTGACATGATATACTTGAAGCGTTTGCTAATACCATTGCAGCTTGCTTTTGCTTTTTCCACTATCCTAGATCCTTCGCACAAAGGAACTTGAAAATGATGCTTAACCCTTTTCACTGGACGACATTGAAAGACATAGTAAGGCATCACACCAATACTGACGAGTCCATTCATCAAGGTTGCAAGCGTGTCAGGATTATCGTTAATTCCGCGCAACAAAACAGTCTGATCGCTGACTAGAACGCCGGCATCAAGCAGATTGTTCACAGCGCCAATAGACTGAAGTGTTATTTCTCGAGGGTGATTAAAATGGGTCACAATATGAAGCCTTTTGTCGCTCTTCGAATATTTCTTTAGAATAGCCAGAAGCTTTGAATCAGAAAGCCTCGCTGGGAAAGTGACTGGAACACGGGTTCCGATTCTAATGAATCTGATATGTTTTATCCTATCCAGAAGTTCAAGGAATCTCTTGATGATTGTACTGTCAAGCACAAGCGGGTCTCCTCCACTGATCAGTACGTTGTTTATTTCCTGATGCTCTGCAATATAAGCCGCAGCATCCTCAAAACGCCTCAGGATTTCTTCATTTGGCAAACCCACAAGCCGTTTCCTAAAACAATGTCTGCAGTACATTGCACATTGGTTCGTAGCTAAAATCAAAGCTGTTTCCGAATACTTATGCTGCAGCCCGGGAACTATCGTGTTTTCTGTTTCTCCACTTGTATCATAGGACCCTTCAAGGCTTAGTTCTTCAACAGAAGGCACTGCCATTTTTCTTATTGGATCATCAGGGTCGCTCCAGTCAATAAGTGACATGTAATAGGGGCTTATGCGCATAGGATGGACTCTGATTATTTTTTCCAGCATCTGTGCTTCATCAGGAGCTAGGTCTACATACTTCTTGAGCTGCTTTACGCTGATGATGCTTTTCTCTAATTCTTTAAACTCTGACATATAGACCGAACTCCTGTGTTGACCAGCGAGGCTAACCGATTTATCGGAACGGAAGCAGGACTAAATCACACGCGTTAGGCTTCGAGATTGAGGATTGCTTGTTGCTTTGTCTTAAATTGTTTCTTGGAAAGTTTCATTTTACTTCGCTCCCTTCCCTTCGCCCTGTGCTTTGGTTACGATAATGGTTGTAGATTCCACCGCAAAAACTTGTTTTGCCTTCCTTGATTAATTCATGTTGACTTTTCATTTTTAGGTGCTCTCCGGCTGTCCGATTTTTTGGTCTAATTTTGAGAGCGTGATTAACTCTTCTCCGGTCTCCTCGCTTGAAATATGCCCTTGCTTTTGAAATAAGCTTTTTTGAGAAGCAGGATTTACCAAGTTTCCAATAACATGAGTCAATTAGCGAAGGCCAGTAGGCTAAATTAGCAAAATCTTGTTCGCGTAACTTTCAGCGGTTGTCTTTTTTTATTTGAAACGAGCGGCGTCTTAATCTGAAGCATTTAGCATTTAATTTTATCGCTGTGTAAGTAAGGCTTTTTACAACGATGGACCTTTAACCCCCGAGATGAACGTAATAATAATTCCTAGAATGCTAAAGGGGGTTTCTTTATAAGACCTCTATGCGCCGACCTTCATATTCACACTGTTTACTCTTCTGACTCCCTTATTCAACCTAAAACTCTAGTTGAGATGCTTTCTGCGCACAGCTTCATAAAAGTTGCAGCGGTTACCGACCATGACAGCGTTAGAGGTGTCAAAGCTACGGTTGAGTTGGCTAAAGCTTACCCTGACGTACTGATTATTCCAGGCGCTGAGATCACCACTGAGTACGGTGACGTTTTGGTTTTGGGTACGGAGCAGTTGCCGCCTAAACCTTGGAGTCCCGAATGCGTGGTTGATTACGCGAAAAGCATCGGTGCAGTAACATCTGTGGCTCATCCCTTCCGAGTGTACGGCATGGGGGATTTGGCGAGAAACTACAATTTTGATGCTGTTGAGGTTCTCAACGGAAATTCGTCGGCTCAGGCGAACAGTGAAGCTAAGGCACTTGCGAAAAGCATGGATTTGCCAGGTACAGCGGGAAGCGATGCACATCAAGTGTCAGAGTTATTCAGCGTCAACACAATAATTGATTGCTCGCTTAACATCGAAGCAGTTTTGAAGACGATTAAGAAAGGTTCTATATCTGCTCAGGTGACGAAGTGATAAATATGTTTTACTTAAGTTATATCCCATAATCCTTATTTAAGTCACCCAAGATATAGGTCTTAGGTGATGGGAGATGTTTAAGGGAGTAAGAGACAAATTTGAGGATGAAATTGAAAGATTTTTGATTTTAAAGGGTAAAGCAACAGGTCAGGTTTATGCGTCAGGATATACAAAATTCCTGACTTTTTATCAACACAAGTATGGCAAGGATGCAAACTTTGGACATTTTTTTAAGCGGATCTATGATGACCTGAAGAAACCAATTGATCAACAAGAAAACCTAGTGGACATTGAACTCACCGACTACATCAATTGGCTCAAACAACAGAAAACCCGGAAAAAAGAGCCATTATCAGCCAACGTAATCAGGCTGTATTTTGCATCAATGCAAAATCTTTTGAAATGGAAGCACATCCCAATTTCATCAAGCTTCATCAAGGTACCCGCAGCAAACGGAAAGAAAGAAAACGGTAAACATAAGTGGAAAATTGAGCAAGTCAAACAATTTGTGGACGCAGCGTCATCTTACCGGGATAAGGCAATTGCCCTTTGCATCTTTCAGAGTGGGTTGGGTGTGAATGAAATTTGTGAGTTAAACTTCGGTGATGTACAAGATCAACTTGAAGCGGGAGTCCTGCCTATCAGTCTCGAATTGATTAGGAAAAAGACCGATGTCCATTTTAAATCATTCTTCGGTCGGGATGCCGTCAAGTATTTGAAGATGTACCTGGAAACAAGAGGCAAGTTGTCACCCGTAGACCCGTTGTTTGCGAAGGAAAGGGACAGAGGCGACGGTTGGAGAATCACCCCTGAAATCATCGAGCAAAGTTTTAGCGAAATAGCCAAAAAATTGCCTTTCATCAAGCAACAAAAGGACGCTTATAATGCTGCACGACCACACTCATTTAGAGCAGGATTTAACAGCCGACTCATAAACAAAGTTGATGAAAACCTGAGGGAGTTTTGGATGGGGCATGTAGTCCCCGCAGTCGCCAAGGCATACCTGGAAATGCCTGATGAAGAGATGTGCGAGTTGTATATGACCGCGGAGCAATACCTAAAAATTGAGAAAACCAGCCGCGAGGAAATGACTGAAGCAGCAAAAGGAAAAAGTTTCCTGTCGGATGTGTTGGAGTCTGATGTTAAGGCATACAAAGCAAAAGTGGAGTCTCTTGAACAGCGGGTCAAGATGCATGAGGAAATTTTCATGAAAATGACGGACATGTCTTTTGAAGAATTTGCAAAGTGGATGCAGGACAGCAACAGACGGCTATTTGCCCAACAGACAGAGGAAGACAAAAAATCAACTCCATTTATTGACGACAAGCAATCAGCATAGAAGGTAAGATGGAATGAAGGATCATAGAATGAGTGATGATTTGAGCCCGATCTATCCTGACAAACCTTTCTGCCCGCCATCTTTTAAACACATAAAAATTTTGGGGCTAATGCTTCCTGGTCTTCATGAAAAGGAGCTTTCTGAAATTCATGAGCTTGACGAAAAAATGATGGGTTGTGTATCACCTACATCTCATATTCAAATTTATCTCAAAAATGTGTTAGAAGACACCAAGGATTTCATAATTGAAAATACTTTGGAGTGTCCAGAAATTGCATTTGAATTTCAGCACAATTTTACTTACCTTCACGAGATATTGCATCGGACGTGGCGTTGGACTCCAAGTAAGAAACGAAAAGGACATCAATTTGAGAATGAGGAAGAAGTCGTGGAGATTTTAGCTCTGTATATTACATGGCTTCTATTTGCCAGACCCGAGATTCATGATGGGATAACCGAGAAGTGTAGGCAATTATTGAATAAGGAACCGCACACACACGCTAAGCAATCAGCCTAATTTTTTCATTCTTTTGAGTTTTATAGGTCACCTATTGTCTTGGATAGCCTTAACCATTTCATCTATCTTAGCGCGACTTTTCAAGAGCACATCCAACACTTTCTCTTTTTGTTCACTATCAAGACTAGTTAAAATGTTAACATCTAAATTAACAAAATTTTCCAGTGGATTGCAAATACTCTCTACATTACGTTGCGCGGTTATTTTTGGAATTTCAGCAAGTGGTACAGGTGACACAAAATATAACTGTTCTTCTGTGTCAGGTACCTTATTAAGTATTTTAGTGAGAGTTCCATCGACTAATTGCCCCTTGACTTCTTGCTCGTTTCGTTTCGCAAATTCATCACCAAATTTGCGCCGTATCCGTTCATGAGCCGAAATTTCAGGTTTTCTTATCCTATCCTTATCAGTGAAAACTTTGTACTTGTCGTCAAGATATACATTAACAGTGGGTTGTGAAAGCCCTGTAACTTCAACAATTTTCTTGACAATCTCGTTTCCACTTATAAGGGTCTTATAACCTTCTTGTTGGTAGATTTCTGCAAGACCATTAATCCATTCAGCTTTCTCCTGTGGCGTCACCTGTCGCCTTTGCCAATTTGCCACTAATCTTGCTATTATCAATGTTTCATCATTGATTACATTTGGGACAATCCGTGCTTCCCAATTTGGATCAGCTTGCAATCTATGATTGCCATCAATGATATTGCCCCTTGCATCCTTCAGAACCGGGTAAAGTTCACCAATAAATTTGGATTCTTTTAAATTAAAGTCATCTTCACTACTCATAACTCATCATCCACAGGTTCCGCTAATAGCACATAAGTTAAACTGAAGTCATCTTCCACATCGTAATGGTGGACCCTATGCATGTGTGCATCCTGACTGATCACCACCGCATTCTTAGCGATACCAAGCCATACTTCGCCAACAAATTGTTTCGCCAGAAATCGAAGGATTTTTCCATCAAAACAGACACCTATAGGCTCACCTTGAACGGAAAATGAAGCCGGTTGTAAGGTTGTTTGCCAAATGCCAGAACCAGCGCCGGTTTTTGTCAATTCTAATGTTTTTCCATCCCAACTCAAACCAGCCTTGTCGTTTTTACCGTCGTCCATAGGTAGTGCCTTAATCAGCTTTTCAACAGTAAGCCGAGCATGAACATTAAAGGCTAATACTTCTCCTCCTTTAAGGGTAGGCATCAATCCTTCTTCTTGCATAATTGGCTGTTTACAAAATTGGACTTCTTCAGCGTGTGCGGGGATAAGTAAAGACTCAAATTTTTCACCACGCTTTTCCCCAACAATATAGGCATGTTGTGAATCTGAATCAGTCCAAAAACTAACAATCTCATCATGTTTAAAAGCGCGTGGATGTGATAGAATTTTAAGAAACCAGTGATTTATGAAGAAACACTCATCGTTATCACTTTCGTAATCCCAAAAATATGGTTGGGGATACTTTGCAAGAATCGCTATTTCGTCCGAATGAAAAGTAAAATTAATTTGAGCATTCACGGGGGTGAACCTTATGGAGCATGCTGTTTGTTCCTTAAGCGGCATTGCATTATTGAAAAATTTTCGTAAGTAGCTGGGTGGCATAATGAGCTTTACCATTCATTTTCCTCTTCTATTTTTTGAGTTGCTACCTCACATCGAATTTTTTATGGGATAGCTAATGCGTGCTTGAACTACTATCAGCGATACGAGTATTTATTACTTTGCATTTTCTTATTTCAAATTTTTTAAATAACAATATTTTGTTTAAAATTTTTTAAATAACGACATTTTCAATATGTTTTCTGTTTTATTCAAACACACCAGACAAAGATGTTATATAGTGAATCACCGTAAAAAATGGAATGGTGATAAAAATGCGAAAAGGCGACAGAATTGTTGCGGAACATATCTTCTCCATTCTTGAGGAATACAAAGGCACAGGAAAGCGTTTTAGGGACATAAAATTCGAGATGGCTAAACGTGGCTGGATGCACTGTGATGATGCAATCGTGCATAATTACACTTGGCTAATTCGGCAAGGTAGAATTATCAAAGTTGAACATTATTACGGCGTTCCAGTGGTAAGAGAGGATGGCACAGCCTTTATCGAAACATCTGAACCTAACAAACCTGTTGAAGTATGGAAGGTCAAACCCAATGCCTAATGCTAAATGCTTAGATTGTGAGGAATGGGGCTATTACGAGTGGGGAAAATACAAATTCAATGAAGATCGTGACTGGACAGGCTGCAAGTTGGAAAAGACACCTAGAACATGCCCTAAAAACGTGAAGGTGGAAGTGAAAGCGCTATGAGTGAACCAAATAAAGGCATAAAAGGAGAAGTTCAAAATTTTTTCTGTAAGCATTACCCAATTCCACCAATGGCTGCCAAATCAGTTGAGATTTCTCTGGGTTCAATTGCTTTGAAAAATCTCCATTTTGAAGATGAAATGGGAGAGTTATATGCAAACTTAGACATCATTTACATCGGTAAATCTGGGTTGGCTTGCAAGACACCAATCATAAAAAGAATGCGAGAAGTGATCAATGATTGGGACAAGGAAATGGCTGCACCCGTAAAATTCACTACACAAGGCTTTACTGAATATGCCACAGGTAGGCAAAGAAAGAAGGGTGAAGAAGGAGAGCCTATACCGCCACATGATGCAGGTATCATAATTAGGGATGAGATGAGCAGACTTTTCAAAGAAACAACAATAAAAACCATGTCAGATACATTAGAATTTTTATCTGAATTAGATGACTGCTACATTGAAAGTTATAGAACCAGAACCTACGGTTTGGAAGGGGGCAAATTTTACTATCTTGTGCTATTTTCTGCTTCAACGGAGACTTTCTTAGCAAAAATGGAAGATGAGTTCTTCATGCAAGGTCTGGGCAACAAAATTTTGTGGGTTTGTGATGACCCGCCAGAAGTCATAAAAATTGATTATAAAACTTTCTTTCTTCCACAGCTAGTAAACGAAGAATGGCAGAAGCTGAAGCAGAAAATCATCAACTACATGAACTATCTTACCAACCTGCCATTTCCAACTGTTATGATGCGTGATGATGCAGCCAAAATTTGGGCTGATTACAAATTTAATTGTGATACCAGGGCACGGAATAGTAAAGGAAAATTCGATGGCTCCTTCATAATCAAATTACCAATGAAAGCATTGAAACTTGCTGCTATCTATGCCGCTTTGAGAAACAACTTTGACAAAAAGAATATGCTAACTATTGAAGGAAAAGACATGCAAGAAGCAATTAATGACCTTGGAATCTTTGAGAAACATCGGAGAAATGTTATGGAGTGGTGGAGCAATCTTCGAAGGGAAAGCAGAGATCAATTAAGGTCAAAGAGCAGCAAATATGACAAAGAAGATTTCCTGCGATTTGCCTCTGATCATGGTGGCTTGTGCACTATGTCGGAGATCAGTGCTCACTTCGATCTGCCAAGTCTAATGCAAATAGCTGATGTGTTAGCCATGGCTGTTAGAGGGAAATATTTGGAGGTAATCACTGATGGAGATAAACAGGGTAAATTTACAATTGAAGAACTCAAACGGTTCAAGCCTGCAAGAGGCAGCTTTCCACAGGTTTACAAATTGACGAAGGAAGGAAAGGAATATCTCGGAGAAAAATAATAATAATATTCTAATATTTTTTTACTGTTTTTATTAGAATTAATTTAATACTAATAAAAGAGAGGGGTAGGGATTAGAATATTATTATTATTATTCTCGGCTCATTCCAGGGTTGGTCGCCAATCCCCCCGCGGGGGATAGTCTTGAAGGGGGGCCCGCCCCGCTGTTAACGGGTTGTCAGGGGGAACAAGTGGAAAACTCATAGAAAATGCAAGCATGAATCCGCAGAGAACTTAAGCTAAGGCTTTGCGCCTCTTGCCCATTTCCAGTTTCTTCCGGTACTCCTTGCAAATAACTCTGCTTCTTCAGAGGTTTCAAATATATGAGTCCACCTCATTGTTTTCGCATCAAGTTTTCTGTTCTTGTACCATTTGGAAGTGACTTTATGAATTTTCACTGGATAATCACTAGAGTTTGTTTGTAAATCTTCACTGACCACATACCTCATTCAATTCCTCTCAAGTTCTCATTATCTAAATTTAAATTTAATATTTACCCCGCGCTGCAAGAAGTTTTTTAAATCTCCAATAAAAGTAAAGCGAGCGGCCTCAATTTTTATGATTAGACCCGTCATTCACCGGTCTTAATAAGGTAAGGTTAGCCCCGCTTTGCGTAAGGTTGTACGGTAGACCGCGGTTGGAGTATACCGGCAAATGATTGATACATTGATTGGTGAAGAGGCTTTCTTGTTTGCGAAGTATCTTAGGCATGAAAGGAAAGATTGGATTCCAAGAATAAGCAATCAGTTTTGAAGAATGTGGGTTTGCTGAGGCTCTGGAAATTAAGGAAGAAAATTTCTTTTCTTTAGGAGAAAAAAGAAAATGCCAATTCTTCAATTGCAGCTATTTTGAATTTAACCAGAGCCTTCTCAGCCATTTCTATTTTCAGCTCTTATTATAGTTTATTAAGGACTAAAAAAGGGGAAAGAAATTGTGGTTAGGCATTTTAGTTTATGGTCGTTTTCTTGTCACGAGTAATGCGAGTACTGCGCCGATGACGATTATGATGATAGCAATTGCTACGATTCCGTATTCGACTGTTGTGTTTGAGGCTAAGCCAGTGAGCGGTGTTGCTGTTGGTGCTAGTGTCGCCTGTGCGTTTTGTACGATCATCCCGGTTTCATCGCTTGATCCCCAGTAACCGTTGGTGCCAGCAGAAGTTGCTGTGATGGTGTATTTGCCTGGGACTGGCGGAGTCTGCCACGAGTAAATGAAATGGCCTGTTGCATCGGTTGTAGCTTGGCCGAGGGTGATGTAATTGCCGTTCGGATCAATAGCGGTCAACGTCACCGTAACGCCTGTGAAGTTGGTTGGTTCTGGTTGCTGCTGGTAAACGTAGCCCATCCAAGCCGTCATGCTAGCATCAGAGCAAACTGGAACACCATTTGGAAAGTCTGCCTTCTGTTCCGATTGTTGCGCACCAGCTGAAACATCCATCACCGTGCCCTGTATAACCACGCTGTTGCCTGCTGAGACAGCCGTCAATGGCGCCTGCACCGTAGTAGCGGACGGCCCCCGACCAACACTGTAGACTTGGTTGTCGTAGCCGTTGAACCAGGTGTTGTAGCCGTCTGCCATGGCGTAGCTACTAGTCAAGAATTCGCCTGTGTAATCCGAAAGAGTCCAGATTTGTTGCCCTGTTGTTGCATTGATAGCACGTGCTAATGCACCCTTGAAAATCGGTGTTTCCTCAGTGTGTTCGGTGGTGACCAGGTATACTACTCCGGAACCAAC
>JBEKTQ010000012.1:0-89025 GCA_049515895.1 Bathyarchaeia archaeon | reverse complement strand
GCCTTCTACGTGTTCGCTCATGGCTCATTAGTTGCTTTAAAGCTAGTCTAGATTTAAGGCTAACGGTCACCTGCCATTAACGGAAAAAACTTTTTCACACGGTCTCAACAACCACGCGCGCTTACCTTTGAAATTTATCTGTAAGTTCGCATACATACAATATTTTATAAAAAAATCCGTCTGTCGTAAAGGATCAGGCGCGCGCTACAGGAGAGAGGTTATCTATGAGCGAAATTAAACAAGAAAATGAAAATGGAAAACCAAAAACTTCGCGGTTTAATCGAAACGTTATTTTGATTTTGTTGTCAGCCTTTTTTATGACGGTTTCTCACCTTTAGTACTCATCGGATGCGCTGCGCTTATGATCTCTGGTCTTGGTCTTTTGTCCACGACTTCTTGGCCACTCATATACGCGTTCAGGATAGTTTCTGGTTTTGGACTCATGATGTTTTTGCTTACTGCAGGCATGGCTGTTCTTGCGATGGCTCCCGAACATAGAAGTAGCGCTATAGGTTATTTCGTTGCGGCGGCCTCGACAGGTGCATTAGTTGCATATGGCACAGGTCCTTTTATCTATAGTGCAGGTGCAGGTATCCATGGGAATTTCATTGCAATGGTAGTCTTTGGGGCATTGGGTGCGGTAACTATTCTTCCTGTCAAACTTACGATTGCCAAGACAAGTGCTAAACTGCCTCCGGGTATTTTTGTTAAAGTTTTCAAAAACCCGCTGATATTGATTGCCGGTCTAGTAATGATCATTCTCTATGGAGCGGCAGCCACTTTCGCCGGTTTATGTGCAACTTTCGCGATCCAACCATTCGTTGGCTTGCCAATTGCAGACCTTGGATATATTTTCATACCAAATTGTATCGGAGCAATTATCGCTGGAAGTACTGCTTCAACAGTGCTTAAAAAACTAGGTGCCAAAGTAGCAATTATTCTTTATACCGCTTTATCATTACTCACCTTTATAATAACGGCATTCGTAAGTTCTTTTGGTCACACTGGTGCAATTATTGCCCTATTTGGTTTATTTGCTTTTTCAGACTGTTTTACTATAGGAACATTCCCATTTTTCGCAAGTGAAATATTGAAGCGTGTGCCACGTGAGGTTACAATGACTTCTACGCTAGTAATGCAGACATTCCAAAGCGCTGGCCAAGTACTGCTACCTTTAATTGGCGGTTCAATCTTGGGAATAGCTGGTATTACATATGCGGGTTATCAAATAACTTGGTTTTCACTCGCCGGAATTATAGCAATAGGATTAGTATTGGATATAATATTTGTGGCGTTGTTAAGAAGGTACAAAATAACCGAAACAGTTGAGCAAAAACAATAAACTAAGCTTCCTTTTTTATTTTTTTTAATTATAGACTGAAATTTTGCGTTTTTTGATTTAGTGACAATTTAAAGCTTATTTGCTGTTAGGGACTTAATGGTAGTCAGGTTTAGCGGAGGAGTCTCAAAATGCTGGTTTTCCCAGTTGTAGACGTTATGGATGAGCTCTTGGAAAAATATCGGCCTTGCCTCAGTAAGTCTCAATTCCAAAACTTACTCAACCTACACCATGGGCTTAGTGACCTGTGAAGGCAAGAAAAACATACAAGCCATAAACCGAACCTTTATGGAGACCAAACACCAAAGCAGCCTGAACCGCTTCCTAACCCAATCACCATAAAACCTGCAAACAATACAAAACAAACTATTATCCTTAGCCAACCAGTACCTGCATGCTTCCCAAAACCCCCAAGGCTACTTTTTGATAGATGACACCATCAACGACAAGACCGGAAAGCACATGGAAGATGCAGGATACCCTTTTGACAGCAAAATAGGCAAGTCAGTTTGGGGTCATGACATAGTCACAACCCATTATGTCAATGGAACCGCTGCTGAATATCGGTGGGTCTTTCTCTTTACGTGAGGAAGGAAACTTGCCAGCAAAAGGGTACTGAGTTCAAGACCAAGATTCAGTTGGCGGTGGAACAAATCCAAGCTTTCGAGGTTCCAGAAGGCGTTAGGATTATGGCTGATTTCGACTGCTGGTTTTTCTGCCACCAGTTAATTGATGCCGTCAGAGCACGAAGGTGGGATTGGGTAACTCGAGCAGACTCCAATAGAATAGTCCACTACAAGGGAGAGAAGATCAACGTTACGGATCTGGCAAAGAAGTTAAGTTATGAATGATTCAAAAAGGTCACAGTAAATGCCAAGGATTACCTGCTTTGCGCGTTGAAGGTTTGGATGCCGAAGGTTGGAGATGTACGGTTAGTTGTTTGCAGGGAGACGGAGGGCTTTCACTTCTACGTTTCCAACAGGTTTGATTACTCTGGCAGGCAGGTTTTGCTGGCGTATAAGGTGAGGCATAGGATAGATGAGTTTTATAGGGATGTTAAGCAGAATTTGAGGTTGGAGGCGTATCAGATGCGCAGTGGCCGAGGAGCCATTATACACTGGCACCTGGTTTTCTGTGTACATACGCTTCTAACTATTCTGAGAACGCGCGTCATTGAAACTGATGGATGACTGGCTAGGAAGCTTGCAACTTTGGGCGATGTCTGCCGTGGGTAAAGAAGCAATGTTCACGAAAAATTATAAATTGGTAAATTGGATTTTTCAAAAGTTTAAGCATAAAGCCAAGCCTGAAACCTTCTACCGCATGCTAGGAATATAAAAACGCAAAATCTTCAGTATGAATTAGAAACTAAAAGATTGTACCGAGAGTCAAATTTGTAGTAAGCATAAACTTCAAGTTAGGACTCAGGAATTGGTGGGATAAATGAACCTAAAGCTTTATGCTGTAAAAAGAGGGAACCAAAATCTGGACAGCTCGATCCAGCTTGTTGTTGATTTAGACAGGGGCAAACATTACCTGTTAAACTTCGTCTGTATACTTCCCCGGTATCTGCGCTTGCTGGAAAAACGGTCAAGCAATTTTGGAAAAATTTTCGGCAAAGAAAGCATTTCTGTGGCAACGCAACTTTTGGATGAAGCAAAACACACGGAAGATGACCCGGATATTCAGAAAAGTAATCAGCAAACGAATAAAAGATATCGACCAAAAACAAAACAACCAAACGTACAGCCTCACTTCTGCCTAAACCCAAATCAAGCCCTAAACCAAAAAACCAACTCAAAACAAACCCAGATAAGCATCTGATAGACCCTACCCTCATTTTAGTGCAAAAACAACCACAATAATGCAACCAACCCAACAAAACCAAAAAATTTAAGCTTAAATCCTAGACAAACCGAATTCTAAGCAAACGACAAGACTCAACCATGGCATTTGACTACGGAATCCTTCTAGCAATCACAGCAATGATCGGATGGGGCTTCGCGGACTTTTTCGCAAAAATCGTCACAGACAAAGTGGGCTACAAAACCTCAACCGTCATCAATCAAATCATATCACTCGCCGAGCGCGCTGCGTGCTCAGCCATGTCTTCGAGCAGATTGCCTATGATGTCGCGGTGGTGGCCGGTGATTCGTTCTATGGATCGGATCCCATTTTTCTCGACGAGGAGTTTGCTCTTATGATTTCTACTTCTGAGAGGCGTTTGCGGTAAAGCGAGATGAGTATGGTTTCGGAGAATATGTGGCCGCAGTATAGGCACTTGTGGAGCTGGTGGCCAGCTCGGTTTTTTCCATGCTTGATGATGCCTTTTCCTTTTTCTTTCAGGTAATATTTACACTGTGTGTTTTGACAAGTCATGGGAGTAATGCTTCTTGGGGCGCGTCATAATACTCTACAAATAAGAAGCACTTTATTAACAAATCTAAAACAGGACACTGCCAATATTACAAACATATCAGCACTTTTTTGAACTGTTCAAATGTTCTACAACTATCTGAACAATAGCCATATATCAGTTTGTTACTTAAGCGACTCACATTATATATAAAAGGCTGATGCTGCATTTAATAAAAATTGCTAGGTGTATCATATGTCGGAAACTTTCGGATTTGAATTTCGTCCTGAACTATACTATTCGAAGGATCATGTTTGGGTTAAGATAGAAGCTGATGGAAATGCAAGAGTTGGCTTTGACGATATCGTAGCCAAGGGGGCGCACGAGATATTCTTTATCAAGGTTTCGCCAGTCGGATCAAAAGCACAGCAGAATGGTGGTAAACTTGGTATCATAGAATCACGAAAATACACAGGACCTATCGTCACACCGTTGACATGTGAAATCATAGAGGTGAATGAAATTGTACGCAGAACTGGTGCGGCTGGATTTCAACACCACCCATATGATGATGGTTGGTTATGTATTATTAAGCCATCTAATCTTGAAGCTGAAATGAAGAACCTAATGCACGGTGACGTCGCGCTTTCCTGGTTCAAAAAAGAGGCAGAACCACTGGCAGATGAAGCGCAATATTTCAAAGATATGCATAAAGAGTATAAAGAGTAGTGGTACAAACGCTTTTTTTAGAACATTTTGTTCTAAGAGCGCGCATAATTGGTCATTAATTCATTTTGGGCTTAATTTCGCAAACAGCGTCTTCTTTGAAGTTTAGTAAGTGAAGGCTGCTATGCAATTTGCCAATTCCGGTCTGCCTATACTATGAGCCACGATAGCTACCGCATAAATACATGCAAAACAGATTGCTACATGCATCCGAATCTTTGCCACTCCTCTCCAACGCAGATTATTCATCTCCAACTCAAGTTTCCCAGCCCTAAAACTTCTCTCAACAGACATCCTCAATCTGTAAAGCTCAACCAACCTCGCATCGCCCTTAACCTTGAAACGCTTCGTTAACCACAAATCAATCAACGGATCCTTTACGCCAGACGGATAAGGAATGATTGGTTGAGCCTTCCGTTTCCCTACTGCAGCAAAGACCTCGGCTGAATAATACTGCCTGTCTGCAATGACGTGGCTGACGCGTTTTTCAAAATGTTTAAGCAAACTGCACGATTGCCCAAGCAACGCTTCAACTGGTTTCTTATCGTTCACATTTGCTGACCTAACAACGTAAGTTAACGGCAAAGCCGACATGGATGTGACGGCATGGGCTCTCCAGCCGACGTCGAAGTTTCTGCGATCTGTCTTGCCGACTCTCGCGCCGCGGTCGCCTTTACCTCCCCTCTGTCCACGCCTAGAATTCGCCTTCATGAAAGTGCTGTCTAATCTAACCTTCACACATTCGTTCTTGTCTACTATGTTCATGGTGAAGGCTTGGTCCCTGAGCTCTGTGAATAGGCCTTCGATGGTCTCTGGGCCTGCGCGGCTGATAAAGAGGCTAAACGTGTTGTGTTTGGGGGCTTGGTCGCCTTGAAACTCGCAGATTTCTCTGGCGTAATGTCTTCTTTCGAGTTTTCTGGAGAGCTTCCTCACGCTTGGTATGGCTTCAAAACGCATGAACATCAACGCAAGGAGCATGGAGCGAACCGGATAGCGAGGTCTGCCTTTTCCTGAGTTAACGTACTGGGCCTCGACTTGCTTTACTGTTATACTTATATCGATGGTGGAAAATAGAAGTTTGAGAGTGTCAAGGGGAAGGTGTTGGTAACCGTCCAAATCGGTTTTATCACCTCCTTTGAGGCTCGTTCAGCTATCCCTTTGCACTCTCACCTCTAAAAGCTTATTCGAATCAAATTCTATGCCTATTTTTTAGAAATAGGTTGAAAAAGAATTAATGAACACTTATGCGCGCTTTCAGTGGAGTGAAAAAAGGCTGGAAGAGAGTTTCCAACCCATAATGCGGACAATTAAGCTGTAAATTCTGAGATTGAATTGTTCGCGCCAGTTTAGGCTTATGCCGCGTGCAATTTTGTTAATTAAGTAACTGTTTTGGCCCGATTTTTGCTGGAGGCTTCCAGCTTTTGCTCCTTCCTTTTAAGTATGTCTTTTTCTTTGTCAAGTTTTACTAGGTCGAATATGTAATCTGACGATGATTCATAACCTAGAGTTTTAGCTCTATATTGAGCCCAGGCCCAGAGTTCCTCGTCGATTACGAATATATTGGTTCTCTTATGTTTGTGAATCATTCGGTCCGCTCTCATTAGATGCGTAATTCTTGCTTTTTAGCGTCTTTGTCACACGTGTCGTATGTGTAGTAAAGCTTAAATATCTTTGTGATGTATGTGCAGTAAATGTAGTAAAAGGTGTAAATATGGCAAGCATAATATGTGTAAGACATGGGGAGCCAACGCCCAAAAAAGCTGCAACAGTCGCTAGTTGCTCAGAAGTTGGTAATAGCGACGCGATCTTCAACGACAAACCTCAACTTAAAACTCGAAGACTTTGCCTGGTATATGGCAAAAACTTCAACTGGAAAGAGAAATGCACCCATTGCCCCAACTCAATCACTTTTCAAGAAAGACCAGTCAAACCAACACGACCTAACTATGGATTTTCCTGAGGTGAAAGAATACGACAAACAAACAGACTATACAAACAATTGAGAAATCCGAACTCGATTACGTTTGCTCTCAAATAGCGGACCGATACAACCTTTTCTCAAGAGGTCAACCCCGAAAAGCAACGATAATCGAGGTTTTAGCAAGAAATGCTTGTATTGCATGCGTAGACAAAACCCTCCGAACTAAAAGCTTCCAGCGTATTGACAACATTTACTCTGAGCTTCATCAACTAGCTTGCAGTCTACTTATAGAGGAGTTGTATGCCCAGCTAGTCAAGGTTGGTCATACAGTTGTCATTACGAACGAGGAAAATCTCAAGTACGGCAAAGTCGATGTTTTCATTGTTTCTTCTAGTCACGGTCTCAGTTTGCGTTCAAGTTGCATTGAAATTGTAGTTGAGGTCAAAACAGGTTTCTCCCTATCAGTTCCTCAACTTCTCAGATACTTGATCGATAACGATCATCGATCACTTATCATTTGGAGAATTAGAAATCAACAGATGCTTGTCTTGGATGCAAAAGAGAATGAAGAGTTGCTCACGCAATTCGTTAAAATGATAATTGCTCGAGGTGAGCGACTACTCGAAACTATTGAACCATACTGCAATCACTCTACTGACGCAAAAAGCTGGTCGCCTAACTCGAAGCAACTCCAAGAGACTTTCTCGGATTTCTCAAATGGCATAATCAAGACATTGCCTTCCGTAGTAGAAGCCGTTGTAACAAAGTTTGAGCAGGAGATGAATTAGTAAATGTCAATCGATAAAAAACCGCAAGCAAATTCAAACGACTCAGCAAGTAACCAAAAAGAACATCTCTACAAACTCAACATCGTTAGAACGGCGATTTATACGTACAGCTTCATTAGATCACAAAAGGTAGAAGGGAGATAAGACGTTGGTCTTAAGTCGGAGAGAACAAAAAGGAATAAACTTATTCTCGGAAAACCATGTCCAGGAACTGAGCCAATCCAGATTTCTTGTTCATTCCGAGAATGATGCCCCGATATTATATGAAGTGAACTGGACTGGCAAAAAATGGACCTGCACATGCCCCGATTTCAACAGAAAACAAAAAAACTGCAAACACATCCACGCTGTCAGCTACTATCTAACCATTAAAGCCTTCATTCCAGCGCTCAAACCCGACAATGAAGCAAAACTATCTTGCCCAAAATGTGGCTCATCAGAAAAAACTCTTCATTGCATTCGAATTAACAAAAGTGGTCCTGCCAAACGGTATCGCTGCAAACATTGCAAGACAACATATTCTAACAGGAATGGATTTGAAGGTATGAAAAACCAAGCAAAAATAATTGCGACTGCTCTCGACTTATTTTACAAAGGGCTTTCACTAAGAAAAATTAGTGAACATTTTGAGACACTTTATAGCATAAAGGTTTCTTACACAACTATTTACTATTGGATAGCGAAATACGTGGAACTGGTGGAAAGATACGCTCCAAGCGGACCTATGACAACTGGGGAACGGTTAGCCGCAGACGAGACAATGGTAAAACTAAGAGGTCGCCATCTCATGCTTTGGGGCCTGTTAGATCGAGAAACCAAAATCTTAGTTGCCGAACATATAAGCGCCAGGCGGTCAACTGAAGATGCCACTATCCTGCTTGAGAAAGGACAGAGTAAAACAAAAACCTTGGAGGGTCAGGTTTCTGAACTGATAACTGACGGCTTAAGTTCCTACGCAGAGGCATTGAAACTCTCGAAAAATAGAACTGCTCCTCTAATTCACATTCAAGGTCCTGGGCTTACTGGAATAAAATCCAATAATGAAATGGAAAGATTGATGGGAACAGTAAAGGAAAGAACAAAGTTGACAAAGCATTTCAACAACGAAACAGGCGCAAAACTCTTCAGTAAAGGATTCCGCCAATACTATAACAACTGCAGAGGACACATGGCCCTCGGTGGCAAAACGCCTTCTCAAGCAGCTGGGCTGTCAGAAAAGAAACTTACCTGGATAGACCTGATCAGTAAAGCCCAAGAAAAATGCAGACAATAAAGCCAAATCGATTCCAAATTAGAAGTTTCTCAAGTCCCCCACCTTTCCATCATATTAACAGTGTAAGCAAATTTCAGCATTCTTTGCCATTTTTCATTCTCGTTTCGAGTTATGCTTTTTGGAATCTTGACTCCGAGAAATTCTGCTGGTGTCTTATTGCATAGGTTTGTATGAGGACGCAAAAATATATGCTCAAGTCGTTTAAGTTCAACAGCTAACTCAACCGTTCCAAGTGACATGAACCTGTACGGGCGCATACATTCGTCTTTGAGTTCATCCCAATAGCGCTCAACGTGATTCACAATATTGTAACATTGTGCCTTGGTTCTAGTGTATAACTCAACATCGGGCAGAAACATTTTCACAGCGTTTCGATGACAAATAGCGCCATCACACTTTATTAAACTGGGCTTGCTTCCCACGGTCTTAACCATCTGTTCCAAGCACTTTAGAGAACGCTTGTAGTCGAAACTAAAATCCGTCACCATCGGAGGCGGATAACGGCTCTCTGCGTCAATCGCTCCAGTAATGTAGACAAAGACGCGTTTTCTGACGCCCAGACGATTCAGTTCTTTTTTACCCAGCTTTTCAATTAAATCATGAAAGGTGATATTTCTACTTTTGAGATTATGCTGTTTAATTTTACTGCCTAAAGTGTAGATGGGATACGGGGAATAATCAATTTCAACTGTTCCCAGCTTCACTTCCCTATCGGAGAATTTGCGAATAGCAATAGGTTCAAAGTAAGCCATAATTAGATAAGCTCTTTCAACGATGTTGTATACCGCTTCGCTTGAAATAGAATTTACATTGATGCCCATTTTTTCAGCCCCCTTTCGCGCCTCTTTATTTATTCTGGTCAGGTCGTCTCCCTCGAGAAAGGAAGATAGAATGATACCCCAAAGCTCAAACGGAAATTTCAGACCTTTGTCAACACCCCAACGGAAAGTCTCACCACATCGCTGGCATTTCCAACGACTATTCCATGAAAACGGGGCTATCGATATTGTTTTTAAGTCATTACTTCTGGCCAGAATTGAGGCTTCCTTAAACGCTATCTTGTAGTTTGAAAAAGCTACTTGAGAAGCTAACTGTATAGCCTTGGGTTCTGCTGGACCATGACTTGCTATATCCGCATGCCCACAGTTAGGGCATGCTACGGGATCTTCTGAAAAAAGGAACAAAGGCAAGGTTCCAGATTTTCTGATTGAACGCTGAGGATCCCAAAATGCTTTCACCATAGATAGCCTTTGAAGACCATCGGCCTCATAACCAGATGACGATTCGAGTTGCATTTGTCTAAACTTTGGGCGACTTAAATAGCGACGACTCTGAGAATTTTGAGCCAAACCTCGTTTGTTTTTCCCAGATTTACTCCAAACCGATTTTTCAATAGAATCCGACAACTTTTTTTGATACACATTGTTTTCTCCCATTTTTTCACCAAAGTTACTTTAACGGTATATCACCGTTTTTGAACACCGAGATGATCTTCCAAGAAATTCACCGTATTTCCAACAAGACCTGTAACGGTCATGTTGGATCTTCGGTGATTTTCTAAGGTGTTCATTTTTCGGTGGACCTTTATTCTTCTTGAAATTATGCAGAAATCCCAACTCTTTCTGTAATTTTTTGAAATTCTTTGGCTACTTGACATTTCTCGAGGCAGAATCCTGTGCCATACATTGCGCCATAAAAGGCGCAGAAGAATCGGTTGGCTTCTATTTTTTGCATTTTATTACATTGCACTTTTTTTCCAACTATAACTGCTACAACAAATTGCTTATTTTCGATTATTTCATCCATCGTCGAGATTGCCTCCAACCACCTTTTTTTCCGATTTGGAATGCTTGGGTCAGAATATTGTTCAACGATTCTGAGCCTTGTCTTATCTATGTATAAGGAGTTGCCTTTTGTGGATGTGTCTAAAATTGTACTTAGGGCAATAGGTCTTTTGTCGTCATCGGTCTTTGTTATTCTTAGCTTAACTTTGTGTTTGACTTTTGAAATGGTAGACTTTATTATCTCTGCTTCAAGCGACGTTTTAGGAAAGGAAAATTTCGCTAACTTGCTTCTTGGTAGTTCAAGAATTAGGTTGATGTTGTCAAAATCTTTTTGTAGTTCTCTATAGACACCAAAGATTTCTTGACCTTTAATTAGAGCCATATTTCTTATAAATGCGTAATCAGTTTTAGATTTTGGTCTCTTTTGGACTTCAAGCGGTATCTGAGCATTATCCGTTTTCTTAATTCTTATTCTTATATTGTGTTTAACATTAAGGAGAGAAGAGTGAATAATTTTCTCTTCCATTGATCCTTTCGGAAAAGATAGCATGATGAACTGACTATTCTCTTGCTTTAGAATTACATATGTATGACAAGCATCCTTGCTCATTTTTTTGTAAAAACCAGCAATCGCAACCCCATTCTTTGGAATGACTGGTTTAACTTGAGTTAAGAGTCCATCAATCATTACTTTCTTTACCAGTAGATTGCTGGTTTTGGTTCCGTCGGGTACTTGTTTTGGAGCGCGAGGTATCTTTGAATTGTAACTTGCTAAGTACCCAAAGGGTGAACTTTGCTCTTGCGATAATTCAGTCGAGGCTATCCGCGCCTCGATGTTCAGGCTACCAACATCCGATACTGTTTCTTTCCTGAGCACATCTTCTAATTGATTTTTATCTTTTGATCCTTCGCTTAAGAAGTCTTCAAGGGTACTATGTTTAGTTGTTGCCTTTTCCAACTTTTTGGTACTCCATTTGAGTAATGAGTCGAGGATAGTTAGACTGGGGTTGAAGGATACTGTCCCTTGCCCAGTTCCGTTTCTATTAGATTAAAGATCAAGTCATCTTCAGCCCCCCACTTATGAATGGTATTTTCAACCAATTGCTGTATACCCAGCCTTTTGCCTTCTTGAAACATATACGACCAAACCTCAGTTGGGACCTTGTGGGCCCATTCGATCTCCACCCACCAGATTGCGGCTTCACCTTCGTCCAAAGGACATCCACGCCATTCTTCTCTAATTTCTTTTTTACTGTATAGGGGGTTTTTTTGCTCATGTAACGTTCGTTGAAGATCCTTGTAACATATCAAAAAATCGCTGATTCCAGTCCAGTCCCGAAAGCTACCGGTCTCAGCAGGACCGAATTTAACTTTCAGTAACTCACCAACGCCCTTACATATGTCCCCCAACTTGTCGATTTCTAATTCTTTGCCAAATAGCCAATAATCGCAGTTGCCCATGCTTTACTCACCTCCTCAGCCAGCACACGCACATTGTGTTTTTCATATTAATTTTGCGCAAAACCCATATCGAAGTATGATTAACCACTTAATTTCGGCTCCTCTTGAACTTACTTAATTGAAGCCAAACTGGCAGTCGTGCTAAAAATGTGGAAATGTCAATCTCTTCGCTTTCTACTAGGAGAACGTCCCGGAGCGGCCAATCTTCTGGCAGACTTGAAAATGCGAACTTCTTCAATGGGCTAAGATCTATTCGGTTTTGCGATTTTGGTGGGTGCGCACGTGCTTGATTTTTTCTTTGCATATTTGATGGAACTTGTGAAAAGAAGTTATATCGATTTCTTGGAACTTTAAATGTTAAAATTCCATCGGTTCCTAACTAATAGTTATAAATAGAAAGTGAAACAAAGAAACACAGACACCTATGACCACTCCAATTGGACAATGGATTATTTCAATTCCTCCAGTTGGACAAGGAATAATTTCAATTTTGAGAACAATTTCTCCCTTAGATTCGCGAGTGTTATTTGGAGAAAAAACGTCTCATCACATTATTGCAGGCATATTAGATTTGTCTCTCAAAGGAAGCTTCTCCATTAAAGAATTAGTCGAGCAAGTCAATATGCACTTACTAATTGAAGAAAAAGACGCCATAGTATTAGTAGAGAAGTTGGTGAACAGTGGGCTAATAATTCCGCACGCAAGTGGAAAGTACACGGTTTCAAACCCCTCTCAGATAGCTATCGACCACTTTTTTAACCCGACTACTCAACCGCGCAGGGGAAGGAAAGGCTTAATGAAATACCTTCTTAACCCTAAAAGTCCGGAACTAAGAATTGTTCAATGGAGCTGCATATATTTATTATCACACGTAAAAATAGCGCGTGTGCCCTCTGTTGAATTTTATTCTGTTGATGTATCAGAAATTTCAGGATTAAAGGCTGATAGTTGTAGCAAGTTTCTGGAAAAGCTAGCAAGACGTGGTGAAATATGCAGAATCGGTCGGGACCAATCTGGAATGAAATTGGGCATGAAATACAGCATGTCGCAGGATCAGGAATTGCTACTCTATAGAGATTTGGTGATAAATTACATATCGCATTTACGTAAAATAAAACCTCCAAAAGAAGAAATCATTGAATTATTGTCTTGCCACGAAAAAATGACCTTCAACGAGATTTTTGCTCATCTTGCACTACAAGGAAGCCCAGCAACTAAAGATGCCACAAGAAAAGCACTTGAGTCACTGGAAAAGGGTTTTGTAATAGAATCTATTAGTAGCGAAAAGAGTCTCCAAGGCGAAGAATATTTTGCGCTTAATTATGCCGATCTCGCGTTTTTTACGAGAGACTGCTTAATGGAAATCGTGGAAATTTTCAAGGGACTTGGAATTAATGTGCGAGAAGATTTTTTCAGGATCGCAGCAAGAGAAAAACCCCACGCGCTTTTCAATCTTTTACAACAATTAAAGAAACTCGAAACCCGATGTGACCATGAAGTTTCGTCTTGGTCGCTCTGGCAAGCCTTATCAGATAACCTGGTGACTTCCGGGTTCGTAACGGATGTCTCGAATTTTCTGTCAGTTAGTTCAACAGAAGAACGTGACGAAGAAATGAAAACCTTGGTAAAGAAATATAATATTTCGCCCGCACTCCTTTCAATGCTTCTTCTACTTGACACCGTGCAAAGGAAAAAGTCTGCGCGCATGGGAGACACATAACAAAGCGGACGGTCCATGCCTAACGATTATAATCACCATAGAAGAATGACTAAAACGTTCCATGCCTAAGGGCTATTAATATTGCGCGCTGTCAAATTGCGCGCTAGTTCTCTTTTCAGAAAGGAATCTTTACAATTGCTTCCCCATTGGGCAACGGAGCTACATATTCGAAGCCCTGGTTAAGATATGACTTCAAGTCATTGATTGAAATCACTTTCTGTCTTGAACCATTGCTTGACATAACACCTAGAAGTTTTTGTCTAACTTTATCCTGAAGCTCTTCGTCGCTCATCTCAGCCAAGTTCATCTTCTCTACTTCGTCTTTCTTGAATCCAGCCACAAAAAGAAACTGCTCCTTCAATGCCTTTCTCATCTGGTCTTCGCTGAGCGAATCTGAACTGGTTGTCTGCATCAAAGTGGAGGCTTTCCTGTAAGCTTCCCTCATTTCCTCTACTATCTCAGGTGGAAGTCTTGTTTTGTTAGTAGAATAACGAGCTTCTATGTCGCCTTTGTGACCCATAAAAAACATCCTCCAAGGATGAGAGATCAGCCCTTTGTGTTCAGCGACATCAAAAGCCGTGTCACAATAGCATCGGAGAACGTATGGTCTCCAGGCGAAACCTGCGCCTCGCAGAGCTTCTCGTATATCTCTGGTTACCAAAGCGGTTCTAAGAAAAGAGTTTGTTTTGCCGCCTCTTTCGTCAACCTGCAAAAGTGGGCTTTCGGGGTTAATTTTCTCCCCCGCCTTTACCCTTTCCTCCATGTATTCTTTTATGTAAGTTGCCGTTTCTTGCGGAACAAAAGTGAAGTACTGAAATTTGCCTTTACTAAGGTTACTTCTTATCGTAACCATACTTGGTGTTTTTTCAAATTCTATTCCACTTGGCGTAATCTTGGCTTCTTTAAAGTCGCCTAGTCTTATTCCGTCTTTGCCAAGATAGTCTCCTAAGCTTTCAGGTCTGAGTCCGCTAAAAGCCATCATTGATCCAGATACTCTTCCCCGTGGACTAGATTTTCTCAGGGTTTTAGATAGTTCTTCTTTTGTTGGTACACATTCGTTTGTTAGAGTTGGTGTGTCATCTGCACCTTTTATCTTTACTTTAAGTTTTACTTGTAAGCCGTTGTAGGAAAGCCAAGAGAGGAGAACTTTCTTGTACCTATTTATGTAAGAACCAGCTTTACCTTGGCTCTCGAGTTTCCTCACTAAATCTGTAAAGCTATCTCTGAACGCTTTTGTCTCTGCTTCCTCCAAAATTTTCTTGGGAGTTGTGTCGCTCAGTTCGCAGAAACGCCCTAAGAGCCCCAAATTAACATCGGCTGTAATTGCGGAACCAGCAACTAGATTGTCGTACCATCGTTTTACATCGTCATCTTTGAGAAGATAATCGAATTTGACCATAAATAAACGTTGCAAACCGAGTCATTTAAAGGATTCGCTCAAAAGTATTAGCGGGTCCGGTGGGATTCGACCCAAAAAGGGGGCGGAACCATCACCTAAAAATCAGCAATTTTGAGAAAAACACCGAAAAAAACAACCCACAGAAACCTTTTCTAGCTGAAGTGAGCTGAGCCGAAATAACCGGTTATTGCGTTTATGCTTGGGATTTGCATTGCGTACTTGAGGACTATGGCAAGGGAGTAGGCTACCAGAGAATACAAAAGCACCATCCAATGAAAACGGCGCTTGCGGTACCAATAGATCAAAAGAACAACGCAAATAATGGTTACGATTACGGGTTGGACGACAAACAGGGGATCAATGTTCTGCATAGCAAACGGTTATTTCGTTTGGCTCAAAAACTTGGTTGCCAAAGGTTGATGAAGTTTTAAATAGAATCCCGATGCAAAATAAAGCTGCTAGGTGAGTAGAGATGGCTAAACAAGCAACTGCGGTCCCTGACTTTGGAAATTGGGTTTCGACCCGCTTAATTTTCATCTTTGGCATTTTAGGGCTGGCTCTTTTGGCGACAGCATTTCTATTTTGGGCTGCGGTTATCCCCTCGACTATATTTTTTGCAGTGGCGCTGTACTTTGCCTATGCTCGGTATTTATTCTCTTCCAAGGGTGGGAACGTTCAAAACAAAATTTGGGAAACTGTAATCACGCAGCTGGATTGGAACGGCGAAGGAAAAGCCCTTGACATAGGCTGCGGAAACGGCGCATTAACAATAAAGCTTGCCCAAAAGTTTGCCACGTCGCAAGTGACTGGAATTGATTATTGGGGTGAACGATGGGAGTATTCGAAAAGCACCTGTGAAGCAAACGCAAAAGCTGCGGGCGTAGGCGATAGAGCGGTTTTCGAGAAGGCGAGCGCTTCTAGGCTGCCTTTCGACGACGGGTATTTTGATGGCGCAGTGAGCAACTTGTGCTTCCACGAAGTAGCAGATTCAAAAGATAAACGCGGAGTGATTCGTGAAGCGTTGCGGGTGGTTAAGAAGGATGGAAAATTTGCTTTTCAAGATTTGTTTTTGCTCAAATCCATGTACGGCGACGTGGACGATTTGGTCGCGACGATAAAAAGCTGGGGTGTGAGCGAGGTTGAGTTTGTGGAAACAAGGAATGCGCCCTTTATCCCAGCGGTTTTGAAGTTGCCGTTTATGGTTGGCAGGATAGGTATAATCAGAGGGCGAAAGTAACTATTTTTTCCATTGTGCGGTGGCCCATTTGCTGTAGCTTGTGGGTGTAATCTTGATGATGGGTACGTCGCCTTCTTTCCAGCCGCCGTCTGTGGTTCTGTATTCGGGATATTTTTCTTCAAGAAGGGAATGTGCGTAGCGGTATTCTTCGCCTTCCCACATGATTTCTGCTTCGCCTTGCACGCGGATTCCTTTTACGGCGGCCCAGTTTTCTCTATCGTAGTCGTCGAGAACCAATGAGATTTCGGGGTTCTCTTCGAGATGTTCAAGTTTGGGCATGTCAGGGTCAGATGCGAAGTAAAAAAACACGCTGTCAAAAACAGGCCAGATAGGTCTCACCACGGGTTCGCATTCTTTGGTTACAGTTGCAAGCCTGCCGACTGGAAGCTGTTGGATGAATGCAACGTCGGATTTAGACAATTTCTCAACCATACTTAAACCTCAAAACGGACATGAGCAGTATTTACTCAAGTATTCTTTTTTACCTCGTTCCTTTTATCCTTTGTTAAAGAGAATTTTTCCATTTTCTTTTTCGCATGTTGGTTACGAAGCTTTGATGCTTCTCAATCCTTGTAAATGTATGTTAGCATTACAAAGAAAAGGCTAGTTTTGTTTAGCTGGAAACTTGTCTGCTTCTTCTTAGTAATGTGCGGATTAACGGCTTGGCATAGGCAGTGGTTTAAATGCTCAGAAAACTTTAATTAAATTACTTCATACTGAAATGGCTGAGACTGACCACTTAGGTGTTCAAATCGAATATCTGAATAAGTCTAAATCAGGCTTGGATCAACAAAACATCGTTGTGCGGGATTGCCCTAGCCTGGTAGGGGGCAGGCCTGCTAAGTCTGTGGTCGAAAGGCCGCGTGGGTTCAAATCCCACATCCCGCGCTTTTTCAATGGGTTATTTCATTTTTAGGGCATGCTTTATAAGCAAACCCAGCACAGTATGCTCTGGAGACATAACCACTATGATTATGGATGTGCGCAGGCAAGACTGGCTTGACAGAGTTTACCGCCGCAGCCGTTCGCAAAACAGCATGCACGCTGTGGAGATGGCGCTGCGAGTGTTTGACCGAGAAATGGGCGAATCCGCAGAAAGCGTAATATTTAAAGTGAAAAGTAATCAGCTGGATGTTTATGAGACCTTAGACAAGTTTGTCGGTTCGCTTGACAAGGCAGAAGCAAGCCCATCTACAATAAACGGTTACGTTAATCGAGTTGTGCGGTATTTTGCTTTTAACGATGTGGTTGTGGATACTGTGCGTTTTCGCGCCAAAGTTGTTTTGCCAAGGGTTGAGGACCCTGATGACCGCGCACCAACCGTCGAAGAGTTAAGAGGTATTCTGTCGTGGGGCAAACTTAGAACTAAGACTTTGATTCTGGTTATGGCAACCTCTGGAATGCGCTTGGGCGAAGCCATAGTCCTCAAAATTGGAAACATAAACTTTGATGTAAAGCCCACAAGAATTGCGCTTTCCGCAAAGGTTGCCAGGAAAACTGGAAAAGGCAGAACCGTCTACATCTCTGACGAAGCAACAGAATACCTCAAGAGATATCTTGGAGAACGAAATAAGGCTGACCTTTGGGTTTTTCCTTCCGAAGCCGACGAGCACGCTCACGTAAGCGAGGACCGTGCGTGGAGTACAATAACAGAGTGCATCGAGAAAGCAGGTCTTGGCAAAAGCAAAGAAACAACCGCTTCCGGTAGAAGGAAAATACATCCGTACAGTCTTCGGAAGTTCTTTTTTTCAAAAGCGGTGGGCGTTATAGGGGAAACTGCTTCTCATGCAATGATGGGACACGGATCATACCAGCAAACGTATTATCGACGCTCCGAAGAAGAAAGGGCTAAAGATTATCTGAAGTGTATGCCGCATCTTTCGATTTTCAAGGATAATGTGGACTTAAGAAATGTGAAGAATGAAGCAGTTCTAGCTGCAATCCGAGCTTTTGCCGAAGCAAATGGTATTGATCCTTTGCGAGTGAAGATTGAGAAGCAAAAAGAAACTGGGAAAGAACCAACAACAGATGAGGAAATCGCTGCCATACAGAACGAAATAAAGAAAATTAGAAGCCAAGAAAGCGAATCAAAAACAATAGTAGCCGAGAGCGAACTGCAACAATACCTCGCTAATGGATGGGATGCTGGTACAGTTTTGCCAAGCGGGAAAATCGTGGTAACCAAAGTTAGTCGAACGTGGCACTCTGAAAATGGCTTAGAACATCCTAAAACGACTCCAAAAAGCCTTAACAGAAATGCCTGAGTAGAAAAAAGAAACCTTAACTTTTGCGCGCGCTGGTTCAAACTATTGTCATTTGTTTAAATAAAAGACTTGCCGACATAAATGGTTCTCATGGGCTTTGTACGTCTGTTGGGACGTTTTAGAGGCACTAACGTCTCACTTCGGGACTTTTTACAGTCCAAACTTGCTATGTAAGAAAACGGCGAGTTAGACTTTTTTTATTATAAGTTTTTGCTCATCGGCATATAGTTCTACAGGATCGCCTATCTTCCAATTTAAAGCGTTCAGTAACTCTGGAGGTACAGCGATGGCAGCTGATCCTCCGCTTTGTCTAATTGTGCGGTTGAATTTAACGATGGCCATGACTTTGTCACTACATATACTTCATTCTAAGTAATATTTAAATACGACCGAGTGTATAGTGGGTAAGTAGTGTTAAAGTAGTGAAAAAGTATGATACAAAGCGTGAATGCCTTGGAAAAACAGAGTGTGACTGTGTTTTCCAAAAATCAGAAGCTGAATGACGGAGCAAACAGCAGAACTCTGTCAAAAGAAATTGAAAGCCAGTCTCGCTTTCAATGCCATAAGACAGTTGAGTTTGATAAAACACTCCGCAAGCTCCATAAACCTGTACAAAAGCTAATTGATAAAATAATACAAGAAGTTTTATTTCTTGAGCCTTATGAATCAGAAAGACTGGTTTCTCCCAAGTTTAAAGGAAAACGGAGCTTGAGAAAGGGTGATTACAGAGTAATCTTTGCAATCTGTGAAGAATGCAGAAAACTTCATGAAGACCGAATTAATAACTGTTACGACTGCAACCAATATGGATCAAATAATGTTATGATCTTCTTGTGCGGTCACAGAAAGCACATATATGATGCTTAACTTTTGACGGTGGTTTGAAAATGGAATGGTTATGGCTTTTGGCAATTCCGCTGTTGGTTGCGGCGGTTTTTATTCTCTTGAAAAAAGTGAGGTTGCGCAGTCGCTCCTCGGATGTCAAGGTATCTTCTGAAATTTCCAGTCAACTAGCAATGCTTGAAGAACGTACAAAGCAGCTTCAGACTTTAGAGGAGAAGATTGACAAGGTACGCGACAAGCAGGATTCTGACTCTAAGGATTTGCGGGATCGATTGTATAATGAATATTCGAAAAGACTTCAAGACTCTGTTGATTTGCTTAATGATACTTATGAGAAGATGAATTCGACAACTGCTAACGCTTTTAGAGAGATCACCGACCGGAATGTCGAAGTTTACAAGCAAACAGGTGTAACTACAGTAAACGCCCTCAAAGAGATTACTACTCGGAACGCTGAAGTTTTCCAGCAGACTGCAACGCAAATGAATGTTAACACATCTAGCGCTTTTAGAGAAATTACTAATCGGAACGTTGAGGCCTACAAGCAAACTGCTGCTCAGCTAAGCAACATGACCTCCAAATTGGAAGCGGCATTTAAAGTACTTGAGGAAAAGGAACACACTCAAATGCGAAAGGAAATTGAAGCATTAAGGCAAAAAGTTACGGAGCTTGAAAGGGATCCGCTTAAGGTTCAGCTAGAAGAACTTGGCGAAGCAAGAACTGCCCAAGCAGTTCATGAACAAAGCGTAAGGAAAATTACAACTATTTTCTGGCCAAACAATGGCGAAGTAAAATTTAACGAAAAAATCGGGCAGTACCTTCCTGATGTTTTCATAACTAACCATAGATTAAAGATAGTTGCCGACGAAGTAACAACCGAAAACATAACTTCTCTTAAAGAAAAGGTAAAGAGAGTAGCTGAATACATGCGAGGGCTTAATGCCAACATTGGTTACGTGATAATACCAAATGCAGGCCTCGAAGCGGAAGAACTAAGAGAAGTCAAGAGGACTGTATCGGAACGTGGATTATACGTCGTCAGGATTACGGAATTTGCGATTCATCTACAGGTATGGTACGATATCTCAACAACTGGAATAATTGACTTCGGCTCATTAGTCGAAAAAGGACAGAACTTTCTACAAGTTTTGGAGCCAATATTTGACGAATTCATAGCTATAGTCCAAAACCTAGAACAAAAAGACGAACGAGATTTCAAATACAGACAGAACAGGTACAAGGAAATCAAGTTTTACCCCAGCAAGATTCTGGACGCAATGGAAAAAGTTCCAAAGGCATCAAACTGATCTTGAAATAAAATAAAGGATGGGTATCTTTGATGATTAATGAAGAAATCGCGCTGGAGCCTTCTCCCTCAATAAATTTGCGAACGAGTGGTTTAACAACTCTACGAAAGTCTCTCTATGGAATGCACAACAAATGTTTTGAATATCTTAAGGTAGATGGATGGAAGAGTAACTATGAAAGCGTAAATTTGATGCTTAGGCACCTTTCAAGAAAGTGTGGTAGCGAAGCCTCAAGGCAGGGGTATTTGCGTTGTGTTTACGCCTTTTGCACTTACACGGAATTGGATCCGGACAAGCTCGTTAAGTTGCCAAAAAAAGTAATTGAAGGGCGAATGCAAGACTTTATAGACCAGTTCAATAATGGAAACCGCAGCCTAAGATACATTAACAACACAATTCAATTGCTTAGAACCTTCTTTAAGGTCAACGGCTTCAAAGGGAACAGGGAGCTAGAGATTGAAGCATATCATATGCCAGCAAGGTATAGGAAAGTCCAGGAGTATATTCCTGGAAAGAACGAAATATACTTGATGGCAGACTCAGCAGGTTCGCTTAGAAACAGAACATTGATTTTAATGCTCTACGGCACAGGCCTAAGAAACTCAACACTGAGGGCATTACTGGTTAAGGATGTAGAAGAAGAGCTTTCAAGAGGCATAAGCAATATCCTTGTTCCGGTCTATCCTGAGATGAAGCTAATAGATCCGTATGCTTGTAAGGGCAACATTCCGTACTTTATGTTCGCAAACGATGAGGCAACGCAATCCCTTCGACTTTATTTACGGGAAAGAAAGGAAAAGTACGGAATTATCTCTGGCAGGGAGCCCTTGTTCACTTCTGAGTATAATCAGATTAACCGCGATAATCGGAGACTAAAAACGATGAGCCCCCGTCAACTTCAGCATGTAGTAAAAACCGCTGCTGCGAACACTGGATTGTCTCAATGGAGACAAGTTAAGCCAAAATGCCTCCGTACCGCCTTCGAGACGGTTCTTCACAGTGAACTTGTTGATGGCGGAAGATTAGACCCTAAGATTCAGGAGTTCTTCATGGGGCACATCCTTCCAGGAAGTGAGGATGCATATTTTGATAGAACGAAAGTAGAAATGTTGCGAGCAGAATATTCAAAACTTAACTTTGGACGCGTAATCGTTGAAAATAAATTTAAGGTCCTTAGGATGGCGGTCGCAAGGGCTTTTGAGGGTTCAGGCGTAGATCCAGACAAAGTTATGGAAGAATACATAAAAATGCGGCAAAACACGCTGCGTTAGCGATAGAATTCAAAAGGGAATTAGTATTATTTCAAAATCGAAAAGGCGAACAAAGTTTTCTGTACTGTTTTTGCTTCGAGTGCGTGTTTGTTACCTCCTTCATCAATAATGTTTTTCGCCATGGGTAAAGACTCCATTGGCAGTGGCAGTTGTGTTTCTGAGTCATTGTGTGTATGATTCGTCAATTGATTGGAAAAATCTTGCTCTTTTTTTGTGATTGGATCGCTTGCACTGGATTGAACGTTATTGGATGGTTCTGAGTTAAGTAAAGAGCGGGGGGCGCATGTTTTTGAGGGAGCTACTGTTTTCTGAGCGTTTGTCTCGGTTTCTCGGATGCCATTAAAGGCTTTATCGGGATCGGCCTGATTTAATTTAACTTGTCTCGAAACTACTACTTTTCCAGACTGCAACTGTGCGACAAAATGCCAGCCTTGTTGCATGTAGGTCGGCGCATCTACGTCGGTTACCACCTTCTCTTCTGTTTCAATTATTACTGGCTCAAAAATCATTTTTGAGTATTTCGAGCGCATCTTTTCAATTTTTGTTTTGTCATAATATGTGTCCTGACTCCCAGACATGATATGACCAAAGACAAATTCCCTGTCCTTTACATCTAATCTTACTGTATCTGGTTGATCTCTAAGCAAGCTCTCATACGTCTTGCGCAAGCAATGAGGGTAAACATTTCGCCACTCTGTGATTCCCGCTTTCTTAGCCGCATTCTTTACAATTTCCTGAAGCTCACGAGAACATATTGGCGTTCTTAGCCTGTCGCATAACGGTATTCTCCTATTTTCAGTGTGAAAAATGGGTTGATCATTGCGCAGCATTCCATAAACTCTTTCTATGTTACGCAGGTGAAGCTGGAGAGCCTCGGTAGCTATAGGTGGCAAGAACGTGTAATATGGAATGTTATTTTTGCAAGCTCTGCTAACATGTTTTTTCATTGCCTCGTCAACAACAATTGCCAGAAATTTCTCCCCTTTGTCTAATTGCTTTTTAATTGAATATTGTTGAAGCAACGGGTCTGGATATTCTTCATCGTAAACAATAGCTCTCAAAGTCGAGTTTCTCAAGCCAGTGTATGTCAAAACCAGAATAATTAGCCGATTTCGATTACTACCTGCAAGGTTAGCCATTCTTAATGCTTCATTCAAAGACGGAATATATTCCTGCTTTTTTCTACCACCTCTGACGCGGTGGGTAAAACTTTTGAGATCAAGCTCTATTTTGTTAACCTTAAAGAAAGTTCGATTTGCGGCAATAATTAAATTGGCATAGCAGATAGACTTGTTCCAGTTATATTTATCTGCTCTGGTTTGCACCAATCGCGTTATAAGATCAGGGTTTTGTTTTGCCAAAGAAACGAGTTTGTCAGGGTCAATAGTGCTATCGCTGTTCCAGAGGTTAAGCTTCTTAAGTTCAGATGTAACCCAAACACAAGTTGACCTCAAGTTAGTGCAGTAGTTCTCTCTTGTAGACTCGAAACCTCCCCTCCGCTTGAGGTGCTCAAGAAGCAGTTGAACACTTGCAAATTCACTTGACCAGCCGCCATCCCCAACTAGGCGAAGAAATATAGACCAAATAGGCTGTTTTGACATTTTGCTTCCTCCGTTTAGCGCAATCCGAATTGCTGCAATGGAAACTTGAACGCAATCGCGTTTAGCGAAGTCAATAAGAAAGTAGTGCGAAACTGTTGTAGCGTACAATAGAAATTGTGCGCTATTGTGGTATCGCTCAATGTTCTTATGCTATTAGGCTGTGAAGGGTTGCCTGTTTTGAGAATGGCTGTTTTTTGGCCAAAGTTTGTTTCTAAGTTCTGTATTGCTTCTGCTTCCAGAGCTTCCGTTTGAACTCTCAGAATTGCTGCAGATGTGCCAGCTTTTTCTTCTATGGAAAGACGTTCTCCGACAATTTCTTGCCATAGCTCTAATTCTTTTTCTTTAATTTGATTTTTCATTTTTTATCTCACTAAAGAATAAGGGGCATGAATTTGCTTAACTTCTGAGATTTTCGCATGCAGTAGTTCATCACGATTTTCGATGTCAACAAACGAGCCATAGCACGCGGTAAATTAGGGGGCGCCATTTGGATTAAACTCTAACCAGTTTTTGAGAATACTCGATCATTGGAATTTGCTGTTTTCCCTAAAGTGTATCAGTATTGAAAGCCCTTGGTGAGGGCAACATCAGTGGGGGGGGGTGTACATGCATTAGAATGAGGAACGTTTGATCAAAAAAGCCGTAGGTTTTATATGGCAAAGCATACATACCCCCACTGGGGGTATACATTGTCAGAAGAGTCGGACCCATGTGCAAGAATTGTCAGGTTTCTGAAGGAAAATCCCGAGTACCTTACAGTTTTAAACGCTGCGATTTCGCACGAGAAGAACAACGAGAAAACAATGGACTTCAAAGGATGGGAATGGGACGACGTCCGAATCCAGCCCCAGCGCTTGGTGAAGCTGGTGACTGAAGGATTGATAGATCGTACATACAAATCTAAGCGCAAAAGCTTATACAAGTTGCATGACCCAGAAAATGTCAAACTGGCAATTGACAAAATAGAGAAAGAGATATCCACTTGCGAAAGCATAAAAACAGTACCTCTTCCAACCAAAAAAGCCGAACAAGAACCTGAAGGTGCACCACTTCTCACGTACGACTCAGAAACCACCCCAACCAAAAAAGCCGAACGTGTAGAACAACTATTAGAAGAATCCGAAGCCCCTCCAGCAGAACCTCTACAAGAATCTAAAATTGTACCTCTTCCCCTTGACGACTCCGAAACCAACGCGCACGCCAAGAAGAAACTTGAGCAAAAACGGCTTTATTGAGGTTTAAAGAAATGGCGCATAGCATCAATGTTTGTTTAGAACATAAACGCTTGTTTCACGGCGAAAGAAACACTGATATCCATAGTACCATTATCATGATGAGGACAAAAATAAGCTCTACGGAAAAGGCATAATTGTCACAATCGGCTTTTGCGAAAATACTGTTCGGTTTCCCTGCAAAGACTCTCATGAGAGCGCGCGCGTCGGTGCATCTTATTTCTATATTTTCGTTTTAAGCAAATTCACCATCTTATTCTTTAGTGATAGAGGTGTTAGAGATGGAGACAGAAGCAAAAGGCCTGGATGCAAACAACAAGATCAGCTGTCCAATTGCAAAACTGCGCCCGCCCAAACCTATTATGCGAAAGCGGCAACCGAATAGTGCCAAAGTTGAGGCAATGCTAAAAATGGAATTAGAACGGCTAAAAGTTTTGGCTGACTTGGGCCACTCGCTAAAAGTAGTGTGGTCTGCTTCTGAAAATTTAGAATTATCGGGTGAAGTTAAAAACGATGTAATCTTCATATATGAAGAAAATGCGGAAAAGGCGTTGGAGACCTTACGGCATGAGTTTATTGATTATATAATTTCAATGGCTATCAAACCGTATGAGAAAGTGACTGCGATATATTCTGCCGTGGTTAATTCGGTGATTTCAAAATTAGGGGAAGAAGCATATCAAGAGAAAGAAAAGGCTGTAGAGGCTCTTGTGAAGACTCTTTTACACCCCGCCGAATGATTCGTTTCTTAAAATTACAATCTTTCCACTTGGGAACACTGGTGAATGTTCCACGCTTCGGCAAAGTTTTCTTGGAGTTCAACCCAAGACACTATCTTCTTGGTCGCTATTTTTCGACCTGAGTTTCTTGATTTCATTTTGTATAGCTGTAAGCTGATATGCGAGTTTTTTCTGTAGTTTACTTGAACCAAGTTTTGGGCAGCGTTCTTTTGTTATGTCACACTCTGGTGATTGAAGAGAATGTTTTTGGAGGCATTCATCGCAAAAATCCGAGATAAAAAAAGAAAGGAAAAAACCTTCATGGAAATAGTGGGTAGCTTTGACATAAGAAATATATCAAAATACTAAGACCGCTAGCTGGAAGGTTCTTAAATTAGACTTCGATTGCTATTGGAATTATTGGATGTACAAATGTCAATTCTGTTTTCATTCGATTCATATTTGAAAGAACATAGAAAGGAGACCACAACCTCAGAATTCTGATTCCACCAAAATAGCTGTTTATTTCTTCCACTTCCTCGCCATAGGGCAAAACGACTTCCGATATTGCGCATTCACCAATTGCAAACCATTCGTCTTCGATTCTTACAGCAACATTTCCCAAGATGCAATCTGCTGCAGTAAAGTTGAATACCAGCTTATACGCTTCTTTCAAGTCGGTTAAAGTTTTTAGAAGAAAATCACTGTCTTCGAGAAAAATGTTGATATTATAGTCTTCTGGACGTAGTCGAGCACTATTTAGTCGTCCTAATTCATCTAACTCATCGGGTGGGCCAGTTTTGTCAAGTGGAACCGCTGTACCCATTAAAAAGTCGATTGCATATCCTTCTCTCTTTGATGCATCGGACAGACGCGAGTAGAATTCCTCTATTAGTAGACTATACTTGTCGCCGATACTATTTCTCTCTTCTTTGTTATTCATTTCATCATTCCTCAAAATAGAAACGGGAGATTTTGCTTAATGTGTGCTTTTTCCTATGGTATTGAAAGCGCGACTTCCAAGTCTATTTCCTTATTTTTTGGGTTTGAAAGAACATAGAATGGAGGCCACAGTTTTAGTATCCAAATGGCTGCTGGTTCAATCGTGGGTTCGCCTTCGGAGTCCCATACGGGGTTAGACCAAAAGCTTTTACATTCGCCGATTGCAAACCACTTATCATCAATTCTAACCGCAACATTGCCGAGGATAGCATCTGGTGCAGTAAAATTAAAAGCCATCTCGTAGCCGTTCTGCTTTAGTGAGCATAAAACTTTTCTTAGGACCTCGTTGTCTTCGAGAAAAAACTCATATCTCCATTTAAAATCAAGCGGTATGTCACCATCATACAATCTAAAAAGTTTTTCAAACGATAATTTTTCTCCCCGTTCGTTGCAGGGCGGAGCCTCCGATTTCAAGAATTCGAGCAGATAGCCATGTTTCCTAGAAGCCCTCGCGAAGGCCTCATAGAATTTCTCCAGTTTTGCAATCCAGCAGCTGATATCGTTGTTTGTCTCCACACCTTTTGCTTTTTTCCTCATTTCAAACACCTCTATCATTAAGAATACGAGGTGGTTTTGCTTAGAATTTCAAATATGAAAAGAAGACAAACCGAATTAGCAATAGAGATTAAATTTTAATTTATCAATAAAAAATACTGGTTTACAAATTTAGTTTAAACTTGCTAATACACATGCAGGGTGTGTTCACAATTGCAGGAAGTTTAGTAAGCGCGTGTGTGTGTCATACGGCCCCAGAGTGGTCGAGTAGAAGATAGGGCTACAAACTGCAATTTCGAAAAAGGCTTATTTCGGTTTATTTTTTGAAAAGGAATCCAAAGCTGTCTATTCTTCAAGTAAAAAAAATAAATATCGCCTCATTGCCAAGCTTTGGACTTGTTATTGTAAAATAAGCTTAAATCTGGGTTCTTCAAATTTTAAAAAATGTTTATAGCACCTGCTTGGAGAGGAATTTGTGAAACAGTATGTCTGCACAAGTATATCTTAGCTATGAAGTAAATGATATGATTGAAAAGATTAGAAATACCCAAGGAATGAGTAAAGAAGGTTTTGTTGATTTACTCTTAAGGCTCAGTCTATTAGACGCTAAAAGGGTTGACGAAGCTGTGGCGATTGCTAAGGCTTACAACATTCCGGGCACTACTACCATCGATGAAATATATAAGAAGCGAATGGGTAAACCATAATCGCTTTTTTTTATTGTCGCTTTTAAGCGCGCGCTTCCAAAACGCTAAATAGTTAACCTTAAAAACAAGACAAAGAAGTTGTACGTTTCAATTGTTGACTGGTACAAGAATTATCTAAATACAGAGAAAAGCAAGGAAGCGATTATCGAGTTTGATAAGAAATTTCCGAGTTCTGGAATTTCCAACACTAAGAAGATTGACCTTATTCTGTGGCAAACAAGAGGGAACGATGACTAACGTTTGACATAATGTGCTACGTAACATTTGACGATAGGTTTCTCTCTTTGAAGAACTCTAATGCTTCTTCTTTGTCCTTATGCTCAAAGTCTTTGTAGAGTACATCAATCAGGTCTCCGAGAGCAATCCACCTTACAGCTAAAACGTTATCTTTAATAGTTGAAAGGCTTCTCCACTCGATGTCTTCCTTTATTTTCTCTGGGTGAGCGTATTCCGCGATTTTATAGTAGTAGAGTCTGCTCTTCTTTTCGAAGAATCTGCGTGGAGTTGACAGAATAACTAGTACTTCTTTGCCATTGTGTTCATTCACATCTAATCCAACATCGATTAACCTTGCCAACTGGTTTCTGCAAGGGTTGAAGGTTGTGCTGTGGGAGATGTCTGAGGTGAACTTTATTTCAAAGAAGATTAGCAATTTGTCGGTTTCTATGAATGCGTCAACGTGAGTGTTTGATTCTAACGGCTGGTTTGCTTTGTGTGCGTTAGCCTGTTCTCGAATGTATTTTACAGGATGATTCTTAACTTCATCTCTTATCCATTTCAAGTAGCCTTTTGGTGGTCTGTATTGTCGTTCCAGAGCAACATCAACTACTTCCTCTTCAAACGTACTTACACCAGCCAAACCGAGAATTCTATTGGTTAAGCCTACCCTGTTTAAGCTTAACACCAAGGGAGCGAAGGTGTAGAAGGTTATTAGTTCTTCAGCTTTGTCGTACTGGTTTAGTTTAGCATCTGCATTTTTTGTGTCTCTTGCTGAGTTTGCGTTTTTAACCCACTCATTTAGCTTCTTTGAACGTTCTTCTGATGGGTGAAAGCAAGTCTCGATGGCTTCCTTGAAGAGTAATCGCATTCTTTTCACTTCTCTTCAACGGAATTGGACTTGTCTTCTTTGTATTCGTCAGTTAAGTCAAACTTGACTCGATAGTACTTTATTTTTATCGAACCACCAAAAGGCAATATAGAGTAGTCCAACCGCTGGTCAGGTTCGTTAACTACTATGATACCTCTGGTTTTTTTGTTTCTGTTTTTGATTACCCATCCCATGTAACGCGATATTTGACCAACTACATCATCGCTTGCTCTGCCTTTCTTCAACTCTACAACAACATCATAGCCTTTGTTATCGACTAGAAGAAGGTCAATGTTTCCAACTTCTTTGGTTGGAAATTCCTTCCCAATCATTTTAAGTCCTTTTTCCAAAAGATGTGGATTCTTTGCTAAGTATTCCTTAAGGTCTTTCTCAATAGTAAAAGAGGTATATTGCTCAAGAGCTTCTTCTGGACCTACTTTGTCTTCTTTGTTGGCAAACCATATAATATTGTTAACAGAGGTATACTTTTCTAGGTTGGTTAGCTCTTTAATTTGTTCAAAAATCACAAAATCCGCGAGATAATCAAGCGTTAAATCTAGATATTGCTGGGAGTCTACTATCTCAAACTTCTTCAATGCTATCTCCAATGCTTTCTGCTCCTGTTGCGCATCAAGCTCTAAAACATCTTTAGTTTGGGAAGTGATAAGCGGATACTTTCTAGAATCTAGTGCTACAAGAAGTTGCGATAAAGTTTGCATTCCTATTCCATCGAGTTTGAAAAACTCATTAACTTTTTGAGAAAAAGGTGAATTTCCAAAATAGAGTTCTCTCAGTTTTTGGTTAAAAACTTCAATCGTGTTGTTTCTATATAGAAGGTTTGATAATGCTCTATTTGCAGAAAAGCTTCTCATTAAATGAAAAATCTGGTCTATGTTCGCTTCCGTAAGGTTAGTT
The DNA here is from genome assembly GCA_049515895.1 of Bathyarchaeia archaeon. GTDB lineage: Archaea > Thermoproteota > Bathyarchaeia > Bathyarchaeales > Bathycorpusculaceae > Bathycorpusculum. Next base: position 59,578 of record JBEKTQ010000012.1, on the reverse strand, counting down.
CCTTTGGCAAAGCCCGTTGTTTCTAAGATGTTATGTATTTCTTCCTCAGCTTTGTCTTCAATAACCTTCCAAGCTTGCACTTTCTCCGTTTGAAAAAAGCTCTTCCATGATATTAGCTTATCAATTTGCTCTTGTGAAAATACACTTTCCAATTTAAGCACCAAGTCAGGTATTGTTCTTTAGACATTTTAAATTTTACTTACGACTCAAACTCATGTATTCAGACTATTGTTGAGTTTTCCCATTCGCCAATGTTCTCTTCCCAGTACTGTTTGAAGTCTGGTAGGTCTTTGAATAGCACACGCGCCTTCGGCTTTGTTATTTTCCAGTCTTTAACGCTAAATTGGTTTTAGTCCAAAGAAGCCTCAATGTTTCAGGTAGTATATCCATGCCTTTCTCTTGGACAAAAGCTTCTACTTCGCCTTGAGTGAGCTTCTTCAACTCATTCGACCTAGCATAATCTACACATTGACCTATCAACGATGGGAGTTCTTCTTTCTCTCTTGTGAATCGTTCAACACGCTTATCAGCTTCTTCTTTCCTCATCTGTTGTTCTGCCAACATGTCCGCTTGCTCGATTTTTGTCTCTATTTCAGGTGTCAAACCAAACCTCTGCACCCCTCTACTACTCCAAAACAGTCGAGAAGCAGAGTACGTGCCAAACCTATCTCCATCTGGGAACTTTTCATCTTTAAATTCAAGAATTTCCTTAGCTAAAGATTCAGCAGTGGCAGTTTTCAACCACTTAGGCACTCTTGCACTTTCTCTTACAGGTACTTCAACATCTATTCCCATTCCCTCTTCCGATGAAGCTTCAGAGCCTTCTGAAGCATACTGTTGAAAACTTTGAAGGAAATTAACGATGAGACAATGCTCGTCTTTCCACATTGCACATTCGTTACCATGACAGTCAGTCTTGAAGAATGGACATAGATTATTCACAGATGGTTACTCCTTCCAAATCAGTAAGCACATCCTTGATTTTCTCGTTCATATTTCTCTTCAAAGCGTTTGAAATGCTGATTAAGTCCTCAAGGCTGTTCTTAGCGGTTGTTTTGAGCTTCTCAGAGATTTCGATTATCTTTTCTATGGAGTCAACTTGTTTCTGTAGGTCTTGGATGTGCTTGTTGACTTTAGCAATCACTTTGTTGACCTCTTCGCCTTTCAACTCTTTCTTCTTGATAGATTCTAGTTCCGCTATCTTTTTGATGACATAAAAAGCGAAGATATGTCCTGACCAGTTGAGTTCACTGTTGTTGACGAAAATGGCTGTCTTGTTCATTTCTGTCTTGAGGTTGATGCAACTTGAGCACTTTGTTATGGCTGTTCGCATGGAAATGAATATTCCGTATCGTGTTCCTCTGAGTTCTATGTCTCTCCAAAACTTTTCTACTTCAATTGTAGGTACGGTGTTATCGTAGTCTTTTAATTCTATTAGGACAGGAGTTTTTGACTCTGAAGTTGTGGCAAGGATGTCTGTGTATTTTCCTATTCTTGAGACATCTTCGAATGTGTCATCCATGAAGTGCTCTCGCAGACTATTATATACTGCTTCTACTGTTATTTTCCCCTTCATTGAAGGAGTTTTTACTGTGGGAACTATCTGTCTTAGTTGTTCTCTTATGTTTTCTATATCTTGTGTGAGGGGTGCGAAGAATTGTTCCACGGTCTCTTTACTGGTGGTTAGTGAAGCGTGAGAGACAACCATGTCTCCAAGTATGATGTACTTTTCTATGGCTTCATCTCTTTGTTTGACTGGGATTGCTTCAACGATTTCTTTTGCTCTGGGGTCTCTCAGAGTCAAAGTAAGTTTCATTTCTTTAGTTGTAGTGGTCATTTGGAATCGTTTAGTTGTTTGTGCTGTGTTGATATTTAAAACTTAGAGATTTAGAATCTCTCTCATCTTTTCAATTCAGCACATTAATGAAGATTTTTCATAATTCGCAGAAATATGAAACTCATATAGCTCTTTTTTGGAGCTTCTTTTCCTCAACAGGTTTGTCTTGACATTTTCAAATCCATTGTTCTTCATGATTTTAGCGTAAATTTCTTCAGTTGGAACAATAATATCATAGAACTTCGAGTTTCCGATGATATAGTGCAATTGTGCGCTTTGTTTTAGGACTGAAGAGAGACTTGAAAAATGAGAATACATGTCTTCAAAATATCTATGAACATAATTAGCCAGTAATTGACTTTCCGCATTAATTTTAGTAATCATTTCCAAGAACTCTCTATCATTTTTGAAAAACCCTCTGGGTTTCCAGCCATTGAGCCTGCTTGTTGCTGTGCCCCATGTTCCACCTGTTGCATCCCATTCTATGTCAGCAGCTTCTTTGCTTTCTTTAATTAGGTTCAGCCAATACATGTAGGGTCTCACTTCCCTTACGTAACTCATTCTATTAGCATAAGGCGGGGATGTGATGACACAAGTATACCTACTCTTTATGTCTGAAGGCATTTTCTTTGAGTTATGAAGGTAAACATTTACCTGAGCATTTGGATTTTGTGATGCTGCTTCTAATATCTGGTTCAACTCGAGTTCAAAGAAATCAAGCATTTCTTTCAGCAAGTTGTCTTTGAGTGAATCATTTTGTGCCTCTTGTTTGAAACTCATGGATTGATGATTAAAAGCTGCATTTGACCACTTGATTAGCAATTTACAAAATGCGACTCTGAGCAAATCAGCTATGTACCCATCATCTTTTTCAGTATTTAGACTAATCCCAAAACAAACACGTTTCAGAACATCTAATACCGTGGGATTCCACCATCGCTCTATTCTGAAAATAGCTGGTGCCCATAGTTTATTGCTTGGATAATCGTTTGCGTCTTTTATTATTAGTAATGCTGCTTTTCGAGCATTTTCAATCTGGTCTGAAGAATATCTTCGCGTTTTAGCTCTTGCAATCCATTCGAGAAATGGATTTGTTTCATACAAATCGCAAGGTATCCCACTTTCGGCACTCACTAATCCTGTGGTTCCTGTTCCAGAAAAGGGGTCAAGAACATACTCTTTTTCGCCATCTGATAAGTCATCGAGAATGTTCTTCACTAAAATTATCGAATAAGCGGGTGTTAATCGAATCCAGCCATGTCTGCCTTTATTGATATTATGCTTGAATGTTAAGTCAACACTATTCATGGGGACAGCAACAACTTTAAGACGTTTTCAACCTCATTCTTGAACCGTGGGGAATTTCTCTCAAAGAAACTTGCAAGGTCATATCCCAGAATCTGTTTGCAAAAGGCATACGTGGACAAATAGGGAGAACCATTAATCGAACCTCTGAGAATTACCCATCTTTGCTCTTCGTATCTATTGGCTATGTCGTTATCAATCTGACTGGACAATAGAAGAGTTACGGGGAGATAACCTTCGGTGTAAGCCATAGCTGCATTGGCTATGTCTGCATTTTGCCTTTTCGAATCCTTGCTTTTATACCCTTGCCGAACCTCAAAAACTACTCCGTTTAGAACTGACAGGATACTTTCCTGAACTCTTAGTTTTCGTCCAGCTTCCAACAACCAGTTATGAATAGTCTCCTTTTTTGCTTTCTCTTTAACAGAGCTTAAGGGAATGCGTCCATCAAGCGAAAGAGTGCGTGATGTTCCGTCAGGTCTTTTTATCTTGTACGACCAAGTAGCCTCATTTTTAGTAAGTCCAATGTAATCCATCAATATTCTTAAGAAAAGTTCTTGGCAACCAATGCCTATTTGCCGATAAATTGAAGTCATGCCACCAGCAGCTTTATGTGCTGAATAGAGAAGCGGAGAATCAAGTCCCATCCAAGAATAGAATGGGTCTTGTCCATAAAGGACCTTGAATTCCTCAAGAGTGTACCCCTTTTTCTGAGACCCGAAGCGTGGTCTGTAATTTTTACACACATGAATGGCATCTATTAGAATTTTTGAGTAAATTGCGTCTTGTTCAGACATTCTTACCTTCTCATCGTGTACCATTGTCGAACCAGCTTCAGAGTTAGTTGCGGTGTCTACTGCTTAAGATTTTCCTTTTGGTACGCCTTATCACCTTTCAGATTGCGAGTTCTCACAATTCCTTAAGTTGTGTTAGGTCTATGACCTTTGTTCTCATGTCTAGCCACTTCTGTTACGTCTTCATGCTCAAATCCGCAGTTCCGTGAAAATATTCGCTTTCCTTCAAGGGTATTTCGATAAGCTAAACAGGTTAACCTTCTTTTTTCTCTTTGCTTTGGCAAATAGTTTAGAGATTATGGCATTGTCCAGTTCTATTGTGTAGCTTCCAATTTTATTGTGTAGACTTTGCGGAAAATGTGTAAATCAACACATTTCTAATTCCTTGAAAGAAAATAATCTTTTAACCTTGAAAAGCCAAAACGAACGAAACCCTCATTTTGGAGAAAAACTACGCTACAGGGGTCGTTCTGACCAATGTGTTTGAGGTAAGGGGACAGGATTTACATGCTTTTCCCCTGTCTTTCTAGCCGAATTTTGACCGAGGGTTGAACTTAAAAAACCATTAAAAAACATATCAGAATGTGTAGATAAAACTGGTAAATGTGTTAACAACAAAGGGCAAATCTCTTCTTGGACGACCAAAAGTAGTCAACAGAATTGAAGAATGTGCTTAAAATCTAAAAAAAGATGGCTAATACAAGAAATACCTTAGTGAACAAAGAAAGCAAAACTTCTCAGAGATACCCAGCGAAGAAAAACGAAGAACAATGGACATTGATAAACATTGGTAAATCCCCCAAAAACAGGAGATTGACCGAAGACTTATGAAGAGGAGATTGACGGGAGTTCCTTTTGGGATTTTGGGGATTGGATGATTCTTAAGATGGTTTTGGCGTATTTTGGCATAGGTTCAGTTTGATTTTTGATGTGCAAAAAACACTTAAACAAATGGACCATAAACACTGAAGAGGTAACAAGCGTGACTGATAATCAGAAGAATATTGAGATTCTTAAAGAATGTACTGATGGACTCACCTTCAAGTCATTTGCGCATGTGATGATAACCGCTGGGATGATAACGAGCGCATATAAAGAACTCTATCCTAACGCAGGCAACCAAAGTTTTGAAGAAATGTGGTTGAACATTGTGATATTTAGAAGTAAGTAAAAAGGAATGTTTGTTTCATGGTTAAGAACGTAACAACTCATGAAAAGGGTTTAGCTTTCGAATTAAAACTCACGGAACTTTTCAAAAAGATGGGCTATGATGTCATCCACGATACAAAGAAAGTTGGAAGGTCAGGAGCAGAGCACCAGATAGACGTTTTGGTTGAATACAGATGTCCACTGCACACTTCTAAAGTGATTATCGAAGCGAAATGCTATGACCTACCCGTAGACAAGGACCGAATCATGAAACTGATACAGATAGTTGACGATTTGGGAGCAGACCGTGGAATCATTGTAACAACTAGCTACTTTACTCCTGAAGCCGTTATGACTGCTAGGGGACATAGTGTTGAATTATGGGATAGAGAACAACTTGCAAAGTTACTTGGAGAAATTGAAATAAGTGCTTCAGAAAAAGGATTAGCGACCGAAGTATCTGTTAAAGAACGTGTAGTCAAATTCAATTTGTCGATTCAAGATGCAGAGAGAATAGAGAAAAATACTTTAGAAGAACGTGCAAAAGGCGGTTTCTTAAGAACAGGAAAAATCAATGAAAAATTGGACTCTATCTCTCTACAGTATCTTCCCTATTATGAAGCGGAAATCCAAGCTACTATAAGCGAAACTGAAAAGACAGGTTTGATGAGTAAAAGAACGGTTCAGAAGATAATAACTGTTAGAGTAAGCCTTGATGCTAAAAACGGTGATATAACGATTGTCGCGGAAGAAGGCATATCCTCACCCTACCCATTTTTGAGGCTTCTTAGTGAAGAAGAAATTGGTGTTCTTAAGTGTATGAAAGAAGGAGATTGGCACAGTTCAAAAAGTATTAGTGGCATAGGTATCTCTGAAGGTAAAGCTAGAAAGATTCTGAGCAGGTTAACTTCTGTAGGTGCAGTCAAAACTGGAACAGGAAATAGAGGTGTAACATTATACAAACCTGTAGTAGCATTTCCAAATGACCCCCGTCTTCTCAAATCAATCTCTGATGGACTAACCATTCAGGAGATACCCCGAAAGGAAGGGGCATTCATTTCTCCAATGATAGAAGCAAGTGACATAGTGAAGCGGATTGAAGCCTATTGGAAGGCTAAAGTAAATACCGTTTCAGTGGTATACTATCCATTTTATGTCAGCAGTTTAGTAACTCAAGATGGGTCTAAGAGAATAGACCTGATTGATGCAATAAGTGGCAGACTAACAGAAGTATAGTTAAAAAAACTAAAAAGACAACCATTTCATAATCTCAGAGGACTTGAGGAATACATCATTTCAACAAAAACAAGAAGACTAACGAAAGTTACTGATGAAGAATATTTTAGTTTGCTAAAGAAAAATCAAACCCTCACACTAATTAAAACTATGATTGAGCAAAGCTTAAACAAGAAGAATCATGGCAAAATGTTCAACATAGTCACGGCAACATGGAATCCCATCTCAGGATGCTTATACAACTGTAACTATTGCTGGGCTAAAGACTTAGCAGTAACTAAGCTGAAGAATGCCAAAAGGTACTCGAAAGGCTTCAAACCCAGCTTAAACGAATCAGAGTTGAATGTCAGATTCGTCAAAGGAGACCTAATCTTTGTCTCTGACATGGGTGACATGTTCGCTGATTTCATACCCACTGAATGGATTGTCAAGGTCTTAGACCACATTAGACAGTTCCCAGAAGCAGACTTCCTCTTCATGACTAAGAACCCGAAAAGATACATTGAACTCTTACCGCAGATTCCAGAGAAAGCTATTCTGGGAGCAACAATTGAAACAAACATTGATGAAATAGTGCAAACAGACAAAGTTTCAGGTGCTCCTCTTCCAAGTGAAAGATATGAAGCTATGAAGGCTCTTGACTGGGACAGAAAAATAGTATCTATTGAACCAATTTTGGACTTTGAATTGAAGACCTTCATTAAATGGATAGAAGAAATTAACCCATTCATTGTTTATGTTGGCTATGACAATTATTGTCATAAGCTTAGAGAACCCACGCTAAAGCAAACAACCGAGCTTCTAAACAAGCTTCCAGAGACTTCACTAGTGATAAGGAAAGCCATTAGACCAGCATGGTTCGAAGATAACCAACTCATCACAGGGAAGAAGAATGAGCACAAAACATGAATCAGAACTGTTAGAGAGAAAAGTCAGAAGCTTAGTTATTGAAGACGATGGAACAGACACTTTAGTGTTTAACAAAGGACACGAACGGACAGTGGCTAAACTACTTCTACTCGGTCAATGGGCTGATTTATACTCAAAAATCATTAATAAAAACTTCCAAAGTCACAACTACAGGTTTGTCGATTTACTTGCTGGTGCTGGAAAAACAAGAATCGAAGAAGTCAAAGGAAAACTAATCAAAGGGTCTGTTTTCGCAGTTGACACATTCGCTGAAATGTATCCATTCTCCAAGTATGTGCTTGTAGAGAACAACCGAGAAAAAAATGAAGCATTAAAGATAAGAACAAGCGTTTTCGGGGAAAAGTGTGAAATCCTCAAAAAAGACTGCAATTTAGTCGCTGAAGAAATATTCGCTAATTATCCATATCACAATCTGGTCTTCATAGACAACGAAGGCTTCGATGCAGAGTGGAAAACACTCGAAACAGTGATGAAAGCAAAGGCTGACATAATAATTAATTATCCTACTGCAATGTTCAGAAGAGTCCCATCCGTATCGGAAGAAAAACTCAACAGATTCTTCGGAGACGAATCATGGCGTATTGCAAAGTATGCCAGAAAGCAATCTCTTGAAATCTACATGGAGAAACTAAAGAAAGCCTATGAGAAAATCAAATATGAAACCACTGGTAGGCATATGCCAGCTTATGTGAATAATATTCGGCTAGGAAATGACACTTACTTCTACGACATAATACTGGTCTCCAAGCAAGGACCATATACCCATTACTGGGAAGACCTCAGAGATGAATTCCATAAGAAAAGCTGTGATAAACTCTTAGATTTCATCAACAACAAGACCTCAAAACTGGAATGTTTTGCAGGATTCAATCAGAAAATTCAAAAACTCGGTGATAAACCAAAAAAGACTAAAGAACCCCAGAAAGACCATGACACAACGCTAGAAACGTATTTTCCCAGCCAACATCATTCACAATAGAAAAAGAATGTTTGATGGAAAAGCGGTCTTACTTTCTAGGTCTATTACTCTTGGCCCTTCAATTCGCTGGATAACTGTCAAAGGCAAGAAACAGATTCAAGGAATTTCTGTTTTATTGTCACGTAGAGCTAACCACCGTTTAAACTCTAGTCCAGTACACTTGCCTTTTCCCATCCAATTGTCACCGTACTTCTCATTCAGCTTTTCATCGTATGATTTAAAAGTCTCTGCTTCACTTACTTCTACGCTATCTTTTTTCTTCAATTATTTAGCTCCGTTTGACTCTTATGCGAGTCTTAAAGTTAAGTTTAACTGGTAAACTTTGAAAAGAAGTCTCTAATGTCGATAAGACTAATCTCGATAGTCTATATAACAAAGCTCAATAACATGAAATGCACACGAATGAATTTATGCTTAGAAAAGCTTTAGTATCGATTATCTTGGCAATTTTCTTGCTTGCAACAATTACTCCATCATTGGCACAAAACAACGTTGACTCCGCAACGATACACCAAAAAGCAGTGCAATATCTCGTAAACAATTACAATTCAAAGATAGGTCTGATTCCAGAAACTAATAATTCGCCTACCTACTGGTTAGTTTCAGACAATCTATTAGCATACTACGCATTAAGAAATGACGACCCAACAATAAGCAATGAAATCGCTGCTACTCTGAAGAACTATGTCAACAGCAATAATCTACCCCACGACTCAAACGGTCTCCCAATCTCCTACAAGCATGAAGCTTTAATCGGTGATGTCCTTCCTGATGTTTTCCGTAATTCTTCACAATCAAACGGTTCCTCCTTAATCAACGGTTCAAACTACTCAATAGTTACAGAGGTAGATAACTACACCCAAATGAATGACTGGACAAGTTATGCAGACCTGTTAGCTTTGAGAGGAATATCTCTATTCAATCAAGGAAACATTAGTGGAGCAACAGACAACTACAATGCAATGATTAAGATGTGGGATGGAAACGGATTTGCTGATAAACCATTTCTTAACCCAAACAGCCAATCTTATCATATATATCAAACGTACAAGATAGGATTAGCGCTTATTCTCTCAAATGACCTCAACATCGTAAATGCATCAGTCAATAACAGGGTTGAAAATATTATCGCATCTTTGCAACAGAGCAATGGTGGAGTAATAACTGGTTATGTTTTAGTTAATGGTTCAATTGTGCCTTCGGTCTCGGCTACTGCTAACACAGAGACAACAGCAATAATCGCATTGGCAAATGTGAAGGATAACTATCCTTTTCCAAGTGGGAATCCAACTCAAGAAGTAGTGATAGTCTCATTTACAGTCGCTTGTATATCTTTTACAATTGTTTACTTGGTTAGGAAAGTGCAAATCATTGCCAAGACTAAAACTAAAAGGTAAGATTTCAAAGGAAAAAGCAGAAAAAGTAAGCAATTCCCTTGCTATTCTACTTACTCTTGTAGTTTGTTCTTTCTTCATAATCGTTATTGGCGTGTATGAAGGGTGGCTCTCTCAAGAACTCTGGGTGCTTTTTTTGTCCTTCTTTGGTTTATTCAGCTATTTATTCTATCGCATGTTAAACAGAACTCTTTTCAAACGTCTATTCGGTTGCATGTTGGTGTGTATACTTTTTGCAACACCAGTTTACGGTATTTCTGCTACTGTTCAAGACAGAACCATAGCTCAAAATCTTCAAAACCCGAACGAGATTCAATACTTTAAGACCTTGCTGGGAAAAAGCTACAACTATACTGAACTCATCGTTTGGGAAAACCAAAATTTGATTTTCTATAACAAATCAGACCTTCAAAGAAACAGCGACCCCCTAAAAATCTACCAGTACGGCAAAGGAATGTGCATAGAATTCGCTATATTATACGCTGAACTCTGCATCTCACAAGGATACAGATGCCGAATAGTTGATAACATTTTCAACGACCATGCGTTTAATGAGGTCTTATTAACTAATGGCACATGGATTCGTGTCGATGCATCACTAAACTCCACAGGCTCTAGAGCAGTAGGTTATCCGATGTTTTTTGTGAAGGAGAAAGGTTGGGGAGCACCGATACTGTCACTTGCTTTTGAGAACTCTTCAATTGTGGATGTGACAAGCACTTATAGAAACGATGGATTCGACCTTTTCTCGCCTATAGTAATCGTCATACTTGTTGCTTCGTTTGCACTTTGCATTATCGCAATTACAAATTTTCTCATATTGCCAATAAACAGCAAATCGAAAAGCCAAAAAGTCAATATCCAGTCATTAATTGATAATACCGCGTTTCAGAATTTCTGTTATTTCTGATGCCTTGCCAAACTGCGATGCATACACCTACAAATAAGCTAACAATCAATATTATGGTAATCAGAAGAGAAGAGTTAGCAACCTCTCTGCTAACAAAACTAATCGCTCCGTAGAATAGAATGATGCCAAAAATGCTTCCAGCTACATGTCCTATCGCGTATTGAGTGTGAAGTAGGCAAGAGATAACGTTTCTTGCAAAATCCATCAAGAAAAATAGGGATATAACCCAAGTTAGGTTCGGAGAACCTGTTGCTGAGTTAATTGCAATGGCAGAAGCAACAAGTATGCTGATGACCAACTCGAATATTGGAGCTAATAATCCCTCTGCGAACCCTATTACGATTGGTGGAGTCCTATTGTCTATGGACATAAATTTCATGTATAGTCAATTTCACGTGTAATTGACCCAGCATTATCTGAATTGACATTTAATAGAAATCTACAGGTCGAATTCAAGTTGCCATCTTTAACTTCAAACTTGAAAATATAACTGGAACCTGAACCAAGTATACCTAACGTAAAATTGTCTTTCACAACTTGTAAAAGATTCGAAGGTAATGGACTATTAACATAAACATAAGTGGAGAGGACTGAACAATTGCCTGAAGGCTCTGCCTCAGCACTAACCTAACATTGTTAGCGGTAGCTTTACCTGAATTCAGGACTTGATAAGTAACATTAAAAATATCGTATGGTGGTGCACTTTCGAAAGGCGGAAGAGAACTTTCTGGTGGTGCAGTTTCATTCGGGCTGACCACCACTGTTCGTACTGTGTTTGACCACATTTCGTATCCTTCATTAGGATATTCACCAACCTCAAGCTTAGGATTTGGCAAGTTTAGAATTACGTTATAGGAACTCAAGCAAATGACTACTATACTAAGAATTATAGGAGTAATCTTGTAGAAGTCCCTTCTATTTGAAGACATTGAGGTCACTAAAAGATTACTCAGTTTCAAATAATAAATAATATCGACATAATTATGTTCAAAGAATGTAAAAATTCAGCATTCAAGAAAAGAATTTGTATACCGACATGGCACATCAAGACCAAGAAAGTAGACTATCATCTGAGATAAGTCAGTTAAAGAAAGAGAACGAAGAACTCAGCAAAATCAAGCAACTGGAACAGGAAAACAAAGACTTTAGAGGATACATTGATTATCTAAAGTCATGAAAAATAGCGTATTCTACAACAAAGCATTAACTTTCTCATCTATGAAAAGGCTTAAGACTTGATTAGACGAGATAGCAATGCAGATAGGAAATGGAAAGACCGCCTCAGCACGTTACAGAAACGGAAAGCATCAAAATTTTTGACCAAGCTATTCCTTCTGAATGGATAAATCGTACAATTAATCTCGACTACGGTTTAGACAAGTCAGTAGAAGTAACGGAAAACGGAAAACTAACAGGAAAGGAACTACTGGTTCAACTAAAAGGAACAAACACTATCAACATAACCGATGGTTGTGTATCATATCCTCTTGAGGTTAAAAACCTCAAATATTATCTTCAAAGAGACCTTCCTGTAGTTCTAACTGTTGTTGAGGTAACATCAAGAAAGTGCTATTGGCTTTTCATTCAGCAATACATTTTCGAAGTCCTTGATGAATCCAATCCTAACTGGACAAGTCAAGGAACTGTAACTGTCAAAATCCCAGTATCAAATGACATTGCATCAACATTACCTCAGTTGAAAGATGTAGCACTTGGTGGTTCAACATACATCCTATCTAAAAGACTTGACAAAATACCGATTGAACATTTGGAACATTGGAAAGATAACAGTGAAGCAATATCAAAACTAATGCAAGTAGATAAAAAGCTGTTGGACAAGCAGTTCCAAATAAAATTTGACGTTGCCTATCGTCTTCAGAAAGAAAACAGCTATGAACAATCATTTAAACTATTATTGAAAATTGCAGAACAAGCTAAGTCTCAAGATGATACATCAACTCAAATTAAAGCCATTTTGGTTGCAGTTTATTCCCTAAATCCTCTTGGCGATAGTGAACAGATTGTGGAACTTCTAGAATCAATAGGAGAACTTGTACAGAAGTCAGGAGACCTCTCATTCGAATTGATGTGGCGAAGTGAATACTTAGAAACTATCTTTGCAACACTGATAAAGAAATTGAACTCAACACGAATGATGTTTGCTGTCGCCACACATGCTCCTCAAGGAACAATGGCACCATTTCTTGGAGTAGAAATCGGCAAAATAATCAGCGGTCTCTATGAAGTTGAAAATGACTTCATTAATTTGCTAGAGAGAGCTAATCAAAACAAAGAAATCACCATCTACTTGGATTTACTAAGACGACTCTCGAAAATGCAGTTCATATGGTGTTACAACAACAGTCTCGAAGGCAATCCAACAATTATCTTTTCCCAAATTGACTCAATAAAGAAAACGCTCCTCTCAGCTTTGGAACTCGCAACACAAATGTCTTTGGATATTGAGTTTGAAATTTTCCTTGACCTTGCCAATATTTGCAATTCTGTGGAAGATAACGAATCTCGTGACAAATATTTGAAGTCTGCAATGGAATTAGCGAAAAAACTCGACCATAAAGGATTCCAAAGTGCGGTACAATCAACTCAGGAGCGTCTGAAGAAGTCTTACAGCATACCTACTATGATTAAGGCTAAGGGTACAAGAGTGAACACCGAAGAAGATATCACCGATGAAGAAGAAGAGAAAGTGGCTAAAAAGCTTCTGGAAATAGGTGGAATAGACATCAAAGGCAATGATGAACTCGCCAAAATAGCAAGAATAGGTCTTAAAGACAGAAATCCTGAACGGGTTCTCAAATACTGCGAAAATCTCCACACGGAAGTAGTCAACTGGGGACCTATTTGGGAAATGGTGGGGTTACTAACAACGGGGATGAAGATACTCTTTTGCGAAAAGAAAGGTGTCTCTATCATGGGATTTGAGTTAGACATCCTCTTGGAAGACATGAAGAAGGACTGCTGTGCATCTTGCAGTGACTTATGTCCCAGACCAGCAGACTGGAAATGGACTCATGAATGGCATAAATCAAGAGCTCAACCTTTGCTAATGAAGAAAACCATTCACAATTATCTGAGAAGTTGATTAGGGCCACTGAGTAAAACAACGAAAAAGTGTTGTTTGGAAGGCATAAACTCAGACTCAGAGTTTTTCCGACAAACCAAACCCTGGTTGTTTTCAATCAACATGGTATCAGCCACCATGCCCAAACTGTAAAAAATCCATTCTTTCATGGTTTTATCGGTTGAATTCCACTAGTGGTTTTTGGTTTAGCTTTGTATATATGGGAAAATCGTTCTAGTAGCGGAAATTCACCGATGAGCTTAAAAATTGATGGAGCAGAATCTGGGTCGGTGGTTGAAAATGGCAAAGAAGAATGACAAAAGCTTCAGAGTGGTTATTGACAAGCGAATAGTGAGGGTCTATGATAGCTTAGATGATACTTTCAGCTTTAAACATATCATGGAAAAAGCAAACATACCTAAAGAAGAGCAAAAAAGCATGTATGACCATCTTGAAAGAGTGGTATCATATGGGCTACTACACAAAACGAGCGAAAGCAACTGGTACAAAGAGTATAGAGGGGTTAATGCTTTTGAAAAGTGGCTAAGAGAATATTGTAGACAGGTCAAGGAGACAAATGTGAGCTAATTGCGCATCTTAAAAACGTAATTTCTTCCATAGGCTGATGACCGAGAATTTGAAAAAGTTGTCCCAACTAGGCCACCATTGTAGCCCGGGAGAAACCTATGCATATGCTCACATATACCATTTTTTTGAACCAAAGTTAGCAGAAGGGCTAAAGCCCACTATAATCTCGCACGAAAAACTCTTTTGCCAGGCGGTCAATTATTCTAAAGGCGATTCAAAATGGGGTGCACTCAAATGGATTTGGAAGAGAAGAAGTGGATTATTGTAAAATGTGTAGAAAAATTTTCAGAAGAAGACGATGAAAAGGATTATAATGATTTCTGCAGAACGTTCAGCAAAAAAGGTATTTTGAACGGTGTTGACATCGAGACAATTCGGAGCTTCCTTTATGTTTGGGGCAGAATGGGTCGAGTACTCGGTCAAGACAAATATAAAGGTTGGGAAAAAAGGGTTGAAACTCTTATAAGCTCAAAATGCAGTGAACTTGAAGAACTGAGAAAAACTGACCTAATGCAAATAAACATAAAACAGTACGAGAAAAAGATAAAAGAACATTATCGCTCCTTTGAAAGCATTTTAGGTCCAATTGGCGCCGTAAAAACCATGCATTTAGTTTGTCCCAAGTTCTTTCCATTGTGGGATAGAGCTATTGCGGCGGCCTTCAAAAACGAACGCTCTACAACAGGAAAAATAAAAGATTTCTCCGCTGAGGATTATTACGATTTCATGAATGACATAAAAGACCTTAAAGAAAAATATGGTTCCACAATATCAAGGTTAGCTGCAAAGCACAACTCATGCGAATTGAGAATAGTTGACCAGTTCGCCTGGTGGATTGCCCATAGACCCTTGTCATTACTTCATTAAATCATGCGCTCGATCTGAAGAGGGCTATTCAAATAGGGGTCAGAAGTTAGCAAGCTTAAATCGAGAAAGTCGCTACAGTCTAAGTTCCACCAGACTTTGGGTTCGGGACCCAACGGCCCCCTCTGCAGTCGTTGGCACTGCTAATGACTGATCAAAGATTGGAGATAGTTTATTCTGTCAAGAATACGTTGGTCTTGGAAGGTAATTATGCCATTTTGCCTGTTTCTGAGAAAATACTCATAGTAGTTTGATTTGTACATCGAATTTGCTATCTGGTAAATCGTTGGATATCTGCCCTTGTAAAACGTTGGCTTTGTTACAGTAGAGACGACAAAATCTACATCTTCACTTTGATTTTCCAAATTTGTTACCGAAGGCCATCTGATGGTAAGAAAACCTTTCGAACCCACAGCAGCTCTCTCCGTCTTCAAATTTGCACTCAGCAACTGGTGACCTGATAGTTTGTTTGCTACAAAGCTGGTCCATTCTTTCTCAAGCGATGTGTTGGTCTTCTTGTATGGATTAAATTTAATCGCTACTGCCCCCCAGAATGAAGAGAAACCGTCTGCAAAACCCTCTGCTTTACCCATTTCGCTAGCTTCTTTTTTAGATCATCAAATGAATCTATTTCAGCTGCTATCGGTATTATCCAGCCTTTTCCTAGACCGTAGTTTTTTGAATAGCATTTGTTTGAAAAAACCATTGTGTATGTATTATTTCGAGTACTGGATAGTCTGCCGTAACGGATCGGAAGATAAACCTGAAACTTGCTTTCAATATCCAAGTTTTTCTCCCGCCATCTTACTCGGTTTTCACTGTCATCCCAAAGAAGAGAACCAATGACAAGAACTCCTCCCTTCAATTTTTTAGACCTTCAAAATCCCATTTGATGTGCCTTCAAATAAATACATATTCTCGAGGTAAAGTTTCAAGAAAACCTGAGACATAGAAGCCAGTGCGCTTCGGGTTCAATCCCCAAGCTTCAATGGCGAGTTTCAGATGGTCGATCAATCGATTCAAGGCATATGAAAAGATCTTCTTTAGTTTGGAAGAGGATCCTGCTGCGATCAACAATTTTGACGAGCTCGCCTACTCTGCGCATCTCTTCATTAATGCGTCCCGCAGCAAACTGTCCAAAAAAATATAGTCCTGACAGGTCAGCGTCTCTTTTATTTACAATGGGAATTTAGGACTATTTAACTCCCAATTAGGTTGGCCGATATTATCGGAACTTTTTTAATTGTAAGAACGCTGGTTTACTTGACTATCTTGGAATCACATTTTGAAGCAACGCTGTTGGGTACATGCTGCAGACCACAAAGAGTTAGGAACATTTATGGTGCTTAGGAATGAAGATGATTGAAAGACTCATCTTCGATAAGCTCATCGAATGTTGACGCGGCGAGCTTCTATTATTGCTTCAGATCGTCTAATCTCGATGTCTGCCATTGCAGACTTGTATTCTTTTGACGCTTCGTAAATGACAGATTTGGCTAGAGATTCGGGGATATTGTCTGTAGAGATTCCAATCCTTTTGTTAGGCTTCCAAATAGATTTTGTAATTCCCAGTAGTCTGTTCTGATGCAGTCTTTCCTTCAATTTATTTTCCATTCTAATCGCTCCTTTTGCCTGGATATTGCTATAGCCGCAAAATTATGTAGGTATTTTCCACGAAATAATAAGTAAAAAAGAAGAGGCCGAATTTGGAAATAGGCTGTATTCAAGATTATTATGTCAAAAAGAGAAGCAAACCAGATTTAAAAGCATAATAATGATGACATATGCCCGATTACTTAAATTAGAGCCCGTGATAGCCTTATTCATTTTTGTTGATTTTTCATTACTTGCTGGTCGATTTGCCTTTTGACGATTTCTTTCTCGTAGAAAACCCTGATCTTCAGTATCTTGCCTCCACGGCCTCTTTCACCAGAAAAAACTCTGGCTTCAACTATGCCCCGCCGTTCCAGTTCAGCAATTGCCGTTCCACGTTGCCCTTTAGTACCATAAACGCTGTACTGTGGAATTTTTCCTTGTCTGACTATGTCCATCATCGTCTTCCAGCCTGACTTCTCCAGAGGCAACCTCCGATGCATGTAGTCATCGATGAAAGCTTTTGTCAAAAATGCAAAAGCCTTCCGAGCACCTTCATTCTTGAACTCAAATTCGAGCTGTGGATATGTTGTCAACGTTACTTGATCAGGTTTGCATGTTCTGAAATTTCCTGCGTTGTCAACATAGATCACCTGCGGTTTTATGTTGAAAGAACCAACGGCAGTAGCCTGCAAACTGACTTTTATCGATTCAACCTTAAGCGGATCGAGTCGTTTGCCTTTAATCTCCAGCGAATCTTCTTGGAGCAAATATTGTGATGGAAGGTCAACCACTTTGAACCCCGAGGGAACCAAACCAATAACTCTAACCAATAGCCCGAAGTTTTTGGCGACATTAACTAAGTCGAGTCGAACATCGAACTCTCTACCGACTTCAACCTCTTGTGGCATGGATAAGTTGGCTTGGATGTCAGTGTGTTCGAACCGATCCAAGCCCACAGCTTTTTCATATGTCGGAGGTGGCGTAGCAAAAGTGGAAGTTGTCGAAACCAATGAAGGAGCATGCAATATCTCATTTAGGGACAAAGCCAATTCTCGTTCCTGTCGTACTGTCTCCAGCAACGCGGAAACCTGATCTCTTTTTTCAAGATGCTCCGCCCTGGCGAATGACCCCGCAGAGGTTTGCAAAACCTTTTCTGCCATCGCATAGAGTCTTACTTTTTTCTCAGGATCTGCTTCTCTTTTAGCGTCGTCTATGTGTATATAAGCGTCAAAGAGCAGTTCGGTTGCCTCAGCATATTCCGACGCTTTTTCGAAGCCAGCTTTTAGGTAGTAATTAGCCGCGCTTTCTAAGTGATGAATAGTCTTATCGTGGAGTTCCCTATCGCGCGTATCAATAAATTCTGTTCCCGCAGCTAATGCCAAACAAAAGCGGCTGTGAGCCAACACAAGCATTTTTGTTTTCTCATTTAAGCTGAGTTCTTTCACCTCCTCAAAAAGGCGGGAAGCCCGCAAGTAACCTGTTAGCGATGCGTCTGCCTCGGCACTGGTCATTTCTTGCCACGCCTCAGAAAGCTTGGCTATTAGTTCGAATTCCTTTTTGTCTTTTGGTGATTCTATCATTTCTTGTGCTTTTTTGAAGCTGTCACTCGCTGAACCGTACTTTTGCGAGCTAGAATAGTGTTCTCCTTTCTTGTCAAGGATTTTTGCTTCTTCAATGTATGTTCTCGCTCTGCAATATTCAAGTCGTGGTTCGGTTGCGGTAACCATCTCTGTGATCGTCTGCTTTTCTCCCGGGTCCTCAGTTTTCCTGAGTTCTTTCCTGAGAGATTCTTTCGTCTTGATGAATCGCTGGGCAGCTTCTTCAAAAGCTTCGAGAGCTTCTTCGCTCTGCTCTTTTCTACTCAAATCCTCGG
The DNA here is from genome assembly GCA_049515895.1 of Bathyarchaeia archaeon. Classification (GTDB taxonomy): domain Archaea; phylum Thermoproteota; class Bathyarchaeia; order Bathyarchaeales; family Bathycorpusculaceae; genus Bathycorpusculum. The sequence continues at coordinate 41,041 of JBEKTQ010000012.1, read as the reverse complement.
CGCACTCAAGTTGAGTCCAGGCACGGTAGTTTGGAGCTAAATATGCCCATCGTTTGGTGTTTTCATGCAGGGTTGCCGCTTTTTCGAAGTGCTCATAAGCGGAGCGGTATTCTTGCCGTTCGTGATAGAATCTTGCTTTCTCGATCTCGCTCCAAGCTTCCATGTAAATTGCGTAGTCTTGATAGAATTCTTTGAACTGCATTATTTTTTCGGATGCGCTCGCGTAATTCTTTGAGGCGATTTTGAAGTTTTCGGCGGCTTCTAAATGATCGCCAATTGTGTCTAGACTTCTTGCAACTTTCCAATAGCATTCAGCAACTCTGCTGTGCAGGGTCAGCTTTCGGTATGAATCAGCAGCTCCGACAAGAACCTTTACTGCTTCCTTCAAATAGTTATTGTCATTGGTTAAAATGTGAAGGTGAATTAGCAAGTCGCCGCAAGTATATTGATAGCCACCAAGAGCTGCAAAAAATGATAGCTCCCCCAAGTTTTCCCAGTACTGAATTTCCTTGATTGCTAGTTGTAGTGCTCGATTCTTATGAGAGACAGCGCTTTCAAGCATTTCTTTTCTACGCGGCATGTTTTCCTCAAGGTTGGACAGTTCCAGCTCTAGATCAGCCAAATAGTTCCATACAACGCCGGTGTCCCAATAGATGAAAGGATGAACCTGTTCGGAAATCTCTATATCCTTTTTCCTATGTTGAAGAGCACTTTCGAGAAGGCATTTTTTCCGTTCTCTGATGGTTTCCATTTTGGCAAGGGATGCTTGAGCTTTGCTAACTGCGTGATGTACATATTCAATGACCGTCGGATATCCAGCGTCTTCCGCTTCGTTTGTCGCCTCAGATTCATATGTTACAGCGCTTTCCAACAAATTACGCCGTTTCTTCAAATCAGTTTCCAAGTCGGCTACAAAAAAATTGTACTCAATAATAGGCGCCCCTGACCATAGCAGATCAGCCCTAGCACTAATGAAACACATTGGTGAGAACAGCCTTTTGACTTCTTCCGCGTACCTCAGAGCTTTTTGAAAGAGTTCACGCTTCTTATCGGGATTATCGGTCCTTATTGCCTTCCAGCCCGTAGCATATAAAAGCCAATCGAGCGCTATTCCCATCATAAACTTGTCTCTAGTTCTTTTCGCGTAATCGAAGGCTTTGCCATGGTTGGTCAGCATTTCATCCATGCTCCAGCCATATTCGTCACATTTTGCGCTGGGTATTCTGGAGAGTTCCAGAAAAGCCTCTTCTTCTGAGAGATCCTTGGCTTTTAACCAGAAATCTTGCCCAACTTTGCGCGCTTGTTCTTTTCCTTCCATTTCGGGAGCAAAGTAATAGCCAAATGCAGAACGATAAAAGGCAGTTCTTACGTAGGTCCTCGTCAACTCTCGTTTATCAGGCGTACGCGAAAGCAAATTGATCGCTCGCTCTCCAGCTTCAGTCGCTTCTTTGATAATCTTCCTTGCTGTTTGAAAATCCCACTCAGAGACAAATTCCAGAAAAGCGCTTAACGAAAGTTCATTGTAAGTCTTCGCATACTCTACGGAATTGTCCGATTCCTCGAAGGCTTTCAGAGCTTCTTTTGTTAGCTGCCAACATTCCTTAATTAATTTCTGCTTTTCCGCTGCCCCGGTGGCTAGCCAATGCCTTATGTAAGTAATCATTGCTTGGCAATGAACTAACCATGCCCTGCCTTTGTTTGCAGGCACCCTGCCGTAAAGCTCCATTGCCTTTTGATAGAATACATCAGCTTCGCCCATTAATTTCTTAAACTCGCTCGTGTCCTCAGCTTGCATAGCTGCCCTTACATACGCGAAACCAGCTAGTTTACATATCTCTCCTTGTCTCGAAAAATCCTGCTCAGACAAAGCATCTAAGGCTTTCAGGTAGAATTCAACAGCGCCTATCCAATCATAAACACTTTCTCGCTCTTCAGCGCAACTGATTATTCCGTTCACGCTTGAGGACATGCTCCCTAACCGGTGATATATTAGCCCGCAACTGGTTGAAAAGCTTTGCATCAAAGGCGCAAAACCAAATTAACTGGCTCATCGTAGAGCAAATTTCATCCAAGATTTGCAATAGAATATAAAATAGCCGCGCAATCCGATTTTTACTGGTAAAGCTCATGAAGCAAACTTCAATAGAAGTGGCATGAAAATATCTATGGTTAACCCAACGATTTTCATGGCAAATTGGGGCTAGGATCCCCCTTCCGGCGCGAGTACTACGATAAGAATTTGAAGAGAGGCGCAACCGTGTAATCCATGGAGTAGGGGCTCGTACCCGTTTGGGGCAAGTCGGTCCGACTTACGCCCGCTGTTTGAGAGAATAAACATAAAGAAACTAAGTATGCTGGAAAGGTTTTGAAATATAGGAATCATGCACAAAATGTGGTTAGAAAAGCCAATCAAAAGAAGCAAGAAATGCGCGCTGAAAATTCAGCAAACTCTTGACTCTATGCGACAGAAATAAATAACCCGCGAAAAAATATAGTGTTACAATCCCATAAGCTTACGACCCGAAATAGTTTGGGTCCCATAAGGTTACGACCCGAAAAAGGTTAAGTCCAGCGCGCGTGACTACTTCTTAAATTCCCCTATTGCTTCAGATACTAACCTCTGATTTGGTTTTGCTGATGTTGCTGATCTGAGCATATTAAGTTTTGACAGTCTTTCAGACGGAATAATTGTTCGTCACGTGGCTTCGATTTCGTCTGGGAGAAGGTTTTGCCATTCGGGTTCGATTTTGATTCTGTGAGCTTTCTCTTCGTATATGATGACGCCGTGTTTGGATAGGAACTGTGAGAGCTCGGTCAGTTTGTTTGTTTGCACCTCGATTTGGACTGATAGGTCGGTTAAGTCGTGCCATTCTCCGTCTTTGAGGATTTTGAAGAATTTTTCAATCGTCAAGAGTTTTCTTAGCTCAATATCAGCGGAAACGCATTTAAATCAAGTAGAACGTGTAATAGCGCCTTAACCTGTTTTTTTTCTGTACTTTTCGACCCTGTTTTTCTAGAAGAAATCCGGTGAATAACTAGTACTTTTGAGCTGTACCTGTGGACCCTACTTTTGGAGTATGCTCTTTGGTCTCTACTTAAGGTCCTACATGTTTTATAAAATTGGAATGCTATGCTTCTTGATTAGTGAAGACGGAATCTACAGTCCGCTCCGCTCCGAATCACGGGGGGATAGGACAGTGGTAACGAGAATGAATGCCGAAGTTCCAAAGGTTGAAGCGCAGAAAGTTAAAGAGGAGTGGAAGTTGCTTTGGCGAGACCGTATCGACGACAAGGTCCGCGCAGAAGGCATGGCGGATCGGAGTTTTTCGTTGTTGGCTGTAGAGCGGGGCACCGTGATTGTGGCCACCAGAGATTTTAAAGCGTTGAATCTGAAGGAGATTTTAAGTTCTTACAATGTTCAGAATATCGAGCGGGTTTTTGGTCCACATCCTTCAGAGGGCGGATGGAAAAAGTTTGCCAGCACAGTGTTAAACAAGCAGACTCGCGCTCAGAAATTTAGAGCTGAGATGTGGTGGCCTCAACGCCGTGGGAAAAACGCGCAGATTAAAAAAAGTGGCAGAGGTTGGCTCCACCTGTAGCCAAGAGCCCAAGTGGTTTTCGAAAATTTCTTTTCAGAGTTCTTCTTGGATAGTTGGTTTTTCAAAGTAATGCAGAGGTGTTTGTTCTGTCAGTTCCTTTTGGAAATGGAAAGAAAAAGAATCGAGGCAAATTGGATATTGTTGGCGAGATACTTGTTATTGCATCCGTGAAGGCGCGGAAGACCAGGATCATGTATCAGGCCAACTTGAGTTTTGTTCAAGTCGAACGGTACCTTCAAAGCCTATTGGAAAACGGTTTGGTTGAGTCTTTTGACGGCGCTTTCTATTTGATCACTCCTAAAGGAAAGGAGTTTCTTCAAACTCACACTGAATATCTAACGCGAACACGGCGACTAGGCGAACAAGTGGTCGAGACCGAGAAGAGCAGGCTGCATCTGGAAAGCATGTGCATGAACAACAAGAACCACCCTGAACAGTGTGTTGGCTAACAAAAAATGTGTTTTAGCGCACATGATTGTTTCTTAATTGGTGAAAAAGTGGCGACCGGAAAAATTCTGCGTATTCCTTCGATGCAGGTTATTATAGCTGCGTTGAACGAGGAAGAAGGCATAGGCCTCACTATAACCGAGCTTACCAAGACTTTAAAGTATCCTCGGATTTTGGTAGTTGATGGCAAAAGCACTGATCGAACCGTCGAGACTGCCAAGAACCTTGGCGCCGACGTAGTTTTCCAGGATGGACTTGGCAAAGGCGACGCGTTGGCGAAAGGCCTTAATCATTCGGATTTAACAGCTGATTACGTTGTCATCACAGACGCAGATTACACTTACCCTGCTGAATACGTTCCTTTGATGATTCGGATTTTAGAGGAGAACCCTGATGTGGGCATGGTCTGCGGAAACAGGTTTAACAATAGCTATCCGCTCAACGAGATGCATGACATACTTTACTTTGGAAACCGTATGATTGCTTTTATTCATAACTTACTAAACGGAGTTTCATTAAAGGATCCGTTGACAGGGTTGCGTGTCGTGCGTGCGGGAATTCTTAGAGACTGGAAGGTGAAATCCAAAGGCTTTGACGTCGAGGTAGAGCTTAATCATCATGTGGAACGAAAAGGTTTTCGCATCGAGGAAATTCCTATTTTATATCGAGCAAGATTAGGCGAGAAGAAACTGGGAATTAAGCATGGCTCTGAAATTTTGAGGCGCATAATATTGGAAACAGAGTATTAAACGCGGATTCTGAGCGGTTTAACACAAGTTTTTTCAGCGTGCAAGGACAGGCTCTTTCGGGGATTCTTGTGGATAGAGCTGATACTGCTACGGCTCGTTTATGCAGAAGTCTTTTAAGGGTTTGCAGTGAAAGATTGGGTTTACCGCTTGAGGAGAAGGGAAATAGAGACTTAAAGTCCAGTTAGGGTAGCTTCCGCTTCGCATCTGCCTTCGTCAGAAGGGGATTGGATAGCTGTGACTTTGATGTTTCATTTTAGCTTGCCCGTTTGCAAGGGTGGTTGTGTTGGGTAAGAATCGTGATCGTCTAAGCATCATGATTGCACGCGAGAAAGGAGTTTGATGAAATGAAAAGTGACGTAAAATTTCTAGTTTTGGCTGGCGGGAAAGGAGAGCGTTTATTTCCATTTTCTAGCGTAATTCCTAAATGTCTGATTCCTGTAGCTGGGAAACCTTGTGTGAGATGGATAATTGAAGATGCCCTCTCCCAAGGTTTTGATGACATTGTTTTATGCATAAACAAAAAGGATGAATTAAACTATAGGTATGAATTCAGGGATCTCGACATAAAGTTCAGCGTCAATTCTGAAACAAAAGGCACGGTTGACGAACTTTTATGTGCGCAAGGTAATGGCTTTATCACTGATACTTTCATTTTGAGATACGGCGACGACCTAACTGAAGTATCTTTTAAGGATCTTGTGAGTTTCCACAGGGCAAAGAAAGCTGCTGCAACACTTCCGTTTACCATGGAGCTTAAACTTCCAGTTGGAATTTTGAAAATAGGGAAAAACGGCGCAGTAAAAGATTTCATGGAAAAGCCTAAATTGGAAAAGCCTTCTTGGATCGGCATGGCAGTTTTTGAACCCAGAGTTATGAAATATTTTGAGCCCGGCGAAGACATTGCAAGCAATGGTATTCCTAAAATGTTAAAGGCAAAAGAACGAGTTTACTCTTTCGCTACTCAAAACAACTGGTACGATGTAGGAAACTTGGAGCACTTGCGAAGAGCTGATGCTTATTTTAGGGGAAAAACGAAGCGAAACGCCTTGGTATAGCTCTCTATTTTTTTATGGTTCTGTAAAATATTTTGGAAGGCTGCGAATCGCCCGTTTGCTTTAGACCTAAATATTTGCTTTCAATTTTAGTCTTAAAATTTTGTTTTGAACCTTCAACGTGTTATTTTTTTTTTGTCTTCTTTGTTTGTTTTAACAAAAACCGATTGTTGCGTCTTTGGACAAAAAGTAGTTTTTTTATCTGCCCAACTTAATGGAGTCCTAGACTTTATGCTGGAACAAGCATCGATCCCTGATGTAAGCGTCATTATACCTGCCTACTGTGAAGAAGAAACCATTGGCGAGGTCTTACAAAGAGTAGTCAACGTGAGCGGGTCCATGGGCAACGTGGAAATTATAGTTGTAGACGATGGCTCAACAGATCGCACTGGTGAAAAAGTTGCTGCGTTTCCCATAGTAAAGTATATTCGGCATGAACATAACATGGGCAAAGGCGCAGCAATACGCACTGGTATAAAAAGCTCGCATGGCCAGATTCTTGTAATTCAGGATGCAGATTTAGAATACCTGCCCGATTGTCTTCCATCTTTGGTGAAACCAATAGCCGATGGTTCAATGGACATAATCTACGGTACAAGGTTTAGAAGTAAACCTGAAGGGATGAGTATTGCTCACTTCTGGGGAAACCGCATTTTATCCATGGTTACGCGATTGATGTATAACGTAGAAATCACCGATATTATGACGGGGCAAAAAGCATTCAGACGGTCGGTTCTTGATTCTGTAAAGCTAAAAGAAAATGGCTTTGCCGTTGAGATTGAAATAACCTGCTTGGGTTTCAATCGTTCTCGAAGATTCACCGAGGTTCACATTCCATATTCTTACCGAAACTATGGCGTTTCCAAATTAGTATACTTTGACGGCGTTAAGAGTCTCGCCAAGCTGCTCGCCATTTTCTTTAGAACTGACGTTTCAAAGAGAAAGAGCCGCTTAAACTCCACTAATATTTCCTCAAAACCTGCGCATACACTCTCAACTGGCAGTAGCGAGCTACGGGAGACCTCTTGAAAAGATTCCAGGTCAACTTCCTTTGGAACTTTAAGTTGCTTTGTAAAGATTGAATGTTTTGAGGTTTTGTTGTAAATCTGTGTTTCACAAGTGACCGTTAAGCTCCCTATGTTGGCGGCTTAGAGAATTAAATAAAATTGCTCCCTTGAACAGCTCTGTCTAAAACCTAAACCAAACACTGACATCAACGTAAAGTAACATTTAGCTTGGGGGCAACAACAAATAAAAAAATGCTGTAAACTTTTCGTCGTTACTCTTTTCTTTTTCCTGGTGTTTGGCACCTGCCTTTACAGTGGGCATTATGTTTTTGCCCAAGCTGACCAAACTGCGTCGAAACTGCAAGCAGCCAACACTGCTATAGATGGAGCTTTCAATGCTGTTTTGGACGCTGAAAAAGCAGGCGCAAACGCTACTGGTTTACTGGTTCAACTAAATATTGCTGAAGGCGACTTGGCTCAAGCGGAGAACTCATACCGAACTGGAGATTCCAACGCAGCCGCAGCCCTAGCAGACAGCGCTCTCCCAATTGCACAAGAAGTAACAACCGCCGCTCAAAACGCCAAACAAACCGCTATTGTTTCTGGTCAAAACGCCTTTTGGCTCACCATTACGTATACCGTGATTGGTGCTTTTGATTTCGTTCTGGCTTTGTTTCTGGTTTGGTATTGGTTCAAGCGGAGTTATATCAAGAGTTATATAAAGCAAAACCCGAGTTGAACGACTAATGAAGCTTGGAGATTATAAAGTAATTTTCATCGCTGTGGGCTTAATTGGAGTTTTGCTCATTACAACTCCCGCGCTTTACAGTGCTATTCGCCTTCCAGGCGGAGAGCAGTTTTCTGAGCTTTATCTTTTAGGTCCAAACCAGATGGCTGAAAATTACCCATCTAACATTGCTGTCGGCCAGAATTACTCAGTTTATGTAAGTGTAGGAAACCAGTTGGGGTCTTCAGCTTACTATGTTTTGTATGTGAAGCTTGGTAATGAAACTGATCAAATGCCAAATGATACCCTTGGAACGCCGAGTTCTCTTCAGCCCTTATTTGAATATAGGTTTTCCATTCAAGATGGCCTGAATTGGGAAAGTCTCTTGAATTTTTCAGTTTCTAGCGCTTCAATCTCAGGAAATAATTCACAGATAAACACTTTACAATTAAACAATGTGGATTTTAATGTGGATAAGCCCGCGATGTGGGATTCAAATAGATCCACATTCGCATATCAACTACTCTTTGAATTGTGGAGATACAACCTCCAATCTAATTCGATCCAGTTTGACAGCCGTTTTGATGACCTTCAACTGAATCTTACAAGAAATTCATAAGCCCTATTTGTTGCTAACTCTAATCTCAAATGTAGCACAGCAATATTCAATGGTCATTCGGTTAAGCAATGTTCCGGGTCAACCTGAATTTTCAAGTCGTTTAAATATTTATTCCTGAGTATTTTATATCTGGTTTAAAGAAAGCTAAAGGTGAAGCTATATCGAACTTGTTGTAGAAATTTTTGCAATTATTCTTTCTATTCAAGTGGCCGAGTTTATTCTTTTTAATATGTTTGCCTTCTGGGCGTCAAGACGAACTTCTGGCATTTCAAAAGCGGAAACATCATCTTTCAAGATAGCTCTCGTTATACCTTGTTATAATGAAGAGCGGGTAATTATCGAAAAACTTGATAACTCTTTTAATGCTCTTTCATTCAACAACGAATCGAACGTATATGTTTTAGATGATAGCAGTACTGACAATACTTTCGGGTTAGCCGAAGAATACCATCGCAATCATAACTTAGAGAATTTGTTTGTTTGGAAAAGTCTTGCCGGCAAGGGAAAGGGAAAAGCCCTTAACTGGATATTTGATAAGCTTAACGCAGATATTATCGTGGTCACTGATGCAGATGCGTTGCTCCAAGAAAATTCAATTTGTAAATTGATTTCAAATTTTAATGATCCATCTGTGGGGGCAGTCACTGGAAAACTGGTAACAAGAGGACGAAGTAACACAATGCAGAAAGAAGAAGAAATGTACCGAAACTTAACCGAAATGTGGCGAAAAGCGGAGTCTAACCTGGATTCGTGTTCAGTTTTTAACGGACCGCTGATGGCAATCAGAGGCGAACTGGTTCAACGGTTTAAAATTGATACAAACACGAACTGCGACGATATTTGCATAGCCTACAAAGTAAGACGATTAGGATATAGAGCAGTATATGAACCCAACGCATTAGTGTCTGAGTACATTAGCAAATCAGCTGTTGTGCGGGCGAGGCAAGAGATCCGTCGAGGTAGAGGCTTGACTAGCAGAGTCATGCAGAATATCGGTGTGTTAGGTCGTTTTGGATATTTTGGAAAAATAATATATCCTTTTTCATTATATAATTATATAATCTCGCCATTTTTTACAGTTATACTTCTTATTCTCCTTCCATTTGTAATGGTGAAGTACTGGTTTTTGTTATTATTATTGCTCTTCTTATTAATTCCAAAAGTAAGAATAGCGGTTTTCGGCTACTTGTACAGAGAACTGAGTCTATTCATTGCATTGTTTACTCCGAGCAAGATAAGCTGGAAAACCCAGCGCGGCCCGTAAATTCGAAAACGTCTAAAATATGAAGGGTGCTGCTTCGGCAATTTGTGATTTACTAACCCTGCTACTATTATTGGAGGCTTATTGAGTGTGTGGTATTAACGGGTTCAATTTCGTTGATAAACATCGAGCGGAAGTTATGAATAAAGCAATAAAGCACAGGGGTCCAGATGATGAAGGTGTTTTTGCTGATGAAAACGTAACTCTGGGACATGTTCGACTTGCCATTATAGATTTAAGTAAAGCTGGACACCAACCGATGGTGTATGAGCATAATGGCAAATCATCGATAATTGTTTTCAACGGGGAAATCTATAATTTCGAGACCATAAGAAAAGATTTGGAAAGCAAAGGATACACTTTCAATTCAAGAACAGACACAGAGGTTATATTGGCAAGCTATTTAGAATGGGGTTTCGATTGTGTAAATCATTTTAATGGAATGTGGGCATTCGTTATTTTTGATCGCAGTAAAATAATTCTTTTCTGCTCTAGAGATAGATTAGGAGTTAAACCCTTCCATTATTTTCTTGATCAAGGCAAATTTATTTTCAGTTCAGAATTAAAAGGAATATTAACTCATGATAATCTTTCCTTGAATAGGAAAGAAAATATTAACGTAGACGCATTGAATCTTTATTTTACGTTGGGCTTTATTCCATCTCCATATACCATTTACAATAATGTGTACAAACTTGAAGCTCGGCAGAACCTAGTTTTTGATCTCAAAACTAAAAAGACCGAAAAATGGTACTATTACAAAATTCCAAAATACGAGCCTGAGTATAACTCCAAAAAACTTATTGAAGAAGGCAGGGAACTGCTGAAGAATGCGGTTAGACTGCGCATGATTGCTGATGTGCCGATTGGTGCTTTCTTAAGTGGAGGACTAGATTCGACTACGACAGTAGGAACCATGAGTGAATTTACAAATGTCAAAAATCTTCATACTTTCTCAATAGGCTTTGAAGGAAAATATGATGAAACGCCATTCATCAATATTGCCAAGGGCTATTTTCATAGTAAACATCATCATAGTTATTTTGTACAAGATGATTTTGAAAAACTAATTGATACATATGCGTTTATTTTTGATGAACCGCTCGCTGATTACTCAGCATTTCCCACATTAACACTTAGCAAGATGGCCCGAGAACACGTTACTGTAGCGCTAAGCGGTGACGGCGGTGACGAAATGTTCGGCGGATATCCTGTCTATTTGATCGGATACAGAATGCAAATGATTCGGAAAATCCCACGATCCTTGAGAGTTCTTTTATCGAAAATCCCTGCAAATGAAAACCTCAATGGATATGTTTCTTTATATCTGCTAAAAAAGGGTTTTCAAGTGTCACTTTATGATCCGACGCTTTTCTTTGCAAATGCCTTAGAGACTGACTTATTCCTTCCTAACATTTACAAAGAATGGACAAAGGACAAACTGAAAATATCTATGGAATCCGGTGCAGATAACTTTGCCGATGTTCTACGATTATATGATATGCTGTTTAATACTTTGCCTGATAATTACCTAGAAAAGGTGGATAGAGCTTCAATGGCTTACGCCTTAGAGGTTCGAAGCCCTTTTCTGGATTACCGATTCGCCGAATTCTCTCAGCGAATACCAACAGAGCTGCAAGTTGATCTATTCAAATCAAAAAAACTTTTGAAAGAGATAACGAAAGGCATTGTCCCAGATGAGATACGACATCGGGGCAAAAGGGGATTTGATCCCCCATTGCAAGATTGGATATTAGATGAAAGATATGCAACGTACTTGAAACAAAGTGCTGATCGTTTAAATGAAATAGACCCAGAATTATCCAAGTTTTTTAACGAAAAAGTTCTTAGAAAAAAGAACAAACTATACGGTCGCTACAAAATTAGGCTCTTTCTTTTTGGGGTCTGGTTTGAAAGATGGATAAACAAACGCGATTTAGAGTTGCCCGCTTAACTGCGGACTCACAACCTACCTTTTTCTTCCGAACTGATTGAAAATGTGAAAAATGGCTTACTGCTAGATACAAAGGATTACAGAAGGTTAATTTCAGCGAAAAAAAATTGAGTTGATTCATTATGGGCGATCCACATGTTTCAGTCGTAATTCCGACAAAGAATTCATCTAGCACTTTGAGCAATTGCCTGCAATCACTTGTTAGGCAAGAATATACGAATTTTGAAATTATTGTTGTCGATGGGCACTCCAAAGATAATACAATTGAAATTGCAAAGAAATATACAAATAAAGTCTTTTTTGAAGAAGGCGAAACTCGCGCCTCAGGATGTAACGTCGGAATCCAACATGCTCAAGGAGATATTATTGCATTTACTGATGATGATTGTGAAGTCCCAAAAGATTGGTTGACACAAATAGTGTCAAATTTTGAGGACGAGACTTTGGATGTCTTAGGCGGTTCAACAAAAACACCTGAAAAATCAAGTAAAATTGAAAAAGCATTCGGAGCAGTACAAAACGATTTATTATCGCTAACTAATTCATGGGAGAGCACGCGCGCTGCTTGTGACAATGTTATAGGGTGTAATTCAGCATATAGAAAGGCGACTCTTATCGATGCAGGCGGGTTTAACGAGAAACTACCCACGGCTGAGGAAACTGAATTACATTTCCGGTTAAAACAAGCAGGCAAACAGATACGGTATTTGGGCAGTCTATTTGTCGTGCATAACCGTCGATGCAGTGTTAGACAATATTGGAAGCAGCAATTCAGGTTTGGGGTAGGAACAGGAAAATGGGAACGTTCAAATTTGTCAGCGATTAAAGCAAGCAACTTTTTAGCCCAATTATTGATTTTTGGGTCCTTTGTATTTCTCCCTATTTTGGCTATCCTAGGCTTTCTGACGATTGTGGTTGGTATTCTATTGGTGGGTATATTTCTGCTTTTAGTTGTGTCTTTATATGCAAGTGTAAAAGAAGAACAGCTTTCTCTTTTCCCTTTTATCATTTTAGCTTCAATAATATGGAGCTATTCACAAGGTTTAGGTCAATTAAGGGGCTTTTTTAGTTAACACCTTGTTTCTCACCAAAATGGTCTCGTAACGCGATGGTCAATGAATTGGAAAGAGATAACAAGAAGGTAATAGAGCATTGAAGAATGCCCGTAAACTAGTATTTATTTTCTCAGTTTTTGCTTCATTTTTTTTGCTTTTTGGTTATCCTTTTTTTAGGATTAGCTATGCATTGTATTTTGAGCCTAATTCTGGGCCGCCTGATATTATTAGTATGCTCCCATGGTCTTATTGGCTTTTTACTGCTCTTATTCTGGCTTTAGTAATAATTCAAATTCTTTTTGCACAAAGTAAATTTGAGATCAAGCTAGAAAAGTTATTCCTGACTATTTTTGTACCTTGGATGATGTACGCCTCTCTACCCATAAGCCAGTTTCCATCAATTTATACGATTAATGATGCAGTTGTACATTTAGCCTATGCTGAAAACATAATTTTGAATGCTGGTGTGCACCTTCCGGCCACTGGGTATCTTCAGTTTCCAGGCACTTTCTATATGGTGGCTATTATTGGAAATCTTATTGGAGTAACTGGAGGAGCGTCACTTCTTGAGCTAGGAATTATTCTTAACACGATTTTTGTTTTGCTAATTTCTTTGTTTTTGTTGGTTATTGGTCAAAGAATATTGGGTTCCCGAAATGGGTTTATTCTGCCTATTCTTTATTTCCTTGTAAATACTGATTTTTTCACTCAATTTTGTCCTCAAAACTTTGCTCTAGTTCTTTACTTTATGGGCATTTTTGTGTTTCTGTTTTTAGGCGAAAGCTCCATTAAATCAAGATACGCAACCTATCTTCTTGTACTTATCAGCGCTATCATTTCAATGACGCATCCTATTACGAGCGTGTTTATGATTGCAACCTTTTTTGGGGTCTACTTAGGTCAAAAACTGTTTAAGAGAAAGATTGGCGTAACTATATCCATCCAATTTCTTTTGTTTATAGTTGGAATATTGATTGCTTGGTGGATTTTTTTCGCAACTGAAAATTTTGAAGCGCTAATAAACTCCTTCTCTTCTTTATTACAAGCTGGAATCCACTCACCGACAAGTTTACTTTTGCAACCACTTTCTACATTTTCCTCAAAGTCCCTTTCGCTTTTCACAAAAGGTTTTCAATTTTTTATGGCTGGGGCTGCTGTTGTTGGATTAATCTTTATCTGGTTCCGACGAAAAACAAAAGCAATTCCATTAGTGCTTTTTGAGTTTTTAATAGGTCTATTAATCGTAAGTGTTTTCCCAATTTTTCTTTTTAATGGTCTATGGGCAGATCGTCCTTTCCAATTTTTGTATTTTCCAATCTGCGCGTTAGCTATATTTGGTCTAGAAGGTGTTTCTGTTATCAGCAAAAAGATTCGGTTTACAAAACACTTGAGAACATTGGGAATTTGCTTACTTATTATAATTCTTCCTTTGGCATTTATCTATCATCACCAACTAGATTCAACTGAAAAGGTCCTCAGTTCGGACTTTTCTACTAGTAGGTTCTTATTAAAATTCACTCCTCTAGCTGTACCAATAGCTTTTCCATGGACTATAGGAGGATATGCTACGTATTTCTACCAGGATCCTGCAATTGCGAATATTCAAATAGCCCACCCGTCTAGCACTCTTACATCACCATATATCTTTATAGCATGGTTGAATAACCCTCAGGTGCTTGTTTTTTCAATTAAAGAAATTCGCTATTTTGAATATACTGGAACAATCTCCAGTGACTATGAACAGCGAATTTCTTATCTGAACGAGTCTACAGCTTGGGACAGAGTATATGACAACCGTTTTAATACTGTATATGTGTCATCAAGTTTGACAAATGCTACTGGTGCGTCAGGTTGAAGCGCCATCAATCTTATTCCTTAGTAATGGCATAATAATCGAACAGAATTTCAGTGTCCCCAGATTCTAATTCAGCCTCGCCAGATAACTTTGAACATACTCATGACTAGACACAAACTCGCGCGCGAAGTAAACATATGCGTCTATAAGTTTTTCAAAGTCATTTTTCTTAAAATATTCGCGATGGTGTTTAGTTTTAAACAAGTCCTTGCAATTGTCACGCGCACCAATACGCTTGGGACAAGGCTGTAAGAAAAGAACTTGAAATCATAGCTGAAAACATCTAACGATTTAGATGCAGTTTTGCAGCAAAAAGAAAAAACTTTGGAGTAAGAAATTGATGTTGTTTGATTTCCTTGCAGTAAACGATTGTTTATTTAATGAACAATCAATCTCGGGTTCTGGTGTTTCTTCGGGTGATTGTTTTGGGTGCGGCTTGTCGGGTGCTATTTCATTTTATTAGTCTCGATAAAATGTCGATAATAGTTAAAATGCCCTAGATAGCGGTCACTCGATCTGGATGGTTCTCGGTTGTTTTGCAGTTTCGGGGGTTCATGGGTAAATTCGGTTGCTGACAGTTTTCAATTAGTTAGTTTTATATTTATTCTTCAGCAATATTGTACTCCCATCTAAATCTAAGCATTAATTGGGTTACTGGGAGACATCAATATTGAAAATTGCTTATGCCCCTTCAAAGTCCAGAGACTTCGTTTCAAGAGGATTACACCATTTACCATTAATCAAATCTTTTGTAAAAAAAAGGGAAATAACGCGATTTGTTGGACTCGCTCGTAGTTCCGCAGAACGAAAACAAAATTTCATCGTCTTACATTCTGGATGGGCAAGGAAAACAAATTCATTCGACACTGAAAATGTCCTATCAAAACTTGCAAACATTGACAAAATAAATAGGACATATATTTTGCCAGGAGTTCTCCAAAGTAGCCACTGGAGTAGAATATACGAGTATCCATATGCAGCTTATCAACTCAGAGATACAAAAAAAGGCGGCAGAGTCTTGGATTGTGGTTGCGGGGTTAACTCATTCCAGTTTTACCTTGCGGAAAAAGGATTTGAAGTCCACTCCGTAGACCCTTACTTGCCATCTCTTGAGAAAGCTGCGAATATGAAAAAGCAGTTAGGATTATCCAATCTCAAACCCACCTTTGGAAGCATATTGAAACTCCCTTTTGCAGACTCATACTTTGATGGGGCGACATGTATTTCTGTTCTTGAGCACACACTGATTTCTTCTGAGAACTCCAAATTAATGCTTAAAGGTTCCATCAATGAAATGTTAAGAGTCCTGAGAAAAAACGCATTGCTCGTTTTAACTTTTGATGTGAACTTCGGAAAGGGACGGGGGCACCTCACGCTTGATGAATATGCCGAATTGTGTAGCATGTTAGGCATAGAAACTACGGCACTTCCTGAAGATAGATTGTTCTCTTCTGACACGAAGGAAGGTCTACTTATGGGTAAAGATTTTGCGGTTTACTCCGTTACTTTGGCTAAGACTTAAAACTAAAATATTTAACCAATTCTTCTATCTTTTGTTGCTTCGCTAAGTCTGTAAGTCTGTAGATAGTTATTCCTTTCCTATTTTTGCTCTAATTTTTTGCCAATTATGTGACTCCCACACCGCCTTTCCCACCACCCGAGCGCGCTGGCTTGTCCTTAATTGGTGTAAAGTGGTGATGAGTCTTATTTTCGGATTTGGGAACAAATTTGAGGCGCACAATCCCTCCTCGTTTTTTTGCAGTGGCCGCCCTTCTCAAACCTGCAAACGCGCCTTAAGCGACTAAACGGCAAGGCCACCAGTTCAACACGCGGATCTTGAAGGGCGAGAGAGACCTGTTTCGTGGTCCTGGACGGCGCATGATAGGCAAATTTTGGTCTTCCGAAACTGTTTGCGGTTGTTTTTTCCCTAACAATGAGACCTTGAGCCATTAGACGCTTGAGATGCTGCTGCAGAGTGTTGTGGCTAAACCCCACTTCGACCAGAAGCGCAGTGAACCCTCTTGGTTTGCCGTCCTTGAGCGTTGCCAAAATGCGTTCGTCAAAAAAAATCCATTACAGGCTCCAATATGAAAAATCAGACTTATAACCATTTTTAACCATTTTCGGGACAAGGCAGTGCGCGGCAAAGTAAATAAATTGACCAATGTGTGTTACGAGTTACATCTTAATGGTTTAGGAGGGAATATGTGACCAGAAGCGTGGAAGTTAAAAAGGTTAACATAGAATTGCATAGGAACACTGCTCATATCTTCGAAGAGGAGAATATTGAACTTTTCAATGCATTTGAACAACGTAGCTTAACTGAAAGACTTGAAAAAAGTATAGAAACTTGCAAAAGGCGGAGAATTTGTTGCGATCTTGCATGTGGTACTGGAAACTTACTTGAAAAGGAGGTATTTTGGTTTGAACAAGTCGTGGGTCTTGACTTGTCAAGAGAGATGTTAAAGATCTGCAAGGCAAAAGGTTTAGGCGAGAAAGTCCATTTCCTGTTGGCTGATGCAGAGAACTTGCCTTTCCGAGACGATGTTTTCGATATTGTGACTATGCATGCTGCATTACACCACATTCCTTCGCCATCAACATGTTTTAAGGAAATATTTCGGGTCTTGCCTGAAGAAGGCATCATGTACATTGATCATGAATCAAACTCGAGACATATGAGGAGACCCTTTGAGAAAGTTCAAGGAATCCTTGGTATTATGGTAAGGGTTCATGATAGAAAGCACAATTTGACGGGACCCAAAGCTACACGAGCGCTTTCCTTAAATGGCTTAGTATTAACAAAGCCAGGTTTGGACGGGCGGATACTTCAACATTTTTTTAACAGTCAATTAGGTAAAAACCCGATAACCCCTACAGAGTACGCAATGGCAGATGTTCATTGCGCGAAAGGTTTCTTCCCTCGATATTTCCGAAAACAGCTTAAATCGGTGGGGTTCAATGAGGCGAAAACCACGTATCATAATATATTTTCATCTTATTTCTCTATATTGCCTGTCCCGCTTAATGAACTATCCTTGGTAGATAACTTGCTTGACAATCTGCCATTAATCCGAAACTTTTCAACTCATATTTGCATCTGGGCGAAAAAATAAGGCTGCTTTTTTTGGAATCTTGGCTGAATCATGAAAGAATTTAAAAATCTTGAATACCTTTACAATTTCTCAATTGGTTTACAAAAGGTTAAAAATGGCAAAACGGCAAATTTGCGATCATATTTTAATGTAATCAAACATTGCCTATGTTCCTCGGAGATGATTAATTGAAAATACTATTCTCGGCTCTTGGCGGAATCTATCCGTTTGTTATTGGTGGGCCTCAAGTAGTAGCATACAATTTAGTCAAACAGTTCGACAGAAAAGGGATTGATGTTGATTTTGTCTTCGGGATCTCGAAGGAGCAATTCAAAAAAGTTCCAGATATGAATACCTTTCTTGAACTGTCAGAAAACGTCAAACTTACCCCATTAATTAAGAATCAGTGGTTACCCAGTTCATATAACATGCCTCCAGACTTAAAGTTCATAAGCGATTCACTAAAACTAACCAGAAAAATAAATAATGATGTTGACATAATCCACTTTCACTATGTTCCGGACACCAAAGATCTTCTATTGCTTTTTTTGTCTCGTCTAAAGAAAATACCTTGCATATACCGTTCAGCAGGTTGGCTAACCTATGAAGCATATACAAAAGCCAACAACAGGTCGATTTATTTTGATTACTTCTCATATAGGTTTCTGTCTAGGTACTTCGACGGAATTGCAACGAATTCGAGCTACCTGAAGAGAAAAATTATGCTAGAAGGTATAAACGAGGAAAGAATAGAACCCATTCCTAACGGTGTTGATGTTGCCCGGTTCAAAAACGCCAAGAAAATTTTCCTGCCCGGCGATCCTGCATTACTATTTGTTGGGAGACTTGTCCCAATAAAGGGAGTTGAGGTGCTTGTTCGAAGCATGAATATAATCTGTAAAGAGTTGCCATATGCGGTATTACATTTGGTTGGTGATGGACCATCAATGAATACGTTGACAACAATTGTTCAATCCAATAATCTTCAGAAAAATGTCGTTTTCCATGGAAATATCACACGAGAACTACCTTCTTTTTATGCCTCTGCTCACATATGCATTTTTCCTTCACTTTATGAACCTTTTGGCATAATCAATATTGAGGCAATGGCGGCTGGAAAGCCAATAATTACAACAAACAGAGGCGGAGTGTCCGAGAACATTAAGCATCTTGAGAATGGCCTCGTTCTTGAACCTACAGAGAAAGATATAGCAGCAGGAGTCATAAAATTATGGAATAATAAAGATCTAATGAAGACTATGATAAGAAACAATTCGAAAAAGGCCAAAGATTTTGATTGGTCTAAAACTGCAGATCGATACGTCGATTTTTATCAACGAATCATAGAGCGTGGGTGTCAAAATCGAAAGCCATTGCCTTAGGATAAATCACAATTCAAAGTGAAATCAAAACAATCCAATCAAATACTACAACTCCAAATCATCGCTATAAAGGTAAAAGTGTTAATAATTTAAGTTGTTTGCTTCCAGCTTTTTTGTTTAGCTAAGCGCGTTACTCAGCCTTCGCAATATTGTTCCCAGATTTGTCCTGTTGCGTCAAGTACTAATGTGCCATTCGCCCAATTTGGGTAATCAAGTAGGTCGCCGTCATTGCCTACAATCGTAATGGGGTCCACTGGATTGAACGCCCAATATTCTTGACCTATTTTGTATTGGGCAAATATTTGGAAAGTATCTTCTGTCCATTGAAGATATGCAGGTTCAAGGGTTGCATTATAACCGTTGTATTGTTGTGAACCCCATTCTATTGCAAGAACCGGATACTCAGCGGACAAAGCTAAAACGTCATTTTGCGTTAGATATGCTATCCACTCTTGTTTTGCCAAAGTATAATTGCCCGCCATATAATCATTTGCATAAGCCTCCCATCCCACGTCATATGCCAAATGTATGTCGTAGCAATAAACAATGTTGTTTTCTGGTAACGGTTGAGAGACCCAATCTGTCATAGTCTTCCCCCAATTCATTCCATAAACACCGATCAGTATGTTTGGGTTTATCGCTTGAATAGACTCAACTGCCAGATTCGCGGCGTTTCGCCAAATGTTGAAAAGGTATGTATCATTTGATGATTGAGCTTCCATTGGTTCGTTCATAATGTTTATCATGCTTACAGTTGGGTTATTCTCGTAACGTGTCACGTAAAAATCTAATAAACCAATCCAACTCACATTAGGATAAGGTGCGTCTCCAGGATACGGACTTATAATGGTGTTAAGAGGCGCATTTGGATTCTGCATTATTGTTAACATATCGTTAGGCCATGTTGTTGATATAGTATTTGGGTCGCCGTCATGTATGTCAAGAATTACACGAACATTATTTTGTGTGCACCAGTTTACAACTTGGTCAATCTCTGCAAAATATGCGTCATTAAATTGGTAGCAGTTTATGTCTAGCCGTATACTGTTGCCTCCGCATTGAGCAAGAAATGCTATTAAACTTTCATTCCAGTTGCCATCCATGTAATAATTCGGGTTTGTCCATCCCCAATCCAAAATAGCAATAGCTACACCTTCAAAATTAAAAATAGCGCCATTCGTAGTCTCGATTAGATTGCCATTTGTTTTAAGCCAAGTAAGGGAACCTCCTATCGTGCCAACGGCAGGAATAGTTTGCGACGCAGTTAGCAGTGTCTGTGCTTGAATTGCTGCTAAGGGCATCGTCATGGTAATAATGATTAGTAGCAATGCTAAAGCGCCATATCTCGAATGTATGCCTGTCACCGTCAAGCTGTGTAGTGTATATTAATACGTAATAAATACCTTTCTTGGCACTTGAATCACACGGTGACTTGAACTACACATCTACACAGAAGCAAAGAATCAATCAAAAATATTCCTCTTAATTTCAAAGATCATAGAACCCAAAACGGCAAATTCTTGGTCATAGTTTAATAGTTAAATATTGCAATAAGCGAGAAAATAGGTCCGCTACTAATGACTGAAGGTTCAACCTTACAAAATAAGGCAAATGATCAAATTAAACAGCTTATAGTAGAAATAATAAAGAGCCAAAAACCTGAAACTACGCAACAACTTAAATTGTTACAAGAAAAAACAAATTTGCCCTATGAGGAATTAAACAAGATCTTAATCCAACTTGAAAGTGAAGATATCATCTATTTTACTAAAAAAGAAACCTCCCTACCTCAAACTCTTCAAATGTATGTTTTATCAAGCAAAGCGGCTTGGTACTGGATAAGCATAGCCCTCAGTATTGTAACAGCGTTAACAGTTTTCATAATACCTGCTACGAGTTACCCCTTAGAGTATGTTCGTATAACAATAGGACTATTGTACGTATTATTTATTCCTGGCTACGTTTTTATAAAAATGGTTTTCCCCTCAAACCTCCCCATAAAAACTAACAGCGTAAACATGGACATGATTGAACGTATATCCCTAAGTGCAGGCATGAGCTTAGCTCTGTTACCTGTAGTGGGCTTAATTCTCAACTTTACTCCATGGGGAATACGGTTAATACCCATAACCGTCAGCTTGCTCGTGTTAACCATAGTTTTTGCAACAGCCGCTGTTATCCGCGAATATCAAACAAAGCCTTAATTCGTCAAATTCCGCGCTTGCTCTTGAACTATAAGGCGATTAACAAAACCTCCTGCACGGTGCGGGGTTTCACACGCCGCGAAAACGACCTCAGAGTAAAATGAAGAAACAAGACGGAAACAACAATGGAAACATTGTTGAATCAAACCAAAAGCTCCCCAGTAGGATAAATCCTAAAATCATAGCTACCGCTAGAGTCATCTTTAAAAGTGAATGTTTTCGTTAATAGAAAGCTATGAAGAAAACCTTCAGACCCATTTTCGTCATAAACGTCATTGGAGAAATGCTTTTCATATTTGGTTTGCTCGGTTGGTTCTACGGGGTGGCAACACAGATTACTCAGCCAGCATGGTTACCCACTCCTGTTTCTCACCTTTTTCCCTGGCTGAGATTAGACACCTTCACAGTTTTGTCATTTCTTGCCAGCGCACTTGGCTTCTTTGTTTGGCGACTTTCTTCAAAACTGTTACAATGCCCACACGATAATCAAAATAATTAAAACTGCTGACCGCGACAGACAGACTTAAATTTCGTACGATTAGCGCGAGAATTATGCATCTGCCATTAGGAAGCAACTTTGTCTCTGATAAGTGGAGCTTCTTGATTAAAGCAAATATTATAATAAATGGCAATCGTGATGTAGTGCCCTATCTTTTTGAATTTAGTTTCCTAGGCCTATCGCCGTGAAATTGAGTTTTTTGCTGAAGAGCTCAGGGTTATAGATTCTTCTGCCGTCGATGAGTATGGGTTGTCTCATGTTTTTTGTGAAGTCTTCAGGGGTGAGTTTTTTGAATTCATCCCATTCAGTTACTAGTATGGCGCAGTCTGCATTTTTAAGGCAGTTAACGGCTGTGGGGGCGTATTGGATTTTGTTTTGAAAGAGGGCTTTCGCGACGGCGACTGCTACTGGGTCGTAGGCAGTTACGTTGGCACCTTCCTTAAGCAGATGGTTTATTATGGGTATCACCCGGGCTTCTCTCATATCATCTGTGTCGGGTTTGAAGGCTAAGCCTAAGATAGCAATGTTTTTGCCTGCCAAGTTACCGAGTCGTTGTTTGCAGAACTCAATCGCTTTGAGAGGTTGATTGTGATTTACATTTTCAACAGATTCTAAAAGTTCAGGAGGGTAGTTGAAGGTTTTTGAGGAGGCGATGAGGGCTTTTACGTCTTTGGGAAAGCATGAGCCTCCGTAGCCCAAGCCTGCGTCTAGGAATTGTGGTCCTATGCGTTTGTCTAGTCCCATGGCTGTTGCTACAACTTTGACGTCTGCGCCTGGGATTTTTTCGCATATGTTAGCTATGGTGTTTATGAAGCTGATTTTTGTGGCTAGCATGGCGTTGCTGGCGTATTTTATGAGTTCAGCTGTGGAAAGTGTGGTCCGAATTATTGGAGGTAAATGAGCGCTATAGAAGTCTTTGTATAATTCTTCCAAGGCGTCGCCTGATCGTTTATCATGTGAACCTATGACTACGCGGTCGGCATTTATAGTGTCTTGGAATGCTGAGCCTTGTCGGAGAAATTCTGGGTTCATGCATAAACCGAAATCTGAACCACAGGTTTTTTTTGATTCTTTTTCGAGAATTGGTTTGACACCGTTTTGTGTTGTTCCAGGTACGACGGTGCTTTTGATTATGGTGACATGGTAGTGTTTCTTTTGTTTTAGCGCTTTGCCTATGTCATGTGCGGCTGATTTTATGCATTTGAGGTTTATGCTGCCGTCTGGTTTGCTCGGTGTACCAACTGTCACAAAAGTCAAGTCTGAATCACATACGACTTTTTCAGATTGGTTAACTAAGCATTTCAGTGTGCCTCTTTGAATACAGACCTTTAGCTTTTCTTGGAGATCAGGCTCATGGAAAGGGGGAATACCTTGGTTAATTTTTGCTGCCTTCTCAGCGTCAACATCCGAAGCGAGGACATCACAACCTCGGCTCGCAAATCCGACTGCTGTACATAAACCCACGTAACCTACGCCTATTACAGATACTTTATGTTGCTTTTTCAAAGGCAAATCCCTTAGATTAAATGCAATTTGAATTAAGGTACCTTAAATATATATTTGCTAAATAAGAAACCTTAAGGTAAGATGACGTTAATGATTCGCAAAGTTGTACTAGGAAGCGTTAGAGCTTTCGTACAACCAGTTTTGTAGGAGCATAAGTCTATGATGGACGACATAATACGCGAAGGCATTGAAAAAATAAAAAGCAACGTGAAAGGCGAGTCCTTCACGGAAAAGAAGGTGCTAGTAACGGGAGGAGCGGGTTTTATCGGCAGTTGGCTCTGCGATGTGCTAGTTGATTTTGGCGCTGATGTAACGGTTGTTGATGATTTATCAACTGGACGAATGAAAAACATTAACCATTCGATGAATAAACCCAAATTTAAATTCATAAAGGAGGATGTTTGTACGTTCAAAAGCCAAGAAAGGTTCGATTTCATTTTGCATATGGCTGGGCATGCGTCCCCTGATGAGTACCAGGCGCATCCAATTGAAACATTGCAGACTAGTTCCGTGGGTAGTGCTAATATGGCTGACTTGGCTAGGAAGAACGATGCTACTTTACTGTTTGCTTCGACTTCGGAGGTTTATGGAGATGCAGAAATTGTACCTACACCCGAGACATACTGGGGAACAGTCAATCCGATTGGTCCACGGTCTTGTTATGATGAGGGAAAACGGTTTGCAGAAGCATTGTTTATGGCATATCATGAGCAATATGGATTAGACGTGAAGCTTCCGAGGATTTTCAACACATACGGCCCACGTTTACGAGAAGACGGCTTGTATGGCAGGGCTATGTCGCGTTTCATATTGCAGGCTTTGACTGAGGAACCGATAACGGTTTATGGTGATGGAAAACAAACGAGGACATTTTGTTACGTAACAGATACGGTTGCTGGCTTGTTGCTCCTGTCAACCTGCGAGAAAGCCATTGGTGAAGCGGTAAATATTGGAAATACTCAAGAAATAGAAATTCTGGAGCTTGCAAAAAAAATCAAGAAAATATCCAAATGCCATTCAGCAATCAAATTTCAACCACTGCCTATAGATGACCCAAAAAGACGCTGCCCCGACACACACAAAATAGAAAAACTTTTGAAGTGGAGACCAAGCGTAAGCTTCGACGAAGGGCTTAAAGAAACAATAAAATGGTTTGAATCTAAAAGCAACTAATTGAAAAAAAGGAAAAAGGTAGGGTTTATAACAAAAAATTCATAAAAAAAGACGACAAAGCTGCATCCACATGGAAAAACCAACCCCCCAAAAAAATTCCCTCTTCGAATTGCCAAGAAACTGACACCATGCCAACTAATTTTTCCAACTTTAATATAGAAAGCGAAACCTAGAGTGCTTTCATCATCTCCATTTTTTTTAACATTTACTCTGCTTAGTCGTGACTATGCCCGCAACACTGCTTTCACTGATGTTTTAGTTTAATCTTCGTTATGCAGATTTTGGATATTTTGCGTTTTTGGAAATATTGCTTATTTGTTTTTTGAGCGTTACATTGTTTAAGAAGCGAAGTACTGCATGGAAAGGGAAGACTTTCATAATATTTTGATGGGAAAGCTAATGGATGAAATTTTGATGTTGGAGTCTCCCGATGTGGTTTTGTTAAGGTGAGTTGTTTACTGTGTGCCCGTGAAGACTATGTTGACGCTGAATGTTGAGAGTGCACCTGCACCTGATGATGCTGTAAGAGTTAATGTTGCTGAAGTTGTTGCTCCAGCGGCTAATGTTGATGATGTTGGCGACCAATTCAATGTGAGATATGTCCAAGCGTTTGATGGGCTCCAACTGGTCGTGGACATGGTCAAGTTTTCTGCGATGTTCCCAGTGTTTTTAATATAGGCGATTTGAGTTACCTGAGTGCCAGCGCGCGCGGTCACTCCAGAAAGGCTTTATCCCCTATTCTTAAGTCCATTGTAGCGGTTATGAGTAAATTTGTTGCTTGACTGCCAACCCCAAAGCATGCTCAGATATTGAAGAGAAGCTAACATCGCATTTGCAAAATTATTATTTGCGGGTTTGAATGGTCTTGGCTTAATGGCTAAGCTATATCTTTTTGCGAGTTGCCGATTTCCACTTCCGTAGCGAATAAATCTTTTAACAAATCCCACAAGTCCATTATCGAAATCATGGAAAACAACAGAAGTGGGAGCAAAGCTTAATTGGCCTATTTCTCGCAGCCTAAAGCCGAGGTCAACATCTTCGCCTGCTGCTATTTGGATTTCCTCGTCGAAACCCCCAACTAATTCGAAGGCATCTTTCCAAACTAGCGAGTTTGCCGTTATAAGATAGTCGGGGGAGTAGACGTTATTATTGTAAGTTGCAGATGGGACAAGTATGCTTTGGCTTTCATAATACCTTGAAATGATATCTTTTCCGAAAGAGGCAACTGCGCCTGCATAGCCCACTGATCCGTTGCTCGCTCGGATATAACCATCTAAAAGTGTTGAGGAAGGAATACAATCGCTATCTGTAAAGAGTATCCAGTTTCCTTTGGCGTTTCTATATCCAAAATTCCTGGCGCTCGCAGGTCCAGTTCCTTCTGAGTCCAATACCTTTACTTCGGTTCCATAAGTTCGGCATTCCTCAGGAACGGTAATTGGAGTTCCGTGGTCTCTTACGATAATAACCTCTCGAGGTAGCGAAGTGGACATACATTTGTTAAAAAATGTTAGAAGAAAACGGCTGATACCTATTTGATTATTTCTAACCGGTATGACAACAGAAATTTCCTTTGTTCCTTGAATCGTTGGCGCTTTAAGCTCCATCTTTTTCGAGGGATTATAGCCGTACCATGCATAATAGTACATTTATCTAAACGCCAGAAAAAGAAGTTATCGAACATTTGTTATATAAGCTCAATGAATCCTGAATACATAGTAAGCGCGCGCTGAATGGGTGATGCTCAATCGAGTGACTGCGATATGTAGTAGTCCATATCTAACTGGACGCAAAACAGAAGTTCTGTCTGTTATTTGTATAGCCTTCATAACAGTGAAACTTGCAGGCGAAATCAAAAATTCTTCACAATTCGCAACAAAGATAAGTCTCAATCAATCTGACCGTATGCCAACCTAACCGAAATAACGCTACGACTTTCGCCAAAACCGCCATAGCGTCTGTAGCGGAAACATCGCAACCTAAGCCAAAGGGAACCAAAATTGCGCTGGCCTTATTCAATAGGATAGTTATGATGTTGTAACTGTTCTGTCCAATAGTTTCGGCTTCAATGCCAATCTTCCAAACGGCTTTTAGAACAAACAGCTGCGATGGTGTGAAGCCCCGAAGTAGTGTTGGCTGGCTCAATAACAAGGTTAGCGCTAATGCACAATATTCTTTTTATTTTCTAATTCCCTTTTCGGGTAGGGTAGCCTCCTCAAGATGAAAATAGGTAGGGGGAGGGGTGTTTTTTCATGGGAGAGCCAGCAATGAAGCCAAACCTCGCATCCAAGACCAAACCAAGAAATCAGCTATAACAGAAAACGAAAGGCAAAATAAAACAGAAACAGAAGCCTAAGCCGTTTTAAACCTGTGCTCCGTTATCATTCTCCAGCAGACACGGAGATAACGAGCACCTAACCGTGACGAGGCGCTTTACTCGCAAACTTTTTGCAAGAACGTTTTTGCTTCTGGAATCTTATCTTGCCACCTCTTTGTTTTAGAGTTTACCCGAATTGATTCCTGCTATTTTGCTTTTCTTCTTCGTAAAAATAGCCGTAGACAGAAAGTGTTGCTGATAGAGAGAAAGTGTTTTCAATGGCGTCGCTGGTTGCCTTTCCTTTAGGGATTCGCTTAAATAATTAAGCGAGTCCCACCGGACCCGCCATTAAGAAGGGGTTAGATGTCTGCTATTTCCAGCTCATATTTCTTGGTTCAGGCTTTTCTTCAGGGTTTCTTCTGACAAACAAGGTAGTGTTTGTGGCTGCTCTGAAAGGCTGTGGGTAGGGCAAATTGTAGTGAATAAATAAATAACCCATGCTTTTTTAGGGTAATCAAATCCCGCCTCCCGCACCATTCCAATTATTTATTCTTCAAATGTCATAGATTTGTTTTGCGGTTCGAGAGGAGTTTTGTTAGAATAAAATTTACCCATAGCAACTAATTTTTGCAACGGTAAAGATTCAAATACTAAGTTTACAAAACAGGATTAGAGAAAAAAATGGAAATCTTGATTTTTGAAGCAATTGCTATATGTTTTGCAATAATAATTGCAGGATTAGTTTTCAACTTACTGTACAAACGTAAACATTCAAAGGATTGGCAAGGTGTAAGATCGGCAAACAGGATAATGATAGATTGCATTATTGCTGGAAGCTTGATGTTAGTGATATTTCTGTACCTTATCTATTCTTTTGGTATGGCTTAACGGTATATCTGGCTACAATGAGTAGTTATCAACCGAAAAGCAACCGTCTCAAAAGAAGTCATGGATTACCGAAGAGGTAACAGAACCTTTTCAACATTACTTTAAAGGAATAACTCTGCAAAGCCTGTTTGAGAAGTTCAATTACCCTAATATTGCCGAAAGACGAAATTAACTATTTGCGGACGCCGTATGCATCAACTATTCATCATGCAGTTTAAGAGGTATTGGTCTTGAAAAAAACAGCGTTAGTTACCGGGGTTGCTGGCTTCATAGGATCTCATCTTGCAGAAAGCCTCATCTCTAAATTCGATGTTGTCGGCGTAGATTGTTTTACTGACTATTATTCGAAGGAAACCAAACTTCGCAATTTGGCACATTTGTTAACCTGCGAAAACTTCAAATTCCTGCCTCTGGACGTCCTCGACTTAGAACTTAACGACATACAGCCAGAATTAATTTTTCATTTTGCGGCCGAGCCCGGCGTTAGAAAATCTTGGGGTCAAACCTTCGACATATACTTGCGCAATAACATTCTCGCAACTCAAAGCCTTCTGGAAAAGTGCATAAAGAATACCCCCAAAAAGTTTGTGTTTGCGTCTTCTTCCTCTGTTTATGGTCAAATAAATAGTCGGGCAATCACAGAAAAAAAATTGCCAAGACCCATCTCGCC
Organism: Bathyarchaeia archaeon; assembly: GCA_049515895.1. Lineage (GTDB taxonomy): Archaea > Thermoproteota > Bathyarchaeia > Bathyarchaeales > Bathycorpusculaceae > Bathycorpusculum. The sequence continues at coordinate 12,985 of JBEKTQ010000012.1, read as the reverse complement.
CTACGGCGTCACCAAACTGGCAGCAGAAAACCTTTGCATGGCATACAACAAGAGCTTCGGAATACCGATGACTTGCTTGAGGTTTTTCACGGTTTATGGACCAAAACTTCGTCCCGACCTAGCCATACACAGATTCCTCAAAGCAATCCTGGCAAATGAACCAATAACAATCTACGGCGACGGCAACCAAGCAAGAGATTTCACCTATGTAGCAGACATAATTCAAGCGAATTTGCTTGCAAGTTTAAACAATTCAGATGGCGAGGTATTCAATATTGGCTCGGGTAGAAAAACCACCATCAATAACCTCGTGAGAATCATCGAGAAAACAACCGGCAAAAAAGCCAAAATCGACCACCAACCTCCTCAAAGAGGCGATGTCAAGGTGACCCTCGCCTGTATCAAAAAAGCGAACAAAGCGCTCGGTTACGCCCCCAAAGTCTCTCTGGAAGAAGGCATACAAGCATGTCTCGCGTGGCATAAAAAAGATGAAATTGATTATGCAAGTAAAAAGGTCGACGATTTTTCCATCGTTAAATAGAGGATAAGTATGGAGATGAATGGAAACGCTAACCTGGCTGTTTTTGGCTCAGGTTACTGGGGCAGAAAAGTCATTAAGGTTGGCTTGGATAATTATTGAGTCGAAAACAATGTAGGGAATTTAACGAATTTCCTCAACCCGAGATTTCATCTTTTATCTGGCTCCGCTTTCAATAATTGAGTCAACTATTTTTCTTCTTCGTCGTCAACTGTGATTTTCGAAAACTTATGACCTAATAGCTTACCCGCTACTTGTGGATGCGCATTAATTAGTACAGCATGAAACATCCATTTTTGGCGAAGATCATGCGCTTTTCTGCCCTGCTTTTGCAAAAATTCAGTAACCTGTTCATAAGTAATCTTGTCGCACTCAACAGCTTTGATGGCTTCTTTTAGTCTTGCGCCTGTTAGCTCCACGTAACTAATAACTTTCCAAAGCTCGTCGTTTCCAGTTTCTTCACCTGCAAGCTTAGCTAAATCGTTGATTTTCTTTAATTCTTCATTAGATATGTAATAAGGTCTTTCTTCTTTTTCGCTAATTTTTCGGTAATAGGATTGACGTTCTTTAAAAGCCCAAATATAAACATAGGCTAAAGCGACAACAAATGAAGTGACGTTTTCTTTCTTTCTTCTTTCTCTTTCAAGCATCTTCTCCCAATCGGTAGGATGCTTAAGCTTACTCTTTGCTCGGGCTTTACTTGACTCCTTAGCACACCAATAGAAGACGTACACCATCATTACCAAAAAGACTATGAACACAGGAACTAATATTATTGCGCTCATTTTCTAACTTTCTAACTATTCTCCCTTTAAGCTGTTCTTCTGTTTTGTCTCTGGCTCTTTCAAGCACTCGCCAGCAGGTTTTTATTTTTTGCGTCTTGCGCGCGCGCACAAACCCAAGAAGAAACTCTTGTTGGGGCGTGAAATTACGCTGTTCTGCTTGGGGTTGAGGTCGTTTCGTAGGCGGATTCCAAACATGACGTACTTGAGGTTTTTCAGGGGGTAACGGTTTGGCGCAATATGGACAAAAATTATTGTTTTCTTCTACTTGTTTGCCACATGAAGGACAGAACGTTCCAGTTTACCTCAACATAGCTTACAGACAATTCTTGTTTAATCAGTTTTATGAATTTCTGCTAAGTTTTCATAAAGATAAGTCTTAAATCTGCACAGGTTCTGCAAGCTCTCTTCAAACAAGAAAAACCAAACCCATAAAGAGCGACAGGGCGCACGCTCAGGTCATGCTAACGTTAAAATCAAATAACCCATGCTTTTTTAGGGTAATCCAATCCCACATCCCGCGCCATTTTCTCGCGCGCCGTGAATAATGTCTGTCGGACACAGTTAGTCTCTCTGTCACCTGGCGTCAGCGGGTTGCTGAATCGATTTTTTTGCGTTAGTTTTTCTTTGTTGCGTGCCGTCGGCGCAGGATGTTCAGTTTTGGCTGAACGGGGTTGTAGGTCAAAAACGCCCGGAAAAGTGCTGCTGACGCCGCCGTTGAACTCAGGACCTGCGCAAGCTGTAAGGGTACGCTTGTGCCGGAAGCTAAGAGTTCCTGAGGACTTGCACTGATCCCGCTTAATGCGTAGCTGGAGATTATGCCTGATGAATAGTCGTTTGCTAGGGCTGCTGCGTTAAAGACGTTTAGAGCGGTGGAATTTGAGTATAAGTAATAGTTGAACCATGCTAGCACGTATTTTTCTGTGGTCGGTGCAGTCGTCAGGTTGTATGGAAAACCGTATGGAATTCCGTTCCATATGCCAAGGTCATGTGTTGCTCCGGATATTTGGATGTATTCTTTTTGGCCTTGGAAGTTGTTGTAGTAGTTTACGTTGTCGCTTAAGGGTGCGTTTGGGTCGTTTGAACCGAAGAGTAACATTGCTGGCACCTTAACGTAGCTGGAGTTGGTGATGGCATATGTATCGTTCGCTGCGGACATTCCAAGTATGACTTTTATGCGGTTATCTGTTGCTGCTTGTTCGATGGCACTTTCTCCGCCTCTGCTGTGTCCAAGTGCGCCTATCTCCTTGAGATTTACCGCGGTTGCTAAAGGAAAGCTTGCTGAAGAGGCATAGTTTACGATTAGATTTTCCGCTTGCGTTTCGTCCGTCACTCCAGTTTCGCGAGTTGTCAATGGGTTGCAGTTTGCGGCGCATACAATGTATCCGTGTAACGCTAGGTAATCCAGAAACGGCACGTAATCTGCAACTGATAAGCCGGCGTATCCACCGCCGATGCTGAATACAATTAGTGGGTGTGAACTGTCGTTGCTTATGCTCGAAGGATAAAACGTCTCTACAACGGAAGTTTCTGCTCCAGAGACCGTGAAATTAAACGTGGATACAGGGTTTCCGGGTGGAGGTGTTGGCGTTGGAGTAGGTGTGGGTGTTGGAGTTGGGGTTGGCGTAGGGGTTGGCGTAGGGGTTGGCGTAGGGGTTGGCGTAGGGGTTGGCGTAGGGGTTGGCGTAGGGGTTGGCGTAGGGGTTGGTGTTGGAGTCGGTGTAGGTGTTGGTGTTGGAGTCGGTGTAGGTGTTGGTGTTGGAGTCGGTGTAGGTGTTGGTGTTGGAGTCGGTGTAGGTGTTGGTGTTGGAGTCGGTGTAGGTGTTGGGGTTGGAGTGGGAGTTGGAGTGGGTGTTGGAGTTGGAGTTGGACTTGGTGTAGGCGTCGGCGTGGGTGTTGGAGTTGGGATTGGTGTTGGAGAGGGTGCTGGACTAGGAGTTGGAGTTGGAGTGGGTGTGGGGGTTGGAGTGTCCGTTGGTGTTGGTGTAGGTGTGTCTTCAGGAGTTGGCGTTGGAGTTGTTGAAGGTGCGGGTGTAGGAGTCGGATTAGGAGTTGGAGTGGGTGTTGGATTCGGTGTGGGAGTTGGTGAGGGTGTTGGGGAAGGCGTTGGTGTCGGCGTTGCGGTTGATGTTTGTGTGGGTGTAGGCGTTGGCGCCGTGGTAGGTGTGGGTTTAGGTGTTGCGGTGGCCGGTGATTTAGCCGATGTTGAAAACAATAGTACTGCTCCAACAACTGCCAGAAGAATAACAATTGCAACAACGACTATGGCAGCGCGCATTGCAACCGATCTTCTTTTCCCTTTTCCTAAAAAACGCATGTCAACCGTCTCTAAACAGGCAGCTGTCAGATCTTTTCCTAAGTAAAACAAGAGTTTCGAATAAATATTTTTTCTTTTTCATGAAACGGCAATGAAGATAAATCGAAAAGGTTGGTCATTGGGCGGGCACTCAGGCTTTTTGATGGATCGATTTTTTTTGAGTTCTCAATGTTGGCTTTCATAGATCCTTTGAGGGGGACAAGACCATGTCTCTTTGATACAGCGTTTTGTTGATTCTCGGAAACGTTGCAGAAAAATTTCTGTTTACCTGCGGTTGTGCTTTTCTTCAATGCGCTTCAATCTCTCGTTAAGTTTTCTCTCCCGTTCTTTCTTGTCAAGTTCAACCAGTGGACTCATGACAAGAATGGTGAGGTTCCGCTCGATTTTCTTGAATAAGTTCATGAAGCCATCTGTCGAATTCACGTTCTTAAAGCAAGTTTCCGAAATTGAAATATGCCGCGAACTGGAATACCCGTTTAAAAGGGGAAAAAAAGACAAATCCGTCTCACCAACATGCATTAAGCCATAGTAGAGGGCAAGGCAGCGCTTTTTGTCGTTGTCTGGTTGTTTGGGGGTGGCGTGCGCGTCTATTTCGGTGTTTCTTCTTTGTCTTCAGTTTCTGCTGCGATTTCTTCGATTGGTTTCGGAGGCGGGGTTGATGCCATGGTGTAGCCTATCCATGCGCCGATTGCTAGAATGGCGATGAAAGCTGCGCTGACAAGAACCAAAACTGAATCTAGCCGGGCATCGGTCGCGTTAAGGCTAAACAAGCCGGGATCAACCACTAAAACCAAGTAGCCTACGACAACTATAACGCATACAGCTAGTATCGCTCCACCTATTCCTTGATCTTTACTAACCATTCAATCACCCATAATACTCATGCTTTTGTGTTTCTGACTAAGTAGGCAACCTGAAAAGCATATAAAGATTGTTTCCAACGCGTAACATCTGTCAAATGGTGTTTGTGGAAAATTCGGCAAATTTGTTCTTTGTGTTTTGGGTTGCTTTTCTGGAATGGGGCTTGGATTGGCTGCAGGTTGCGTCTAGAAATCTCCCCAAATCTCCCCAAAAGTCAACGAAAGAAGCCCCAAACCCCCCCTCGAACGCAACGATTACCTTTCAAAGCACTCGTACGCAAGCGAAGTTGCCTTCAGGTTCCATGCGTGAACAAGATTTTTTCTGGATTCTGGATTCATAAAGCATTTACCTGCATGAGAGCAATCTGTGAATTAGCAGGCGGGGAGATTGACCATCGACAGCCTCCTCTCGAGGAGGACTCAGCCGATTCGCTTGTCTTACCGCCTGCAATTGCTTCTATCTTTCGTTTTGCGGAACAAAATCTTCCTTGTTCGTAAGTTGGATTCGTTCACGTTTCAGAAATGCGTCTTGAGTTTGTGGAGGGTGCTCTGCATGGCATTTTAAGGCTGCGTGGAGAATAACAGGTTAATTAGTTCTTGCAGACCGTTACTTCTGAACTAGTGGCTTCACCGTCTTTAATGCCAAGCCGTGATTCGCAGTTCGCTTTCAGTTCTTGGTAGCGGTTGTTTCGAGAACTGAATAACGCGATCTTTTCGAAAAAATCTTGCAGGTCACATGGGTGAACCTTAGAGAGTATTTTTTCCGTAATCTCATCCAAACTTTTGTCGCTATTTCCATTCACATAGTCACAAACACTGATTACGAAACCCAAACCTATAGTCATAAACGTCGCCAGCACGTCAAATCGGAGTTAACGTAAAACCAAGTTTATTTTTCTTATGAATTTACAATTTTGTTTCAAAGTACAGACCAGAGGTAAGGTTTCATTCTTGGCTCTTTCACAATCTCAAACTGAAGAAAAACCGAGTCTGCAGACTTGCCAATTTCAATTAAGCCAAAAAACGTTAAGCTATTATTCGCGAGACAATCTAATTATGTCAAAGAGGCAATGTACTGGTGAAGATTTGCATTATTCTGGGAACAAGACCCGAAATAATAAAGTTTTCACCCATCATACGCGAATGCCAGCGGCTGCAATTAGACTATGTCATTTTGCACACAGGGCAGCATTACACCTACAACATGGACAAAGTCTTTTTTATGCAGCTCGAGTTGCCCGACGCAAAATACAACCTTGACGTAGGCTCAGGCACGCATGGAAAACAAACGGGCAAAATGCTCGGCGGCATAGAAGAAATTTTGATGCGGGAATCCCCCGACGCGGTTTTGGTTGAAGGAGACACGAACACGGCATTGGCGGGCGCGCTGGCCGCTGTGAAACTCGGCATCAAAGTTGGGCATGTAGAGGCTGGGCTACGCAGCTACGATCGTCGAATGCCTGAAGAAACCAACCGCGTTTTAGCTGACCACTGCTCGGATTACCTGTTTGCGCCCACATCAAAATCACGAGAAATCCTGCTTCATGAGGGCATATCAGAAAACCAAGTCTTCATGGTGGGCAACACAATAGTCGATGCCGTGAATCAAAACTTGAAAATAGCGAAATGCAAAACCAAAATCCTCAAAGATTTGTCTCTTGCTGAGGGCAAGTTTATGTTGGCTACGTCGCACAGGCAAGAAAACGTAGACGATAAAAACCGATTCGGCGGCATCATCAAGGGTCTGCAGAGGGTTCAACGCGAGTTTGGGGTTCCATTAATTTATCCTATTCATCCGCGTGCAGCAAAGCAGCTTGAACTCTTTGGCATAGGTGCAGTTGGGTTAACGTTGGTTGAGCCCCTGGATTATTTGGCGTTTCTTGAGCTTGAAAGCAAAGCAAAACTGGTCTTAACCGACTCAGGCGGGGTGCAAGAAGAAACCTGCATCCTCGGCGTGCCCTGCGTGACGTTGCGCGATAACACGGAGAGGCCTGAAACCATAGAAGTTGGCTCAAACATCCTTGCCGGCACTAATCCCGCTAAAATCCTTGAGGCGGCAAAAGTCAGCTATGCCAAAACGAAAACGTGGGTGAATCCGTTCGGCGACGGCAAAGCTGGTTCGAGAATTACCAGTATTCTAAGAGAACAGCTAAAGTGACTTCAAGCCGTTGCGTTAGTTTTTTAGGAATCAACATGCACATTCATAGATCATTCTTTTCAGTCCGCGTTTCTTTTTGGGTTGTTGTTGCAAAAGTCTTAAGTGCAAAATAAGCTAATGGATAAGTCGTCTGGGGAGTACACAGAAAATGAGTAGCCTTAAAGATAGAGTCAACAAGATAAGAAGTTTGGAGGCTGAAAAGCTAAGCCTTTTGGCCGACATTGAAGAACTTAAGAAGATGGCTGACGCCAAAGCTAATGCTTTAGCAAATGAAATTGCATCATTGAGAGCGGACATTAATTCGCTTAAAGTCCTGATGGCAGCAGAGAAACCGAAGCAACCGAAAAATGATTATCTCAAAGAACCAAGCTTAGAAGTTGAAAAACCACAGCAACCGTCAAATAACTATCTTAAGCGACAGAATGCAGAAATTGAAAAACCGCCACCGCCCCCAATGGACATTCCAAAAATGCAGAATGTAGAAGTGGAGAAACCGCAGGAAACCAAAAATGATTTTCAAAAAGAGCAGAATATCATCGCGAGGAAAGAGCTCGTGGAGAAAACGCTCGATGCATCGAACAAGTTGGGCAGCGAGGTTTTTGCTGTTCCGCCATTTGATCAGTATTTTGACGACTGGCTCGTTAATCTGAGGCTAATCGTTTCGCAGTTTGAGTCGAATTCTGCCATAAAGGTGGACGAGCAGTTTGTCAAGGAACGTTCGCAGATTTTCGAAGATGTTGAAAGCGCCTTGGCCCAGAAAAAGCTTGAAGAGGCAAAAATAGAGGCAGTCGCGAAATCTATGGCTGATAACAATAATCTTCTTGTGGAGACCGATAAGGAGTATGCTGAAAAATCCAAAGCGCTAACCCTCAAAAAAGAGCATGACACTGAACCCCTACTTTACCGAATACGTGAATTGATGAGTGATGTAAAAATCCAGGAAGATACGAAGAACAAGATTTTCAAGAAGAAAACTGCAGATAAACTCGCTCAAACAAAAAAAGATCTTCAGTCTAGTGAGACCGAATTGGAAAAGATGCAGAGCAAATTTACCGCTGAACAAGATGCACTTCGCGAGAAATACGAGAAGAAGAAGCAGGAGCTTACAGCCGAAGTGGAAAGTCTACATACAGAGCTTGAAAAACTGGAAACCGACATATCAATAGAGGCAAGGCAAGAAGCATCTAATGCGCTGGCCAATGCTATAAGTGCACTAGTCCAAAGAAATCCCATGGCTGATTGATATCAACAGCGAGAGTGGACAAGCGGCAACCTGAAAAACTCTAGCTAATCCTAAGTTTATACGAGGCATGGAACAAAGAAAGCTAAAGTTGAGTGGAAACTTGGCACAGAGGGGTTTAACTGAGTCAATAGAGAAGTTCTCTTTAGCTTAGAGTTGCCTTTTCTGTTCTTTTTTTGGTTCCGGTTTTGGGAACGAAAAGATTTTAAAATTTGGAGTTCAGCGTGTTGGTTTCTTGTTTTTGTTTCTCTTTTTCTTTGCCGCGGCTAAATTGTTTTTCTTTTGTGCGTTCGCGTTTGGAGGAGTGACTTTGGTGTTATTTTGAATTGCGGTTGGCGAACTATTTTGGACGCTTCTGGTTTCCATTTGAGGTTGTGGAATTTCTTTCGGCAGGATATCGGCGTTTGGAACAGTTGCAGAAGTTTGTTGTTCCTCTGTTTCCATTTGAGGATGTGGTGTTTCTGTCGGCAAGATATCGGCGTTTGGAACAGCTGCCAAAGGTCGCTGTTCCTCTTCAACTTTGGTTTCTGCCGGTTCAGGTTGGGGCATTAAACTAAGGCTTTCCGCGTTGGCTGAATCTTTGAATTCCATTTCTTGGTTTTCGATTTTCCGCTCTGTCGAATCGACGGTTTGCGGCTTGTTTTCCATATTAATGTTTGTTGGTTGTGCGTTTGGATATAAATCTGTATTTTGTTCGCTATTCGAAAATTGATTGTTCCTATCAACTACTTTTATGGGTGCCCACGAACGCCTACGGCTAAATATAAACACAACTATCAGAATCACTGCGATTATGACAACTATTATTGCTGCCCATACCGCCCCAGAAATCCCGCCTGCGCTTACACTCTTGGTTCCGCCTATTGCAAGCACCGGATCGTTAATGCTATTCAATGTAATCGTTATAACCTTCGCGTTCGTGTCCACGGTGGAAAGAAACTTCGTGTAACTATTTGTAGAAGCCACGTACTTGAAAACCGCGTAGGGTTGCTGAAGATTTTGAACATCCGCGGAGGTGTAGGTTATGTTAATTGTCGCCTTCGTGAAATCAGATGCGTTCATGTTGAAAGCGATAGCTATGAAATGAGTCAGTGAATCTCCCCTTGGAATGGAAGCGGTAGGTTGAGGATTGCCGTTATAAACGTCAGCGGTTACGGTTCCTGTTGCACCAGGCGTTCCCTGAATGTCATATGTAACGCCGACATTCGATGCCGTCGCAGTAAATGTCCCGTGAGAATCGATGGTCACATTGGTGGTTTGTGAAGTTGTATATTGCGCTCCCACTAAACTAATAGACAACGAAAGCAAAAGAAAGGCAACTACCGAGATTACAGATAATTTTGATTTACTGATCATTTTTGCCGGTTCCCCATCATTTCAGCTTATATCGGTAGTGTTACTTAAAAGGTTTTTTAGACCATACTTAACGTCCATTACCCCAAAACAAAGACAAGATTACCAGATGTTGATGTTAAAAAGATACCTCAGACTGCCATTCAAGAATACTAAGAAAACGCAGACCAAAACCAACGCAACTAATCCCACTCGCCAACCTTTCCAACCCCCAAACCTTGATCCGACAAAACCAACGATGGAAAACAATCCCAAACTAGACAAAACTACCCAGGGCATTAAAAACGAAAATCTATCGAAAAATAAATTCTGTGAAGCAAACAAAATTGCGGCGCAAGCCACAAAAATCCAAGAAATAAAGAAATTTGAAACTTCAGACTTAAACTTCAACAGAAACAGAAAACCAACAACCGAAAGGAAAACAAGCAGCTGATTAGCAAAGACGCCTCCTAAAACAAAATCCACCGTATTTCGAAATCCACTCAAGAGGTATGCTTCATTTGGAAGACCCAGATTTGACTGTGCTGCGGCAAGAACTGAAGTAGCTGGTGTGACGGAAGACAACAAGCTGCGAACAAGGACACAAACCAATCCAACCCCAATGGTGGAAGCAATAAGGGTGGTCTTTAGCCTAAACCGACTCCATAAAGGTTTATCATGCACGGCTGAACGCCATTCCAAAAGTAAAAATGTGGCAAGGGAAGACGCAAAAATGTACCAAGTCCAAGAATGGGTAAACAAAATGAGCACTGAAACGCCCAACAGAGCAAAAAACTTCAAGCTAGACCCGGAATCAAGAACCTTGAAAAACAAAATTACGTAAACAAGCACAAAAGTCAAGGCTAATATGTTGGAAAAATAGCCAGAATAGATTAAGCCTAAAGATTGAAAAGAAAAGGGCACGAGCAAAACGCCAAAAATCCATACTGCGTGAAAACGGCAAATCAGCCTCAAAACAAAAAGTGTAGCAAGGCCAAACAACACGATTAACGGGGCAGCAATATACTGAATAACAACGTACGGCGAAGCCAAAGAAGACAAGGCGTAAAGCAAAACCAAAAACAAAGCCCTATCGTTTGCAAAAGCAAAAGACAAAGCAGAATTGGCGTTGACACTGTGCATATAGGCAATCCACTGGTAATAACTGGGAGAATCTACGCTCACCAACATATTCGTCGGATTGGTCCATGGCAAAACCGTAAAAGCAACAAATAAGCAAGAAACCACCCCAGAAACCACTACAGCCAAAACAAGTACAAAACGACCATTCAAAAACTCTGACGCCTCGGCCCAACTTAACCGAAATGGACTGTTGAACCGGTGAAGAAACTCACCAAACCGTTTGCCTCTTATTTTTGCCCCTAACCAGCCTGCAGGCGCCATTTTGATAATGAAGGCAGCAATTCCCAAAAAAACGAACAGCAAATAAACATACGGCAAAAAAGGATAAGCCAAATTCGAAAAACTTAACTCAACATTACCCCAATGCAAACCAATAGACCCGGATCCTAAGTTCAAGGCAACGGGAACACTAAACAAAGCCAAAGCGGCAACTTCGACAAGCGAAACAGCCAGAATGGCGCCAAACAGCAAACGCAAAAATAGGTCAAATCGAGAAACAGCAAAGAAATCATGAGAAAACGAAAGGCAGAGCGCAATAAGTAAGGCGCTGACCAGAGCTAAATTCACCAAACTAACCAAACCAAGAATGACCAAACAAGCCCAAACGGCTAATCCAAACAAAGCAAAGATTGCAGGTAGCCGGTAAGACCGGCCTGCTAATTTGATGCGTAAATCGTAGAAGAGCCGAGCCAAAACAATAAGAACACCGAAACTCCAAACCCCGACGTCCCATGGTACCGAAACCAAACTGCCACTAACCACATGGTCCACCATGCCCCTGTTCGACAAAACGAAAAAAGACAAACCGAAGTAACGCGCCGCATAAAATAGCGAATAAACCAAGCATAAACCAAGCGCAAAATAGACTAACCAGACTAACCGTTGACGGAACCGCCTAACAAAAGAAACCTTTTCGGCGGAAAACCCTAAATTAGACCCTCCGTGCAACAATCATGACCGTCACTATTCATAAACAAACCCTAAAAAACTTATGGTGAATACCCAACTCGTGAAGCTAGCCATTTTTAACCATTTGCTTAAGTTCCCGGGGTGAATGCATGCCCATGAATTCAGAGGCTCATGTCAACATGCTTAAGGAGCTAAGTTCAACTGTACATGGGTTGGGCTGCACTGCCGATACTACTGGAAAACAATAATCTTTATTTATATGATGTGGACTTACTTACGAATTCATATTAGAAGGTAAGGTGACAAGATGCTATCTCGTGATTGTGACGGATGCGAAAGACAACTATATGAGTGCAAACGCCGATTCAACCGGGTTTGCGTAGGCGAGAAAGTCTTTTGTCCAGACGGCACAGCCCATTTAGTCGATTGCAAAAGTTAATGTCCCACTAAACACATCTATAAGATACATTGCTTAACACGGGGACAAACCTAATTAATCAGCTACATCAAAAGGTTGGAATGCCCCAACCAACAATTCTTTTTTCGAATTTATTAACGCCAAGTTGGAGGAGTTAGGTGCTCTGGAAAAGAAAGCAAATTCTCGTAGTAGATGACGATGTTAATATTTTGAGAGCTTTTAAAAGCATATTAGAGAAAGAAGGATACTCAGTTGAGACTGCTGAGACAGGCAAAGATGCCCTCAAAAAAATTAAAAAAGCTATGTTCAGCGTTTATTTAGTTGATGTCAAGCTTCCCGATATGGACGGAACGGAACTTCTCCTAAAAATACCCGATAGCCCCAAAGCAGTCAAAATCGTTGTAACAGGTTTCTCCTCCGGCGAGGTTGGAAAAAAAGCTGCCGAGTATGGAGCCGACGATTTCCTAGTTAAGCCAGTTAAACCTGAAGAGCTCTTAGCGACGGTGAGAGAAAGGTTAGGCACAATAAAGTAACACCTCTATTTTCAGCTTTGTTGTTTTGACGCCTATTTGAATAGATGGCAAAATATGTATTCTTAGACCTTTAACCAAGATGGATGTTTTACATGATAAACATTGAGAAAATCATTGGATTGAAGGTAATTACATCCGGAGCTTATATTCTTGGAGAAGTAAAGAATATCATTTTAGTCTTCTTTTTTTCCTTCCAATTGCCTTAAACATCACTTTAGGAAATCAAAAGTGGAAACTGCCGAGAAGAATTTCGAGTTTTTTCTATGCTAAATATGTACAGTCAGGGCATCTCAGAACTTTAGTTTCATCATTAAGAAAAACTCCAAAAAAAGAAAAAGCATGCTCGCATATCACTAGCATTAGAAAACAATTTACCTTTCCTTAGCAGTATGTTGCTCAACATTTCAATGGGTTTATTGGTAATGGGCAAAAGCCGGCAGTTAATACCGGTTATTTGCTTTTAGAAACCTAACCTATTTCTATGTAATCTTCTATTTGGTTTTCTCTGCTGGCGCTCTAGCCAGGGTTTGAACTTGGAGTAGGTGTTGGCGTTGGTGCTGGGGTGGGTGTTGGTGTTGGGTCGGGCGTTCATGTTTGGATGGTTCCGTAGATGCAGAGTTCAAGTGGGCTTGTGTTTGCTGTTCCAAATGGGTTTGAGAATCCGTTCGAATATGGATTTGAGTTCCATTCGTTGTTGCTTGCAGTGTTGGAAGCCATGATGTAGGCGTCTGTTTGGCGTAGGAGGGCTAGCCAGT
>JBEKTQ010000011.1:0-94146 GCA_049515895.1 Bathyarchaeia archaeon | reverse complement strand
CACGTTATCCGCTTAATAGTTGCTGAAGTATTTTCGTTTTCTTGACAACTTATTTCGGCTTATTATAGAGGCGTTGAACAGCTGGCGTTTTGTTAGAGTTTTCTTTTGGCTTTGCCTACGTCCTCTTCGATTTTCCCTTTTACTTTCTCAGCTTCGCCCTTAATTATTTGACCTGTGTTGCCAGTAATTTTAGCCGCGCCTTCGCGGATTTTACCCTCATCCTTTTTGAGTTTGCCTTTAACTTCTTCTCCGCTCATAAAATTTCACTATACACTAGTGCCTCTGCGATTTTATTAAGCGTATGTGACTGGTATCTCGCACCAACAACGAGCCCGTTGCTTTAAAGAGAGTCTATTTTGTTTTTTGAGTTTGATTCTTATATTTAGGAACCGCATTAACATTTAAACCTGTCACGGGATTGCTCTCTTTTGACGAAGGAGTAAGAATTAATTGCCCACAATAAAGGAAATTATCGAATCTTTCTTCAATGAGATAAAAGCCGTTATAAAAGAATATGTACATGAACAGCAGGGCGCCCTTAAGAAACGCCTCAAAAAACTTCTCATAACAAGCATAATTATTAGCATCTTGGTTTCCCTGGTAATTTCATTCATAGGATCTGCTTCCCTATTTATTCTCATCGGGTCACTGAAGTACCTCATGACTTTCATGCCTGCGTGGAAAGCTTGGTACATCACAGGCATCACCTCAGGCGTCATTGGCGCACTGCTCCTTTTGGCGCTTTTCATCATCATAAGAAATCAATTGAAAACAAACCAAAATTGAGTTAAGTATCCACCAAGGTTTGGTTGCTGTTAGTTCACAGTCACATAGTCTTAAGAACCGCTAATTAATTGTTACGTGTATTGCGTTTTGGGAGGTGTAATTGAATGCCTGAGAAATATATTGACGTGACTGAGCGGTTGCAGAAAATAAAAAAGAATATACTGTTGAGGTCAACGTTAAGCTAAGTCTAAAGCCAAAATAAACCTAAGTTGTTAAGGTATGAACGAGACTATCATTTGCAACAAAATATTTTATTGCTTGAAGACTTTTTATTTCTACATGATTTTTTCCCAAATTTTACGGGCTTTTCACGCGCGCGCCTTAGTTTACCGGCAAAAAAGGCTTATGAACTGCTTCAAGAGAGTTCGAATCTCTCCGGATGATGCAATTTGACTAGTGTAACCATTAACTGATGGAAAACTAGCTGTCTTTCAAATGAAAAATGGCGAATTAGAAGAAGTAGCTATAAGTTGAACAATTCAATTTTACTTTGCTAATCCGCCCATAGGATCCCAAGGCTGAAGAACAACAGGTTCTGTGCAAAGAACACTCAAGAGCTCTGGAGAGAGGTATTCTTTTCTAACAGTTATTTCAAACACGTATTCGTCGAACCACTCATCCATCATATACATATAACCTCTGTCCCCAATCATTGCCCCCCAACTGTTTTCAACGCGCCATTTTCTCGGTTTTCCTTTCTCATCAAGATCCACACCCGTAAGGACCATTGCATGTGTCATCTCGCTATTCCTGTATTCCAATCTTCCAGCCTTATCTAGCTTAAAGTCTATTCCGTAAACGATGTTATAATCATAAACGTTCAAATCCATCGCGCCCATCTCCGTTTCAAGCATCTGGCCAACGTCACAACCAAACCAAACGGCATGGTTACCCCTTATCATATCGACAGCAGCTTTCTTCAATGTCTCCAAATCAACGTTTAAGTAACGAACTGCGCGTCCACCGATGACATTACCAAGATATTTCACTGTATAGATTTTATTAAAGGGCTTGTCCTTGGTCGGGGCGTTTATTAGACAAACTAAGCCATCAAGATCAACATCCACATACTTCTTGTAGAACTCTCTGGGAGTCATAACACCCTCCCTGTGGAATACTTTCTCTTTGTCTCGCCACTCCCAGTAAAAATCGCGCGGAGGCTTCCCCAAGTGAATTGCAAGCATTCGATAGAACTCCTCAAGTAACTCGCACTTTGACTTTCGCAACTCCTCAGCAGAAGAACCCTTAGCATACATATCCCTAAGCAGCTTCGCGTATTCTCTCAACTTGGAAACTAGAAGAGTGTTCATAGAATCAGAATCGCTGCTACTAAATGTCTCTGGCATAAGAGACTTTGGAACAACCCCGTACTTATCCACGAGATTCACAAACATATCCCATTGTCCACCATCGGAAAGCGGATCAGAGAGAAGAGCCAAAATCATCCGACTGTCCAATGGCTCATCCCTGGTCTCAATTATGTTCTCAAGGAAATAATTCGCCTTCTCCAACTTATCCCAGAACATCTGATAGACCTCGGAGAGTTCAAAAGTCTGAAGATTCAACTTTTTCATAGCTTCCAGAGAAAGGAGACTAAGCCCGGAGAATAACCAACACCTCCCTGACCGCTCTTGATTAGTAGCCTCTGGTGACTCTATGAGATTACTGAATGTGTAGTTAATTCGATCGACTTCTTTTCGACTCAAAGCCACATCTGCAATACCGTTCCGTGTAACCGCGTTCAAAGCAAGAAGATTCTTAGGATCGCTATCGAAAGAAGCTGAAAAACGCTTAATATCCTCATTTGTGACATTTTGCTTCATAATATTTCCCAACCATTTGGGAACCCTAATTCAATTATCGATCGAACTAAGTTAAAGTTTTTTGTCCGAAGTAGCAAGTTACCTAAGCAACAAAATTGCCATCATCAATGTTGACGGGTTACGCTTCAACCTGCTCAGTTAAGTCCGTTGCCTGTTTCTTTCCAATTCTTCTTCTATAGAAAATTTTAATGTGCTTTAGAACATTAGCCAGAAACCTATCCTCTTGAGCGCGTGCTCTTTTCAAGATTGCCTCTGGAGACATTAAAGCCTCTTTAAGTTCAGCAATTTCTTTCTTAGGCGAATATTTAATGTATATAGGGACTCCCACAAAAAGCAGGATTAGACCCAATGCAATTTGGGTAAAGTTACACTGTGTAATCAGGTATACAGAAAAGATAACTCCAAGAATTGGAATAAACAAGCTTCTAAGGCTAAAATGAGTTTTAGTATCTTTGCGTTGTAAGAAAAAGGTTGACGCACTTGTCGCCGCATAAGCAACTGCCATGAAAAACACAGAAGTCGCTATAAGCACACTTAGATTGCCAAAAAGCGCTGCTACAAGCGCAGTAACTGCTGAAATGATTATTCCCAAGTAAGGCGTCTTAAACCTTGGGTGAATTCGAGCGAAAACTTTGGGAAAAAGACCGTCAGCAGCCAGAGCATACCCCAATCTCGAAGTCCCAATCATTCCTGACTCGTCAGAACCAGAAACCGAAATTAAGGCTCCAACTCCCACTATAATTACGCCGATCAGAGCCCATGTTGGGTTTGAAACTAGAATTGCTCCGGTCGCGGCAGTCAGAGGTGCCTTATCTAGAGCCAATAAACTCCAAGGTCTTACTCCAAAAAGCACAATGTTTGTTACCAAATAGAATACGGTTACGATTGAGATTCCAAGTATTATTGCCTTGGGAACTGTTTTACCCGGATCTTGTATGTCATTTGCCGGTATTGTTGAAATTTCAAAGCCTGCGTAAGCCCAGAATATCAATACAAGAGCCGCCCCAAAACTGCCAATGCCAAAAGGAGAAAACGGAGAAAAATTCGCTGTTACCGAAGTTACATTAAAGACCATGAAAAGTAAGCCAATTACAGCGAAGAAAGCCAGCGGAACAAGTTTAACTAATGTAAGTATGTCGTTTGTTCTTCCTGCAGCCCTGACCCCGACAACATTTGTAACTATGAGAAAGACAACAAATAACACCCGTACGATGACTTGAGAAATCCAATTGAGACCCGGCAAAAAAAACATCAAGTACTGAGTGAAAGCCACTGGAAAAACTGCCAGGGATATCCATTCCGCTAGCCAAAGAGACCAACCGACAATAAAACCTGCAAAAGGACCCCATGCCGCACGTGCGTATGCATACGGCCCACCAACCTTGGGAAGCAAGGCAGAACACTGAGCAAAACACAAAGCAATCACTATGGCTATTACTCCAGCCACTACCCAAGCAACCAATGAAAAAGGCCCTAGCAGGCCTGCACCTAAGGCAGAAGCTACGTATATATCAGCTCCGATTATGGCTCCAACCACTAGATTTGTTACATCAAATAGGGTAAGTTGGGATTTGCGCTCAGTTTTAGACATCAAAACCAACTATTGGCAATTGTTGAATTTAAATTGTCTTCCAATCTATGACGCGGTTGTGAAACCTAGCTAAAATGTGCTTGCACACCTACTGAAAAAAGCTCGACTACAGGTCTAATTTTCGTTTAAAGAAGCCTCAATTTGATTTTTACTTATTAGGAGATTTAGCTTTGTGGGGATCTTTCAAAAAATTGTGAAGAAAATCCTGAAGATTTTCGTGTAAATGGATAATCTTTTTTTGATTTTCTTCCTTGGTTTCCGGTTTTGGTTGAAAATAACCTTGCTCAGTCATGTAAAACACTACGCTAGAGAAATCACCGGCCAGGGCACAATCAACTTCTTTCTTTCCTAACTCTAAAAGTGCGTAGTACCTGTGATGACCATCTAAAACTGCGTATACATCAAATTTAGGATGCTTAACAACGATTAAGGGTGCAATTTTCTCCCCGTTTTCGATCTTCTTCTTGTACATCTCTATGGCTTCCGGGTCGACTTTTGTGTCAGCAACGATTTTTTCTATTGGCAACCGTAGTAAGTACTTTTCAGGATTAGCAAACACGTCGATGTTAATTTCTCGCTCTCTTGGCTTGGTTAACCGTATAATTCTCAATCGAAGCGAATCAACAATGTCTAAAACACGTTTTCCCAAAATAATATCTTCTCCTACTAATAACTGCTGTCAAGAGAATTTGACCTATGATCGCGGGAAAGCATCACTGATCAAATACCCCCAAAATATTCTACTATAAAATTCCCAATATACTTTGTGTTTTCTGAAAGAAAAGAGAAGAAGGCTTGATTTTTTTAGAAGGCTATATTTTCTTTTTGTCTAATGTTGCTCTGAAGGTTTTGCCGCAGCATTCGCAAAGTCTTTTTTTGCGCGCGCCGCTAGCCCCTTATTACTTCACTACTGTGTTTTTCGCTATTAAGCTACTTTTTGATCCTGTTGACCATTCGTATTGTTTCTCGCATAAATGCGGGTAAGTCCCCAGGGTAACGTGACGTGACAAGGTTACCATCGACAACTACTTCTTTATCCTCATATATGCCGCCTGCTTTCTTTATGTCCTCTGGAACGCCGTCATGCCAATAAGAAGTCAAGTGTCTTCCTTTTACTAGTCCTGAGGAAGCCAAAAGCCAAGGGCCATGACAGATTGAAGAAACAGGTTTATTGGAATTGAAAAAAGACTTAGCAATAGTCTGGGCACGAGTGTCCTTTCTAACCACCGACGGGGCTCCATCTGGCGAACCGCCAGCAACAATAGATCATAATCTTCAGGGTGAGCATCGTCAAAGGTCTTTTCGACTTCGAATCCATAACCGTGTTCTCCTTCAATATGTCCTTTCTTAGGGGCGGCTACATCGACCTCTAATCCTTCGTCGAGTAACCGGAAATATGGAAAGAAAAACTCCATGTCCTCGAACTTATCTGCGGTGAGAATGAGTGCTTTGACCTTTTTTAGCATAAATGCCTGTTACACGGTTAGAATATATTAAATTTATCGAAGAATGAAAGGAAGGTATGAGAGAAGCAGTTTTATGTTCAATACAAATCGGTAACAGTGCGCGCGCTTGAATAAGAGGGTTGACTGAATAAGGATGCCTGAGTCTTGTGGGTGCACGTGAGATTAGAGAAAAAAAGTATAGGGCAAGAATGTGATTTTATGATCATTTTTTCTTGGCGTATTCTGCGGCGCCCATGAAATCGAGGAAAACAACGGGCTCATTTCCGACAACCCATCCGTCATGACCAGGAGGGATATCAAACGCATCACCTGGACCGAACGTAATTTTTTTCCCATCATCCATCACCGTTTCCAATCTTCCAGACATAACGTATCCTACATGATGGACCTGGCAACTGCTGGTTTTCACGATAGGTTTTACGGATGTAGACCACTTCCATCCTGGCTGAAACGTAGAACGCCCAAACTTGAAATCGCCAACGTTCACTACTTCAATTTTTCCTTTATCGAACGTTCTTGTCTCATCGGGAGAACTCAAATTTTTCTTCTGTAATGATGCCATTTTTTTCATCTCCTACGCATATTTGTTTGGGCTCGTTTCCAAGATTTAAACTTTATTAGCGCGCTAGTGTTGCATGAGTCGGACTCGCGAGGAAGCGAGCCCAAAAGGGTTCAAGTTCAATGGCGTTAGCTGTTAACCGTTTTAGCGCGAAATATTTTCTCGGATTTTCAAGCATTATTTGCTGTAAAAAGCAATATTCAAGCTCACATTGGCAAAAGGAGAAAAGTGCGGAGGGTGGGATTTGAACCCACGAACCCCTGCGGGATAGGAGCCTCAGTCCTACGCCTTTGGCCATGCTGGGCGACCTCCGCAAACACTTTTTCGTCGCTATTTGAGGCTGGTGCGAAATATAGAATTCGCTATGACATTTAAAGGCTTTACCGTGAAATTAAATGCTTGGTGGTCAAAATAGAGGTTTAAAAACAGAGTTTATGGCCGGTTTTTGGTGAGTAAAAAGAAGCCATATTCCCCAAAGAGGTTCGGCAAGAACTTCACTTGCTTATTATCTGATTTGAAGAACGAACGTTCAACCTGGATGCTTTTGTTTTTGCAGTAATCCATAAAATCGTTTAAGCTAAGGAAATGAAGGTTAGGCGTGTCATACCATTGGAAGGGAAGAGAGGGAGTTATGGGAACCCGGCCTTTGAAGAAAATTCTTGCCCTAGCTTTGTAATGTGCGAAGTTGGGAATGCCTACAATTGTTTTTTTGCCTACTCGAAGGGCTTCGTGGAGCGCGAAGTCTGGCTTTCTTACTTGTTGGAGGGTTTGGTTTAAGATGACGCAGTCGAATGAGTTGTCGATGTATTCAGAGAGCCCGGTGTCTATGTCTTGTTGAAAGACGCTTAATCCTTCGGCGACACATCGTAGAATAGCCTGTTCTTGGAGTTCGATGCCTTGGGCACGCACTTTCTTTTCCCGTATCAAGAACTGCAAGAGTTCGCCATCTCCGCAGCCGAGGTCCAACACGGATGCGCCGTCAGAAATCCATTGAGCGAAGACGTTATATTCGATTCTGCTAGCTGCTCGAGTAATCGTTGCTTTCCTCCTTTCTGTTGTTAATAACGCTCTTCAAGAAGTTGCCAACTAAATGCGCCTCCTGCTCGATTTCGAGAAGGAAAGCATCATGACCATAATTTGAGTTTAATTCACAGTAGCTTGCGTCAACTCCTGCCAGTTTGCAAGCCTTAACTATCTCTTGCGACTGGTACGCTGGGTAGAGCCAATCCGACTTAAACGCGAGAACTAACACTTTTGCCTGTAATCCCCTAAAAATGTCGCCGAGGCTGTGCCCGTTTAAGATGTTAAAGTAGTCTATGGCTTTGGTTATGTAGAGGTAGCTGTTTGGGTCGAATCTCTTAACGAAATTGTCGCCTCGGTTCCGCAGGTAACCTTCAACTTCGAAATCTGCGCCGAACTTGAATGGGGCTTTCTCTGACTTGAATTTTCGACCGAACTTCTCAGTCATCGAAGCATCACTCATGTAGGTTATGTGCCCAATCATTCTTGCAATAGCTAGTCCTCTAGCAGGGATGCTGTGGCCATAGTAGTTGCCGTTTCGCCAGTTAGGGTCAGCCATAACCGCTTGCCTGCCAACCTCGTTGAAAGCTATCTGCTGCGGAGTATGCTTCATCGTCGTTGCAATTGGTATGGCGGCTCGGATTCTCTGAGGGTAAGAAACCAGCCACTGCAGAACTTGCATGCCTCCCATGGAGCCCCCGATTACTGCCAAAAGCTTTTGGATGCCTAAGTGGTCAATGAGGTGACGCTGCGCATTAACCATGTCTCCGATAGTTATCAATGGGAAATCGATACCGTATGGTTTACCCGTTTTAGGGTTGATTGAAGAAGGGCCTGTGGAGCCTCTGCAACCGCCGAAGATGTTGCTGCATATAACGAAGTACTTGTCGGTGTCGATGCCTTTGCCTTGACCGATTAGGTTGCTCCACCAACCGTCCTGCCCTGCTACATTAGCATCACCGCTTAACGCATGCAAAACCAGAATTGCATTGGATTTTTCCGTGTTAAGTTCGCCGTAGGTTTGATAGGCAAGTGTTAGTGGACCGAACGTTTCGCCTGATTCCAAGGTCAACTCGTCTGGCGGGAATCCAAAAGTATAGGTGCACTGAGGTTGGGATTTTTCGAGGATTTTTGTTGTAATGAGCTGTTCTGCCTCCAAAAATAAAGGGTTGATTAGTTTAAGGTTCGGCTGATAATTTCAGCGCTTGTTCTAAATCTTCTATAATGTCTTGTGGGTCTTCGATGCCTATCGACAGTCTGATGTAATCCTCGGTGACTCCCGTTGCGACTTGTTCTTGAGGCGTTAATTGCTGATGCGTTGTTGAAGCGGGGTGAATTATTAGGCTTTTCGTGTCACCGATGTTTGCCAGGTGGGAGAACAACTTGACGGATTCAATTAGGCGTTTCCCATTTTTTAATCCACCCTTTATTCCGAAGCCGATTATGCCGCCGTAATTGCCTTTAAAGTATTTCTCTGCCAGTTCATGGCTTGGATGATCTTTTAATCCGGGATAGTTCATCCAGTTGACTAATGGATGCTTCTTTAGGAACTCGGCGACTTTGAGCGCGTTTTCGGAATGCTTTCTTTGCCGCAAAGGCAGCGTCTCAAGTCCTTCAATGAAGAGAAACGCGTTGAATGGGCTCAGAGCCGGTCCGATGTCTCGCAAAAGTTGCACTCTTGCTTTGAAAATGAAGGCGACGTTGCCTAATCCAGGAAAGTTGCTGAATGTGTCCCAATATTTTATGCCGTGATACGATGGGTCTGGCTCGGTGAATTCTGGGAATTTGCCGTTGTTCCACTTGAATTTGCCGCCGTCAACTATTACTCCTCCGATGCTTGAGCCGTGTCCTCCGATGTATTTCGTCGCTGAGAGGACAGTTATGTCTGCACCGAATTCTATGGGGGATACTAAACCGACGCCGACTGTGTTGTCAACGACGAAGGGGATCCCTGCGGCGTGAGCAATTTTTGCGATTGCTTCGAAATCTGGCACGTCAAGTTTGGGGTTGCCAATGGTTTCAGCGTAAATGGCGCGGGTTTTGCTTGTAATGGCTTTCTGGAATTCTTCGGGTTTGGTCGAGTCAACAAATTTAACTTTTCTGCCGAGCTTTGGAAAAGTGTAGTGGAAGAGCTCGTAGGTGCCGCCGTACAGGTTGTTGGCGGAAACTATTTCGTCGCCTACTTGAGTGATCGTTAACAACGCCAAGGAGATGGCTGCTTGCCCCGACGCTGTGGCTAATGCGCCTGTTCCGCCTTCGATTGCTGCAACACGTTTTTCGAAAACGTCGACGGTTGGGTTGGTCATGCGAGAGTAAATGTTTCCTAATTCTTTTAATGCAAAAAGGTTTGCTGCATGTTCCGTGCTCTTGAAGACATACGAAGCGGTCTGGTAGATGGGAACAGCTCTCGCGCCAGTCGCCGGGTCGGGTGTTTCTTGTCCAGCGTGGACGGCTATTGTGTCTAATTTTCTTTTTGTCATGTTTGTTGCCTGTTGTTTGTTTTGTAGAATACATAAAATAACGGTGTTATAGGTGTTTTTGCGTTTTTTATTCCAAAAAGAATAATTACCCGAACAAAAGCCTATACAACCATGCTGCCAGCACTAACTGACATAGCCAAAAAAAGACACCAACTCGGCCTAAAACAGACCGAACTGGCAAAGATGGCAGGCGTCAGCCAATCTCTAATCGCAAAACTGGAAGCTGGAAAAATCGACTCCTCCTACACAAAAGTAAAAACAATCTTCGAAACCCTAGAGAAACTAGAATCTAAAACCAAGCTCCAAGCAGGCAAAATGTTCCAAACCGAAGTCATCAGCGTTCAACGAAACGAGCCTTTGGCTAAGGTCGTTGAACTAATGAAGACCCATGGGTATTCTCAACTCCCTGTTTTTGAAGGAAAGCAATCGGTCGGCAGCATATCAGAGAAGACGATCTTGCGTCAAATTCTAGATGGAAAAGATTTAGCCCAAATTTCACACATTGCCACGGGAGAAATCATGGAAGAAGCGTTTCCGCAGGTGGGAGAGGATGCGCCTTTGAGCTTGATTTCTGACCTTTTGCAGGTTTACTCCGCCGTACTGATTTCCCGAAAAGGCAAGGTTGCGGGCATAATCACTAAGGCTGACTTGCTAAGGATGATTTAGCGTAGGGAAAACAATTTTATAACTATAAACGTGTTATACTTTGAAGCATATGAATCCTAGATGCGAAGCCATCGGAAAATATGTAGTTCCGCTTTTCAGGTCACTTGTTGCAAAAGAACTCATCAACACTTACAATCTCACTCAGGTTGACGCAGCGAAAAGGCTGGGGACAACTCAAGCAGCAATAAGTCAGTACATCAATTCGAAAAGGGCAACCAAGGGCATGGAGCAACTGGGAGACATAGTTCCAAAGGTTCAGGCGATGGCGAGCCAGACGGCTAAACGCCTCGCTAACAAAGAGATTACGTCGGATGAGGCCACTGTGGATTTTTGTAAACTTTGCGCGTCTTTTTGCTGCAAGTAGTAAAGACCGTTGGAGTAGGTTTCGTTTAGGTACCATAAAGGCTTTAAATAACAATGCAAAATTATAACATTGTTATAAAATGGGCGATGTCACATGAAAATAAACAATAACGTGTTAGAAACGATAGGCAAAACACCATTAATACGCCTAAATCGCATAGCCGAAGGCATAAACGCCACAGTCGTCGGCAAAATGGAATCAAGAAATCCAGGAGGAAGCGTCAAAGACCGCATATGCCAAAGCATGATTGCTGAAGCAGAAAAACAAGGCCTAATCAAACCAGGCACAACCATCATTGAACCGACAAGCGGCAACACAGGCATCGGCTTAGCCATGGTAGCAGCCGTAAAAGGCTACAAGCTAATACTCACCATGCCCGAAACCATGAGCATAGAACGACGCAACTTACTCAAAGCCTACGGCGCACAACTCGTCCTCACCCCGGGACCAGAAGGCATGGGCGGGGCAATCAAAAAAGCCGAGGAAATAGCTACGCAAACACCTAACAGCTTCGTGCCACAGCAGTTCAAGAACCTTGCGAACCCGAAAGTTCACTGGGAAACCACAGGACCGGAAATCTGGAGTGACACCGACGGCAAAGTAGACATATTAGTCGCGGGTGTAGGCACAGGCGGCACAATAACGGGCATCGCGCAATACATAAAACCGCTCAAACCAGCTTTTAAGGCCGTAGCTGTTGAACCAGCCGCTTCGCCAGTGCTGAGCGGCGGCCAGAAGGGACCGCACAAGATCCAAGGGATAGGCGCAGGCTTCAAACCCGACGTGCTAAAACTTGATTTAGTGGATGAAATATGCAAAGTAACAGATGATGACGCCATCAAGACAGCGAGGCAACTAGCCCTAAAGGAAGGCTTACTTGTAGGAATATCCTCAGGCGCAGCAACATACGCGGCGCTTGAAGTCGCTAAACGAGCAGAAAACAAAGGCAAACTCATAGTCATCATTCTGCCGGACACAGGCGAACGTTACCTCAGCACTGTCTTATTCCAAGAACCAGCAACACAGACTCCAACGTTTTTATAATGCCTATTTAAACATATGAAAGGTGGAAAGAAAAATGGTAACAAAAACTAAACAGTCAAATCCCAAAGAGGCAGGACAAGCAGCAAAGAAAATGGAAGATGGCTCATGGAGCCCCGAGCGAGCGCTGGATGTACTCATGAGTAACCACTACAAGGTGGAGAAGGGCTGGGTCGAGAAAGGCTTACCAAAAATAGTAAATGAGATGACGGCTAACTATCAAAAGTTCGGCGGTATGGATCATCTTACTGGGCGAGATCTGCCATCTAAAGAAATAGTTGTTGAAGTGTTAGAAGATTTGTTTACGATTCTTTTTCCTGGCTACTTAGGCAAGGAAGAGGTCACTAAAGCCAACATTGAGTACCATCTTGGCAGCAAGCTAACCTCAGTTTACACTAGACTTACAGGCGAAGTTGAAAAAAGCCTAAAGTACATCTGCAGGAAAGTTCAGACGTGCCCCCAGGACGTATGCCAAAAACGCGCGGACGTTGTTGTTAAAGACCTTCTTCAAAAACTGCCTGAAATAAGGTCTATGTTAAGCGGTGACATCCAAGCTGCTTACGAGGGAGACCCGGCAGCTGTGAGCACGGATGAAGTGATCTTAAGTTACCCATGCGTACTGGCGATTACAACTTACAGGATAGCTCACGAACTTTACCTTGACGGAGTACCCTTGATTCCCAGAATAATGAGTGAGCACATTCACTCCCTGACAGGTATCGATATTCACCCAGGCGCAAGGATAGGCAATAACTTCTTCATTGATCATGGAACGGGAGTAGTTATTGGCGAAACAACTGAAATAGGCGACAATGTTAAACTTTACCAAGGCGTAACCTTGGGCGCCCTGAGTTTTCTGAAAGATGATGAAGGTAACATCATCAAAGGAAGAAAAAGGCACCCGACAATCGGAAACAACGTAATTATCTATTCAGGAGCGACGATTCTGGGTCCCAACGCAATAATCGGAGACAACGTTGTCATAGGCGGAAACGTCTGGATAACTTCACCTGTAGCTTCAGGAACTAAAATAACCATTGCCGAGCCACAGCAGAACTACAAAAAAGAGAACCCAGATTAAAAAAAACAGGGTAAATTAGAGCAGTCGAAAGTTTTCTTTCACCGTAGCTAAAACTACATGCGTGTTTGTACGCTCAATGAAGGGAAGCGCAAGCAATCTCTTCGTGAAGTGCCCAAGGTCTTCTCTGCTTTTAAACTTTGCAACGATAATGGCGTCCGTTAAACCTGTAACGTCATATACGCTGCACACGTTCGATATTTTAGCTATTTCATTCTCAGTTTCCACAAGCTTGCCTTTGGAAACGGTAATTTCAGTTACCACAGTCAATTGGTAACCCAGCTTTTCATGATCTATTATAACAGAGTATCCTTTGATGAGGCCTTCATCTTCCATCTTTTTGATTCTTGAAAGAACAGTCCCGACAGATACGCCTACGTTTTTTGCAATTTGCCTGCTCGAAAACCTTGCATCTTCTAAAAGGCTTTTAAGAATTTTTTGGTCAGTTTCATTTAGTTCCATGATGACACCATTCTGCACGTTTTTTCAACTAAACCCTTGTTTATGAAACGTTATTTTGATTATCATACGATTATGTTAATAAAAGTTTAGTTTCCTGCCTCACTCAATGAATGAAACATTAAGGAGAAAACACTCCTTGAAAAGCTTTGCAGCTCTGGGCTTTGACGATAAACAGATAGCAATCTTAAATTACTAGCTTAAACCCCAATAGTTTGACTCGCCAACATGCAAGCAAAATATGACACCATACTGGTCCTGGACTTTGGAGGGCAATACTGCCATCTCATAGGCAGAAGAATCAGAGAGAACGGTGTTTACTCAGAAATAGTCGCCTATGACATATCACCGGAAGAAGTGAAGGCGCTAGATGAAAAATTCAATGTCAAAGGCCTAATTCTTTCAGGCGGACCGTCAAGCGTTTACGAACCAAACGCACCTAAAATTAACCCGCGCATTTTAGAGTTGAATCTCCCAATTCTAGGCTTGTGCTATGGTCACCAGCTTCTAGCCCAGTTAACCAAAGGCAAAGTGGAGCTGGCAACATGTAAAGAATACGGAACTACACAAGTATCCATCGACAAGCCAGTTGGCGTCTTGGAAGGGTTAAGCGGAAAAGAAAAAGTTTGGATGAGTCACGGCGACACGGTTTTTTCATTGCCGCCGGAATTTGAAGAGTTGGCGCACACCGAAAGTTGTCCTGTTGCCGCGTTCAGGCATAAGAGTAAGCCTATTTATGGGTTACAATGGCACCCCGAAGTTATTCACACTGAAAACGGGATGCGCATGTTGCACAACTTTATCTTTCAAGTTTGCAAGTGCCAGCCTAACTGGCAGATGGAAGATATAATAGAAAAAATGGTTGCGGAAATCAAATCTGAAATCGGCAGTAGCAGAGCCATAATTGGGTTAAGCGGAGGGATAGATTCAAGCGTCGCCACCGCGCTTGCGGCGCAAGCAATCGGCGATAAATTAACGGCGGTTTTTGTTGACCACGGGTTCATGCGTGAAGGAGAACCTGAAGCTGTCCGCGAGACATTCCAGAAGTTACCGATAAACTTTGTCATGGCGAACGCGCAAGAACGTTTTATGAAAAAACTTAAAGGCGTAATTGACCCCGAGATAAAACGCAAGGCAATTGGGGAAGAGTTCATCAGGGTTTTTGAGGAAGTCGCTGAAAAATCGGGTGCACAATACTTACTCCAAGGGACGATATACCCCGACAGAATCGAATCAGGCTACCGAAAGAACTCAGAGTTGATAAAGACCCATCACAACGTAGCAGGAATTCCGAAAAACATCAAGTTCAAAAAAATTGTTGAACCACTTCGCGACCTCTACAAGGACGAGGTGCGTAAAGTTGCCAAAATGCTAGGGTTACCCAAGGAACTGGTCAATCGACAACCTTTCCCAGGACCAGGCTTGGCAGTTCGAATAATTGGCGAATTGACGCCCGAAAAAGTGAGTATTACCAAGAAAGCTGACGCCATCGTCCGCCAAGAAATCGAGAAAAACGAGTTAGCAGAACACTTATGGCAGTACTTTGCCGTTTTAACTGACACTAAAGCAACAGGCGTGAAGGGTGATTCGAGAGCCTATGGGTATGTGGTTGCAGTTCGAGCGATGGAAAGCCAAGAAGCCATGACGGCCAACTTCGCTCAAATCCCATATTCCATACTTGAGAAGATTTCAACCCGAATTTCAAACGAGATTCCGCAGGTTACTCGCGTCGTCTACGATATAACCCACAAACCGCCAGCAACTATTGAATGGGAATAAAAAACTTCCATAACGGTTTATATTAAAAACAATCATACATTACTAACACAAAGGTGACTCTCACTGAAAGCGTTGATCTTGGCAGGTGGCTTCGCAACAAGACTCCGCCCGTTAAGTTGTTCTAGACCTAAAACTCTTTTCCCAATAGTTAACAAGCCATTGCTGGAGTGGATTTTTGAGAAGCTGGCAAAAAACGACTGCGAAGAAGCTATACTAGGAATCAACGCCCTTACTCAATTTTACATAAGGCAGCAGCACCCGCGTAGGCATGGTTTGAAGGTTCGGTTTTCTGTCGATCCACCGAGGATGCCGTTAGGAACAGCGGGACCGGTAAAAAAAGCTGAAAGGCTCTTGGGTCGTGATGAACCGTTTATTGTTTTGAATGGCGACATTTTTGCAGATTTAAGTTACAAGGAATTGTACAACGCCCACATGAAAACTGGCGGCTCCGCCACAATTGCCCTATGCAAAGTGGAAGACCCGTCAAGGTACGGGGTTGCTGAAATGGGAAATGGCTGCCTTATAAAAAGGTTCATTGAAAAGCCGCCGAAAAATAAAGCACCAAGCAACTTCATAAACGCGGGAGTGTACGTTCTAAGTCCTGAAGTCTTTGATTACATTCCTTTGGGAAGAGCTGTTTCAATGGAACGAGAGGTTTTCCCAAAACTTGCAGCAGAGGGAAAGCTATATGGTCACTTTGTCAACGGCTTGTGGATTGACATAGGCAAACCTGAAGAGTACCTGCAAACTAACAAAGCAATACTTGACACTTTAGCTAGCAGCCGAAAGCAAGTAAATCCAAAAAACTTTGAGTTAAAGAACCCCGTTTCCTTCGACCAGGGTGTTTCAATAGATGAAAAATCAGTTATTGGTCCATATGCAATCCTGGGGAAAAACGTCCAAGTCGGTAAAAACGTGAAAATAAGCAACTCGGTGGTTTTTCCATTTGCAACAATCGGCGATTTCTCTGCTATTGATGGGACGATAATCGGGGAAGGGGCACATATCGGTAAACAAGTTACGCTAAGCAAAGGCTGCATAATAGGCGACCACGCAAAAATCAAAGATAACCTACATATTTCGCACGCTTCTTCCGTTTGCCCCGCTAAAGAAGTGGCTGAAAACATTATAAAACCCTAGATTAACTATTAAATAAAAAATGAAGTGAGATTTATGAGCGAAAGAAAACTTTTTGGAACCAACGGCATTCGAGGTTTGGTCAACGTTGAGTTGACTCCTGAAATGGCGATAAAAGTCGGCTGTGCTATTGGAACTTTTTTCGGAAGAAAGAACCTGCTTGTTGGGCATGACGCTAGAACAAGTGGCAGTATGCTATCTAAAGCTGTTATTTCAGGTTTAACTGCCACAGGATGCCACGTGTTCTTCGCTGGAATGGCGCCTACTCCTGCCTTGCAGTTCGCTGTCAAAAATCACAAGATGGACGGCGGCGTAATAATTACGGCTTCGCATAACCCGCCTGAATACAACGGTATTAAGGTTATTTGGAGCGACGGGATTGAGACTTCCCATGAGCAAGAAGTCGAAATAGAGAACATTTACTTTGATAACAAGATTGTTTACGCAGAATGGGATAAGCTTGGCACGGTGCAGGATCAGCCTGGAATCAACGATGAGTACGTGCGGGCGATAAAAAAACATGTCAATCTGCAGAAAATTGCGGAAAAACACTACCATGTTGTTGTAGACGCCGCTAATAGTGTTGGAGGCTTGACGGGACCGCAATTGCTCAGGGAACTTGGCTGCAAAGTAACCAGCATCAACGCCAACATCGATGGTACCTTCCCTGGAAGAATGCCTGAACCCAGACCTGAGAACCTCACCGATTTATCTGCAACTGTAAAAGCAATCGGAGCAGACATTGGCGTAGCCTTTGACGGGGACGCTGACCGATCAATTTTTGTCGACCAGAACGGAACAATTTACATGGGAGACAAAACTTTTGCGATAGTTATAAAACAATTTCTTGCAAAAAACCCAGGCGCAAAAATCGTCACTCCTGTGAGCTCTTCAACGCTGATCAAGGATACAGTGGAAGCTTACAAGGGCGAGTTGATCTGGACCAAAGTTGGAAGCGTCACTGTTTCGCAGAAAATGAAAGAGTTGGATGCCAAATTGGGCGGAGAAGAAAACGGCGGAATCTTCTATGGTCCACACCAAGCCGTTCGAGACGGGGCAATGACCACCGCTTTGCTCCTTGACACAATGGCTCAAACTGGACTGAAACTATCGGCTCTTGTAGCTGAGCAACCCCAATACTTTATCGAGAAAGGAAAGATTGATTGCCCAGATGAGAAGAAAGAAGTTCTTTTGCAGAAACTGCTCGAGCAAGTGAAAGGCGAAAACATAAGCACCATTGATGGAGTTAAGATCTGGTTCAGCGACGGGAGCGCCATTCTAATCAGACCAAGCGGGACAGAACCCGTGTTCAGGCTGTACGCTGAGGCAAAAAACCAAGAAAAAGCATTAAAGCTAGTTAAAGACTACAGTTCAAGGCTTGAAAAAACCCTGAAAACTCTTTAGCAAGTTTGTTGCCCTGGAGAAAACCGGCGAATGCCCAACCTTCTGAACTTGAGACCAGACGAGATTGACACGATTGAGAAGCGTTCAAAATATTTAGCCTGCGTTATAGGATGCGGGCGGAAGGGAATTCTGTATTCGTACGCCTTTGCTCAAGCCGGTTTCAAAGTGTCTTGTTCAGATGCCGATCCGAGCGTTGTAAAAAAGTTAGCGAAAGGAAAAACACCTTTCAGGCAACTTGAAATTGAAGTCAAAATGAAAAGCCTGATCAATTCTGGTCAGTTAAACGTTACAAGCGAATTAAAAAAGGCTGTTTCTCGTAGCGACACGGTGATTGTTACTGTCCCTCCGAAAGTTGACGACAAGAAAAAAATGGATTATTCAGAAGTATTAAACACTCTAAAGCAAGTTGGTGCGGCACTGCACCCTGGCACGATAGTTATTTACGGTGAAGTCGCTGGTTTAGGGTCTATTGGAGGAATTATGAAAGAAACGTTGGAGAACACGTCAGGATTGAAAGCGGGTCAAGATTTCGTTTTAGCGTACATTCCGATCCACAACGCACAAGTCAAGCAGTTTGTTGAGCCATTCGCAGATTTGGACTTGAAGGTTGCTGTAGTAGGAAAAACTGGCCAGGATGCGGCTCTTAACTTGATGAAAACAGTCGCGAAGAATGTAAAGCAAATAGACGACGTGAAGACAGCCGAAATAATGACGCTTTTTGCAGCAGCAAGGCAGGATGTGAACACGGCTTTGGCAAGTGAATTGGCTGTTTTCTGCGAAAGTGCAAACACTGATTACTTCAAAGTTTCTAAACTGTTGGAGTTCAATGACCGGAGCTTTTGGCCCACAACCAACGACGAAGAAAACATGAGTGAAGCTTATCTGCTTCTTGAAAGCGCGGAGAACCTTGATGTCAAGCTTAGACTGCCAAAATTAGCCAGGCAGATAAACGAGGAAATGGTTAAACACGCGGTTAATCTGACGCAGGATGCCTTGCGAAGTTGCAACAAAACGTTGAGAAGAGCGAAAATTGCGGTTTTAGGCACGGTTAACCCAAGCACAACCGCAGTGGCTTTTGCCCAATTATTATCGCTGAAAGGCGCTAAAGCCAGCCTCTATGACCCAAGCTCAAAAGGGAGCACGATAGAATTAGGGGATCTGAAGACCAGCTTAAATGAGGCTGTGGAAGGCGTTGATGGCATAGTAATATTGACGGGTGAAGAACAGGTTAGACACCTGAACTTAAGGAAGCTTAAAGCGATGACCAAGATGCCTTCAGCCATCGTGGATTTGGCAGGTGCTTTCGAGCGCCAGGCAGTAGAGGCAGAAGGCTTCATATACCGTGGATTAGGAAAAGGAACAGGGTAAAAATGAGAAAAATTGGTGTTGCAGTAATCGGCACAGGTTTCTGGGGAAAAAACCACGCCCGAATCTACAAGGAGTTGCCTTCAACCGAACTGATAGCAATTTGTGACGTTGACCAAGAAAGAGCAAAAGCCATCGCTGACCAGTATGGTGTAAAAGCTTACACCAACAGCTCACGCATGCTAAAAAACAAGGAAATAGAAGCCATAAGCATCTGCACATGGTCAACGGTCCTAGCTAAAGAAGCCCTCAAAGGGTTAAGAGCAGGCAAACATGTTCTGGTTGAAAAACCCATGGCCACCAACAAGAAACAGGCAGAAAGGCTTTGCGCGATAGCAGAGCAAAACGGTCTTGTCTTAACGGTTGGTTTCTTGATGAGGTTTATACCTGGCTTGCAGGTTATCCGTGAAGCAGTTGAGAAAAGAAAAATCGGCGATTTAGTCTGCGCCACCGCGAAACGTGTTTCACAGTGGCCTGAGCGTATAGGTGACGTCGGGGTCGTTAAGGACACAGCGATACACGACATAGACGTCATGAGATTCATTTCCAAGCAGGACCCAATCACAGTTTATGCGAAGATGGGAAGCATGAGACACCGCAAATTCGAAGACTACGCGCACATAATGCTCACATACAAAAACAGAGAAAGCGCTTTCATAGAATCCAACTGGCTGACACCGTATAAAACTCGCACTTTAACTGTGACGGGAAGCGACGCCATAATGAGGCTAGATTATATCACTCAAGACATGTGGATTGAACAGCAAAAAGAAACTTTGCAGCCACGATACCCATTCCAGGAACCACTTAAATGCGAACTTCAACATTTTGCTGAATGCATAACTGAAAAGAAAAAGCCGCTCATAACTGGAGAAGACGGCGTTAAAGCCTTGGAAATCGCTGAAGCCGCCATGCAATCTTCAGCCAAGAACAGGGCAGTAAACCTGAAAAGATAAGAAACTACTTTAAACTGAAGGGTTTTCCTTCGGTGACTATTTTCTCAGGAACTTTTGCCTTCCATTTCTTTAAGAAGGGCAGGTCTTCAGTTTCTTTTCGAAGTTCGTCGGGGAGCATCTCGGGAATTTCGTCTCTTATCGGGTACCAGCGTAGGCATTTCGGGCAGACAATGAGACCTTCTACGATTTCTTCTTTCTCCTCGAACACATGGAGTTCAAGGGGATGATACTTGTCTATCGGGCAAGCCAAAATATCCATAAGTTTACGCTTCAATCTCCATCACAAAACAAATAGTTGATGTCTAGGCTATTAAAACTTGCTTGGCACATTATTGACTTGGATATCCAGTGCGGTTTGGTACCAGTTGGGACCTGTGCTTCGAACTACACGAGAGAAAGGAAAACTGTAGCCAATCCCTAAGCTGTCGAGTTTTTTGGCCACATTCTGCTTTGTTTTATCAACAGGGTTTTCTTTTCCCGTTGCATGCTGGAAATCATAGAAGTGCACCCAGCCGCCGGATGGCTTGAGCGCCAAAACTGCATATGCTAGATATTCAAGGGCTTTTTCAGGTAGAGGCATCAGTACACGATCAGCTTTGCCCTGCAACTGTGCTTTGATTACGTCTTTTGAGTCGCCAAGCAATAGAGTTACTTTACCATAAACGCGGTTGATCTTAACGTTCTCTTTCATGTAATTGAATGCTGTTGGGTTAACATCAATTGAGAACACCTTGCTCTGCGGCATGGTTTTGGCGATTATTACGCTGAAACACCCGACTCCAGCAAACATGTTTACTACGGTCTCGCCGCTTTTGACAAGCCGTGCAATTCGTGCTCGCTCATACGAAAGTCGAGGCGAAAAATAACATTTTTCAACGTCTACGGCGAACACGCAGCCCGATTCCCTGTATTTGCAGGTTGTTTTGCCTTCCCCCGCCACCAGCTTTAGCTCTCTAACCCTGAAATCCCCCATGATTGGACTGGTCTGTACGAAAACAGTTTTTACACTTCTGTGGATAGCCATTATTTGTTTAGCCACAGCTTCAGCAATGGTGACATCATCATTTGCTATTTTGAGGATTGCAATGTCACCTATTATGTCGAAAGAGTTGTATAGGTACTTCAACTCTTTGGGTGAGATACTGGCAGATAATTTTTCCTTAAGCCTGCGTCTCAACTAGTTATCCTCTTAAAGACAATTTATTTGGAAAACCTTTAAAAGCAAATACTTTTCTTTGTAGGAGAGGCGTTTCCAATGGAAAAATCAGGAATTGTTTATGAGTGCATGAGATGCGGGGCAAGAGTACCGTCTGAAGAATTAGACCTACGTGGCGGAGAGACAAAATGCATAATCTGCGGGTATAGGATCCTGAAGAAAATCAAGCCGCCTGTAGTTAAACGTGTCCAGTCAAAATAAGAGGGGATACTCGTGTTTAGGCACGAGTAACTCATTTTATCGTTTTTTTCGCCATCTTAGTATATTTCTTTGTCCCCAAGTTTGCGCAAAGCTTTTCCTTTAATCGGTATTGCTTCACTGAAGAAGGCATCGTCTAAGTCTTTCTCAACTGTTTGCCGTTTGACGGTTTCGCCGCAAACTCCTCTCGGTAGCAACCGCCTTTTGACGCACATGGAGTAAGTGCAGTCAGCGACATCGCACAGTTCCTCGGTCCATTTGCACCAAACGGAGTCTCGCCGGTTGAAAGCGGAGTTTTTGCCGCACTTAAAAGCGCTGCATGTTGGAGAACAAGCTTTTGATTGAGCCAATAGATACACCTCAACGTCAAATCAAAATAGTTTGTTGCTGTTGTTTTGTCCTGTTTCTTTTATGTTCTTTGGAAAAGATATAAACTTTTTTCTTATCAAGGGTGAAATCGGACTTAAACTTCGGTGACACGGCGCCTTCTTCGCAGGAAGATTTCAACGATGACCAGCAGGATTATCGCTACTACTATCAAGATTAAGGTTAACAGTGCAGTCGTAGGTATCAAGAGTGATCCGAGGGTTACATACCCGCTCATTTTTATTTGGACAGAAGTTGGCTGGTCAACTGTTAGGGATACAGCTTGATAGCTGCTTTCAGCGCCTTTGGCAAATGCGACTATCTGCAAGTTGCCACCGATAACGTTACTGAAAGTGGCCTTTCCGTTTCCTGAGGTCATCGCGGAGTATCGTTCTGATGATGGCCCATTCACGGTGACATTAGCGTTTGAAATTGGTGAACCAAAATAATCCACAACCGACACGGCGACTTGAATGCCGTATAGAGTGCAACGTACTCCGTATTGGCCGGCACTGAAAGCTTTCACGGTTGTCTCGTTGAGGAGAATGCCGTTTTGGAATATTTGAAGATTGTATATTCCAAAGGTAAGCGATGCAGTAGCTGTCCCTGAATTGTCCGTCGTGGCGGTGTAGAACAAGCCATTGGTTAATTCAACGAGTCTTATACTTGCACCAGAGATCGGAGCATTATTGTAACCTACGACGTTGATTGCCAATTGCTCCGTTGGACAAATTACCACATATTGGTAGATGGCTTGTGCCGGAAGGTTGCTTAGGGTTTCATTGCCTGAGTTGAACACTTGACCATAAATTGAACCCTGAATGGTGTAGCTTATTCCAGTTAACGTTGAGTTCAAGGTGTATGTCCCTGAAACACCCGTTTGAGCCGAGATGTTCGCAGTTTGAGAAGAACTATACTGGTAGCTGATGGCTAAGTTCACGAAGGGCATTGCAGTTCCATTTTCGTTTTGAACCCTAATCAAAAGGTCAGCTAGTTGACAGGGGAAGTTAAAGTTCCCTGCGCCGCTAACTGTTATGTTAGTTTGCCCGATATTAACACCTTTAAAAGAGGCAGTCAATAGGTAGGGGCCAGCTTCCAACTTGAAGTTTGCCAAGCCGTTGATACCACTTGTGCTGTTGTATGATGTGTTGGCGTATTGATCTTGGACTTTTACGAGTATGTTGGGGACTACTTGGCCGTCAAGGTTTAATGTTGTGATAGTGACGGAGTACCCGACAATCAAGAAAGTCTGCGAATCTGGCAGCAATTTCGCGTTGCCACTAGTAGTGGTGATTGTTGCTTTGTAGCTTCCTACAGCTGAGCTTGTGGGAACTATCCATGTTCTACTCACTATACCGCTGGCGTCAGCCGTTACTGGGAAGGAGGTAAGGCTTTCACCAGTTGCCACGTTGGCAACGCTGAACGTTGCAGTCTGCCCAGCCGTGTAACCTTTCGCTGCTATTACCGCGGTTTGGCCCCTATGATACGTCGTTGTATCAAGGAAACCCACCGAAAACTGGTTACTTGCTAAAGCTTGAGTCATGTTGAAATATAACGTATAATTGCCGGCAAAATCTGTAGGTGGTACACCATTTAACTGTAGTGAGTCACCCGATTGAAAGTTGCCGCTTGGGAAGTTAATTTGAGCAGATGCGGTTCCAATTTGATTAGCAACCAATGTCACCAAATCTGAGAAGTTACCGTTAAGCGGACTTGGAAGGACAACAGTAATATTAGCTGCATAGCTTAGACCAGAGTTGCCTCCGGTGATGCTGACGGTCAATCCTACGACGCTGTCTTCCTGATTGTATGAACTGGCTGGCGTTACGGAGTAGCCAGGTGTGATTAAGAATTGCTCAGGTGTAGAACCAGTAGAGTTCAAGTTTCCTTGCTTGATGTCTTCAATCAGGAAGTTGTAGTCTCCGCCTGGAAGTTGGGGAACCGTGAAGTTAGTGTTAACATAGTATCCTTGAGCTGTGCCACTTGAAACAATCGTATTACCCATTATTATGTTGTAGGTACCATTGCTGGAGTAAATGGTTCCCTTAACGTTAAAAGGTTGACCAGCCGATCCGTTGTACACACTAGCAACTTGGATGAGTGAATTCGCTTCGGACGCAGGAACTACCTGTATAATGCTCACACCAAGTTGAGTATTTTGCCCCAGCACATTAGCGAAGGGCGTAAGAGCAACCGCTAGTGACATAAAGATCAAGATGACAGCTGAAATAATCTTTTTATTCAAACCTCTCTGCTCTCCCGAAAGATAGGTACCCTCATCCGTAATTGACTCATGATTAATTAAGAGATGATTTTAAACTTTGCCGTTTAACTCGCGAATAAAAGGCACATCATAGTCAAACAAGATCACCTGAGATTCAAGCTCAAAAGTGACCACATGCAACAGGATTCTTAAAAGAATGAACTTTCTATTTGTAACCTTAATTTCGGTGAAGAGTTGGAAGAAAACACTACAATCATGCTTTCAAGTGCCCTGAAGAAGCAAAAATACCATTTGGTGGGCAGTCACTCAGCGGTTAAAAGGTGCAAGTGGCTCTACGAATCCATAGTTAACGGCAGAGCCTGCTATAAAGAGAAGTTTTACGGGATAAAATCGCACAGATGCATCCAAATGACGCCGAGCCTGTACTACTGTACCCAACAATGCTTGTTCTGTTGGAGAGCGCAAAGCGGCGACTTGCAAGTTACTTGGGACGAAACGAAAATTCCGAAAGTAGACTCCCCAGAATCGATTGTTGAGGGATGTTTTGAAGCGCAGGAAAAGATTTTAACTGGGTACAAAGGGAACACAAAAGCGAACTGGCGCAAATTCCAAGAAGCTCTGACGCCGAAACAGGTTGCCATAAGCTTGACTGGGGAACCGACGCTTTATGAACCACTTGGAGAGCTAATCCGAACTTTTCACCAGAAGGGTTTAACCACTTTCCTCGTAACCAACGGAACCCTCCCCACCAAACTCTCTAAACTCAGCAAAGAACCCACTCAACTATACATTTCAGTATGCGCACCAAACGAGCAAGTGTACAAGCTGGTTTGCCGACCAGAATTTCCGAGTGCATGGGCAAAATTGAATGAAACCCTTGTCTTGCTGCAGAGCTTTCGGTGCCCCACGGTTTTGCGAACAACACTGGTTAAAGAGCTAAACATGAATCGCATAGAAGAGTACGCGAAACTCGTTGAGAAAGCCAACCCGACCTACATTGAAGCAAAAGCCTACATGCATATCGGTTTCTCAAACCTGCGGTTAGGTTTTGAACGCATGCCCACGCACGGGGAGGTCGTGGATTTTGCTAAGCAACTAGCGGAGAAGACGGGTTACATGATTATTAACGAAGCACCGGAAAGCAGAGTCGTACTACTAAGCAAGCTGAAAAAGCCAATCCAAGTCGGAGGTAACTGAATCGTGCCTATTTGGGGCAGGCTCACCTGACAAAACTTAAATAGCTATTTTTTTTTCCTTATGGATTAACTGCCAAGCGGTAGTTTGTATGGTAAGAAGGAAAGGGACGCCTATTCAGGAGAAAGGACGGCAAGTCCATGGTATACCTGCCTAAAGACTTAGCGGAAGACAGCATGTTCCCGTTCAAGGTAACCACTTCAAGATTTGTTAAAGTAAGCTTCGCGTTGGGAAACAGCAAAGTTCTGATTGAGAAATGAGCTGACGCTTGAGCAACCTTACAGCTTTTTATCTTAAGGAAATTGAAATAAACTACGAAACAATTCATTTCATTTAGTGATGCCTTTGCACTCTTTGGAAAATGTTCTTCAAGAAGTAAGAAATGAGCTCATGCAAAAAAACAATGTTCGTGAAGAAACGCATGAGAGCATGCGAAAAGCAACAAGCCTATCCAAACAAGCAATTCTATTAATACACCAGAAAAAATACTCTGAAGCTGAAAAATTTATCGCGGAAGCGAAGGACAGAATTTCAAGCCTTCAGACACTGTCAAAGGATTATCCTGAGATTATTTACGGCGGCATGTTTAGCGCGACGCTTCAAGAGTATGCGGAAGCACGTATTTTTCTGGCTTTAGTTAAGGAGTCGCGTTTTGTTGCTCCTGCAGAAATTAATGTTCCCTCGGTTGACTATGTTCTTGGTTTAGCCGATGTGGTAGGCGAATACAGGCGTTTAGCGCTTGATAACTTGCGGGAAGGAGAAGTCAAGAAAGGTGAAGAATGCCTTGAAATCATGGATCAAGTCTTCATCCAACTCTTGGCTCTCGACGAGGCCTACATGCTTGTACCAGGACTCAGACACAAATCCGACATTGCACGAAGAATAATCGAAACAACAAGAGGAGACGTCACGCTTGAAATCCGCAGAAAATCCCTAGAAGACCAACTAAAAAAGTTTGAAACAACAAGGCCAACAGCCAAACGCAAGCCACGAAAGGTTAAGCTTTGAGTCAACCATGCAGGTTAACGAAGAACTTCTCTATAATAAAGGCACATAAAACTCAGCTTCGCCTATCAAAGAAGATAGTTTTGGAAGACAAATTGCCGCTGCAAATTAAAACGGTCGCTGGCGTCGACGTTTCATACGTAGGTGACGTTGGAGTCGGTGCCGTAGCGGTTTTGGATTATGAATCCTTGAAAGTCTTGGAGTCTCAAGTTGCAACCTGCCATGTAAGAATGCCGTATATCCCGACTTTGCTATCCTTTAGGGAAATCCCGTCTGCAATGGCAACAATTAAGAAATTGAAGATTCAACCTGACGTCTTCCTCGTTGACGCGCAAGGATGGGCACACCCGTATAGATGCGGATTTGCAAGCCACCTTGGACTTGCCCTTGGAAAACCGACAATAGGGGCCGCAAAAAGTCGGTTAGTCGGTCAACCAGTAAAAATGAACGGACAAACATTTTTGGTTGATAAGGAAGAAGTTATCGGCGCGGTAGTGACCACAAAGGCTTGTTCAAAACCCATTTTTGTGAGCATTGGTAACATGGTTTCTCTTGAAACAGCGATCAAAATTGTTGAACACTGCTCTAAAACTCGAATCCCTGAGCCAACCTTGCAAGCTCACAGGATAGCCACGAGAGAAAAAAACAGGTTGAACTCTGAAAGCAAAGTAAATATCGATGAAAAGTGAACTATCGATGGAGCGTGAAAAGATTTGGCTGAAGAAATATCATTCGCCGAGTTCCAAAAACTTGACCTGCGGGTAGGAAAGATAATCGAAGCTTCACAGATTCCCAACTCAAAGAAACTCATCAAATTGACAGTTGATTTCGGGTCTGGGAAGAGGCAGGCAGTTGCTGGATTGCTAAAATATTATGCGCCTGAGCATTTGGTTGGCAAGAAATGCGTTTTCCTTTTGAATCTCCAGAGACGTGTTTTGGCGGGCATCGAATCGCAGTGCATGATTTTAGCTGCCGAAGACAGCGAAGACAATGTTACGGTGCTTATGCCCGAGAAAGATATTGCTGAAGGCAGCAAAATCGGCTGAGGGCACCTTGAAACGTTTTGCCCGGCAAGTGAAAATCGCTGGGGAAAATTTAAATGCGTAAGTTCCAACACCTTAGTGTATAATTTGTTGTGAAAGGTGTTTACTTAATGGCAGTTAACGAAGAAGCACTTATGTGGGTCGAAAAGTACCGACCGAAAAACCTCACCGAAGTCGTCGACTTACACGACATCGTGGAAAGCCTCAAAGCTTTCATGAAAAACCCGAAGACAATGCCCCACCTAATGTTCGCAGGCATACCAGGCACAGGCAAAACCACCCTTGCCCTCTGCATCGCACACGAACTTTTTGGACCCAACTGGAAAAGCTTCACCTTGGAACTCAACGCATCCGACGAAAGAGGCATCGATACCGTGCGGGAAAGAATAAAGGATTTCTCACGTTACAGCCGTTCAGGCTTTGAAAACGTACCCTTTTCCTTGATTATCCTAGATGAGTGTGACCAGATGACTGGTCCAGCCCAGACAGCGCTGAGAAGAATAATGGAGACTGGTTCCCGAACATCAAGATTCATTCTTATCTGCAACCAATCCAGCAAGATAATTGAGCCTATACAGAGCCGATGTGCCATCTTCCGTTTTTCAAGGCTTGACAAGCAAGCGATGAAGGAACATCTTGAGTGCTTGGCTAAAAAAGAAAATGTAAAGCTGACGCCTGAAGCAGCCGAAAGAATAGTGGATTTCTCCGAAGGCGACCTCCGGCACGCCATAAACGCATTACAGACGGCTGCAGCCTACAAAGACGGAGTTGTGGATGAGAAAACAGTTTCCCTCGTCATCGGGGAAGCCAGCCCAGCGCAAGTCCAGCAGATGATCAGGAAAGCTTTGTTCGGCGACTTCATGGAAGCTAGGAAAAAGATGTATGAGATAATGGGTTCCTATGGGTTCTCAGGCTCAGAAATAGTACGGCAAGTGCAACGGGAAATCTTCAAGATGTCAGATTTAACGCCTGAACAAAAAGCGGAAATCTCAAACGTGATCGGCGAATACGATTACCGTCTAACGCAAGGCGCAAACAGCGACATTCAGCTTAGCGCGATGCTTGCGCAATTCGCTAAATTTGGCAGAGGCATAATGGAAACCTATGAAAAATGACATTTTATGGGTTGAAAAATATCGCCCCCAAAAGATAGAAGACATAATAGGAAATGAAGAAGCGAAAGCCACATTTGTTGAGTGGATAAAAGGCAAGCGCAAAAGCAAAACCAAAAAAGCGGTCCTTCTTTACGGACCGCCCGGAGTTGGAAAAACAGCTCTGGTTAACGCGGCTGCAAAAGAGTTCGGGTTCACCGTCATTGAAATGAACGCCAGCGACACTCGGTCAGAAAAAGCCATCAACGCCGTCGCCAAACCGGCCACC
Organism: Bathyarchaeia archaeon; assembly: GCA_049515895.1. Classification (GTDB taxonomy): domain Archaea; phylum Thermoproteota; class Bathyarchaeia; order Bathyarchaeales; family Bathycorpusculaceae; genus Bathycorpusculum. The sequence continues at coordinate 65,546 of JBEKTQ010000011.1, read as the reverse complement.
TCATACCTTGCCCTGGACCATTTCTCAACTTCAACACAAAGCAAAGGCAACATTCTTTTTCTCGACGAAGTCGACGGCATTGCAGGCAACGAAGACAGGGGAGGAGTAAGCGCTATAATTGAAATCGTTGAGAAATCTCAAGTGCCAGTTATTATGGCTGCAAACGACCCGGACATAGACAAGCTTAGACCTTTGAAAAAAGTTTGTTTGCTCATACGTTTTCAGCAAATAAGGATACCGCTTCTCATCGCTTTGCTACAGAAAATCTGTTTGCTGGAACATGTCAAAGCCGAGTTTGAAGCGCTCGAACACATCGCCCAGAACAGCAGGGGGGATGTGCGTTCAGCCATAAACGATTTGCAAAGCCTCAGCGAAGAAAACCATGTCCTGACGCTTCAAGACACAATGGGGTTGAGTTCAAGAAACAGAGACATCAGCATGGATGAAACGCTGCGAGGGTATTTTTCCGCAAAATCTATCCTTGAAGCCTCAACTTTGCTTAGCCGATCAAACGTAGATTACGATGAGCTTTTGATGTCGGTAAGCGACAATCTGCCGAAGCGGTACACGAACCCAGTTGAGCTTGCTGTCGCTTATGATTTCGTCTCTCAAGCCGACGTTTACCGCGGAAGGATCGGAACAGAAAATTGGCATCTTCTAAGGTACTTTTTCAACTCCATGTCACAAGCGGCTGCAGTTGCGCCTCAGTCATACCGACCCTTCGAATTCATCAGGCCGCCAATACGCATTATCACTCTTTTTTGGACTAAAGGCAAAAGGTCGATGCTTGACGCCATTTGCGGCAAAATAGGAGTTCGATGCCACGTTTCCCACGAAAAAGCAAAACACGACTTCGTTCCCTACATCAAAACTCTGCTTCAATCGCAAAAACCAAGCTCGCTGGCATCCTGGTTTAACTTCACACCCGAAGAGGTAGACTTCCTCGTTAAAATGAACAGGTACTAAAGGGAGTGGAGTTAGTGACTGTTTTAAACCCGAAGGGTTTCAAGCTTCCAAGGGTAGAGAGAGAAAAATTCATCACCTTGATGAATTTGGGTCTCGATTACAACCGGGAGCGAGGAGTCTTTTCGATAAAAGATTGCAACAACATCGAAAAACTCATGGACGCAATCGCAGGCATTCTGGGTACTGAAGTGGTTTTCCTCCAAAGCTGCACCAGATGTAGAAAAGAGTTCTCATGCGTCGACTGCAAATACATCGACTTATGCACGACCAAAAACCTTCCTTTGAGCTGCATCTGCGCACAATGCCTCAGGGACAGAAAACAATTCGAAGAATACATTGATGAATTCTAAGTTCTTTCGCTTGTTTTAGCGCCAAAAGAGAGGTTTAAAATCGGTTTTCAACAAGTTTGGCTTGAAGAATTAAGCTATTTTAGGATCATATAACTTGTTTAATAGGTCAGCTGGCCGAAATTTCCTGTCGCAAGGGTCTCTCCACGAATAAAGTTCGTGTCGCCCAAATAGTAACTTATTGTGTGTGTACTTTTTGTATTTACCAACTGTGAACTGACCATTTATTGAGATTCACCGATGTACAGAGGAACAAACGTTCTGTTTCGCAACGCCTCGCGGCTTAGAGTTTTTGGATACTTACTGGAAAATGAAAGGTTTCTTGGAAATATTCAGTGATAAAGGACTCAAATAAGTCAGCACCAACATGCTTTTGATTTGATTTAAATAATAAAACTACAAAAATTCTCTTTTTCAATTTATACAGCACACCAGAGAGCCGTATACGATAGCATCAACCCAGCACACAAAAAATGAACGAAGGCAAGTTTATCTAGCTATTCCTGATTAACACACTGTTGCAGAAGGCTTGATTTTATGGCTGAAGAACATGCAACATTAAACGTAGCATTATCCCAACTTAAACTGGCAACCAAAAAACTCCAATTAGACCCAGGCATATGCAGGATGCTTAGCCTGCCAAAGCGATCGATCAGCGTAAGCATCGACATACGCATGGATAACGGGGTCGTCGGAGTTTTCAGCGGTGTTCGAGTTCAGCATTGGGACGCACGCGGACCGTTCAAGGGAGGGATGCGCTACAGTCCAACCGTCACGATTGACGATGTTACCGCTTTGGCGATGTTAATGACTTGGAAATGCGCCATCGCAAACATTCCGTTCGGAGGAGCCAAAGGTGGCATAGTTGTCGACACAAAAAAGATGAGCAGGCATGAGCTTGAACGGTTGACCAGAAGGTACGTCAGCTTAATCGCTGAGTATTTGGGTCCGCACCGCGACATCCCCGCTCCGGACATGTACACTGACGCACAAACCATGGCTTGGATAATGGACACTTACAGCCAACTGAAAGGCTACAGCATACCCGAAAGCGCCACGGGCAAACCAGTTGAAATCGGCGGTTCATGGGGCAGAACCGAAGCTACAGGAAGAGGTGTAATCCACTGCGTAAAACAAGCTGCCGAAAACAACAGCCTTAAACTCAAAAACGCCCCGATAGCCATTCAAGGCTTTGGCAACGTCGGTTACCACGCGGCGGCTGCAGCTCAAGAAATAGGCGCCAAAGTAATAGCTGTCAGCGACTCAACTGGAGGCATCTACGCGTCAGACGGATTAAACATTCCAGACGTTCTAGCGCACAAAGAAAAAACTGGATCCGTGCAAAACTACAAAGAATCCAAAAACATAACCAACGCGGAACTGCTCGAGTTGCCCTGCGACGTACTCATTCCAGCAGCGCTCGAGAACCAGATTACCTGTAAAAACGCGGACAAAATAAAGGCAAAAATGGTTGCTGAAGCCGCGAACGGACCGACAACGCCTGAGGCGGACAAAGTACTGTATGAGAAAGAGATTTGCTTAATCCCCGACATACTTGCTAACAGTGGTGGAGTGACCGTTAGTTACTTTGAGTGGGTGCAAAACTTGACGCGCGAGCAATGGACGCTGGAAACGGTCAACAGCAAACTTGAGGAAAAAATGACTAAAGCCTTCAACGACGTAGTCGCTCTGGCTGAGAGGGAAGAGAGCGACATGCGCACGGGAGCGTTGATGCTGGGAGTCGGCAGGGTGGCAAACGCAATAAAAACGCTTGGATTATGGCCTTAAACCACTTATTCATTGCTGCGGAGACCTTCTTTTTGTATTTGTTTTTTGAATGAAAATCTTTAAAACGGCTATCTGCATATCTCTTGAATCCCACAAAGGGATAAGTAATCGGGACTGAGGGAGGAAGAAGGGTTTGGCAGCTAAAATTTGCACGTTGGATTTTTGTTACGAGAACTCCCTAGTCAGAATTGTTGCTAACAGGAACTGTCCTGAGATCAAGCTTGCAGGTTTAACGGTTGGCCCCTTTGATGAGGGAAACGAGTATGAAGTTTATTTTTGGGTCGCAAAAGAGCTATGCAGCGCTGGAATGATTCATTTTCGCGAAGAGGACATATTAGACACAACTAAACTGTTTAAGGTGCAGTGGAGAGAAGGCGTACAGATTCCAGGGCAAATCTCCGAGTTGCCAGACGATTTCTACCCTAAACTTAGACGCTACCTTGTGATCCTAAAACAAGAAGCCACTCAGCCTGAAAAAATAAGCGAGTACCAAAAAACGCAGCATCTCGCAAAAGACGTGGTGAATTCCCGGCTGAAAAAGATCGTTGCGCTTTCTGCTGCGCCGGGACAAAGTGAACAGGTTATTAAAAAGCTGTCAAACGAAGAAAAAATCCTCTATGAGCAGCTTGTCAAAATTATTTCTGAATGGAAAGCCAAAATATTGGAAGCGGAGGGTGACAAGTAAAGATGGCTAACGAGCAATTAACTATTGATCCTCAGCAGCGTTTTCAGGAGTTTTTTAAGAGGGAAAAGTACCGTCAAAGAATCGGGCAGTTAGCTATCACCGGGAAAAACTCGATAACAATCGATTTTGAAGAACTCTACAGCTTCGACCAAGCGCTCGCGGAACAACTGCTGAACAGGCCTGAAGAGTATTTGCAGCATGCTGGAAAAGGCGCTTATGAGCAACTTCGCATAGAAGACGCTGAATATGCCGAAAAAATAGAGAAGATAATCATAAGAATTGTGCAGCTCCTCGGCAAGGAACAACTTCGAAAACTCGGGTCAAAACAGATGACCAAGCTTGTAATGATTGAAGGTATAGTTGTGAGAGCCACACCTGTGAGACCCATGGTTCTACAAGGAGCATTCAAATGCAAACGTTGCGGAACCATGAACATGGTCGAGCAAACCGGGCAGTTTCTGAAAGCGCCAGCCGTATGCATTGCACCTGACTGCGGAAGAGACGGCCCATTCGAATTCGTCCAGGAAGAATCCACCTTTATAGACTCACAAGACCTGCGTTTACAGGAAAAACCCGAAGACTTGCCGCCAGGGCAGTTACCGCGCACTTTAGCCGTGAAGACAGTGGGCGACGACATCGTCGACGTTGCCAGACCAGGAGACCACGTTTCTATAGTTGGCATTGTGCATGCCTTCGCGCCTTCTCTGATGGGGATGGGAAAACTTCGAACTTTTATCCTTCAACTTGACGCTAACTCAGTCGAATTGCTGGGCAAAGAACCTGAAACTTCTCCGCCTACCCCTGAAGAAGAAGAAAAAATCCACGCCCTTTCGAAAGACCCGTGGGTGCACAGGAAAATCAGGGATTCCATCGCACCCTCAATCTTCGGCTACGAACACATCAAAGAAGCAATAATGTACCTGCTCTTCGGGGGAGTCTCAAAAACTCTGCCCGATGTAAGCATAAGAGGAGAACCGAACATCTTACTCATTGGAGATCCCGGAACCGCCAAATCGCAGCTTCTTCAGTACGTGGCTAGAATAGCGCCCCGTGGACTGTACACTTCGGGAAGGGGAACCACAGCCGCTGGCTTAACCGCAGCAGTAGTAAGGGAGAAAGGCGGAAGCATGAGTCTGGAAGCAGGCGCTTTGGTGCTAGCTGACAAAGGAATAGCTTGCATCGACGAAATGGACAAAATGCGTCCTGAAGACCGAGTGGCTATCCACGAGGCGATGGAACAGCACACAGTTTCGGTTGCAAAAGGCGGAATTGTCGCCACATTAAACGCTCGGACGGCAGTGTTGGCAGCTGCTAACCCTTCTTTGGGAAGATATGAGCCTAACCGCACCGTTGCTGAGAACGTTCCGTTGCCAGTAACCATTCTCTCACGGTTTGATTTAATTTTCGTTCTTCGCGACGTGCCCAACAAGGAGTCTGATGGCAAAATGTCTAGGCACATTTTGGAGCTCCATCGAAGGGGAGCTAGCCCAGTTGAGGCGCAAGTTGATGCTGAGTTGCTCCGGAAATATGTCAGCTACGCCAAGGGGATTAAGCCTGTGCTTACAGACGAGGCGTTAAAACAGCTTAGCGACTTTTACTTAGCCATGCGTTCAGCAAGCGAAACAGAAGGCTCACCCGTGGCGATAACTGCGCGCCAGCTTGAGTCGCTTATTCGCCTTTCAGAAGCCCGAGCTCGGGTGGCGCTACGGAGGGAAGTTACTGCTGAAGACGCGGGCGCTGCTATTTCCATCATGAGGAAATCTCTGGAAGAAGTCGGGATTGACTTATCGTCGTACAAGATGGATATTGACTTGATAATGACTGGTAGACCCAAAAGCATCCGAGACAGGCTCTCCATTGTGCTATCGACGCTGATGAGTATGGAAAAGGTGACGGGAATAGTTGAGAAAGACGCTCTTGTCAACGAGTTGGAAACGAAAAACAAGATTCCAAGAGGCGAAGTCGAACGCATGATAAGCCAACTGCTACGTGAAGGAACAATCTACGAGCCAAGGGAAGGATGCCTAAAGAAAACATAGAAAAGGACCGTAGCAAGCAACGAAGCAAGTCTTAATTATTACAGGAATAAAGCCGGAAATAATCAGATGACTCTCATTATCAAAGCTTCATCTTTCGTGACGCGAAACAGCATACAGAAAATCGTGGATGTAATAAAGAAAAGTTTGGCTTAAGAAATGTAAGTGGTCTTTTTGTCATCTTCTTTTCGGGTTTGTTCAGCTTCAAGAGCCCGTTTCTCTTCGATCTGCTGGAGGCGAGTCACCATTGTTTCAGCTCGAGCAATTTCCTCGTCTAATCCCGCGAGGTCTAAGTCGAAGTTAAACGTGGACTTCAGGACCTCAAGCACGCTTTTTGCAGAGAGCGGGTCAGGCAAGTAACCGCGCGTTTCGCCGAGCAGGCAAAGAGCCCCTATTTTTTTGAATTTTGCTAGACCAAGAATTAATCCAGCTGTTCCAACGATGGGGCTTCCTGAAGTGCTAAGTGTTGCGCCTGCGCGTAGGGCTTTGTCCAGGATTTCTTGAGATGTTGCCGCGATAAAGACTTTGGGTTTTTCTGTGGGTTCCATTCGGTAGCCGCCGATTGTCGCGATTGTTTTTACGTTGTACTTTTCTGAGAAGGCAAGAATTTGATCGGCGATTTCGTATTGTCCTTCGATTGTTTGTGATTGGCTGTCGCCTGTGAACAGAATCAAGTCATTTCCATTTGGATTCTTATGATAGTAAAATACTCCCCTTAAGAGGCGAACGTTTCCCTTCTTGTTGACTAAGACGAAGTATGGAAAATGCGGCGAGTAAAGATATGCTACTTTTTTGGGTTTCAATTGTTTAACCATGTAGCGGAGTGCGATTTTGCCCACAAGCCCCAATCCTGGGAGACCTTCGATTAGAATCGGGTTGTTGGGCTGGATTTCAGCGAACTGTTTAAGGTATGTTTCTTTCATTCTGCACAACTCCTTTTCATTGCCATACGGTATTTAAGATATTTATCATCTGGGGAAAACTTTGCTGGATGCGGAATCCTAACGGGTCCGCCGCAGTAAGGGCAACTATCTTTTTTCAGAGTGTACTTGCTGCAGTTTACGCATTTGCGGAGTTGCCACACCAATTATTTTTCCCTTCTGAAAGTGCTTTCTCCGCCTGCTTTTGAGACGGTTGTCACAGTGTCTTGGGATGTGTGAAGCAACCAACGTTTGTCGAATTCGTCAAATTTAACGTAAGCGCCATAATCGGTGACGGATTCTACCGTGACAATAACCAAGTCGCCGGCTTCAGGCCACTCGGGCTTACGCTCAGCCATTCATTTCGCCATCCCTATTCGAGAATGGCTTGCACATCACCATTAATCTTTGCTCTTCCCCCAGTTGGCTCAGCAAGTGTTACTCCGCACACGTTGCAGTTTACTTTGTTAACAGCATTGCTAAAGACTAGTTGTTCATTGCCGCATTTTGAGCATTTAACTCTGAGGAAGATGCTTCGCGGTTTCGGAATAAGTTTACTCCATTCAGTCATATCTTTTCTCTCCATAATTATTGTATATTTAATTTTCTGAGACGGATACCGTCTTTATGCCTCATGTAATTGCAAACCTTGCATTTAAGGCGCAGGGTTTGTTTTTTTGTTGTTTTCGCGAATTCCCTTTGCAACGGATATTTTTGTCCGCCATAACCCTCCTTTTCTCTTTCATGGTGGCGTTCACCCTTGGCTAGGGCTCTTCGCTTCCCTGGCTTGTAAAGCGTTACGGTGTGAATTTGGTGCACTTTACATTTTGGACAGTAGGTTTTAACCTCTTTAGGAACATTCACGTTATTCACTACCAGCTTTGCATAGAAGGAACATCCGCATTCTTATACTTTTTCACCTTTCCGCCGCAATAAAGCGTAGCCGAATTGGACCATTGCTGGCCGATTGGTTTTTCTGCATCAATCGCTTGATATGCAGGTGTTTTATGAAAAGGCACATTCTTTTTAAACCTAACCCAATTTTAAGGTTATGTACATGCGAGTAATGCGGCAATGCAAGTTTTTTCAAAAATAAGTGAGCACACGGATGCCATTGCTAAGCTGTTGCCACTCATAGCATTTGCTGTGCCAATGGCTTTGCTATTCATATTGAACCCCTCTGACCCTTACCTTCAGGTTAATGCTCAGTCGTCCTTTCAGTTAATGTGGAAGGGCAGAACCTTCCAGCTATTCTTCATTTGGCTCGTGGCACTTGAATTTATCCTTAGCTGGGATACCTTCAAACCAAAAATGAATAAACAAAGTGTTACGAAGCTTGTCGCTTTCAGTGTGGCGTTGCTGCTTCCCACAATTTACGTGATTTCTGAGTATTATCTTGGACTAAACGGTGCCATAGCAAAATGGTCTCAGCAGGCAGGAGTTGCCTTCTACGATTCCATGCCGCTGTCGCTTGAGTACCTCGTTTTTTCAGTTCTCTTCTGTTTTATCGCGTTATTCTATTTCGGCAAAAAAGGTCTGGCTGGCCTAGCCTTGCCAGGAATATTTGCAGGGTTAGTTGGAGTCATATACACCATCGACAACGTTTTTCCTTACGGAGCATTTACCCCATTTCAAATATTAGTCCCGACCACCGCTATACTTGCCGCTAAAACACTGAACTGGATGGGATGCATCACTTCCCTAAAGACAGTAAATGGGATGCCAACCCTGCAAGCCACGGGACCCTTAGGAACGGCTAAATTCTCAATTGCTTGGCCCTGCGCTGGCATCGAAAGTTTCCTAATTTTCACGGCAGTGGTTTTAGTGTTTCTCCAGCAGATACACATCTCTTGGAAGGCTAAAGCAGGATACTTTGCGACTGGGGTAGTCGTCACCTACTTCATAAACGTGCTCAGGATAGTCACCATCTTCAACATCGGCATGCAGTATGGGGTAAACTCAACACAAGTGCAAGATTTCCACTTTTATTATGGCCCCCTCTACTCGATAATTTGGATAATGTGTTATCCACTAATCATTTTCGCTACCCAAGGTCTGTGGCGAAAACTAAAAATTGGAAAATCCGATAAAGCCCTTAAGAAACCTCAACCAACACCGCCAAACCCTGTTTAACCAAAATGGTGGCATTCTCAGCCGGCACGGAAGCAACGTCCTCGACCAGAAAAGGACCATAAGATTTCATGTCGGCGCCCATAATCGCTGGAATATTCTTTATGAACCTTAACGTCACCCGTTTATGACTAACTTCAACTTCCGCTTTAGTCTCGGTTTGGCGAAGCGCTTGGCTACCACTTTGGCTTATTTGGCCTTGCAGTAAGTCCTTTGTAAACTTCTGGTATGCACCCGCGAAAGCTGCAAAGCTTTCACACATCTTCGCCTCTTCAACCGTTAGCAGTTCAGACGGCAAGGTTTGGTTTTGGCTGATTTTCTTCAACAGTTTTTTGTATCTTGCCCAAAGCAACTCTTCGAGCATGAGTGCCACGTTATTGGCTTCATGGTCAAGCAAGCTTACCTTTACAGATTTTTTGTCAGGCAGCCTGTTTTCTTCCCTTATGCGTTTTAGGTAATCGGCTATTTTGACGTAAAAATCACGCGGTAAGCCCCCGAGCGAATCCTCGTCCACTTCTCTTAGCCATGCCATGTAAAGTTCATTATACATTAGTCTGCCACCTTAGCCCGTCCCTTGCAGATAAGCATGACCGCCGCGGCAACAGGTAACTCTTTGGTCTCGTTTCTGTATGGACCAAACGTTTGCCCGCCCATCTTGAACTCTGGCGCATCAGAGACCAACACTTTTACGTTCCCCTTTTTAAAAGCTACCGCTCCAGAAAACGGGTCAAAATCCTGCAAGTTTTTTGCTGGAAACTCTACTTTCTTTAATCCCGTTTTCCCATGCAAGGTACCGGCCATCCTGATTAAACGGTGAACATCCGTGGTGACAACGGTGTCGATCTTCGACGACTGCAAATCCTTCACGTACGCGGCGAGTTTGAGCCAAGTCTGAATGCTAACGTCGTTTATGCTTTCCCATCGACCATCAGTAATAGCCCGTTTGATAATCGCGTCTTTATTTTTCAAAAGAGCAGGATTCCTTAAGCCTGCGTTTTTAAGGTCGTCTTTGGTTGCAGTTAGAAGAAAATTTTCCATGCCAGTTTTAAGGCGCTTATTCCAGCCGAAATTATGCAAATTAAATTTTTTGGCGCTCTGCTTTCGTCTTCCCCGCTTCTCTTGTGATTCCTTATCAAGCGCGGCTAAGCCCAATCCTGTGACGTAATCTACTATTTCCTTTCTTGCCATAGCATCCAGCGAGCGTACAGCTTCATCTTCAACATGCACATGATATCCTCTGTGCCCAGAAAAAAACACATGCAACTCATCAAGGGAAAAACCAAAATCATTGCTCAGCATGTCGACCAGTTTGGCTGTTTCTTCTCTGGCGGATTGTATGCAGAGTTCGCAGGGCCACGTTTTGGTGGCGAATTTCGTTCCTTCGCAGGCAGGGCAAACTTCCGGGGTTATGCCTCGGCCGCTGAAACCGCATTTGGCGCAGATGAATTCATCGTGAATTTTATTGCAGGGGCTCGGGATGTGGTCGGCGTCTATGTCGAAGACCAGGTCGGCTCCTAACCAGCCTTTTTTGTCCATGTCAAAATTTGGGTTTTCGTAGTAAGCACAAGAATGGTAAACGTTGGATGGAACTGTTTGGATGAGAGCGGACCTTAAGCTGGCTATGCCACTGAATCGTTTGTGCCTGACCATGAACCGCTCTTTAAACGTCAGGTAGCCGAATTCTCTCTGCTCAGCAAAAATCGGGGCGGGAATTACGTTGGAGGGGTCTCTGTAATACTCGCAGAATTTTTGGAAAACGAAATCCATAGAAGCCTCCAAGTCCCCACCTCAACAACTGTTGATATATTGATTATGTGCATGAATTTATTTGTGTACGCTGAAGAGGAGCTGATTTGCATGTTGCACCAACGGTTGATGCATCATCTAACCAAAAGGGGTTAGCAGCGTTGCCTAGGAAGATTTAGTGGAAGTACTGGATGAGCAGCTGGAAATTGGTTCCTGAATACGCCAGTATAGTAATCATGAAGCCCAGCCAGAACACGGTTACGTTGAGCTCTTTTTTCTGTTGGGGAATAAGCGCATACACAAAAATGAAGGGGAAATACCAGTTTTGGATGTAAGGCATCAAGAAGCTTGGCAGAAGCAGAAAAAGCGCTGATAAAGAAAGAAGGCTGTTTTTGTTGAGCATGTAGACGGCGTAGCTTATGGTTGCTCCAAGCGTTAGGAGAACAAAGAAAGACTGGTTAACCCAAGCGATATGAGTGTTAGATGAAAAAGCGTTTATGCCATTCATAATCAATTGCGAGTTTCCCGACAGGAGGTAAGGAGCACTCAAGTAAGCAGTGAATATGCTTACTAATCCAAGAATCAGGCCGGCTACGATGGCTTTATTCTTCAACAGGCGCCGTAAGTTGTTTTTCTGAACAAGTCTTATCAAGCCGACAATGATTAGAGGAAAAAGAAAAATGGCTGCCTCATATTTGAAAAACGTTGAAATTGTTACAAGTAAGAAAAAGTAGTCATAGCGTTCAGTTATGAACATGTATACGGCGAACAGGGCGAAAAGGAAAGCGACTGATTCAAACATACCGTCGGCTGCGTAAGCTACCAATGTTACATATATGATGTAAACGCCAAGAAGCTTTAGAATCAAAGTCATGTCTTTCTTCACGAAAACCTTCAGGAAAAAATAAACACACGCTGTAGCAACTACCAAGAACAAGGCTATTTCAATTTTAAATAAAACGGTTGAATTAAAGCCGTTTTGGATAAGTACACCGAAAGGTAAGAACAACAGAACGCTACCTAGCGGGTATAGGTGGGGCATTTGTGGCCACGTTACATACTTGTAGTTTGAGTTGTCGAGGCTTGCAAGTTTACCTAAGGGTTGACTGAAAACTGAAAACCCATCTTTAAGAAACAGAATAGAAGAATAAGAATCTCGAGCGTTATCAGTGTACCAGTTTTCAAAAGTTGCAAGAGGGCCTGAATTAATTGCAAGAATAAAAAGCCAAACTACCAACCCGAACAAGAGTAGCGCTAAGAGCCATTTTCGGGCTTTCTTGCTTATTGACGGAATATGGTTAGGCACCGGGAGGCTGTACAAAACCATTTTTAACAATAACAGGATTGCTACTACCAAGCTTACTATGAACAATATTTCTGAGGGCTCAGTTAGCCACGAATTCTGGTAGAAAGTTTTTGGTTTTTGCTCAAACACTTGTAAATGTATTGTTCCAGAGTTTGACGAAGCAGAAGTAAAAACGGCATCGTAATAGTCAGGGCTTGCGAGGAATGAGTACGTTAAGTTTGGCTGGGTGGAATTATAAGACGTGCCAGTCTTAATTAAAAGAATGTCATTTGACAAGGGAAGCATGAGTGAAAAGTTTTTCTGGAATGAGGGGGACGACTGCACTTTAATAGTAATATTTTCGCCGCCGTAAAAAGAACCCAGACCTTGCCTGTAGGTTTCGTTGGGAGACAACTGGAAAGTATCGTTGATTAAGACATGGGTTTGGACGCTGCCTTTAATTGGAATTGGGTATAGGCTAATTGTAGCAAGGGTTATGCTCAGCGCTATGAAAAGCATGGCTGAAAAAAGAAGAATCCAAGTGCTGGAGCGCTTAGCCAAGCATGTTCGCCTATGATTTAGAGCTACAAACATGTAGTAATATACCTTAACACAAAAAAGGTCACTATCTGACTTAGGAAAAGCTTAGGAACGTGAAATTGCCTTTAAAGTGTAAGTAATATAGCTGTGGATTTCAGTCCAACTTAACTTGGATTTTCCGCTTTTTCGGTTAACGAATAAAATTGGATTTTCCTTGACGTCGAACTTCCTCAAATGAGCCTGCCTTATGGTTTCTATTTGAATCTCGTAAGTGTGGCTGTGCAAGTTGCTGATAGTTGCGCTTAGAAACTTTGCGGAGTAACAACGGAAGCCGCTCGTGCAATCGTGGGGTTTTAATCCGAGTGAAAACTTGGCTATGAAATTGGCAGCGCGGCTAATTATTTTTCTAGTGAAAGGCCAATTTGTAATATGTCCGCCTTTGATGTACCTGCTGCCGATAACTATTCCGCATTCAGTTTCGATCATTGTAGACAGAAGTTGCGGTATGTCTTTGGGGTTATGCGAGTAGTCAGCATCCATCGTAAATATGTATTTTGGAGACGACTTTGAGTTCAAGAAGAACTTAAAGCCATCGGTTATTGCGGTTCCTAACCCGCTTTTTTTAGGTCGAAGACAAAGCAGGATGTTGCTATATTTGCATTGTTTCTCCTGTACGATTTCCGCTGTTTTATCGGGGCTTGAGTCGTCAATCACGAGGATAGTGCTTTTTAGCTTTAAGCTCTCGATGTCATCAATTAATTTGGAAATATTTTCGGCTTCTCTAAAAGTAGGTAGGATTACCCCGATTTCTGCGTCCTGCACCTCATCTCCAATTAACTGATAACGCATATGACTCTACCTCACTTTAGTTAAAGTGAACATATAAATCTTGAGCAATTATTGTAAAGCAAGCTTTTGCTTGAGTTTATAATACCTTAGCGGATGATAGATACGGCGGCACAAATCATCCCTGTTTTTGCATACTCCGTGCGTTTGCAGGAGGGAGCATTGAGGGGGAATGTAACGTGTTGCCGAACCTCTTTCACCCGCGATATGTTCGATTTGGTAGCGAGTTAACCTTTCATTGTAATCCGAGAAGGTTTTGAATAATTCATTCACATTTTCAGACGACAGCCCGATGTTAACCAGGAAGGAGGTTAACGTAAACCGTTCAATATGCGATAGGTGATGATTCGACTTGGCAGTTTCCATCAGAACCATAACGCAGGGTGGATAAGCCGATTGAACAACAACTTTCGGTAATTCTTCGGTCTCCATCGTTCCAATAACTTCAGAAGCAAGTTTTTTCACTCGTTCAGCTATTATCCCCAGTTCTTCTGGGCACTTTTGCAGTTTAACGTCCAATCTTTTCTCAATACGTCTGCGGATTTCTTCTTCCAGGAGCCTAACGACGTCTCTTTTGTTTAGGTAAACGTTACCATGGGACAGTATGCTGTTGATTAATTTCCACTTTTTATCATGCAGGTGCGCTGAGTTTCTTAAGTAATCTGCAAAACTGATGAAAAAATCTAGAGGTGAGTCAGCGCTTTCCTTAGCGAACTTTATTTTCCAATCAAAATCGCGAGCTACTTTGAGGATTTTTTCTTTTTGCTCCAGAATCAAATCGCTGGATGCCTGCTTAGCCTCTGCCAACGCGTACCTTTTTTTAATAAATGTGTTTTCGGTTGCTATAACAATCAGCAGCGCAAGCGGGAAGGAAGGGATTTCGATTTCCATTCTTTTTGTGTTTCGGGTAATGCGTCGGTCAATTAACGCTTCGTTAACTCTTTCTTCCGCACGCTTTACAAGCTCGGTGCCCATGCTTGCCAGATCGTCTATTTGCAAGCCTAAAGGTTTAATGTACTCGGCGGTTTCTTTTAAAAAAGGATATTTCGCCAAATCGCTCTTGGTGAATCCCGCCGATTCAACTTGCAATACAGTCACGTTATTCGGTTTCTATTCTTGGCGCTAAGAAGAAAGTCAGTTTTCCCTCTTTTGTTTGCTGAAAGTCTATTTTCACTGGCATGTCGGTTGAGAATTCAAGCGTTGCAATCTCCGACGTTGCTGAAGCGGCCTTTATGATTTCGGACAGGTAACTTAAGCTGAAAGTCGCTTTCGCGTTTTCCTTAACTTCCAAATCAAGCAGCGCATCTGTGCCTTTCTGCAAAGTTATGGTTGCACCCATTAGGTCGCCTGAAGCGCTTAGTGTTAGCTTTTCGGGTTCCGCTTCGATGCGAACGTGGTCGCTTACCAACTGCGCGTCTTCGATTGCTTGGCTTAAGCCTTGTGTTGTGGTTTTAGCTTTGACATTGAAGGTTATTTTTGGAGTCGGCACTTCTTCCTCTGAGGCTTCTAAGGTTGGCATGGTGAAGTTTCTGTTGTACTTACCAGTTATCGTTACCAGCAACCGTCCAGTTTTGTCGTCGAGAGATAATTCCACAGCCTCGTCTTTTCCTGCGCGTTTGAGAAGTTTAAGTAGTTCGCTGATGTTAAGGCATATTTTAGCTGGTTCTGTGGATGTGTATTCTTGAAAGATGGATTTTGGCCATTCAAAATCAATCATGGCTACCCGAGAGGGATCCATGGCTCGAAGTTTAATGCCTTCAGGATCGATTTTGAAGGTCGCTTCGTCAACTAGGATTGAGATGGCTGTAGCCATGTCTCTTAGGAGTTTAGCATCGGACACTTTAAGCTTGAACATGTTACTTCTCTACCTCGCCTATTGCATATTACTGTAAAGTTATATAGCTTGTGATTACGCTTTTAGCTAATAAAAATTGCCATACGCCAGCCCCAAAAAATGCGCTTGATAACATAGAAAGCAAGAAATCAATGAGGAATAATTTGAGTGCTTAATTAGGTTCCATAAAAGAAGGAAAAACGGCGAAAGAGCCTTTAGCTGTATTCTCTGAAGGTGTAGCTGCATTTGGTGCAGCGTAGGAACTGGGTTGAAGATTCATCTGCGCCTCGGGTTTGCACCTGCCATACATAAGCCGAGTTATTTCCGCATCTTGGACATTCAATTCGCACGGTCGGCAGTGTACTGAGTTTCTGTTCTTCTTTTCCAATTACGGCGACAAATTGTTGAGGGGTATGTTGGATAACTTTCGGTGCCACTTCAATTTTTTCGCCAGCTTCTGGCTTTCTATATCCGCATTTAGGGCAAACAAGAACTAAAGAAGCCTCTTTCCCAGCCTTGGATTTCTTTGGCTCAAGACGAGAACCGCATTTAGGGCAGAATTCCATATTTCCCGAACTCCAATATACGCATCCGTTTTTGATTCCCTTAGCAATGTACCTTTTAAACCTTTTCCAAGTCACGCGAATTCAGAGACTAACTCCAGAAGCGATAATATGCGCGACGCGGAGCGGTTCAGGGAAACTGCTGTTTGTTGAAGTCGTCTCAATAATTTCTTTAGCATCAATCAATGAAATTCCAGCTAACTCAATGTAAATCTTTATGCCGAAGCAGCACAATTCATGGATTTGGCCGGCGGCAAGAACCTTGTTCCAACGCTCCTCGCTATTAGGCAAATTACTTAGCGCTTTGCGAACTGCTTCTAAATCGGGCTTTTCACGGGTTAGCGCAATAATAGGAAGTTTTGTGTCAATGTTGAGCCTTTTAATATCTACGACATTGAAGCCAGCAAACGTTATGCCATTTAACATCACCAAACGTAACTGTTTGCGATGAGGCGAACTGTTAATCATAATAGTTAACTTTTCATTAGCGTCGAAACCGTCTATTGCCACATGAGTATGCATGACGCCGTCGACTGAACTGCCACCTCGGAAAACAACGCCCACAACAATAGCCATACCCTCTGTGTGAGGAACAAAATGGCCGTCGTCAACTCCGAGGATCCGGATTTCAGGTTTTATCACTCGAAATCTTTGTGGCTCCAAAACATTCCCCGAAACTAAATAATACACTACTCCGCTTTTAAACTAAAACTAGAAAATCAGACCCTTGCACGCCAAACAATTCAATCGCTAAAATGGGAAAATCGCCTCAGTTAACACCCTGAAAAAAGCGAGGAAACTTGTTCAATTTGCGGGAAATCACTGAAAAGAATAAAAACGGATACAAACTATGCTTTGAGAGCGCGGTCTAGCTCTTTGGCGAAAGCGTCGTTCGCGCCTCGAACTTTCTCAACCGCTCTAAGCAACGCTTCTTCGGGCTTAGTTTTCCCCTTCATCCTTAGGTAGATATTAGGACTTGAAGCTAAAGGGTGCGGCACATCGTAGCCTGCAAAGTCCACGGTTTTATCCTCTAGGAGTCGCTTTGTTAGCAAGTTGCAAAGCCCGTGGCTTCCGCCTACGATTTCTATTTTCAGTTCGTTCCCGGATTTCTTAACAACGTTAATTTTCAACCCGACTCAATCCTCTTTATAGAGCTTCCTTCCCGTAGTCAGGGGCCATTTTACGGCTTTCAATGTTACCGCATTTTGGACAACGCAGTTCATATCGTTCTGGTTCAAGCAGGCTCCCGCATCGAGAGCAGAAAGCATCTAATACTCCTAAATTCTTGTCGTTCGTTGTTAGGTGGAAGATGCGGTTTTTTTCACTAATCACCTTAGCCCTAATGATGTCTCCAGGCTTGCAAACGTCGTTCATCGATGTGACATATCTGTCCGAAACGTCGGAAATGTGAAGAATACCGCCGAACTCGCCTGAAATCTTTTTGTTTCCCACTTTAAAAATCCTTACCAAAACGTTGTCGGATTGAGCATTACCCACTTGCCCCAAGATCGTGCCTGAAAGTTTCGGCACGACAGCGCCTTCAGATGCGGGGTAAACAGAAACGCGTTTGTTCTGTAGATCAACCAATGAGCGACCTACAATTTTGGAAAAGATGACGCCGTCTTTAACGTAGGTTCCCGAGTCTGGAATAAATTCTTCAATAACGCCTAAGCGTTCGCCAGGCACAACTAAATGACCACTTTTTTGTTGAGGTGACTTTAGACTCATGACAGTTTCCCTTTTACTCATTATTTACTTTTAAACAAGTTGAACGGGCTATTTGATAAACGCATATGCTTAGTTTCTAATCTTATCAATAAACCTTTTGATTGATATACCAAGTTAATTCCGGGATGATTGCCTATAGATTTGTTAACGTTTTGACGCTTCAATCACGTACAAGTCAACGATAAAAACATGTCTGGTCTTTGTATGGAAATCAAAAAGTCGCGGAATCGTCATGAGCATTGCGTAAACCGCTTTTACAGCGCCATCATGTTTGGTGACAAACCTTTCCAAGAAGGGAGATGGCTGAACTTGCAAGAATCCGCCCCTTGCTTTGAGCTGCCTAATCAGTCGATTATCGGTTTCTGGATGGTTGTGAAGGGAGTAAACAGAATTTGCTGACTCTAATGCTTTGACTAAGAATGCCCTGTCAGCTTCGCGAGTTTGCACTCCGAAAGGCGGATTCTGCAAGACCGTGTCAAATCTGCCTACAACAGATTGGATGTCGCCCACGATCCATTGAATTTTCCCTGGCAAACAGACTTTCCTTGAGTTTTCAATGGCAGATTCAATAGCTCGCTTATCGATGTCAATACCGACAACTTCCTCAGCTCCAATGTATGCGGCGCCTAAGGAAAGCCTGCCTGTTCCGCAGCCTAAATCCAAAACAGCCTTTCCAATAACATCGTTATTTGTGTAGGCAGCGAGGTAAAGTGTGGCTGCAGCAACTGGTTCTGAAATAGTGTATTGTTCAAGATGGGATTGAGGACAGGGCTGAGGAGCAATTTTTGAGAGAAACCGCTCTAACTCTAGCTTTCGAATAATCCTTGTTTGAGCATGTTTTCCCATGAAGATTCGCCAACAACTACCATAAACTCGTTAACAGTCAAAACGGGTTTTGAAAACTTGCTCGGAGCATCTAGACTTATTCTTGGGCAAGCTGTGTTAACATATGCGTCGATGGATGGAAACTCCAAGAATGTTTCTGGGGTAATTTCCTTTGCGGCGAACAGAAATGCAGTCCCCCCGTGCTTTTGCGCCAAATCCTTAATTCTCAAGGCTTGATCAATCTTTTTTTGCCCCGGCTTTAAGCCAATTAGGACACCGAAGTTCTTTGCGTTTCGGGCTTCTTCAATGCTCGCCCAGCGTTGCTTGATGATTTTCTGGGCTTCATCATCGATCGAGAAAGCCCTGTTATCGTATGGGTCTGCAACCACGGTTGGTTTAGAAGTGTTCAATGCTACGCCTAATGCATGGAACAAGCCTCCGCCTATAAATAGAAAAGCATCCACTTCATCCGCAATTGATTTAGCATTGCTGTAATTGCAGCCCAAGACTTGACCGGGGTAACTCATTTGCCCGCTGTCGCCGATTGTCACTGTTTTTCCAGCTTTGGTTAAGATTTCTCTGGCTTGGGTTAGCGCTTGCAGATGCTGCACTGAAGTAGCTAAACCGATTTTAACGTAATTACTTAAAAGTGGCAAGGCCTGCTCCACAGCCTTATTGACTGGTGCGGTTGCTCTTGTCTCGATGCAAATTGTCGGAACCCTCTCATGAACCAGAAGTTTTGAGTGCCCAAAATGCACTATCAAATCCACGCCCAAACTTTCCGCTTCATCGATCGCGATGTCGCAGGCGCCGTAGCATGGGTCAGCGGAAATTATGGGAAGGGCACCAGCTTTCTCTACAATTTCAGCTAGATGTGGGCCGTCAGGTTTTAGTCCTTCTGGTAGTTGAAGTAGGACCCGTTTGGCGCCAAGTTTCGTAATCTCTCGTTTTATTCTTTCTTCTTCAAAATCAAACGTTTTCATACTTTACGCCGACCGCGAGGAGGTAAAAAAGAAAACTGAAGAGAAAAGAAAACAAAGGCTACAAAGTTGCTTGAGAATTTTTGATGCTAGCGTGGCCATTCCCAGTCTTGTGTTGGCTTTTTAAGAGGTTGACCGCGAGCTATAGCGGCTTGTTCAGCAAGCCGTTCAAGAATTATCTTTTGTTCTATACTGGCAACATTTTTTCTTGTAACTACTAGAGCATCGTTGTTTACGGAAATGCTATCAATTCCCGCGCGAACGAGGAATTCTGCGAAGTCTGGAAGATTTGATGGCCCTTCACCGCAGATTGACACAGTACATCCGTTTTCGTGAGCCACTTTGATGAGGTGTGCAATTATTCTTTTTACAGCTGGGTCTCTTTCGTCGAAGTAGCCCATTTGACCTAAGCGTTCGGAGTCGCGGTCAATCATAAGTATGCCTTGAGTCATGTCGTTTGAGCCTATTGAGAAGCCGTCGACCAGCTTAGAGAATTCGTCAGCCATTATTGCTATGGACGGCGTTTCAGCCATAAACCATATTTTGAAGTCGCGGGTTCGCTCTAGACCTTCTTCCTTCATAATTTCGAGGACTTTCTTGGCTTCCCAAAGAGTCCGAACCATAGGAAGCATGGCATAGACGTTTTTAAGACCCCATTCTGTTCGGCATTTCTTGATGGCTTTGCATTCAAGCCGGAAGGCTTCGACGTACCATTTGCTTATGTATCGACTGCAGCCTCTCCAACCGAGCATTGGGTTTTCTTCGACTATTTCGTATTTTTCTCCGCCTTTTAAGCCTCGGTACTCATTGGTTTTAAAGTCGCTTAATCGCACCACAACGGGTCGAGGCTGTATTGCTCGAGCAACGGTTGCCATGCCTTCGGCAAGTTTGTCTATGAATTCTTGGCTCTTACCTGTTTCGACAAACATCATTGGGTGCTGACCTATTGCGCTGGCTAAAATGAATTCGATACGCATCAATCCGATGCCTTCGAAGGGTAGGTTTTTGTAATCTTCAATTTTTTCTGGAACACCTAAATTCATATATATTTTCGTGGCAGTTACTGGAGCTGTCTCTGTTGCTTGCATACCCATAGCTGGCCCATTTGATGTGACTGCCGGTTGAATGGCTTGGGTCATTATGCCTTCGTAAACTATGCCGTTTCTTGAATCCACTGTATATTCTTTACCTGTTTTCATTACTTGAGTAGCTGTTTCTGTACCTACCACACATGGAATGCTAAGTTCGCGGCTCACAATTGCTGCGTGCGACGTGACTCCCCCTTTGTCGGTTACTATAGCACTTGCCATTTTCATGAATGGCACAAAGTCAGGGTCAGTCATGCCTGTCACAAGAATATCTCCTTTGCGCATTATTTTGTTTGCGTCGTCAGTATTTAGGACAACTTTTGCCATGCCTGCGCCGTAACCTTTTCTTCCAGCCGAAATGCCTCTGACTGCTACTTTTAAGGCTTCTTGGACATTTTGTTCTTTAACTGGTGTTTCCATTGTTTTTGAACCCCAAACTGTTTCTGGACGAGCTTGAACTATGAACATATTCTGTGGAAAAGACAGGTCTTGGTCAATTGCCCATTCAATATCCATGGGTTTTCCATAATGACCTTCAATCCGCTTTGCGAGTTTTGCAAGCGTTGAGATTTCTTCATCGGTTATGCAGGTAACTTTCTGCTTATCCACTGGCACGTCTAAGTGCACCGTTTTACCTGTCGTTGGATCACGAATGTATTCAATTGTTTTACGGGCAATTCTTCTATCCTTAATCTTCAACGTAGCCTTATCAATAACAAAGTCGTCTGGGTTAACTACGCCTGAAACTACTGTTTCCCCTAAACCATAGTTACCCTCAATAACAATTTCATTTTGATCTCCGGTAACAGGGTTTATGGTAAACATGACGCCGGCACAGCCAGAATTGACCATTTTTTGAACCCCAACACTTATGAAGACTTTCTCATGCGCAAAGCCTTTCTCGGTTCGATAAAAGATAGCTCTTGGCGTAAACAGACTTGACCAGCACTTCACTACTTTGCCTATAAGGTCATCGGGTCCCTTAACGTTCAGGAAAGTTTCCTGCTGACCTGCAAAGGACGCGTCAGGCAAATCTTCGGCTGTAGCGCTTGACCGTACCGCAACAAAAACATCTTTCAGCTCGAGCCGCTGGTTTAATTGTTTATAGGCGGATCGTATAGCATTTTCGATATCTTTAGGCATTGGAGTTTTTTCGATAAGTTCCCGTATTTTTTTGGATGCTACATCGTACTGTTTGGGGTCATTCGGGTTTGTAACGGTTTCATTTATTATTTTGTAAATTTCCTCAGCTATGTTCTTTTCTTGAATATACTTTTCATAAGAATAAGCTGTTACCGCAAAACCGGGAGGAACAGGCAATCCTACACTAATCATTTCGCCGAGGCTGGCGTTTTTTCCGCCAACAAGATGAACATCAGTATTTCTTACATCATCAAACCATAAAACCAGTTCTTTCCCTTTTGCGCTCAAGGCGTCTCCGTCTCCGGTTGTTCCTTCTCAGTTACATCTGGAGAAGCTTCAATCTTGGAGATGACTATCTTGCAAGGGATGGGAAGTTTTGCGCTGCCTCTTTTAAGGGATTCTTTGGCTGTTTCCTCAGCTCCAGCTTTCACTTTGACGGTAATAATGGGTTGCCCCACCTCTACCTTTGCCGCAGTGCCAATCGCTGTTCCGAAGGAACGTCTCATTCCCTGCTGGAGTCGGTCAGCGTGAGCGCCGAAAATCATCTTGTTTTCTCTCAGGATGATGTGCGGATATGGATGAACAACCATGAGGTAATCATTTATGAGTTTATCCATTAAGACGCGGTTTGTAGCCACGCGCGCTGCTTCCAAAGCACTATGGCGTATCTGAGCTCGTTCCGTAGCGATAAGCTGACCCTGGATTTCAAAGGTTGCCTTAGTATCACCCATGGTGAATTTCACTATTTTTGGTGGCGGAAAACCTCTAGCGTATTCTTTTCGTGTGTACGCTCGGTTCTTCACGTGCCTGTAATTTCGCGCATGCATGAAAGTATCCCTTTTTAGCTAACGCTCCCAGCGGTATTTAAACGATTTGCAAATCCGAGCTTAACAATTCCGTTAATATTAACGCATAATCATTTACATTAGAAAGGCTTTCTTGACAAAAAGCGCGCCATTTCTTATATACTTAGTTAACTTTTTCATTAACGAATGCTAACAAGACTATTTATCTCCGGAAAAAACTGGAAACTTTCACTAGCGGAGATTCTCGCTTACCTTAATGCCAAAGAAATAAAGTTTGATGTACATTTTTTTTCGAAAGAGTTTTTTGCACTCGACCTAAAACCAGAAATCAGCATAGCCATAGAAGATTTAGGCGGAACAATAAAAATCGGCCTGGCAAAAACAGAGTTTGAAACGCAGATTGCAAAGCAAGCTTTTTGTGAAAGAAACAAGCAAACCCAGTCACAGATAGCCGCTGCGCTGGGCTCAAGCGGTCTGGTTGATGCAATGGCAAAGTCTTCCAGGAAGGTGTTTTTCGGAGTTAGCGTCTACGCCTCTGACAAAACCCTCCGCCCCCAATCTGGAGTTATCCAGCGGTTTATCGGAAGCACCGTGAAGGATGAACTGGCCAGTTGTGGCAAGAAATCAAGGTTCATGGGTTTTTCGAAAGATAGAAGGTTACCGCAACTAAGTCATGTTGAAGTTCTAAAGAAAAAGCTGGTTGAAAACCAAGCAGAAGTGTTATTGTGCGTAGGCAGAGAGCAAACTTGGGTGGGAACAACGGTCTCCGTTCACAACCCCTTCGAGTTCCAAAAAAGAGATATTTACAAGCCTAACCAGAGAAGAATCTTTGCGATGCCTCCAAGATTAGCCCGAATAATGGTTAACTTGTCCGCCTGCACGTCAAAGAAAGTTTTGCTTGACCCATTCTGCGGCGTAGGCACAATTCTTCAAGAAGCGCTCCTAACGAAGGCTGCAGTCGTTGGTGTCGATGCCAATTCGTGGTGCGTAAAAGCGACTAGCGAGAATCTTGAGTGGCTGCAGAGAGAGTACAACATTGAAGGCGCAGACTTTAGGGTCTTGCAGGGAGACGTAAGCAAGTTGGCTCTGAAAATTGGGCAGGAGACTGTGGATTGCATAGTGACAGAGCCTGATTTAGGTCCAGCCTTGCGACAAGTACCAACTGGGCCCTACGCTTTAAAAATTATTCAAAAGCTTGAGCCCCTATATTTTGGCTTTGCGGAGGAAGCTTATCGAGTGCTGAAAACAGGTGGGCGATTGGTGCTTGTGACGCCTTATATTGTAACCCGTTCCGGGCAAGCTGTGACGATGCCTATAGACGAGAGACTTAAGGACGTTGGATTTAAGAGAGTGCGGCCATTTGCTAAAGAAATGTTTTCAGAGAAGCTGGAAGGAGTTGAAGAGTTGTCGGAACTTGATTCTTTGGTTGAGGTTGACGACCGCCATAAGGTTGGCAGGGAAATCCACATTTACCAAAAACTAACGGTTTAATGTCAGATAATTTATTAATTCGTTATGAGGAGATATTTGTCTAAAACTGCTTGAGGCTAAAAAGTTGGAGAGCAATTCAAGACCTAATTGGGATAGATATTTTTTAGACTTATGCGAAGCCGTCGCTAGACGTGCAACATGCGACCGCGGAAGAAGCGGTTGCGTAATAGTTAAAGACAAACGAATCATGACCACTGGGTACGTCGGTGCTCCTGCTGGTTTGCCCCATTGCGACGAAATAGGCCATGACATGCGTAAAGTCTTCGACAGCAACGACAATGTTACCCAACACTGTGTTCGCACGCTTCACGCGGAGCAAAACGCAATCATTCAAGCAGCACGGTTTGGGATACCTCTTGAAGGAGCAACACTTTTCTGCAAAATGACGCCATGTCGAACCTGCGCCATGATTATAATTAACGCAGGCATAAAACGGGTTGTTTGCGAAAAACGCTACCATGCCGATGCTGATACAATACAAATGTTCAAGCAAGCATGTGTCGACTTAACCATTATAAACAATGAAGTGGAAAAATACGACAAGCAATAAGTGATCACCCAACGGATTGTACAAGTCTTTGTAAGCTTAGACTGACAGGAATAGGCCTAAAGGCAAAGTCCCAAGCGTTCTCGTTTGGAATCAAATAACCCGCCTGAAACCGATGACTTTTTCCAATTTAGAAACTTACAAAAATCACAAATATGAGGAGACAAAAATATTCTGAGTAAAGGCAGCAGACAATGTCTATTGACGAAAGCGGTCTTAGTCTCCTTCAGACAATAATTGGTCCGTGGTACGAATCGCTGAAAAACCCACAAGAAGCCCAAGAAAAAGTCCTTCTGACGCTTCTGAAAGAATATGGCAAGACCGAGTATGGAGCCATTTTTCAAGCCAACGAAATTAGCGGAATCACTCAGTACCAATCAAGTTTTCCCATAGTGAATTACCAAGAACTATTGCCTTACATAGCCAAAGTCAGAGAAGGAAAATATCAAACGCTCCTGTCTGAGTCGCCTGAATGCTGGGTGATGACTAGGGGTTCAACAGGGGCATCCAAAGTCCTACCCGCCACCAAAACTCACCTAAAACAAATATTTTCCTGTGGAGCCAGAGCGCTAGTGCATAATGCAGTAAGAACAGAGAATTTCGACGTCTTTAGCGGGGACATTTTAAACCTGAATTTTCCTTCTAGCGTTCACAGAATGACAACGCAAGACAGGGAAGAGACATACGGTTACAGTTCAGGAACCTACGCTAAAGTAAACCCGATGTTTGATCGCGTGAGCTTGCTCCCACGTCAAGAAGAGATTGACCAGCTTGGCTCTGGAATAGGCAAAGCTGATTGGGAGAGAAGATTCGAGTTAGCCTATCAAAAAGCGTTAGACCATAATGTTACTGCGACCATGGGTGTAACGCCGGTAATCTTGGCCTTCGCCAGGTACGTCAAGAAGAAACACGAGAAAATGCCAGGAGACTTATGGAAGTTCAAGGCGTTGTTTTGCACTAGCGTACCAAAAATTCAATTCAAGTACGCTCCTTTGCTTAGAAAATATTTCGGATTAGCACCCATAGTGGAAATGTACACGGCAACAGAAGGCGTTTTTGGTCAGCAACTTGATGATCTGCCTTATGTAACACCAAACTATGACACTTACCTCTTCGAGGTTCAGACCAAAAAAGGAACTAAAATGCTTCATGAGCTCAAAAGAGGCGAATGGGGTCGGCTGATCATTTCATCAACCATGCTACCCCGCTACGACATCGGCGACCTTATAGAGGCTGCTGGGAAGAACTATTTTCGGGTGTTGGGAAGACGAAGACTTTCAACGATTGTCGAACATAGGCTTTACAGGTTGCTTTTTGGTTGGCAACTTTAAGTAGGAGCTGGATTTCTACGTCTACTTCTCGAATAGTAGTAGAGACCTGCGAGCAATATTAGAATGCCAATTGCAACTAAAACAATCGCCGAGGCAACTGGACCACTAAGGCCGCTGAACACGTTGGTGGTAGCATTTATGTATGCAAGCGAACCTAACAAGACTATCAAGATACCGGCAACTAAGAACCCGTAGCCTCCTCCAGCCTTCTCGTGTTTTTCGCCATGTTTTTCAGCTTTCTCGTTATCTTTCTCGTGCCGCTCATATCGATATCCGTATCCTTGCGTTGTTTGATCAGCTTGCGATGTGGTGGCCGCCTTTAATGAAGCGCCGCATCGGGGGCAGAAAGCCATTGTTTCGTCCACCTTATTACCGCATTTTGGGCAATACGACATAGGAATCACTCAGTATTTTTCATTTAGAATGTTATAGTATATAAAACATTCACTCTTTCCGAATTGGAAAAAACAAAAGTTAAATCCAAAATAGCAGAAATAATAAACGGGACAAAAAATGAATGAAAAAACTTCAGGTTATTCGGGTCGCAGACTATTCGGGGAAAGATTAATAGTTGCGGTTTCCACCGGTTTATTCTTCATTTTGATCGGAATTGTTTTTGTAATAAACCAAAATCTTTGGCCAAAAATAAAAGACTTCGGTAACGATTTCATAATCGCCCGCGTTGCAAACACCACAATTCAATTGCCGGCACCAGCCATGCCCGCAGCCTACACTGGAGTTTATTCGGCTGTTTTTCAATTCGCGTTAGGCATCGGGGTCTTGGAAATCCTGGTCTTAGCAATGCATCTTGCGAATGGGTCTCGAATAAGAAGAACAGCTCAAACCGTCGGAAGCGTGGTTTTCTGGTTCGGCGCCGCCTATATGTTAAGCAACCTTGCAAATATGAAAAGCACGTTAGCCCAAAGTCAGCAACTAAACATGTGGTTTCAATTCTGGGCGGCAATAATCATACTAGTAGGTGTCTCAATAATCGCTCGAGCAGCCGCTCTCTTGGTGGCAAAGCAATTGCGCGCGATTTGAAGCAAAAAATGTGAGAAGTGGTTTTAACGTCTTCCCGGAACGACGATCCACTTCACGTTATCAAAACCGTATTTTGTTATCAGAGGATCTAGAAAATCAGGTGCTAAGTAATCCTCAATTTCCGCGAAAACTATGCTATCGCCGATTCTGTAAACGATGCCGATTTCGGTGAGGTCTTTTAGAACTGCGTATTTTCCTCTGATTTCCCAGTAGCCAGGCTCATCTCTGCCAGGCTCCAAAAGCCAAGAATACTGGTCCTGGGGATGTTCGCCTTGCTCAAAATTAAAGGCGCATACAACTTCTCCGACAACTTTTGGATCATCGCTTGTTTTAACGTAAAACCAAATCGTCATATTGCAATCACCGAAATAACCAATGCACAACACCCTTTATTTGCTTTTCACAGACTAACAAATGCGTAAGGGTTAAGTCTTGGCTTCGATAAGAGCCAAAGTCTCAAAGAACGGAAGTTTACGTTCCGCCTTAACTCTGGCCGCCAGCTGATGCACACCAAATTTACAAATTGTCTCTTCAACGTTAGCAAGCGACGATTGCATTAAAAGAACCCGACCGCCGGTTTTCAGGTGTGGTTGAACTTGAAAAATAAAGCGGTCGATAACTTGGCGTCCGTTAGCGCCTCCAGCCCATGAGCGTCCAATCCAAGTTTCAGCTTCCTGCGAATCTGCCGGAAGATACGGTGCGTTAAAGAGGATCAAATCAAACCTCACTTTCTCATTCAAAGCCGTAAAAAGGTCAGCTTGGAGGAAAGCCATCTTGCCGTCCACATTGTTAAGCTTTGAATTTTCTCTTGCGCAACGAATGGCATAGGGATTTGGGTCAACAGCGAGGACTGCAGCACCTTTTTCTGCCGCCAATATACCAAGGATGCCACAGCCAGTACCAACATCGAGCACTTGCTCGCCTTTTTTCACTTCCAAATTTTCAGCAAAAAGAAAAGAGTCCTCAGCTGGCTCGTAAACGTTTTCCGAGATATCAAAAATGTGTCTGTTGAAGTGCGTTCTCTTAATGGCGGATTTCATTTGCTAATTCTCCAAACTGTTCAGGGGTCAGCTCTCTTGGGCGTTTATCATGAAACGGTATTGCAGCAGCTATCTTTTCCGCCTCTTGTCTACTTAGGTGCAGGTTAGTCTTCAAAAACGGTGCAAGTGCTTTACTTAACTTTTTGTTACGCTGAGTAAAAAGCCACTTAGTAACTTGCGTGAAAAACTTTTCGTCCATCAATTCAAAACGTCTTTTGTTCCAAGGCTTAATGCGAACGATTACTGAATCAACTTTCGGCTCAGGGAAAAACATTCCTTTAGGAACCGAGTCAAAGAGTTGAACCTCTGCGTGCAAGAACATCTGGACAGTTAACCAGCCATAATCCCCGCTCCCTGGCGCAGCGTTAAGTTTCTTGGCGAATTCTTTTTGAACAATAATCACAGCGCAATCCATTTTGCGTTCAACAAGCCATGCTACAAGATGAGTGGAAATACAATAAGGGGGGATCGCCACGACTTTATTAAATTCAGGCAACACAACCTTCAACACATCTCCTTCTAAAACTGTCACATTTCCAATGCCTTTGACCCGATCACGAAGCGCCGATGCAACTTGCGGGTCTTTTTCGACTGCAATTACAGCCTTGCACTTATCAGCGAGAAAAAGGCTTAAGGAACCGAAGCCCGCTCCAGCATCCAACACCACATCCGAAAAGTCAAGCGAGGCATAAGCGCACAGCTTGCTGTAGATAGAGGGCTCAACCATGAAATTTTGTCCCAGAAGTTTGTTCGGGGAGATTCGATAGGTTCGAAGCAACCGCTTCGTTTCTTCAAGACTCATCCGCTATGCCTTACTGCGCCCGCGTGAACAATCGATACTTGCTGTCACCTTCAAGTTCTTCCATAACCCGTTTAGTAATCAATTTAACAGGATTAGGCAGCTCAGTTCGCTTCTGCAAGTCTTCAAAACTTTCGAAGGGCTTTCGGGTTCGTTCGTTTATGACTTGCCACATGTACTTTTTGCCGATGCCAGGAACAAGTTCCAAAGCATGCATGCGAGGGGTAACTGCTCGCGCGGTATTGAAGAAGTTCACAAACCATTTCTCTCTGTTCAGGACAATGCGATTTATCACACTTGGAAGCTCCGCTTTGGCTGATGCGGTCAATTCATCGAAACTAACGCGTCCTATAATGTATGTAACCTCCGAGCGTGAATCTTTTCCTACGTACACTCGGTCACCTGGCTTCAACATTAAACCCTCCTTTACCAAAGCCTCCAAAAGGGTAAAGAATTCTTCCCCAACAGACTGGATTAATGCTCCTGCCCTGTAGCCTGCTCGCCCAGTTGGACGGAACCCAGGCTTACCATGTGACAAGAAATCTAGTACGTAAGCGTACTCTTCATACCGCTTTTCCATTAGTAGTCACTAAGTCCATTAGTTTATTGTGCTTACTGCTTAAAAATACTTAGCCGTCTAGGCTACTTCAAAATCCTATTCTCACTCAAAAGTTCAACGATTGCCCGTAGTTTTGTGGTCTCTATAATCTTCCGGCCACCAGCTAAGAAAACACGTAATTCGTCAACTGATTCAGGCATGCAATTTATGATTTGTATCGCCTCAGCCTCGTCAATTTCGTATTCCTTTACAAGCACCTGCAAGAGCTCTTCCGCCTTCACAGGATCAACCTTAGAGAACTTGTTCGCATAATCCAGCGTTCGACGTTGAAACTGATCCAAGTTTTCTTCGCCTATGGTTTCTAAAAGTTTCTTCACTTGCGGCAACGTCAAGCGGCTTTCGCTCACTTCTCTTTTGCTCATTCTGTTCCACTGCCCATATACGGTTCTAAATGTTCACTGCGAACGATTATTTCTTTGATGCTGTTGCCTTGAGGCACAACAACTACATACCCACGGCCACGTTTTTCTTTAACCGTTCCTATTTTCCCGTGGAAACGTTTATGCGGCATACTCTTCTGTGTACTGGAATCCATCTTTATTATCACTTGAGAACCAGCCGGGTAGGCTTGGAGAATCTTTCTGATTTTCGGTTTTCCTTTTTCCCTATTTGGCTTTTTCAGCAGGCTGCGGGTGCCAGCGTAATAACCTTTTGAACCTCTCATTCAAATTTCACCTTGCTAATTATCCGTCATAACTCTTAAAACGTCAAGCTTAAGCGTCTTCGCTCTGTTTCCAAGCAGATCCGAAACATTCGGGTTTGTTCTTCCTTCATCTCCAGACACCAACTCTTTAACGTAGAGGCCGCCTTGACATTGAATTTCCATCAGAGACCTCTTAAGCGACACCTTCTTAACTTTAAGCTTATATATGTACCTTTCTCGGATCAAATCCGCCCTTCTATGCACAACACGAAGCGGCGTCTGCTGCCTGATCAAGACACCGCTGAGCTTTTCTTCCAATATGCACAAATCCTCTTCAGAAACCTCTTTTTCAAACTCAGCCAGTAGTCGATACTTTTTTTGCGAACCCTCACCTTTTTTGAGACGCCTAACCACGTCTTTGTTGACAAAACGTAACCGTGAAACCTGAACCTTCCCTGTTGCGCCCTCGTTGATTTTGGCTTCCATGTCCTTCAAGTCAATAAACCGTTTCTTTGGCCTTGAAATCTCGATAACGAATGGGCGTCCATTTCCCAGCATCCTAGCATCAATGTCCTCGCGACCAGAAGCATGAAACGCGGTTTTTTCACCCTGAGCTGCTTCCAGCAGTGGCTTGGAAGACAACTCCTCGACCGATTCAGGATACAGTTTGCCGGTTCCCCCGCACTTCGGGCACCCCTTTCCACGGCAACTTGAACAGAACCATTTCGACTGCGGAATGTCCCTTACGAGTTTACGGTATCTGCCAGCGACGAAAAGAGGATTAACTTGAATGCTAATTTTTTCAAGGAAAGGGTTGATAACTGCGACTATGTCAGGCTTTAAGTAATCTGCCTCTTTGCCTGAGCACACACCAAGGGCTTTGCCGAATAGTCGTCCGAATTCATGCTTGATACTTTCGCTGTAGCCAAGGTTTAATGAAGCCTTAAACTCGTCTTCGCGTTCCTCAACCTTAACAGGCAACTCGATACCCACAAGGTATGTAGCAAATTCGTAGCCCTGCAGGGCGGCTGCAGATTTCTCGGTTAACTTGTCAACAAGCTTGAATTTGCCTTCACAGAGATAACACTTCGGTTCATCGGAGACTTTAGCGACGCGTTTTTTAAGATGCTTTAGGGTTTCTTGAGCTTCTTTTGAAAAGCCATTGGCCGCCAAAAGTTTAAGCTGCCGAACGCCGTTGGGGTTGCCTTCTCTCGCAAGGTCATTAGCTTGCAGCGTTAAGGTGACTTTTAACGCCCTACCCCGAATGTTGTTTTCCATGCAATACCCCAGCAAAGCGAATTGCCTGCCAAGACAGTGATCGCAAAGAGGATATTTGCTGAGAAGTTCAAGCGCTTTTTCCAGAACATCCATGTCGCTTAGCCTACTGGAAAGTTAGCCGGCATGCCGCCTTTCCCGCCGAGCCCAAAGGGCAGTTTTTTCTTGCGTTTCATCATCTTTAGCATTTTGCGCATCATAACGTACTGTTTGAGCAGATCTTTGACGTCTTTTTCAGCTGTTCCCGAACCGCGCGCCACCCGTCTTGCCCTTGAGGAGCTAAGCAGTTTTGGGTTTTCCCTTTCTTCAGGCGTCATGGATTGAATTATAACGCCCCATTTGTCAAGGCGGCCCTCAGCCGAGTTGAGCATTTCTTGCGGCACGTTAGCAGATGACATGCCCGGCAGCATTTTAAGAACTTTGCTGAACGGCCCCATTTTTTTAACTGCTTGGAACTGCTCGTACATGTCTGTCAAGGTGAATTTGCCGCTGAGGATTTCTTTAGCTTTCTTCTCTGGAACTTTGATCTCGGCGTCGTGTACCTTTTCCAGAAGCGTTTCTAAGTCGCCCATGCCTAAGAGTCTACCGACGAAACGTGAGGGAATAAAAGGCTCAATGTCTTCGATTTTTTCGCCTGTACCGATAAACTTTATGGGGGCGCCTGTTGCAGCAACCGCTGACAATGCACCGCCGCCACGCGAGGAGCCGTCAAGCTTTGTCACTATGATTGCGCCTATGGGTGTTGCTTCGTGAAATGTTTTTGCTTGAATGAGTGCTTGCTGACCGATTGTTCCATCGATAACCATTATGACCTCGTCGGGCTTGATGCTCTTCTCAAGATCCTTCATTTCTTTAATCAGGTCTTTCTCCTCCTTGTGCCTACCTGCGGTATCGACGATTATGAGGTCTTTACCTATGAATTGTTTTAAGCCTTCCCGGACAACTTTCACTGGGTCTTTGCATTTGATGTCTCCGTAAATAGGCATGTTTATTCTGTTTGCTAGTTGCTGAAGTTGAGCAAATGCGCCTGGACGATAAGTGTCAGCGCAGATCAGCGCGGGCTTTAAGCCTCTCTTCTGGTAGTACCTTGCCAGTTTGGATGCTTGCGTGGTTTTGCCTGAGCCTTGGATGCCGACAAGCATGATGATTTTTCTTTTACCTGGCTCCATTTTGATTGGTACAGGCTTGTCGCCCACGAAACGGGTGAGCTCTTCATAGACTACTTTTATGACGTGCTCGCGTCTTGAGATGCCGGGAGGAACTTTCTCTTTTAGGGCGCGTTCCTCTATGCGCTTGGAGATGTCTAGGACAAGTTGGACGTTGACGTCTGCTTGAAGCAGCGCCCGCTGTATGTCGCGGACGAGTTCTTTCACTGTAGCTTCGTCCACTATACCAGCTTTAAACAGTTTCTTTATAGCATCGGTTAAAGAAGAACCCAACTTATCTAGCGCCATTAAAGTCTCCAGCCTTAACATTCAGCGTTCTTTTAGATAAATATTGCAGGTGGAAAACCAAAAACATCCCCAAAATATTGTTTCTAAAGGTTCCAAGGCGCCTTGAGTTATGAACCATTTGTCTAACAATGATGCGTTTCAGGTGAAAGGGGTTGTGATGAAGAGTTAGTCAAGATTACCGATAATGCAAGGGTTTTATAGTAAATAGTGCAATTGTTTTTTGGAGGCAAGGCTCTTCGAGAAAGGAAGTGATAGCAGCAATTGCGGCCTTGACTCCGGATGAGAAACCGGCAGTTACGATTATGAAACTGGATGTGGACAAATCATGAAAATTGGGATAGTTTTAAGAATCTTGTTTCACGGAATTGGGCTGTCATGCTTAGCAGGTGCAGTTTTTCTTGGGCTACTTGTTTTCTACAACGTAAACATTTCAGGAGCCTTTTATGGCATAGAGGTTAATCGTGTAACTTCTTCAATAGAGTTTTTCTGCATGTTTTATGCGGCAACCTACTTGATGTTCTTGACGAGGCACACCATTCTTGACTACATGAAAAGAGACTAAAATCTCAGATATCAGAAAAGGAAATGCACTCTCGCTTTCATCGTCGAGGATGACGACCAAAAAAAGTCTGATTTTTCGTATAGGCATGTTCTTTTGAAATCAGACAGCATTCTTCATCGGATTGTAATTTCAATTGTGCATTTCAAGTCAGCATGATAATGTTATGTGGAAGCTTAATTAGGCCTTTCGTCCATTCTTTATCTTGAGGGATTTTTTTGGCGACACCTCAAGAAGAATCCAGAAGGACGTTGCCGGGTGTAGTCGATAATGCCTATGAGCAGTATAAGCGGAACTTGCCGCGTTATCGAATGGCGAAGGAGTTAATGAGCCAAAATGTCGTGACCACAACTCCAGAAACTCTGCTCAATGAAGCGGCTCGTGTCATGGGTGAAAAGCATGTTGGCAGTCTAATTGTGGAGAAGTACCGAACGCCTGTAGGGATAGTTACTGAACGCGATTTGTTAAGTAAGGTTCTAGCGCTTGGCCTGTTTCTAAGGGATGAAAAAGTGGAGGATGTGATGTCATATCCACTATCTGGTGTTTCCGTCACGGCTCAGATAAAAGAAGTTGCCCAGCTGATGATTAATAAGAAAAGTAGACTTGCGGTGTTTGACGCTGGAACTCTTGTAGGAATCATAACTGCTTCGGATCTAATCAAGAGTTTGCCTGAGGTACCTGAAACCGAGGCCAAAGTTGATGACTTCATGACCAGAGAACTTGTCACTGCTCCCGAAGAAACATCCGTTATCAGCATAGGCGGCATGATGGGTAGACAGCGCATCGGCAGCGTCATAATTACCCAGAAAGGAGAGCCATATGGGATTTTCACTGAACGGGATTTGCTCACATCTTTCTTGGCCAAAGGAAGAGCGTTGTTTGTACAGGTAGGACCAGAATGCTCCCGACCTCTAATCACGATTCCTGCCGGCACAAGCGTTCACAGAGCTGCTGCAACAATGGCGTTAAAGCACATTAGGAGATTGCCAATCGTCAAAGACGACAAGTTCGTAGGAATTATAACAGCACGCGATATCGTCGAGGCTTACGCAAAATAATCTCTATCTCCCTTTTTTTTTGTTTTTTAGAATGCAAATATGCGCGCATGTGTGGTCCTGATTTATTAGTTCGTAGTAAGTTAGCCTGCCTTTTTGTTGGAGTGTGGGCTGAAAAAGTCGTAGAGCTTAGTATAGCGAAGCGACGATTGCGGTTACTGTTCCCTGGATATTTGAGACTTCATTTTGTATTTGAGAAATAACTCTTTTTAGGTCTTCCTTGTCGTTTGCTCTAATAGCGCATATAACGTCATAGGGTCCGAAGACCGTGTCAGCCGACAGAACGTTAGGGATCCTTTGAAGCTCTCGTTGGACCTGTTCAAGGTTCCTGGGCTGAGTGTTGAGGAACAGGAAAGCATATGGCTCCTCAGTGAATGGTTTGCCTTCTGAAATGACGATAAGAGTTTGCGTTTTCTCAATCATCGGTTCTTGAGGAGTTATCGTTCTAATTGGGTTGAACCATTTATTGATGAATTCGTCAATGTCTTTGAAGCGCAATTGGACGAGAATGTCAACTGGACCAAAAAGTAAGAAGACGTCTTTCTTGGAAAGATTCAATTTTATTAAATCATCCAAGACCGTGTTAAAAGCACCCTTTTTGCAGGAAAGAGTCATGTACGCTTTCATAGATGGTCAATAATTAATTGTTCTCCTGCTTGATAAGGTTAACTTTCCTGAGAAGAGATTGGGGAGAATCATAAATTGCGACCAGGCTTCAAATGGTTCATGCAACCGTATACATAAACAATCAATAAGCGAGAAGTATCGGATACATGAGCAAAATGATTTGGGAACAGCCATGAGCGTTAACTTGGCGCTGCCTTATGTAGAAGAATCATGGCTGAGCTGTTTTTAGGGTGTTGCACCAGGCGGCAATTTCCTCTTCGGTTTCTTCCTTGTTTTCTAAAGCTTTCTTCAAGGCGAGTTCGCCTGCAAACAGTGAATTAGGCATCAGAGCCTTGGTTCTCTCCACTGCTTGACGCAGATTATTGTCAAGCGTAAAGAACAGGGCCACCCTTTTCCCCGAAAGGTCATGATTGCCCAAGTAGGTTCTTATTGCGCAGCTTGGACCCCAAGCCCAAACTGGAGTCCCAACGATGACAAGATCATAATCTTTAGGATCTTTGGTTGTTGGAGCGATCTGAGTACACTTTCCACCTGACGCGTCGCGACCCGCCGACACCCAACCCAGCTTGCCCCCGCGTTTCTTCAGGTCCACGACTTCTTCGATGTCAGATCCAAGCTCAGCCGCGACTGTTTCAGCAACGAATTTGGCGTTACCGGTCCTAGAATAATACACAACCAGACTTTTCATAACTGCACCCACGAATTTGTATTCTGGTTTTCAATAAAAGACTTTTCATGCTAATTGTTAGGATATGTGCGGTTCAACGGAAATTAGACGTTTTCTTAAAATACTTAATGCGTGATAGATTTTGTTCATGGGATCCGGGTCACCTACGAAGTCGCCTCGCACCTCTGGTCGAGGGTACAAGCCGCCGTATGGCAGGGAGAAAGATAGGGGAGGCAGTCACCGATCTGCTGGCGATTCCGCGCCGGAGGAGAAGCATGTTGCCTCCGCTAGGGAGGTTTCCGACAAAACCCTTCAGCATCTGCGTACTCTGGGAAGCCAGAAGTTTGGTTCTTCCCCTTTTTGTGAGCATTTCGACCGTTGGCTGCTGGATCTTGAAGAGGTTTTGTCCGAGTTTGAATCGAATCCGAACGTGGCTACGGATGACGAATTCGTGGCGGAGCGTTTGCAGATACTTTCCGCTGTCAAGGTTGAGCTTGAGGAAAGGCGTCGTAAGGAGGCTTCGATCGATGAGGCCGCCCAGAACCTGGCGAGCAGCAGGAATCTTCTTGAACGAATCAACGCCGAATACGCAGCTAAGATAAGGGAGATTAAAGTGCAGAAAAACCGCGTAACCAAGCATCTGTACAGCAACATTGACGACCTCAAAAAAGAGCTGGACGAGATTGTCCATATGAAAACCGGTCTCCTGCGGGGCGTCTCCAAGAAGGACAGGGAACAGAAAGAGATCGAGACAACCCAGGAACTGACCACCGCGCAGCGAGAGCTTGAATTAGCCATGCTTGACTTCACCGAAGCCCAACAGCGGCTCCGAGGCGAGTACGAAGCAAAGCGGCAGCCAGTCACCGAGCAGCTGCGTGACAGCCAGAAAAACATTGAAATCCTCGAAACCGACGGCTCCCGCGAAGACCGCTGGTTCGCCTGCGAAGCCCTCATAGACGCCGTAAACGCACTCCTCCAAAGACGCGCGCTGGCCGCCAAAAAATGACTGTTTAGGTCTGAAAGGGCTGCGGGGAAGGCGGAGAAATTGTTCTTTGTGAAATGGGCTGCTTTCTTGCAACAGAGCTTGGATGGGCTGCAGGTTGCGTCTAAAAATCTCCCAAAATCTCCCCAAATCTCCCAAATTCTCCCAAAATCTCCTTAAATCTCCCCTAAGCCAACATGGAAAAGAGTTGGGGCGGCGGCCACATTTTCCGGCGCGCCTGGAACCCCTTGATTATTTTAGCCCAAACCTTTTCCACGAATTGGCTCAGGTTTTAGCTTTCCGTTTTGGCTTCATTTACTTTAGCTTTTTTGAGCACTCACATTCAACGCATTGTTTTGCCGTGCACAACTCGCCCGTAAATGGGCAGCTGAGAAAAACTTTCGGCAAATAATCGTTCAACGCCTTATTCTCCACCGACTCAAAATCCATCTTAGCCTTAAGTAGAAACGCTCGAATTTCACTCGTAGACTTCAGAGTTCTCATTTCAGCCAAACTCCCTTCCACTTCAACTTACAATTGCAAGGCAGGGTTTTGCTGATAAAGAAAGATTGCCTATAAGTATAATTTTTATGAATCAAGAATACAGATTAATGCGGCAAGTCAGCGAGTTTTCAGTTACCTCCATGATAACGGTTGGAGGCTCCTACCGGGGTGTCGCTTAAGATTCAGCCAAAAGCAAAATATTCGTAGTCAACTCCGCCGCTAGCACGGTCTCGGTGCTGTCCGTCAGCAACTAATCCAGGGTCGCAAAAGTGACTGTCGGAACGACATCGTTACAGGGATATTTATGATTCGAACAAAGGTAAGATCTTTGTGGCAAACTAAAGCGACAACTCCATTTCAATTATATCTTACAACACTAACAAGGTTGTTGCGACAGTATCTGTCGGAACTTCCAGCTTCATCCGTCGCTAACCATTTTGGAAAAGGCGAGATTTTGTGGCTAACGCGTATTCCCGCTCTGTTTCAGTGATATCGAATAGCACAAATCATGTGACTACGACAGTTAGTGTCGGAAGCGATCCTTAGGTGTAGCTTGTGATGCTGCTAACGGCGAAGTGTACGTGGCCAACTCCGTTTCGGTCATGGTTTTTCCGTCATCTCCGACAGCAACTGCGCCTTCGTTGCAACCGTCCCGGTTGGGTCTAGCCCCGGCCGTCATTTACAAGTCATCTTGTCGGCTGGCTTGCTGATATAATAATCCTGCCCTTGGCTCATTTCCTTAGCGATAAAAGGAAAAAGGGAAAATTACTGGCAAAGCTTTATTCTTATCTAAAGTTTCTTCTTTACCTTTCCAGCTACTTTTTCTGTTTCCGCAGCCACTTTTCCGCCAACTTTCTTTGCGTCCTTACCAACTTTCTTGGCTTCCACAACAGCTTTCACGCCAACTTTCTTTGCGCCTGCGGCTACCTTCTTTGCGTCTTCCTCAGTCTTCTTTTTCACGTTTTTAACCGATGGCACTTATACTTGCACCATTCTACGATTTGACATTCCACATTTAAAAAACCTTGCATCCCACTATTCTTATGCAAAACAAACCATCAACTGGTTTGCTGTTTGGGCTGATTTTTTCCCCTCTTTTGTGGGTCGCAAATTAATTAAATTTGAAGCAAGCGAGAGAATTAAAGCTCTAAATCTTTTTGAGATCTCCGTTTTGGACAAGGAAGGGGTAATGTTTGTGAAAACTAAAGTTTGGAAGCTTTTAGACTTCACAGCCTCAATTTTATCAGACAGAGTTTCGTCTACGTTACTTTCGGAGTATTTGCGACTTTTTTCCTGCCAATAGCGGTCGCACATAAGGTCACAACCACCATTGCAGCCCCTACTGAAACGAGCATTGCACTGCTGAACTCTGGTACAGTTGGGCTTGCAGAAGCAGCCGAAGTTGGGCTAGTAGTAGCAGACGGACCAGAACCTTCAGATATTACTGAGACTGTGCTCTCGCCAGCATTTGTCACGAATATCTCATCCTTCCCAGAATCGTAAGCTACGCCAAAGGGACCGTTTCCCACGGTGACGGTGTCAACCACGGCATTGGTGCTATCTGATATAATGGAGACTGTGCCATCGACAGTATTGGATACGAAGATCTGACCCGTGTAAGAATCATGAGCTAAGCCTTCAGGAGTGTTTCCCACGGTTATGTTTGCAACAACGGAGTTAGAAGTGGCCGAAATAACCGAAACCGCGTTGACGCCGGCATTAGTCACGAATATCTCGCTCTTGCCAAGATCATAAGCTACGCCATAAGCTACGCCTCGGCCCACGCCGTTTTGCAAGTCCACGGTTGCAACCACAGCGTTGGCGCTGTCCGATATAACCGAGACCGTGTCGAGACCCTGCATTGCCACGAATATCTCGCCGTTGCTTGAATCATATGCTATGCCTGCGATCGGGTTGTACCCGGTTACTCCCAAGCTTATGTTTGCAACCACGGCATCGGAACTGTCAGATATAACCGAGACGTCGGGAGGGATGTCGCCAGAATTTGTTACGAAAATCTCGCCTTTATTTGAATCGTAAGCTATCCCTACAGGATCGGTTCCCACGGTCACGTTTGCAACCACAGCATTTGTGCTGTCCGATATGACCGAAACGGTACCGAGAGTCGTGCTGGGGCCACCATTGGCTACGAACATCTCGCCTTTACTGGAATCATAAGCTATAGCGCCTGGAGAGAATCTAACGGGCACGGTTGCGACCACAGTATTAGTCTTGTCCGATATAACCGAGACCGTGGCGACGCCTTCATTGGTAACGAATACTTCGCCTTTGACAGAATCATAAGCTGCGCCATAATCATAAGGAGAATAGGTGCCGGGGTTACCCACCGGTATCGTGGCGATTACTCCAAGGCCATAGACCGAATGGGCCGATGAAAAAGCAAAAATCGCAATAAGTGCCAAACCCAAAAGCTTCCAAACTTTGACTTTCATATATATTCCCTAGCCTTTCATTTTATGGCCGCGCAATGATACATGCAAGCCACCGCTTAGTAGGTTTGCTGCAAAATACTATAAAAGGCTTTCCAGACTCTTCAATGACAGTCAGTTAAGAAACTCAATAAGAATGCGTCTCCAACTTCGCTCATAAGCAAGCAAAATATCTTTTTCTGAAGCTTGATCTTGGATTCATAATGCTTATAGAATAATCCATGAATAATTAGCAAACATCAAAAATTAGCCTAAATAATAACATCCAAAAAAATTGGGAAGTCAAAAGACAATGCTAAGAAAAAAGTATTCCACCATAGCAGCCATTAGCCTTATGGTGTTATCAGGTATCCTGGCTATAGCCAGCATCGGGGTAATTACCCAAAACACGGAAGTAGCCACAGGGCCATCGCCGACCCCAACCATAACAGATACATCCACCCAAACTCCTCAACCGTCACCTTCAGCTACACCTGCTATCTTAACTACTCAACTAACTCCGACTCCAACCCCAACTTTAGCACCAACCTCGACGCCAACACCATCACCAACACCTACACCAACTCCATCACCCACTCCAACTTCGACACCTACTCCCACACCCACAGCAACACCTACTCCAACTCCTTCTCCAACTCCTTCTCCCACAAATCCATTTGGCAACGCAGCTTACACAACTCTTGAGACGGTTTATAATTCAAGTGTCAAAGTTTCTGGCGGGTTTACACTAAGTCAACCAGAGTCAATTACTTCAATCAGCTGGTATGGATATGAAACTGGCGGGGCAAGTTATGAAGGCGTTATCTACAACAGTAGTAATGGCGTACCATATAGCCCAGTTGTAGTGGGTCAACAAATTTCGGAAGGTTCCAATTTACAGTGGTGGACATCTAATGTAACAACCCCTGTAACATTACCTGCCGGAACATACTTCATCGGATTTGCGTGTAGTACTGGAACACATACTTATTATTATGAAGCTGGTCCTTCAACATGCCGCTGGTATGAAGATGAAATTAGCTTTCCAGCTTTGCCTGACCCCATCGCTCCAAGTGGTTCAGATACCAACTTGATGGCGGTTTATGCAACATACACAGCTCCAAATTGAACCCAGACTAGCGCCTAAAAATTTTCCACAATTGTCTCCCAGTTTTTTTGTCGAGAACCAAACGGGATTCCTTAGAAATACCTTTTTTTTAACCATAGTCAAAAAAAAGGTTCAAAAAACATTTGAGGGCGAATAAGATGTCGTACGGGCTTTTTGGTCTCAGATTTTTGTTCTCAGAAAATAGAAAAAGGAGAGATGATTTGTTTTGGCTTATGGTCTTTTTCTGTTGAGCGTCACTAGTATTAGAGCGCCGATTATGACTATCACAATTATGATTGCGATGCCTACGTACATTATGTCGTTTTGAGTTGAGGCTAAGCTGAGCGGTGTTGCGGTTGGTGCGGGTGTTGGTGCTGCAGCGCTTGCGTAGAAGGCGGTTGAAGCGGAAGATCCGTAGTATGCGTTTGTGCCTGCAAATGTGGCGGTTACGGTGTAGTTGCCGGGTATGTCAGGTTTCCATGTTAAGCCGTAGGTTCCGTGAGCGTTGGTTGTGGTGGTGCCGATTGACCTGTAGTTGCCGTTTGAATCCAAGACGTATAGCGTGACCGGAACGCCTGTTAGGTTGGTGGGCATTGGCTGCTGCTCGTACACTGCTTCCATAAACTGGGTCATGCTTGCGTCAGAAACGCAGGGCAACCCGTTAGGGAAGTTCGCTGCGACTGCTTGTTGCTGTGCGCCGGCGGAAATGTCTGTGACCGAGCCTGTTATGGTTATTGGTGTGGATGTGGTAACGCCTACGTTAGGAGCGGTAACGGTGGTCTTGCTTGGTCCCATGCCCCAAGCGTAGATCTGGTTATCATATGCATTAATTGTTGTCGCTATGCCGTATGCGATGGCAGGTGCACTTGTAACGTCAAAGGCTGAAATGCTCCAAATTGACTGACCAGTAGTGATGTTCAAGGCTAGTTGTTGAGCTCCGTGGAATAGCGGTGGACTGTACATGTGACCTTCAGGAATGAATAGTTCTCCGTCAGCGACTGCACCGTCAGTGAAAGTCCAAAGAGGCCATACACCATATGGAGTTTGCGCCCCTGAAGATCCGGTTATTTGAAGAGTAGTTGTATGCCACAAGAGTGTTCCTGTTGCAACATTGATTGCCCAAACGTCTCCTCCTAAGCCCCATGCATAGATTACGCCGTTCGCGGGAACGTATTGATAGCTGAAAGAATCATACGAATTCGTAACAGGAAGCCTAAGTGTCCATAATTGTTTTCCAGTTAAGAGGCTGTAGCCGACACAGCTGCCGTCCTCTGGACTGAATACCACGTAAACACCGCTTCCGGCATCTTGCGCGTAAACTGGTCTAGTCCACGCTACCTGTGTTTGATTCGCTATCCATAGCAGTTGTCCTGTGCTTGAACTTAAGCCCGCAAAGACTATCCATCCTGGTTGGAAGTATGGTTGCCCTGAAGTGACAGACTGGCCGGTGGCATTTGAATAGCTCATGAGTATTACGCCGCTGTTGATTGAACTTAGGCCAAGAGTCCCAATGGGTGCACCGTTTATGGAGGTGGGTAACGGAACTGCCCACGTCAATCCATTTGAGAAGAGGGCCTTGCCATTTAATGTAGGTCGCCATTCCCAACCGGCAGCAGAGGCGCCGTAGAAGCTATTAATAACGCATCTTGTGGAGTTCCATTCTTCCAATAGAACTCCGCCTGCAGGATTAGTGACCTTCTGGCCGTTGACTATTTGCGAGCCAACTGTGGCGTTGACGTAGTAGCCGATCAAGTCTCCCCCTGAATCTTCTGTTAGAGACATAGATGTACCGTTTACAACGCTTAAAACATAGTTCCCGGTAGTGGCATCATACATGTTCCATTGGGTTCCAGTGACACCCGTCATTCCTGGGAGTGTCCCGGTTGTCCACAGGTATGCGAAGCCTCCGTATTGGTTCGGTGATTGGTAGTCAAGTATTTGACCGCATCTCAAGGCCAAGGTAGTGTTTATGGTGAAAAGTGTCTGTCCTGAATA
Organism: Bathyarchaeia archaeon; assembly: GCA_049515895.1. Classification (GTDB taxonomy): domain Archaea; phylum Thermoproteota; class Bathyarchaeia; order Bathyarchaeales; family Bathycorpusculaceae; genus Bathycorpusculum. The sequence continues at coordinate 23,124 of JBEKTQ010000011.1, read as the reverse complement.
CAAGTTTACTGCAACTATACCTGCCGGGTAGTTTGAACTTCCCGGATACGATGTATAGTATAGGATGCCGTTTATTATTACTGGCGCAAACTTTGGCTCATACTGTGATGTAGAGTAGTAGTTGCTTGTTTCAGTTCCGCCAAATTCTCCTCCTAATAAGCCTCCGAAAGCTTCAGGTTTTGTCCAGATGATGTGTGCGGTTTTTGGCGCTAATGTATATGGATTATAGTTGCCGCTGAAATTGTACATTCCCGTTGTCGCGAACGTCGATGCACCGAACCCCAGCCAACTTCCAGTAATTGTGTACCATAGATTTGCGTTAAGAGCAGTAACTGGAGTCTGCCAATAGTTGGTTGGAAGCGGAGTTACAGAAGAACCTGATGCTGGCTGCTGTTGCACCGTTAATGTGTACACATTGCTAGTGCTGGGTTCATAGTAGTCTCCTACCCATACCGCGTTACTGGTTCCTGTTGGAGCTGGATTAGAACCTAATAGCGTTTGTCCTGGAAATATCATTTGGAAAGTGTAGTTGCCAACTTCGCTGGGCGTGAAAAGTGTATTTGTTCCTCCTGTGTCGTCAGTCACAAAGGGTCCTAGCGTTTCAGAGTTCCCATCAGGTTTCGTGACCTTTACTGTTATGTTTTGCCATCTGTCGCCGTAGGGTCCGTTTGCTGTTGGTGGCGGCTGGTCGATCCAGAAGCCGACAGTAACCGTTTGGCCGACGCCTGCTGGGTCAGGTGCAACGTTAACGAAGGCATAGGTTTGTATGTTAAACGGTGGCGAGTGAGCTTTAGCACTTGGAATTAACATCATTGAAGTCAACATTGAAAATGTTAAAAGTATTCCGATTGCTATAGCTATAGTTTTTCCTTTTAGTTTTTGCATTTTTCTTTTTTCTCCTAAATTTTGTTTTTCGGAAGAGGTACCTTCAATAAATATTGCATCAATTGGAGCAGAATAGCATCCAAAATAGCAATTCCCCTCTCCCGCAGCAAAACCATAAAGTTTGACGCTAAAAAACCTTGTGAAAATATTTACAATTCTTCGTCGCCTAAGTATGTCGCAGATTGATGGTTATGCTGTACTGTGTCTTCGGGAACTAACCGCTTTGAAGCTTGGACTCGCTTAGAGAATGCGAGCTCTATTGCATTACTAAATTATTCGGGACAAACCAGCCTGCACACCCAAAGGGATAAACGGCAAATGCTAATATAAGGTAAGAACAAGCTCATGACTTCGGAGAGAGACGCATCAAATGAAGTCTTTAACTAAAAAAATCTTAGTTATCGCCATTATCGTGCTTTTCATAGGTTCAATTATAGCGGGTATCCTCGCTGGACACCTATGATTTTGTATTTCTGTTGTACATATCTACAAGTTTTAGTTAGAATCCACAGAGTTTAAATTAAACTCGGACAAAAAAGAAGATATGCCTCAACCAAGCAGCCAGAAATCAGATCAAGTATTCAAAAAACTACCCCGATATGGCTATTCAAAAAAAGTCGCCACCTTAATTTGGCAATGGTACCATCCTTCAAGCAAAGCCGTACCAATTTTCTAATTTCTAAGCATCTTGAGAAATAGAATAGAGCGAGTGACTTTATGGATTTTAATAATTTAGGAGTGTAAAACGGAAAACCTTGAAGACGCGCCATTCCACGGATATTGCAGGGTGTTTTGCATAATTCTTTTATTCGACCGAAGGCTATGATTATCAACCGAGAGTACATACGGTGACAGAAATGCGTTTTTCATTCTTCACTTTGATTTTAATTGCGATGTTAATGTTCATGGTTGGAGCAGCACCCAACTTGGCTTTTGCAGCAACACCTACCTCGGGTTATGTTCAATACAGCATTACGATAGGTAGCCAAGGCAGCTCTTCCACGATGAAGACCGTTAATGTAACAGAATCTGCACAGTCCACAGGACAAAGTGGATTTGTCGCGCTCACGGTGGCGCTCTCCTCAAACATGCTAAATTTCAGTTATTCAAAAGACGTGAATTCCAGTTCTCTCCCAGAGATCTTCCCCTATCTTCCAGGACTAACAAACCAGTCTTTCTCCTATCAAGTTAGAGGTATCTCAATCTCAGCAAGTATCACCAATGCCGGTGGCAGCCAGGTCATTTTCGGCAACGAGAGCTATCAGGCGACAAACTACCAAGTCTCTTTATCGGCAACAAACTCCACAAACGGGAATTCAGTCTCCGCCAGCGGCAATATCGTAAGCATGCCTTCTGGCCTCGTCGATTCCTTCCAATTCATGATAAACGGAACGACCTCGGTCAACGCGAAGCTCTTGTCCACAAACCTTCCTCTTACCGATCCGCCAGATAATGTAAACACATTGGGCGCCTCGATGCTTGGTGTCGGAGTAATTGTGGCGATAGCATTCGCTGTTCCCGCAGTTTTCAAAAGGGTGAAGCATAGGAGCGACCCCAATTCTTCTCCGGATAATGAAACAGAGGGACAGCAGAGAAGCGGCGACGAGAACGAGAAAGACAGAGAAAAGAACCCTTCTTATTGGGTCGACTAACACGACTTTTACAAGAATCGATGATTGTTTCCTAGAGAGATGTTTGTGGTCGAAGCGAACGAGTCTAATTCTCCTGTAGTAATCGAATTCCACGAAGCGGTTAAGGACTACGGCAACAAGAAAAGGATTGGCCCTGCAAACTTTAATATCAAGAAAGGAGAGATTGTGGGTTTTCTTGGTCCCAACGGATCGGGCAAGACCACGTGCATCAGGCTTATGTTGGGTCTTATCCGAACAACTTCGGGCTACGTCAAAATTAACGGTTATGACCCGATCTTAAAGCATGTAGAAGCCTTAAGGAATGTGGCGTATTCTCCCGAGTTGCCTAACATACAGACCTTCCTTACGCCCCGCGAACTTCTTAATCTCATTTCGCACGAGCTCCCTGGCTTTGCAAACATGCAATTTCGACGTGACGAAATCAGCAGAGTTCTTGAGTTAGTCGGATTGCATGAGTACTCGGATACGAAGGTTGGCAAACTTAGCAAGGGGATGGTTCAGCGGCTCAGCGTTGCTCAAGCGTTAATCGGCTCACCTGAAATTCTGGTTCTAGACGAACCCATGATCGGTTTGGATCCTGCGGGGGTTGCTCACTTCAGGGATTTATTCAGAGAATTCGCATCCGAAGGCAAAGGAACTGTCTTCATGTCCTCGCACATTATGAGCGAAGTAGAAGCTCTCTGCACCTCTGTCGCAATTGTCCACAGGGGGCACATCCTCTTTCAGGGATCAGTAAATGAAGTAATTCAGAAAGTGCTAAACTACTCGCTTATTCTTCTAGAAACTAGCCCACTACCCCCAGACACACTTCAACGGTTGAAAGAGATACCGGGGGTTTTCGAGATTAATCCTGTTGACAGAAAAAACAGCGAGGATCTAAGTGTTGTTGAAATCACGGTCCGCGGGCAAAATGAAGATATCAGACCTTTAATCTCTGAGCTGATCGTGAATTCCGGTGCCAAACTCTACTCGATTAAACAAGGCGAAAACATGCTTGAGCGGGCATACATTGAAGCGCTCCAAGGGAAGGAGGGCGGTAAGCTTTGAGTCGTCCTGAAGTAATCTACACGTTCGCACAATACGAGATCAGGCGGGCGATAGCGCGAAAGAAGGTCTTAGCACTAGTCGCCTTCACGATTCTTCTCGGCGTAGTCCCATACTACGCCCTATCCACTGCGGGCACCACCCTAATTTCAAGTGTTGCTGACCCCTATATCTGGATCGCGGGTGTCTTCATCGCTGGACCGCTCTTCTTGAACTTCACGGCAATCCTAATAGCGGCTGGAGCGATGTCAGAAGAGTACGAGCAGGGAACGGCAGAGCTGCTGCTCTCAAAGCCTGTGAGACGAATCGACTATTTCGCAGGCAAGTTTCTAGGAGGGTACATCCTTTTCCTCGCCATACTTGCCTTTGATATTTTCCTATCCGTTGCCTCAGCATTCACATTTTTCGGTGCTCAAAACAGCTTAGGTTTAATTCCCGGACTCTTCTTAGCCCAGGCCTTCTCTTCTCTAGTTTTCTATTCTCTCGCGTTCATGCTTGGCGAGCTGATAAGAAGATCTTCGCTTGCATACATTTTCTCCTCGACCGTTTTCTTCTCAAGTTTCATCATAAGCGAATTCCTTGCTCTGATTTATAACCTCACAAACAAGTCAATCTACAAGACCGTTCAGATTTATCTGCCGACTTCTCCCGCGAGCTCGCTTCCGATTCAGTACGCGTTCCCGAGGCTTCCTACCTTCATATCTAGTCTTCGCTTTCTCAATGCTACTGCGGTTGTTCCCACGATTGGCCTTTCGATTGAAATCCTGCTCGCTTACACGCTCGTGGCAGTAGGCATCGCTGTAGCTTACTTTTTGCGTGCAGACATTTCGAGGAAACTCAGTTGACTGTAAATTAAAAATTGACTGTGCGATTAATCGAAAGGCTTAACAGGTTAAGACACTGAAGTGCTTTTGGTGGATTTGAAAATGGCAGCAAGAAATTCTAATGTTGGTAAGTTTTTTGATTTTAACATAAACGGGCATGGGGTTGTAACCCGCGAAATAAGAGTAGACTACAAAACTTGGTCACCAGTGATTCAAGTCTTGAAATTTACAGATGACGAACATAAAGGCCAAATTAACCTTAGATTCGGATATTGCGATAACACTGGAAAACTGATTCCAAAGCCGCTATACCTTACCGAGGGTCAACTTGCCGATTTGGGAAGAGAAGCTGCAAAAGATCCTGAAGTTAAGGGTTTGCTCCAAGGCTTCTGTGACCAAATCAGGTAACAATGTCTGCGCAAGCTACGGTTATATAATTACTCTGGATATTACAAATTGGTGGTTTTCGTTTGGTATTCTCGAAGCAACTCACAAGTGAAATACTGATTAATTCTTCCGCCAAACGATTATGGGAGTTAATCACCGATTTTGCGGATTTCCCAGGATGGAACCCTTTCATTCGGCGGGCAACCGGAGAAATCAAGGTTTGAGCAAGACTCGAAGTGTTAATTCAACCTTCTGGGACTAAAGGGATGACGTTCCGACCTAAAGTGCTGAAGGTTGACCCAAACCATGAGCTGCGCTGGCTGGGACGGCTTTATCTGCCTTGGTTGTTCGACGGGGAACACGCTCTTATTATTGAGCCTTCAAGTGAAAACTCTGTCAAGTTTATCCAGCGAGAGAAGTTCACAGGTCTCTTCGTCCCTTTCGCTCGGAGCTTGTTACGAGATACCCAGCGGGGATTTGAGGAAATGAATAAGGCGCTGAAGCAAAGAGCAGAACAACAATAACCTGGTGCTTGCTCTTTCAATACGCATGCGTGTTCCTAAATTGATAAATTCGTAATTATTTGAGTCTCGCACTCCCTTGGGCGATGTTGGCTGTTGTGACTGCTAGCTTTCAGTCACATATTGTAATAAATTTGAACGAATTTCTTTGTTTTGAGGTGAATGTGAATTGATTGGTGAATTAATAGGTGAATTTAAAGGGAAAACCACGGGAATACGGGTTCTTGCTGAAGGAAAAATGGAGGGTTCGGATTCTGGGTCGGGCAATATTATGGGAAAAGAAGCCACAGTGATGAACACTGGTGTTTTAATGTGGATGCCTAACGGAGTACTGATGGTGGAAGGGAACGCCACCATAATTACGGCAGAGGGAGAAGTTGTAATGGTGAAGGTAAATGGAATAGGCTGGTCTACTGGTAAGGGCTGGAAACAAAGCGCTAGGGGCGCCGCTTATTTCATGACAAGTTCGACGAAACTCGCAAGCCTCAACAAGATCGTCGGGGTTTGGGAGCGCGAATCAGACGAGGAGGGAAACTACAGTCTCAAGGCCTGGGCGTGGAAATAGCCAGCCCCCTTCTTTTTTTCCTGAGTATGTTCATTTTTGTTAATGCTTTTCTTTTGAACTTTTTCTATCAAACTGCGCGCCCTTTTGTGATCTTTATCAGATTTTATTCAATTGGACTTCAAAGAGAATTAGGTACAGGTTAACAGAGTAAAAAGTAATAAAAACCATTTTTGATCAATTTCGGAACGCGCATCAGCCCGTTGCTAAATTATTTGGATTGACATTTTCTTGTTTAAACAATTTTTACTCGATTGAATAACCAGTATAGTATGGAGGAGAATGAATGTTCTTGCTCCATTTTGCGTAGTTTGAACTTGGATGACATAGAGGCGGTTGTGTCTGAAGCTTACCATCAGGAAGGCGCTGGCAGGCCTGCTAGGAAGCCGATTGGCATTTTCAAAGCGTTGATTGTGAAGAGGGTTAAGCAGATTCCAAGCGACAGAGAATTGTATGGACGGCTGTGGTATGATCAAGATTTGCGAGAGGTCTGCGATATTGAAGCTGAGCAGAAGCCGTATCATCCTTCACAGATGACGAGGTTTAGGAATCGCGTCGGAGTAGAAAGGCTCGAGCGAATAATGAACAGTTTAGTCGATGAACTGCTTAAGGGCGAATTGATTATTGGCAAGACCATAGTTATGGATGCCACTTTCATCAAAGCCTACAGCAAACGCGATCCTCATGAAAACAGTCGCGGAGGTGCCGATCCTGAAGCTAGGGTGGGCAGGAACGGCAAAACTTACGAGTTGGGCTACAAGCTGCACATTGCGGTGGACGCGAAATCTGAGTTGCCTATAGTCTAAACACAAAAAAGCTAAATTAGCAACACACTGGCGCGCTAAAATTTTAAACTTTCGACGAGAATTCTCTTCATTATCCCCAAGCCATGTCGGAGCTTAAGCTTTTTCTCGCCCAGCCTAATCCGGTAATCAACTGGGATTTCAACAATTCGGTAACCTTTACGCCCAACAATCGCGTTCATTTCAGCTTCCACGTCGAAGCCTTTGCTCTTGGGTCTCCAGCCTTCGAGTATTTCACTTCTAACAACACGCAGACCAGACAGAGGATCATTAAGCTTAACACCGTTCATTACCAACTGGGCAAGCGCCAGCATCTTGTTACCTAAGTAAAATGGGTTTGTTACTGACTTACTTAAATTATTTTCGCCTTTAAACCTGTTTCCAATAACCATGCCCACGTCAGGGTTTTGCTCTAAAATCTCAACCATTTTCGGAACATACTCAGCAGGATAAGTGAAATCAGCATCAGTAAAAACAACAAAGGGCACTTTTGAGCTTAGATTTTGGAAACCCTGAAACATCGCGTCTCCTTTTCCAATCCTCTCTTGCAATAAAACATCTGCACCCATATTCTTCGCTATTTCAATGGTTCTGTCAACGCTGTTGCCATCCACAACAACCAAATAGGGATTATCCAGAACTTTTTGCAGCTCACCAATAGTTGGCCCTATTCCTTCTTCTTCATTAAGCGTTGCAATAACCACTGAGACACTTGAGCGAATTTCAGTCATAAAAAGCCTCCATCTTGGTCTGAATTTGCAGAACTGACCACAAAATGGAAAAGCATAACAAAATACCCAGCAATAGTAAAGAAAGCGATTCCAAAGAATAGTGTACTCCCAATAACGTTGGCTTGTACAGAAACGTAAGAAACAGCAATAGTCAAGCTTGTTACCAGCACCGCAATTCCTTTTTTATTAAGCTTCATATATATCACTCCTGTCACCCAAACGGGTGACCAATAAACTTCGTATCAATTTTCAGATACTTTAAGGAGTTTTGCTTGGTAGACAGGACAACCAACACACCCGTAACACTTACGACATGACTCAATGTGTTCCTCTCTTGCCAAGAAACACCTTTCTTCCGTTAAATTCAACATTTTTTGCCTCCTGTTTTTAGCGCGCGCGTTTGTATGTATTTAACTCATGACATTGATTCTCCCATAATTAGTGCTCTTTCAGTGTTCGTTGAACGTGGAGTCCAAGCCCAAAAGGGTCTCCTTTTCACGTTTTAAGCCTGTTTCCAAGTTATTGATGACGAATATGAGCTAAATACACACGTTTTTTTTTGAGATAATAGTTTTTGCCGATTAAGATTACTTCATACCCAAACAAGCCAGCCAAAGATATTACTGCTCCCGCAACTGCCGTGTATGCACTGCTTGTTAAGCCACCATATCCTAATTCAGCCATTAATGCCGACAAACTGATTAAGGATGCGCTGCCGATTACTTCATGTTGCACTTTTACGAGGGCGTCTTTGAATTTCTTGTATATGTCGCTTAGTTCTCGCATGTCAATGTGGGTTTTGCGTTTTTTCGGCATTCTATCAGTTCCAACGGTTCTAATCGTTAGAACAGAATATAAAGATTGCGCTTGGCTATGCTTCAAACATGATTTCTCTGTACATACCGTAAGCTTCTTTTCAAAAGACTTGACATGGTGCTCAGTCAGGTCTTCCCATTCTCCGCAACACGGGCATAGCGCGCGCGCTGCCGATCCTGAAGCTAGGGTGGGCAGGAACGGCAAAACTTACGAGTTGGGCTACAAGCTGCACATTGCGGTGGACGCGAAATCTGAGTTGCCTATAGCAGTTATCGTTGCTTCAGCTAATGATAATGAGAAGAAACATGCTCCTGCACTTCTTGAAAAGGGTTTAAAAGCAGCCAAAGGTCGTGTGAGACTGCTTGTTGTCGATTCGCAATATTCTAGCAAAAACCTGAGGGATCTGGCTTCCTCCAAGGGCGTTAGGGCGGAGATTCCTTTTCCAGCAAATCAGCGGCGAGAGAAGAAAGGCCTGTTGAGAGTGGACCGGTTTTTCAGAACTCATGGACCAACTGGCGAGAAGCGGCTTTACAAGTTGAGGTCTTCGGTTGAGCGGGTTAATTCTAGGCTCAAAGAACAGCTATGTTTGGAGAAGCATTGGGTCAGGAGTATAGAAAGGATCACTGTTCATGCATTGTTATGCATGATCGCTATGCTACTCAACGCAGTTGCTGCATTTCGGTTAAACAGGGTAGAAAAAGCCCGGTCCATAACCTTACTCGCAAGATGAGCAGAAACTAAACACAAAAAAGCTAAATTAGCAACACACTGGCATGCGCGCTGCCTTGTCCCTAAATTCGAAAGCTTATTTGAGAAACGGGGTTTCGTATTCTGCGTATACATCCAAGCGCGTTTTGTTTTTGGAATTTATCGTTTTTAGACGGATTTCACGTAGGTAGCTATCTTGTCGATTACGTCAAGGATTTCGATTGGGGGAAAGTTTTCGGCTCTCGTCTCAGCTTTCTGGATTATGATTCCTGACCGCGTTATGATTATTCTGATTCCTTTCTCGTTGATTATATGTACACAATTGTTCTTTTTGTCGGGTTCAACCTTTAACGGTACAACACTTGACTTCATAATCATGTTCTTCAGTTCGAGATCGCCGTTCAATTGTCCTGCCAGCAGTCCTCCTTCCCAATGAATATCAACAAGTTTCTTGGAAATGAAACCCTCGGTTTTCTCTTTAACTTGAGCCTTTAGGTCGTTTTCATTCATATTGCCGATGCCCTTGACGACGTAATTAAAATTGATGTTTGTAGGTCCAAGGCTTTCACGTTGGTAACCTATCGTGGGACCGACTGTGTATCCTCTGCCCGCTCCGATGCTTCCACCGGCGTATTTGAGAATTACTAGGTCGAATTTTCTTCCGCCTACCTTTATGGACTTTTCTCCAGGTATCGTTTGTGGATTGTCTGTCTCCAAAAGTTCTACGTTCAAGCCGGCATTCTTATAGTACGCCAACAAATCTCTAAAAACTTCACTAGGGATAATACCTACCAATTTTTACACATTCTTTGAATTGATTATAAATAGTTTTTGCGGTTTAAGATTATGTGATTGCCAGACAGCAACCACAACTAAAAGAGAATATAAAGCGGAAAATATTAATAGCCATTTTACATTTCATAGAATTAACGAAGGAGTTGCAGATTTTGGGCGCGATAGATCAAGTATTTCATTTTATCACTTCTGGAAGCATTGGTGGCTTGCCACCATATGTAATTATGATAATAATATTTGTCGTCGGATTGATTGTAGGATTTCTAATCCATTCATTCCTAAAGATCGCAATTGTAGCTGCAATCGTATTATTCGTGGCAGCTTATTTCGGCTTTTTCGGCTTAAGTCTGAGTGAGTTGAAAAATTACGCCACTCAATACGGCCCCATTGTGTATCAATACGGAGCACTCATCATAGGCATACTACCGGTAAGCATCGGATTCATAATAGGCGTAATCATCGGTTTCGTATTCGCCTAAACTGAAAAATCGCTTTGACAAAGAGTGAAAAACAATCCAAGAAGTCATAGTTACGAGTAGAAACGGCAACTAATTGGCCTAATTTACAATGTCCAATAAGATGAAGAGTCTTCGGAGAATAGCCTTATTCTTTGACTTTAACTATTCGCAGTCAACTAGATGGGCTGTGCCGTCCGGACAATAAACTTTCTCGCCTAAACAAACTTGGGCAAAGCGGCGTTTACATTCAGAAAGTTGTCTTTCGCATCCGTCACAATCACGAGATAACATAACCATGACGCGTGTCATAAGTTGCTTATAGGGGTTCCCACGCTCACAAACCAAACCACCATGGGAAACCAAGAGAAACAGAAAACATCCCTGATACTGGAGAGGGCCCTTGTTTTTTTCCAATTAGTTCACCCGGAAAGAGAAAAAAGCTGGTTAGCCATTTGTTGGGTTCGGCAAATTTATGACACTATTCGCTTGAGGTACGATTTGATAGTTTTCTTTTCCGTTTTTGTTTAGTTTTGGAATGGTTATAGTGAATTTGGCTCCTTTGCCAGGTTCACCTTCTTCGGTTATTGTCCAGCCATAGACATCTATCATTTTCTTGGTAAGAAATAGTCCGAAGCCTGTGCTACCGCCTGTGCTAAAGCCTTCGTTAAAGAGACGCTGCTTATTCTCGAAAGGCACGCCAACACCGTCATCCTCATAGACCAACTTTAAGCAGTCTTCATCAGCCTTTTCGAAGTATACTCTTATTGTTATGGTTTTTTCACCGTATTTCCTTGTGTTATCAATAAAATTAAAAAACAGCTGCCTCAGAAACGGGTCCGCCAGCACTGTTAACCCGTGGCATTCATTAGTTATCGTTGGAATAGGCCCCGAAAAAAGAGCCCTTGCTTCATTTAATTTCTCGCCCACCTTAATGTAAGTCAGTTCTTCCGCGCCGATTTGTTCATATATTTTGGCGAAATCAAAAATCTTGACAATCTCCTTAATCGCTTGCTCAATCCTGTTTAGCGTCTCCACGACATCTGCTTGGTCACTATGTTTCTTTTTGAGCAAATATGTAGAACCATTTATTACTGAAAGCTTGTTTCGGGCATCATGTCTAGTTAAGCCTCCCACAACACCCAATTTTTCGTTAACCAATACCAACTGATCCATCATTTGGTTCACTTCTTCTTCAGCTTTTTTGCCTTCAGTGATATCTTCGCATATACCAAGAATTTGTTTTCCTAAGCCTTCTTTAGTGCGAGCAAACAATGTGTCGCGGCTGCGTAGCCATTGCCATTCTCCACTTGAGTTTTTCATTCTGTACTCAACATCAAAAGTTGCATTATTGGGTGCATTCACGAAAAGGGCATGATGCTTAGCCACGACTTCGGCGTCGTCAGGATGCAGAATGTTGGCAAACAACTCGGAACCCATCGACTTGACCTGTTCAGGAGTATACCCTAAGAAATTAGGCAACTCTCTATTGGTGTAAACGTTTCTCTTATCCAGTAAATCGTATATGTAAATAAGGTTAGGAGAGCAATCGAGTATTTTTTGGGTTAAGTACTGGCTCTCACGCAGTTTGTCCTCGGCTTTTTTGCGTTCAGTTATATCTACGGCAATCTCCACTGCAGATATGACGTTTCCATTCTCATCTGTAATGGGCGTAGCGACAATTTCAACCCAATATGGGTTGCCATCAACAGTCGTAGAGAAATATTCATGAGAGTCAAGAAGTGTTTTCCCTGCAAAAATTTTTGCTACACCACAATCATGGCAAGGTGAGTCTAAACTGTTGAGCGTTGCATAGCATAATTTGCCTATTGTGTCACCTTTATAGCGTTTTATGAATTCGTTTGCCCATTGCACGCGGTAGTCTTTACTGACAATTACCAGGCCAGCACCGCTCGCTGCTGTAACTGATTCAAGCATATCACGCTCTTGTCTGAGAGCATCTTGGGCGTTTTTGCGTTCAGAAATGTTTCTGGCAATGCTTAAAACTGCTTGCTTTCCTTGGAAGGTTATCAAACTGGAGCTGATCTCCACTGGAATTTCCTTCCCATCCTTTTTGGTATGAACTGTTTCAAAAACCCGATTCTTGACAACTGCCATGGCGCTAACAAGATTTTTGATTTGCTCTGGGCTCAGATGCTTGTCAATGCCTTTGACTCCCATAGACAACAACTCTTCTTTGGAATAGCCCAATGACTTAGCAGCGGCGACGTTTACATAAACAAAGTTTCCGTCAAGATCAATGACCCAAGCAGAATCATTCATGCCATTGATCAAGTTTTTGTAATTTGCCTCGCTTTCAATTAATGCCTTTTCAGTTCTCTTGCGTTCAGTTATGTCGCTGCAAACAGCTACGTTGCCAAGATATTTGCCATTTTCGGATACAATTGAGGCTATGTGGAGATCGCCATTTCGTTTTTGCCTATTTTTGTTCTGGTAAACTACTTCTCCTTGAAATTGACCAGTAGTCTTCAACTGCCGCATTAATTCGTCGTAGGTTGGCTCTACTTCTATTTTTTCGAAAACATCATCCACATTTTTCTGTAGCACTTCATCAGAACCAAACCCGAATAATTCTTCTGCGGCTTTGTTCCACGAGGTAATTATGAAGTTTGCGTCCGACGAAACTATGGCATCACGAACATTATGAAGCGCCAAGGAATCATTTTCATTTCTAAGCTTAGCGCGGGATTTTTCAACTGCTGAAGAAACCAAATGTGCCAATTCACTGTAGACTGTTTCAGGCGAACCCTGCTTGTTAACGTAGTGGTCTGCACCTAAATTTAGAGCCTGGATAACAACTTCTTCTCTACCTTTACCTGTGAATAATATAAACGGAATCTCGTTTTTTCCCTCACGCAACTCTTTTAGAAACTGCAGGCCATTTTTTTGGGGCATCTCATAATCAGAAATCACAACATCATACTGCCCAGTTGATAGTTTTTTGAAGGCTTCATCAACGCAGATGGCGTTGTCAAACTCAAGGCTGGCATCCATATCCATCATAATCAGTTTTGAAATCTCTAGTATAGAGGAGTCGTCGTCAACATGTAAAACTCGAATAACGCTCTTTTTGTTTGAAGCCGCTAAATCAGGGACTTCTACAACTATTCTATTCTGGTTGAGGGTTTGTATTATCCATGCCCCACAAGCCAAATACTAATGATTTGATAATAAGTTAGTTATGAATTTAGAATACTGAACACAACTACCCCGTTTAGAAACAGAATTGAAAAGACAACTTTTATGTCAGGTTGGCTGGTTTGCTTCCGAGATTGCACTAATAAGTTCTTTTAACTTTCTGGCGATAGATCTTCACTGTTAATTTTTCGGGTGATATTTTTGCTGTTCGCAAAAATTGTATTAACAATAGACGACTTTACACGTTGGGGTTCTGTCACCTCAAGGTTGATAAGACTTTTCCAAGTGGCTATTACTTATCGGTTGACAACTTACTAAGTACATCCAACGCCAAGATTATTATGAACATATAATTCATAAATTTAATTTATCTAGCTTAAACATGCTGTTTAGGTAGTGCTCGGCTATGGCAACAGAAAATATTCCGAAACAAGTAGATTTTTCTGCGGTAATTGAAGCATGGGAACGCACTGCGACTTTTGTGAAAGTTGCCAAAACAACCGATATTACGGTAGGCAAGATGATGCATGTGGAAGTTGATGGAACAGAGATACTTATTGCTAACGTTGAAGGCAAGTTCTATGCCGTCGGCGATAGATGCCCCCATATGAGTGCTGTGTTGTCCAATGGTACTCTGAATAACTCAATTGTTACCTGCCCTCGCCATTTTTCAAGCTTCGATGTAACAACAGGAAGAGCAATCTCCGGAACACGCAGTAGCTTACGAACTTACGAACTGAAAGTGGACGACAACGACTTATTCATTGACATCTGAGCAGCAAGAGAAAAGTAACCCATGACACCGCTTTCACCAGAACATTTTTCCAACAGTCTTTGACGCATAATATTGCGATAAGCCAAAGCGCGAAAAATAACGATTTAAACTCTGTTATTGCGTGGGTACAATCACAATAGTATATCTAACATCATGACGCCATTAGTTAAGGTGTAAGTTTTGTCGAAAGCTCAACCTCATCCAGGACATGAAAAACACCTCTGCAAAATGGTAGAGGACAAAGCCCCAATAGAGAAGATAAAGCCACTCGTGAAAGACGCGAAGTACATCTGCAAAGGCTGCATGCGAACAGCGGCCAAAGCGGAAAACCTCTGCGCCCCAGAAAAACTATAGGCTTTTTCTCTTTTTTGTGCCCTTTTGCCAATGTATCAAGTAAATTGGGCTAATTCGCATGGATTTTGCTGAAGCTATAGAGTTCTCCAAGAAATTTCCCGCCTGCCGTCCAAAAATATACAAGGGATTTGAAGAGTGGGGTATTTGTGACAGTGAAACAGAGGGCTACGTAGTTCTGGCTGACTCAGCTTTGGCTAAGCAATCATGTTTTAATGAGTTAGACGATTATGTTAAGAGCCATAAATTAAGAATAGACCGTGGCAAGGATTATTTGATGATTTACACGCTTTGTTGAGGTTTTGCAAAAGATATAGCTCTTCCAAAAAAATTGTTCGAGCTATTGCCAGAAAAACGAATTCAGACTAATTGAACAAAAAGAAAAAGAGGGAGTTGTTGGTTTTTTGGTCCTTAGTATATTGTTGGCATCTTATCCGCAAGTTTCAATACTTCCGATATGGGAGTGACGAGGTGGAAATCGAAGTCTAAAAAGTACAAGAACCCAGCCATCGTCACAAGATCCCTCACAGCTTCCGCAGAAGGGGCTTCAAACAGCATGAAAGCTTTGTGGTTGGGGTCAAGGTGAAGGTCTAAGAGAAGTTTCACGTTAAGTTTCTTGCAGAGCGACGGAAGCTGTTCGTAGGCTTTCTTAGCCATCTCTCTTGCTGCTTTGTTGGACATTGGGCACACGTTAGGAGGATGAGTTCCAATTAAGGCGTATTGCGGCATAATATCAATCTCCAATTCCTGCCTTACACATGAAAGATTCGAGAATTTAAAAACTTGTGACTGCAGAACCACAGCAACTAAGAGTAGTCACTTTTACTTAGTTTGCGTGTTGTGAAGCCTCAGTTTCCCCATATTGTTTGTTCTTCACGATTCAGACGGCTCTTCATGCATCATTGGCTTCACCTAAAAAAGAGCCAACTGGAAAATAAACATTAATGAAAAATCTTTAAGCAACCAACGAGCACATATCACCATTAAGGTGTTAGCGGTTGAGCGGAGAACGTGTAATTCACGCCGGAAGCTTCTTTCTATTGCTTGTCGGTTTAACTGCCTTAAGTGCTTGGCTAATTTACACTAACGTGCACAATAACATGGTTCTTGCAATCGGGGGCATTGCTTTGAGCTGGGGCATAATTCTTATGGCATTGTATGTAGTTTTCAAGATGCTTGATTGGAATTGGTGGGGCTAAAAAGCTTCAAAATCAATTTTAAAATAATGATTAAAAGAGAATAAAGCGCCGGGCGCTTGCTTACTTTGCCCTTACGATTTTTACTCTGCCCAGTATTTTCCAGTATTCGATTTCTGTACCGGGTGTTAACTTGGCTTTGGGAACTTCTTCCTCTTCGGGATAGGGTGCGTCTATGTACTCGTAGGTTTCCAAATCCATAATTTGTATCCCGGATGGACTCACAGCGAAAACCTGTCCCGCCCTCTTATCGATTATTGGCACTTCCGCGCCAAGGTCAACTGGCTTAACGAACTGCCGCTTCTGCTTATCAAACACGCCTATCGCAACGATTCTGGCTTTGGCTGACCCGTGTTTTCCAGGCTTAGACTTGGCGATGTCAACTATGCGACACGGTTCGCCCTCAATCATCATGTAACCGCCAACCCGCAACTCTCCGACATCAACAGGTTTACTCATATGCACCCACCAACAATACCATTTCTACCCAAAACATTCTGAACAACAGCCATATATAGATATTTATCAAGATTTCAATGTCTAGGTAAAACTTGAAAATTTTGCATCATTAGTAATGCGCCAGCTTAGTTTAAAAAGAGCATTTCGCTTGCTTGAACGGAAACTTGGTTGATAAGCTTAAAGGATGAAAGGTCATTACCTGTTTATGAGGCATTAGCTTGAGGTTGTTCGCGGGAACTTCACAGCAATTTCTCGAAGACACCGTTCAGAACCAAATAGCCGAGAAACTTAGACTTGCCTTCTTTGGTTACTTTAGACATTATCCCTCTCATAGCGAGTTGAATTCGTGGAGAAACTCATTGCGGGCAGTTTCAATGGTTTTTGAGCACGCAAAACTAACCGATCAGGGGATAATGCTCGAATATCAATTACCTATGACGTCTAAGAGGCTGGATTGTTTAATTTGTGGGCGAGATTCCAATGCCAAAGATAACGCTGTCATCATTGAGTTGAAACAGTGGGGACCACTGCGAAGATGCACCTGGAAAAAATGAAGTTATCACCTGGGTAGGTGGCAGAAGGGAACTTTTGCATCCCTCCGTTCAGGTAAGACAATACAAACGATATTTGAAAGATACTCACACCGCTTTTTACGAGGAACCCAACCCCGTCATCCTCAACGCCTGCGCCTACCTGCACAACTATAGCCTCTATTCGGAAGACATTTTGTTCTCAGAGAAATTTTGGGATGCTCTTTCCAGTTCCCCTCTTTTCACCGCCGATGATGTCCCGAAGTTATCAAGGTATTTGACTACGAAGCTTGAGATGGGCAACGGAGTAGATGTACTCAAACGAATTGAAGTGAGCAAGTATAGACCCAGCAAGAAGCTGATGGATCACGTGGGCAACGTGATCAGGGGGATGACGGAATACATCCTGTTGGATGAGCAACAGGTTGTTTACGACAAAGTTTTTTCCTGCGCTAAAACTGGGTTTCACGACAAGCAAAGAACCGTCATCATAATCAAAGGAGGCCCAGGAACAGGTAAGTCAGTCATCGCCATCAACCTCATGGCTGACTTGCTATTGAAAGGGTACAACGCCCAATATGCAACTGGATCACGTGCCTTCACTGAGACTCTGAGAAGGATAATAAAATCACGAGGAGCAGCCCAATTCAAGTATTTTAACAGCTACACCGATGCAGAAAACAACGCCATAGATGTTCTAATCGCTGATGAAGCCCACCGGCTCAGAGAAACATCCTTCAATAGATTCACTCCCAAAGCTGAGAGATCAGATGTTCCACAAATTGAAGAATTGTTAAATGCCTCTAAAGTTTCTGCGTTCTTCATTGATGATGACCAGGTAGTACGACCGGGAGAAATCGGCTCAGTTAATTATATCAAGGAATACGCCGCAAAAAACAATTGCAAAGTTTTTGAATACGAGTTAGAAGCCCAGTTCCGTTGCAATGGCTCAGATGCCTTTGTAAACTGGGTGAACAATACGTTAGGAATCAAACGGACTGCCAACATTATTTGGGATCAGCATGAAGAGTTCGATTTGAAGGTATTTGGCAGCCCCGAAGATCTTGAAATCGCGGTAAGAACCAAAGTCAGCACAGGTTATACCGGAAGAATTACAGCTGGCTTCTGTTGGCCATGGTCAAACCCCGATTCTGAGGGCGCTCTCAAAGATGATGTAGTCATCGGTAATTATCACAGACCATGGAATGCCAAACCCGAAGCAAGAATATTAGCCCAAGGAATCCCAAAATCAAATCTATGGGCACATGACCCGAGCGGAATAAACCAGATAGGCTGCGTATACACAGCACAAGGATTCGAATTCGACTACGCCGGAGTGATATTTGGAAACGATCTTGTTTACAGCTTTGACGAACAAACATGGAAAGGTCACGCTGAAAACTCCGCAGATAACGTAGTAAAAAGATCCAAAGACAACTTCACAGCACTAGTAAAAAACACCTATCGAGTATTGCTATCGCGAGGCATGAAAGGATGCTATATTTATTTCATGGACAAAGATTCAGAAAGATTCTTCAAATCAAGAATAGAAAAAGATGTTTAACCTTTAAAGAAAGAAAAGTATATTTTTTTCCAATGACGGAAATCAAAGAATTTAAGTCAAGTTCTTTTTATTAAATTGTGAGTGATACTATGAGAGCCCGTGATCCAAAAAAAATTACAAGCCCATTACGGTATCCTGGAGGAAAATCAAAGGCTCTTAATAAAATTCACCCTTTCATGACCCTCGATTTTTCCGAATATCGAGAACCCTTTGTTGGGGGCGGTTCAGTATTTATTTATCTAAAACAAATTAGACCCGAAGCCAAATTCAAAATCAACGACCTTAACTACGACTTGTTTTGCTTCTGGGACACCTTGAAGAAAAATGTTGACGAAATGTTAATTGAAATAAGTAAAATAAGAAACTCTTACGGAAATGGCAGAATACTCTACGAAGAACTTGCTTGCGCACTAAAAGATAGAGACGAATTTCACCGAGCAGTAAGATTCTATGTGCTTAATCGGATAACTTATTCAGGAACAGTAGATTCTGGGGGCTATTCCGATGAGTCCTTTAAAAAGAGATTCACTGTATCAAACATGGAAAAACTCAGACCGATATCAGCTCTTCTACAAGATGTTGAGATAACTAATCAAAGCTATGAAGAAATGCTTGCAAAAGAAGGAAAAAGGGTTTTTGTATTTCTGGATCCGCCTTATCTGAAGACAAAAAGAAAAGCTCTTTATGGAATAAACGGCGATTTAAACAAATCTTTTGATCACGTTGAATTTGCAAATAATGTTAAACAGTGTAAACATAAATGGCTAATCACTTATGATGATTCGGAAGCAATTCGAAGTTTATTTGATTTCGCAGAAGACGTACATTTACATCCTTGGGAATTGCAATATGGCATGAATAATGCGGGTAACAATAAGCCTGCAAGAGGGAAGGAACTTTTAATATCAAATTTTATACCCCATCGATACCAAGATTCAAATGATAACCAGACTTTCAATTTTCAAGATGTATTTACAATGAGCAAGCATTAAATATTAATAATGTACACTTCTCGACGAGGCAATTCATAGAAGTCTCATCCACAGAGATAACGAGTAGAGGAAACAAAACACGTGAAAAGTAGCCTCGACTTGAGTAGAATCAAAATAAGGCTGGAAAATATCAGCAAAAAAGCTACAAAATTTGTATCATTTATTCCATCAGAACTCTCTTCGCAAATTCCCGATCTCTCATCGAATTTTAGTTCAACAGTAAGTTGCTTAGAGAGTTTTGAAGAAACTCACGAGATTAAGCCTGAATGCAACGAGCTGATGAAGGAGTGGAACATTTTCGCGTACGACGAAAGCGTTCAAGATTACAGAGCATTGGAGGGGGATCTCTTGTTTTGCAGCTCCTCAACAATCAAAATCGAAAACGAATATTGTTTCAACTTGTCTGTTTCGCCCTACTTTTTGACGGGAATGAAAAAATTCAAAAACTCAGCGAGTGAGGACATACACTACGCCGAAAACACCGCTGAAGAGCGCAACCTTATACTAACAAATGCTAAAACTGGGTCAATACTTGCTAGCGTTGAACCCCATTCAATCATCCTAATAGACGGACCTTTGCTTGGCGGGAACGTATCAGGCTACATCGAAAAAATGGACCAAGAACTTCGAGAAAAAGGCTGCATACCACTTTACTTTGTAAAGAATTCTGACAGCAAACTAGTTATTGCCGCTAACAAGAGACTCTCAGAAGAATATAACAGCGATTTTCATTGGGCCGCTTGCAGACTAAACTCAGGAAGTAGATCTCCCTTTTTTAGATACACTGAAGAACTCGTAAGTAGACATTCAAAAGTATTCACCTATATGAAAGCACTTTATGGTTTCCCTGAGAGACTCGAAATGCATCCTGAAACTTACGAAAAGTACTATTCCGTAATGCCTTCCTTGATGAGCCTCTTAGCATATTTTTATTTAGTACAAGGAGACCGCTCAAATCCCCAAGTTCGTCCCATAGCAATTGCCGAGAAATACGCCCGCGAGGGTATAAGAATTCTCAACATACCTGTTTTATTAAATAGACTTGGATTTAGGCCAACAATAAATCAAATCAGGTTTGGATGAAAATGTGGATTGTATCTGGAACAGAAAATGAATTCGTTAAACTAGTGTCGTCAAAAGGGATAGATGCGATTTTGCCAGTTGGTTCGTATTTGACTATTGTTGATGAAACCAACGTGAAACATATATTATCTGTGGAAAAATCGTACTCCAAGTCGCTTTTTGAGCCATCGCCTCTTATTGTTGATACGGAACTTCCCTTATTGAAACAAGATCAGGAATGCAAGAACATACTCCTGGCAAAAGAACTGCGTCAATTCCCATTGCGATCAGACGGCATGTTTAGCCATATTAAGCCAAATGAAAAGGCCAGACGCACAACACAGGAGGAAATCGATGAAATATTTACTTCAAAGGAGGGCTATGGGGTTTTCCTTGCCACAAGTTTCCTAACCCAGAATGCAGTACTTAAGGATGACAAGGGACGACTTATTTACGTCAGAATTCCTTTTGATTCGTTGTATCTACAAACAATGATTTGCGGTCAGACTGGATCGGGAAAAACAGTAGCAATGAAGTACATGATTGAAAGGTTTATTGAACATGAAAAAGGAGCAGTCTTGGCTGTGAACGTGAAAGGCATTGACTTGTTAACAATGGATCAGCCGACAGTTATTAAAAAAGAAAATCTGAAGAAACAAAGTCAAGAAGAGTGGGCATCTCTCAATCTTACAAAAGAGACTGACAGCGAATTCAACATTTACATTCCTGCTTCAAAGCAGAAACACAAGGAAGGCGTTAATCGAGACAAAGTGAGATCAATTACACTTAGGACACGCGATCTAGAGCCAAATTCTCTTCTCGGTGTTCTTCAAAACGTGACTGATCGTGCGGCAGAAGCTTTACCATCCATATTTAGATATTGGAAGGAAAAAACCAACGAAGAGATTACTTTCCGCAATTTTGTAGCCTGGTTTACAAACAGGGCGACAAAAGAAAACCAGTACGTCTTCCCTACAATTTCCCAAGCTGGGGAAGAAAGTGAGATTCCGATACATTCGGGTACTTGTGGAGCTATACTAAGATCTCTAGACAGTGCAAGAGATTATTTCGACAATCAAGAGGCCGATTGCTTGGCAATCAAAGAAGACAACATCATGGTTCCAAGCAAACTCTCCGTCATAGATCTTTCAAACAAGGACACAACTATATTTGGAGCAGTTTTGCTCCGACATCTTTTGTCAAGGATTTATGAGTCCAAAGCTGTTTTAGGGCAATATTCAGACTTGCCCGTTTTAATAGTGATTGATGAGGTTCATCAATTTTATGGCTCGAGTGCCTCGGTGCAAGCGCTAGAAGAGTTAAGCGCGATTGCTAGAATGGGTAGATCAGAAAGAATAGGAGTCATATTTGCTTCGCAAAATCCAGAGGACCTGCCAAACGGACTGAAATCTATTGTTAATACGCGGATCTTTTTTAGGTCGCTTGGAAATGTTGGAAGCAAGTTTGGCCTAAAAGATTTTTCAATTGAATTGTCTTCGTTGGAGAATGGTTTTGCCGCGATATCCAGCGTTGCTCTGCCGCAGGCCCGATTTGTGAAGTTTCCTATTTCTCTAATGGGGGTGAAAACCTGAAATCAAAACTATATGCCGAGGAACTCCTGAAAAAATTGGTTTCAGAAAAAGAGCTGAAATTGCTTGAAGCAGTATGGGATGACGAACTCACGACCGACCAAAAGATGGAATTGTTGCTGGAGAATGAATGATTGTTTGAGTTTAATATGAACTACTCAGAACGCGGCTATCATAGAGAAGGAGACAAGCCTTTTTCCTTTCCTCCAGCAAATGTTGAAAACAAAATAGATGGAAATCTTATCGAAATTGAGGGGCGAAATGGCTCAGGAAAAACTACCCTACTTAACTGTTTAGCATTGGCAGTAGGTTACCTTGACCACGAAAAGGATTTGGAAACAAAACCCGCACTGAAACAAAAACTTCAGAACCTAAACCAAAACTCTACTCTTGAATATCGCTTCAGAATTAGTTCTGAAAAGCCAGAACATATAGAGTTAAAGATTGAGAGAACAAAAGGGCAAAATGCAAGATGTTGGTTAAATTCGAAACCAGTAGATTTAGATACAATAAATAGAAAATTTGACGTTGTTTTTCTTACAGAAGATGATCCTAAGAAAGTCGTAAACGCAAGCATTGGAAAACTTTCTAAATACTTCAACGAACTAGAGAAAGGAGTGGGTACACTTCAAAGCTCTATTACCGAACGCCTACGAGATATTGAGGAATTTCGTAATTTCAAGAAAAAAGAAAGAGCCGAACTTAAAGAAATTAAAGACTGTGAGGAGAAAATTGAAAGCCAAAAAGCCGAACATAAAGAGCTTTCAAAAAAATTATTGCAATTGGAGTTGAAGAATAAAACTAGAGAAAAAATCAAGCTTCTAAGCGACGAGAAACAAATAGTCTCCGAGTATAACGAAAGAAAGAAAAAGTACGATCAAATAAAGGACAAGAACGACGTGAACATATTTCGTGGCCTTTTCAAAGAAAGATCAAAACTCAATTCTGCAAATTCTGAGCTGAAGAAGATTGACGACGGCGTCTGTCAGATTTGTGATTCTTTGGAGCACTATGGAACTCGGCTAGACAAGGAAAAACTACTGAAGAACGATTATTGTGAACTCAATGAACTAAACAAGAGAATGCAACCCAAGAAAAAAGACGAAACAGTAAAATTGCAAATGATTGACGATCTGATGGGTCTTCTAAGTCAATACATGGAAAACGATATTGTGCCAATAACCAACAAAACTGTGCGAGAAACACGAAGCGACCTCTTAAGACTCCGAGCACAACTTGCAGCTGATCGTGTTTTTGCACTGCT
>JBEKTQ010000010.1:0-130258 GCA_049515895.1 Bathyarchaeia archaeon | reverse complement strand
TATCATATGATCATTTTGAACACCAAGTTGACTTATGGCCGCTTTGCTCTCTTTTTCATCGACATAACTATACTCGATAATAATCATTCCTACGCCGCCTCTGGCTCTTTCCGAGTAGTAACTTATCATTTTCTGTGTCACAGAGCCATTAGAACCAGCAAGCCGACTGCACATTGGAGCCATCACAATCCTGTTTCTTAGCGACAAAGGACCGATCTTGATTGGCTGTAACAAAATCCATTCATCCATAAAGAACTCCCTCATACATCTATCTCTTGGTGCAAGTTTACTTTGCAAGGCAACTCGGTCTTGCTATTTTAATCCAGATATTTGGTCCAGAGTATCCTGCCTTGCAGTTGACAGACCAATTGCATTTTATAATCCTGTGCGTGCTAATAAGAAATTGCCGTACTGCGCCTCGACTGATACGCATTTAAATAAAATGGTCGCTTTTCATAATAAGTTTGGCTGAGGAGGAAAAAAGGAATGCAAAACGTAGTTTCCGAAGTCAAAGATATTTCTGCTGCTTCTTTCGACAAAGAAGTTCTTAGATCGGAGGAACCCATAGTAGTCGAATTTTTTAGCCATTCCTGCCCGCACTGCATAAAGTTTGCGCCTGTTTACGAAGAACTTGCCCACGCTCTGCATGGCGACGCGAAGTTCTTAAGAATCGACGTTCTATCCAGCACCAATAATAGAAGTCTAGCGCATAGACGAGGAGTCCGGACAGTTCCTACGATAGAGGTTTTCTATCAGGGCAGAGTCATAGGCAATGTTGTAGGTTTTCATCTGTTCGAAAAGGTGCGTGACGCCATCAAAGGCTTTTTAGTCAAAAAAGAAGAAAATGTTGGACCAAGCACTCCTTTGGAACACCTAACAGCGAGATAAACAAAAAAGTTCTGGATTTAACAAGCTGAAGTCTTTGAGCAAATTTTCAATTAAAGATTACCAGATATATTGGAACAAAAAAGTAAGAACTCCGAAAAGAAAGAGGCAACGCATAAAAAAAAGTTTAGAGGAAAAGGCGGAGAAAATAGTGGAATGCATGGAAACAACCAAGCGAGAAATGTTGAATGGCCGAGTGTACGAAATGCGACTGCCTCTTTTCTCAGATTCTGACCAGGATTTCTATTTGGCAATAGAGGCTGGTACCATGCGTGGCACCTAATCTTAGAGACAGATAAGGATTGTTTAGGAGAGATCGTGCGTAAAGGTGGGCCATTTATCAAGATGCTAGAAGATAAAGACATTGAAGTGGATACTGCATAATCATAACATGCTTTATTTTTTGAACTAAACCAGAAGAGTTACGTCCGCATCTGCCGCAACATCCAAAAATGTGCTGGCGCCAGCCATTTGATCTACTTCAGGAATTAGTTCTTCTTTCTTGATATTGAACATTTGCATGGTCGGAGTGCATGCATATATTTTAACGAGCCCAGACTCCTTCATCCGTTTAAGCAACTCATAAGGTGTCGGATACTTCATCTGCTTTAGTCTTTCTCTCATTTGATTTTCCATTTGTTTGTAATCTCCGGGCAAACCTGCCTTCTCCATTGCTCCTTTGACAATCGCCGTTAGACCCCAAAATGTAAAATACAGATGAACTTCCCAGCCCATTGTCGTTGCGGTAGACCCTAATATAAATGCGCAATAAAGTTTGTCTAAAGTACCGCTATGAACAATCAGCGCGAGTTTCTTTTTTTCAGACATAGTTTCGTCGCCTAAATAATTAGTGCCGCTCTTGACCTAATAAGAAATTGCCGTACACCACAACGACTGATAACTCAATTCGGAATCTCTGGAAAAATGGGTGCTTCAACAAATATTGCATATAAAAAATAGTTGTGCAATAGTCGCGCCAGGACGCTTGCTTGGTTACATAATACTTGCTTCATGTACAAAGTAGATAATTGCGCTCATTCGTTGTTACTTGCTCTTATTTTCTTGATTAAAATGTGCGTTTCTTCTCCTTCTTTGTTAGTGGCTATTATCTCTTGGTGTAAGTGTTTGATGAGGCTCCTAATATCAGATTCAGCAGCAGGATCATCTGCAATAACCTCAAGAGTCTCCCCAACCTTCATCTTATTCAATTCTGCCTTCGTCTTAAAAACGGGTTCGGGGCAATAAAGACCTAAGCAGTCTAGTTTTCTACTAGGTTTGACCTTCGTCAAATTACCTCCGTTATATCCCAATTCTAAGATAGAAAACATTTCTATGCTAATAAGAAGTTGCCGTACACTACAACGACTGATAATTAAATCTAGAATCACGACTCATTATGTGGTAGTCGTCTTCTGTCTAAATCGGATTGTCTATTTTTCCACCCAAATAGTTTCTGACTTATGACCTATTCTTCGCCAGTTGTGGTACAGATATGCATGGATGGTGAAGAATCCGCTTTCTTTGGGCGTCATCTCAGCTGTGTATCGTACTTCTTGTCCAGCAGAAAGCTCCTTAGTTTCTATTTTTGCAAGCTCCTTCGATTCTCCAGAAGGCGTTTGTGCCCGGAATTCTAGATCAAGCCCTTTGCTGTCTTTTAATCCTTTGACTTTTGCTTCGATTTTGACGACTTTACCCATCGAAGTATATGGTTCAGTCAACGCGAACACAGATTCAAGCTCCGCAACCTCCTTACCCACCTTGACCGTTACCCAAGGGGATTCTACCAAGAAACGTTCCCTATCTTTGAGACCGGCGACAGAAACGTACAACTCTGTTGTTGCGTCAGCTAAGACTTGAAAAGCACGGAATTTTTCTTCGCCAGGCATCAACATGAAGATGTATTCTCCTGTTCCGAAAATTGAAATACCGAAACTATCAAGAGAGTGCAATTTTACATCAAGACCATGCACGGTCTCATCACCTATGTTCTTTAATCGTAGCCTAACCCATTGAATTCCTGTATCTATCTCTTTGGGGTTCAATTCAAACTCAAAAGGATAAACAAGCCTCATTCTCTTAACCTCCTCTCGTCTCTCCATAAGTTGCCCTGAATGGGGTATGTGGTGTTAATTGTTCTTCAGCCCATATAGTGCAGGTCTTGAGGCCTATTCTTTTGTTGTTGTCATAGAGGTATCCGTGTATTATGTAAAACCCTTCTTGTTTAGGCGTGATTTCGGCCGAGTAACGTTGCTCTTCGCCCCCAGAAAGCTTTTGGATGTCAATCTTTGCTAGCTCTCCGGAGGGTTTTCTTGCCCAAAACTCTAAATCAAGATTTTCGCTGTACCTAAGTCCCTTAACTCTTGCCTCGACCCTGACAGCCTTTCCTATGGGAGTGTAGGGCATTGTCATGGCAAAAATAGATATGAGTTCTGCTGCATTTCCAGTTACCTCGATCGTTGCCCAGGGAGAATCCATTGAGAAAGGACCTTTGCTTGTTGAACCGGACACAGAAACGTACACTTCACTTGTTACGGTCGCTTCAACTTGAAAAGATCCAGTTGCCTGTTCTTCAGGAGCAAGACTGGAAAAATACTCTCCGGTTCCCAAGACCCTAATAGAATAAGAGTCAAGTGTGTGTAATTTTACATCGAGACCCTGTAAGGTTTCACTGCCAACGTTTTTCAACCGCAATGTCACCCAATGAATCCCGTTATCCATAACTTTAGGATTTAGGTCAAATTCAAAAGGATATGCTATTCTCAGCTGAATTCACCACCTTGACTTCAACACTAATTAGAGTGATGAGAAGGAATTTAAAAAAGTGCCGTAAGTCGCCTCGACTGACATTATTAGGAGCTCTTTTTATCTCCTATTACAATTTACCCCCTTTTAACTAAATAGACGAATGAAACCTATATTCTATTAGAAGGGAAATAGACTAAAAAGAGTCAAATAAAAAACGAAAGATCGCAAAATAGACAATCACTATGTATCAAAACCCAATTGATTTTTTGTAAAGTCACTTATCAGTGAAAAGACTTAAGTTCACATCTCAGGAATACTATCTTTCCTTTTGTACTAACTTGGCTTTTGGAGTAATACTTTTCATGCCTTAATTTGACCAAATATATTAAGTGTATTCACATAACTTTTTTTATGATCGCTTCGAAAATCTTATGGGCGGATTGTTTGGGGTTTAACTTGTCGGAATCTACAATTACATCTGCGTGCAAAGGTTCCTCGTAAGGAACACCAATGCCTGGAACGGTTACACTTTTTCCAGTTAAGCCATTTTTGTATATGTTTTTGGGGGCATGGAAACTCTTTCGTCGTTGGGCTTCTCTTTTGATACATATTTCTATTGGGCATCGGATATATGCCTCAACGAAGCACCTAATTTTTTTTCTAGCCACATCGCGGTATCTTCGACGGTTACCCGTAGCATCAATTATTACGTTAACGCCGTTTTTGGTCAAAAGTTTCGCTACAAAAAATATGACCGCATAAACAGCGTCCCGCTCTTCTTCGGTGTACGAAGGATTAGGGGTCATGACTTCGCGCAATGCATCTGAGGAAACAATTTGAGCGTGGACCCCGATGTCCTCCAAGTGCTCATGCAAAGCTCGAGAAACGGTAGACTTTCCGCTTCCCGGAAGACCCGTTACCCAAACACACCAGCCGTTTGGTTGTTGCCGGAGTTTGTTATTTGATATAGGAATTCACGTCTTTGATGTCGAATATATCAATTTTGAGCATGTTTCTCACGAAGTTAAGAATTCCAATGCGTACACTGGGGTTTAGTTCGGGATACCAAATAGGCGAAGCTAACACTAAACCTCTCCAAACATAGAAAGGTTGTATGACCCTAAAGACTTCCATGTCCCCTGTTTTGTCCAAATAATTTCTCCAAAATAGGTCAAAAAGCGTTTCAAAGGATCCTTCGAGTTTACCGTGCAATAGCAAAGAATAGACGATGTAGTTAATACTCATTGCACTCAGGTCATCTGCTGGTTCTCCCCATTCGCCTCTACTGCGGTCTAGAACAGTGAAATCTTCACCTTTTTGAAATAAGATATTCCATGGATGAAAATCGCCATGAACTTGTGAGCATCTGTGAGCAAATCGCTGTTTTATCTTCCATCTCCATTCCACGCTTTTCTTTTCTATATTGCACAGGTCTTTTTCGTTAATGTATTCTAGCCCAGAAGGATAACTGTCGCATAAGCCCATTATGCATTCTCCACTTCCTATTAACTCACGAATACGTCTTGTGTACAGTTCAGGAGAATCCTTCTTTGTAGAATGTATAACTGCTAGATAATTTGAAAGAGCTTTGCATCTATCTTTATCCAACTGTGTTATGTTTTTTTGTTCTCTAATCCTTTCTAAGTCTCTGGCGTATGGTTTTCCGTCTACAAACCAAGTAATAATAAAACACTCACAACAATTTCCCAGAGATTTGATCGATCCATCAGTAGTGAATGCTCCCACATCAATCGAGTGCACATGTTTGGGAAGTTTATTGAAGGCAGAGTGTTGCCACAAGGCTATTCTGGCGCGGTCTGAAAAGTGGTCGTGGCCGAATCCCCCCGGACGCACGGACTCTAACACTACACGTTTGTTCTCGTCATTCACGTTGAATTCGATTAAATAAGGGCTCCCATATCCAAAAGTCTTCAGCTTTTCTTCTTGTTTTCCAATCTTATCGCCTAGCTCGCTCAAAGATACAACCTGAGATTTTGCCTTGTAAATGATGGAGAGGTAATCCTCCAAATTTTTAACATTTACTTTTATCAAACCAATCACAACTTGAAAGCTTGATTCCCAATTTATCAATTAAAATATCCAAGAACAATAGGCTCCACTTCAAGACGTGAAATGGGTCTTAATTGTGCAGCGAGAAAGATTTACATAGTCGGAAGTCTCATTTTTGTGCCCAAATGGTATCATTCTTTAGATCTATCCTCTTGTCTTTATCGTATAGATATGCCCGTATTACATAGAATCCTTCTTCTTTGGGTATTAATTCAGCCGAATACCGTTGCTCTTCGTCTTTGGAAATCCTTTTTATCTCGATCTTTGCCAACTCTTCAGGCCATTTTAGCGGCATCTGAGCATAAAACTCTAAATCGAGGTCCCTGCTATCCTTGAGTCCTTTCACTATTGCTTGGATCTTAACGGCTTTTCCCATTGGAGTATAAGGCATTGACATTGCAAACATAGATACGATCTCTGCTGCTTTCCCCGTTACTGCAATTGTCACCGGTAGAGATTCTATTGAAAAGGCGCCTTTAGGTGAGAAACCGTAAACAGAAGCATACAGATCAGAGGTCGATGTAGCTTCAAGCTGGAAAGCGCGAGTTGCTTCTTCACCTGGCGCAAGATTAATTATGTATTCTCCTGTGCCAAAAACTCGAATGTAATAAGAGTCGAGTGTATGCAATTTCACATCAAGAAATTTTACGGTTTCACTTCCTATATTTTTTAATCGCAATGTTACCCAACGAATTCCAGGTTCCATTTCTTTGGGATTCAGCTCAAATTCAATAGGATATACTATTCTCAGAGGTCTTCACCTCCCTTTCATAGATTTACGTCACTTTTCAGATGAAAGAAAAAGATAACTTGAAGTTTCAGTCAAGCAATTGCAAGATTTTCTGAGGCTCAACAAACAAGTTCGTTTGCTTTTCCAGAAAGGATCAGTCCTGACATTCTTTCATCACCTATTTAATGGCAATATAAAACTACTTAAAAGTAGTGCCGCAGCGCGCGCTGAGCCTGCAGCATACAAAGAGATTGCACTCAACTACGAGTAGTAATGGAAGAACTCATAGGGCAGAAATGAGAAATAACAATGTAGTGAAAGAAGATCATGAAAATAAAATTCCTAGGCGCAACACATCAAGTGACAGGATCAAGCTACTTACTGGAAACCGCCAAAGTGAAAATCCTCATCGATTGCGGCATGTTTCAAGAACGGGACTATTCCCACAGAAACTGGGAGGCTTTCCCTATTCCTCCAGACCAGATCGAATATCTCCTCCTCACCCATGTTCACCAAGACCACTCTGGACTTATTCCTAAACTTGTCAAAGAAGGGTTTCACGGAGATATTCTACTAACCGCTGCTTCTAAGGAGTTGTTCCCAATAGTGATTTTAGATTCTGCCCGCATCCAAGAAGAAGACGCTGCCTTCAAGAAAAACCGAAACAACAACGAAGAACATGAGGAGCCTTACACGGAAACCCCTTTATACACAGTCCAAGATGCAGAAAAGTGCTTTCCCCTCCTGAAAGCTGTTCCATACGAAGAGTTTCTGCCGCTAAACGATCAAATCAAGGTTTGTTTCCACGATGCCGGCCACATCCTTGGCTCGGCCATGATTGAGATCGTTTTACAAGACGAGAACGGGTCGCGAAACGTCATATTCTCTGGCGATATCGGACAGTGGGATACGCCTCTACTCAACAACCCCACAGTATTTGATCGAGCAGATTACGTGGTCATGGAGTCCACATATGGAGATCGAAATCATGATAACTTACAAGATATTGATGATAAACTCAGCAAGATTATCAATGACACAATAAAATCTGGCGGTAATGTCATTATCCCCACCTTCGCTATTGAACGAGCCCAAGAGCTCTTATACCATATTAGCTTGTTGGCGCGTGCAAAAAGAATTCCTTACATTGTTACGTTTCTCGATAGCCCTATGGCTGTAGAAATCACGAAGGTTTTTGAACAGAGCAAGAAGTACTTTGACAAAAAAGCTCTGGAACTATTCAAGGATGGTCAAACACCCTTTGATTTTCCAGGATTGAAGCTAGTCGAATCTGTTGAAGGATCGAAAGCGATCAACCTGATCAAAGGGTCAACAATCATAATGGCTGGTTCGGGGATGATTACTGGAGGACGAATTAAACATCATCTGGTCAGAGAAATAACGCGTCCCGAATCTGCACTTATTTTTGTGGGGTACCAAGCGGTTGGAACCCTTGGACGACAAATCTTGGACGGCGTTTCCCCAGTAAGTATTCTCGGTGAATCCTACCCCGTACGGATGAGGATTGAGAACATTAATGGTTTATCTGCGCATGCTGGTATGAATGATTTGCACCGCTGGCTTGACAACTTCAAAGCTCCGCCGAAGCATGTTTTCTTGACTCATGGCGAAGAAGGATCGATCTTGAGCTTAGAAAACTACCTGAATTCAAAAGGCGGATGGGAAGTGACCGCTCCCGTATACTTGGAAGAATATGACCTCTGACTCCTTTAGAGATGTTAGGCTTGTGCTGATTAGCGTACCTTCAGTGAATACAAGGATTCTCATATAATCAAGACTACGTACGATTCTCATTTAAGGTTCACATATTTAAGATGCTATTTCAGGATAATTAATGAAAAACAAGTGTGTGTGGGATTAAGATTTAATCCAAAAACCCAAACAAACGGAAAATCCTTTTGTTAACTGTCAACTATTAGTTTGCACTTTAACAACCACTCGAGTCTTGAAACAAAAGTGACTTTGTTATTGTTTCGCTACATCCACATATATTTAAGAAAGCTTGAACCCTCTTCTAGAGTGTTTGGGTGCAAGTCATGAAAAAGAAAGAGACTCATCAGCCTCACACGTTGGGAGCGCCTTCATCTCAAGAAATACCAGTGAGGGGAGTAGAACCAAGCCAGATTCCTTGTCCAGATTGCGGTAAAACCTTCAAGACCAACTCAGAGATGGAGAGACACAGAGATACAATTCACCATGAAACAAAAGGGCACGAGTAAGAAAATGAGCAGATTAGCGATATCTATTCCTGCTAAGTGGGAACAATACCTAAAACAGTTAGCTAACGAGCACCAAGTTGACCTGAATAGCGTTTTCAGTGAATTGTGTGAGTGGGCTTTTTCCAATCCTGAAGGCAAAAAACAGTTTAAACTGTGTGGTTAGACGATGCTTTTCCTCCAAAAGGCGAAGCTGAAGATGAAGCACGGGCTGCAGGCGCCAGAGAAAGAGCAATTGAAGAAGATGCAGAAGAAGGGTCCGAAGAAGAAGCTCATGAAGACGAAAACTACAACGAGGACATCGCTGGAGAGGACGTCAAAGGTGAATTAATCCCTAAATTGGGCGCGCGCCAGCTTGTTGCTAATTCGATTTCTTTGTGTTAACGTCTGTTTGCCTTTACCTTGCGAGCATAGTGATTGATCTCGCTTTTTCCGGTCTGCCTAGCCTCAACGCTACCACCCCATTGAGCAGCATGGCGATCATGAAGAGCAGCGCATGCGTAGTTACTCGTTTTAGACCTCTAGCCCTATGCCTTTCAAGACAAAGCTGCTCCTTCTGCCTCGAATTCACCCGCTCAACCCCGCTTCTCTGCCTGTAGAGCTGCTTCTCTAAGCTGGGACCATGGTTCTGAAGTACTTGTCCACCCGCAGCCTCTTCTTTTTTCTGATTGGCCGGATAGGGAACCACCGCGTTGACACCGCACGCTGAAAGCCGGTCTCTTAGTTTTCTGCTTGAATACTGTGAATCTGCAATGAAAGTTTTAATTCGATGCTCGCTTACCTTCCAAGCCCTGCGAAAAAGGGCAGGAGCATGCTTCTTCTCGTTATCGTTCGCAGGCGCAGCGATAACTGCCAAGGGCAACTCTGACTTAGCATCCGTAATTATGTGCAGTTTGTAGCCGAGCCCGTAGGTTTTTCCGTCTCTGCCAACCCTAGCTTCGGGATCAGACTTTCCACGACTGTTATCGTGCGGGTCACGCCGACTGTACGCGGCTACGAACGTAGCGTCCGAGTCCACCGTTTCGCCGCTTATAACACCGCCCCTCAATAACTCCTTGAGCAGCTTGTCCATGATTCTCTGAAGCCTCCTATTTCCGACACGCTTCTTAAACCGTGACAACTGAGACGGGTGATAAGGATTCTCTTCAGCTTCTATGTCGCAGAGTTCTCTAAGATTCTCGTCTTTCCATAATCGTCTGCAGATTTCTCTTTCGCTGGGAATCTGCTGGAGCCGTTTAACGATGAGCGCTTTAAAGATGCCCATGGGTTTTCTCGGAGGGCGGCCCGGACTATTTTCTTTATGGTAGGCTTCCTTGACGACTTTTTCTATGTCACATAGGTTCAGTTTTGACAGGATGGTACATGAAAATTCGGGTTCTTCCATCCTTCACCCTATATACTCAAGTTCGAACAAATTTAAACATGAATATGTTCACTTCAATATTTAAGCAACAAACTGGCGCGCTCGATACTACATGTTGAAATGGTTGGTGAGACTGCTTTGTCGGGTCGTTTCATGTCATGAGCTTAAAAAAACTTTTGCCCTGATTTAGCGCGCGCGCTAAGCTCAATAGACGTCTTAAAAAGGCCCCGGGAATGGGATTTTGACGCCAATTTACCAGTAAAAAGATGTGAGTAGTGGATCGAGCGGGATTTGAACCGTAATGGGTTCAGACCACAATCAATATCTTTGCTTGGTGGTATGATTATCGGATGCTGTCTCAGCTATTCCTTGCTTCGTTTTTTTGGTAAGATTCCAACAAAGAATCCAATTCTAAAGTCCGTGATACTAAGCCGGCGCAAAAGAGAGCCCGTCCTCAAATTCAATATTTTGATATTAACGATGATAAATATTGCCTTTCCTTAACAGAGATTAATTTGAACGCCCGAATCTAAAGTTGTAGAACAAGAATAGCATCATTAAGAAAACCTTCTATCTGCACTATCTAACACATTTTAAGCTACTCTTTTCCCACATGAAATCATACCACTGTTGGATTACTCGGACTAGAACTGGATTGTTTGACCATAAGCTAGCGCGCTCAGTAAACTTTGGTTTGGTGCTAGTAAAAATGAGTACTTGTTCGCGCGCTGCCTTGTCCCGATATTACGTGTTGAAGTAGGTAGGTGATACTGCTTTATCAGATCTGCCGATGTTTTCAGCTGCCTCTCGGTTGAGAACCAAGCAAAGAATGCTGAAGAGAGCGTATGAAGCTACGTTGCCCAAGCCTCTAACCTTGTTGATTGTCAGACTGCACTGAGTCTTCAGGAAGCTGTAGACCGCTTCAATGCGTGGCCTTTTGTGATACTCCATTTTCTGTTCTTCAGGTCCGTAGGTTCTGAACTTCTTGTCTACCCTAAGCAAACCATTAACGTTACGTTTCTGGTTTGACCGATAAGGAATCACCGTCTTGTCAACGGCGTTTCTGAGTTTGCCGTCGCTGTACTGACTGTCAGCAATCACGCTTTTCAGTTTGGCCGCAGATTGTTTGAGAACCAGCTTTGCCTTCTCTAACATGTTCAAGGAGTGTTTCTGCTCGTTCTGGTTGGCGGATGCAAAGGTGCAAGCCAAAGGAAGCATAGTCTTAGAGTCAATAGCCAAATGTAACTTGTATCCAAGCCCGAATGTTCTGCCTGCTCTTCCAACTCTGGCTTCTGCGTCTGAGTATCCCGTTTGGTTGTCTTCCGGGTC
The DNA here is from genome assembly GCA_049515895.1 of Bathyarchaeia archaeon. Lineage (GTDB taxonomy): Archaea > Thermoproteota > Bathyarchaeia > Bathyarchaeales > Bathycorpusculaceae > Bathycorpusculum. Next base: position 118,899 of record JBEKTQ010000010.1, on the reverse strand, counting down.
TCGTGTACTCCAAACTTTAATGAAAGAAGCATCAAAAACAGCATCAACTTCTTTCGCGCCGTTCTGTTTCAAGAGCTTAACAACCTTCTCCTCTATTATTTTGGTTAGTTTGTCTTCTCCAACCCTTCCACTGAACCTGCTCAGAACGCTTCTAGGGTACGCTGTTTCCTTTTTCTTTATTAAACACAACTTTCTAAGTCGCAAATCAGTGTCAAGTAGGCGGGTCATTTCTCTTAGGCTGCGAACGCCTTTCATCTTCATTATGATGATGGTTCTGAAAAGGCCAAATGGATTTCTGGGATGCCTGCCTGGTCCATAAGTGTGAAAGCAGCCTCTCATAACTCGTTTAGCAAAGCTTAAGTCAATGTTTCTGAAGAGGACTTCTAGGGTCTCGTGTTCATCTTGTCCCGCTAGGACTCACCTCCTAAGCTTGGACGTGACTTATTTGATACGAGACCCCTCTATTAAAATAAGCTTTTCAATTTCGGGACAAACCAGCGCGCGACACAGGCTTTTCAGTAGCATGCGATCTTTGCGGCGGGGAACCTCAATGTGTAGAATTCTGCCCCGAAGAAGCCCTAGAGATCGTAACCACTGATGAAGAAGCCGATAAACGCATGAGCGAAACCCTGGAGAAGTTGCCCGCAGAAACTGAACGAATAACCAATATAGTCAAAAACAAAGATTGGAAACCCATGCTGGCTGAAGCAGAAGAACGAAGCAAAAAAGTCTCAGAGAAACTCGAAGCCCTCAGGGATAAAGCTAAAACGAAGTAGTAATCAACTTAGACATAACTTTCGAGTGTTTTTCCCCGCTATTGAAATAAATTCCAATTAGCATAGTTTTATGTGTTCACTAATTTTAATTTTGGGTTTGGCGACCAAATTTTCAAGCGGACGCCGATGGAGCGGCGCCTCCATTTTCGCAAGTGAAAGTTTATTTCCGCGTCTATAGTTGTAACGAGAATTGAAGGGGTTAAGAATGTCAGAGACCGATTTGGTTTTGGAGATTGACCATCCAAATTTTGTTATTAAGGTTTCCAACAATCTGTTGAAAATAGACGTGAGAGGAAACGTGAAAAACGAAATCGAGGAAGCGCTTGAAAACGCGCCAGGCCTTACGGAAACATTTGGTCGTATCTTGAGGGTCTTTGTGCCATTGCATATCCACTTATCTGACATTAATTCTGTGAATATGGAAAAAACGGGAGAAGTCAAAATAGCATTGCCCGACGTAGATGTAAATATTCCGCTTCGAACAGAAGAAGCCGAGAAGCTGGTTAGTAAACTGAATCAGTTGATTCCAGAAGCAAAACAAAGAGAGATCAATAAGCGTGCGCGCTAAGCGAAATATGGGTCTCCGAAAGATCTTGTTTGCTTTCTCGGCGTCTTTTGTGCCTAATCTAAGTAGCCTTTAGCTAATTACCTTGAAATGGTTACCGCATTTATTGCAAGTGTAAACATTTAACCCTATAAAGCTCAATTGAGACAGAAATATGATGAATTGAAAACGCGCGCGCTTAGTTAACCAGGTTAAATAGGTGTAGTCATACGCGCAATCAACTGCGCTTTAATTACTTAATCCAATTGCGGGCTAAAACTCTTACAAGATGAATAGCAACGTAAACAGATGAAAGCAGCAGTAGCACAAAGAACAAGTTCCTCTGGGAGTAATCAAACGATGATGTGAATACATAGATGCCATAGTAGCCCACGGCCTCTAAGAATAAGAATCTTAACGCGAAGCCTGCGGTGCTAGACAGAAAAAATTCGGTTAATTTCATTTTTAGAGTCCCGGCAGCCAGAGAAGCCGCACTGTAAAAGAAGGGGATGAAGGTGGATATGAAAATGGAGAATTTCCCGTGCTCTATTAACCAGTTATCTGTCTTTTCCAGGTTTTGCTCGGATATGCGCATGAAAGACAGAACTTTCTTCAGTAAGGGTCTGGCCGCAAATCTGCCGCATAAGTATTCTATGGGAACCAAGGAGCCCAATAGACATAAGATGAAAGTGTAATATGGATTGAATATCCCAATCATTGATAGATAGCCGTATGCTGGGACGAGAAAGTAATCGGGAACTGGTGAAAATGTGATGCTGAGGAACATGCCAAGGTATCCCGACATTAAAGTTACCGACGACACATTTTGCTGACTTGTACTATAGGGCGAGATGGTGATTAAATGAAAATATCCATTAATTAGAGCTAGTACGCTCAGCAATACTGTTAGAACGGAAATTACGAATAGATAATGCCAGTATTTGTGCAGTCCTCTGACATGATTTCTCGTGGAATTGGAGGCGGTTTGTAACTTTTGGAATGAATCATTTTTCTGTAAAGGTTTATTTTTCCTCATCCATTTTTTTCCCGAACTTTCGCTTGCAAATGCGCCGCTTGGAATCTCTATGGCGCTATCTATTATAGTCGTCTCCCTGATGTTGAGCAATGAATGATTCAACTGACAAGCAAGTAAACCACCAATTAACTCTTGGAGTTTAGACCTTGTGGTTCTGCAAGGAAATACGCTGAAGATATAGTAGCGCGCGTGAGAGCGCAATCTGCAGGCTTTGTTTAGGTCGATGGCAGCCGCTGATTCCGATGTTACTCTTGAAAAACTAAGAGCCTTGCCATATGACGTTTCCAGAGTTCTCCAGGAAACCGTTTTGAATGCAAGTTTCTTACCAGCCAAGAAGACGTCCAGGCCTGGCTCAACAGCAGCAGCGAACTGCAAAGCATCCTCCTAATCTGCCACTACTTTCCCGCCTACGACTTAGAGCGGGGAGGGCAGCTTAGTCGTCTTCAAATTCAAATATTGTTAGCTGGAATAGAGTTTATCCGAAGACTTTGAGAAATAACTTGATAAGAGCGCTAAGACTTAATGCAAAAGAATAAACAGCTTCGAATTGGCAGAAAGTGGGAACATGCCTAAAAAGGAACGCAACAATGCCAAACGAAAGTCTGAAAGCAAAGAAAAGAAAGCTAACTCGGAAAGAACCTTTGCCATGCAGTGTGAGTGTAATTGGTTGCTTAACGAAATTTATGAATTCAAAAAAGTTGCGCCCCTTACTATGACACTTAACAGCAAAAAGTCATGCGTCAATTCACTGATGAATCATCTGCAGCAAAGATTTCCTGAAATAAAACTAAGCCAAAATGACGACAACTTGGGAGCTGAAGCTACACTTGGTAGAACTGGTCTTAAGGTAATGTTCAAGCCGGATCAGAAGGAACTAGATTGCCTATGCAGCCAAATTAAGACTTATTTGGAAGGCTTAGATAACCTGGTTGTTGTTTTCTTTAACGCTGATTCCGCGATAGTCAATAACTACAAAGAGAAAATAGAAAAAAGTGGCTGTCAATCAAGGCTAACTCTGATTACTATTTGATTTTTGCGCTCAAGCCTTGTTTTGTTATTCTGTTGGCTTTCCATCGTATTCTTCTGGTGAGGCTTCTGCGTCTGCTTTAGTGTGTCTTACAACCTTGTCTTGGTGTTCTGGCGGCGAATATATTGTGTAGAGCTTGAGTGTATCTTTCTTTGACGTGTTGATGACGTTGTGTTTGGCTCCTGCGGGCACGATTGCGGCGTCTCCGTCTTTTACCTTGTGTTCCACTCCATCTATAACGACTTTGCCTTCGCCCTCTTCAAACCGGAAGAACTGGTCAATGTGACTATGAACTTCCATTCCGATTTCTTCCATAGGTTGAAGACTCATCAAGACAAGTTGACTGTTCTTTCCCGTGTATAGGACTCGACGGAAATCAGTATTCTTTCTTGTCTCTTTCTCGATTGAAATGTTATAGCCTTTCAAACAAATCACCTAAAGTTAGGTTAGCTTTTGCGTTCTTTTATTAATTTTGGGATTAGGGTTTGCAAATTAATTGTTGTGAGGGATAGCTATGAGTGCGAATGTTGAGTTTAACATTACAGCGTTTGTTGAAGCATCAAGCGTTTTCCAAGACATCAGCAGCAGCGCCACTGAATGATTCACCACTGTAACGAACGGCGCTTCGCAGGCTGCGGAAGACGTTAGCGCTTCAAGTAGTCAGATTGCGTCGGCATCCGAGGTTAGCAGTGGCAGTTTTACCAAGAATGCAATGGCTATGAATACAGCTGTTCTCAGTGCTGCTGGTTTAGTTACCAGCGTCCATAGCCTTGAAAGTGCTGAGACGTCTCTGGATAGAGCTCACGTAGTTGTTGAGAAGGACACTAATGGCGTGCAGACAGCCCAAGAAAAGTACAAAGAAGCCGTGGCTAAGTATGGTCCTAACAGTCAACAAGCGATAGACGCAGCAGACAAGCTTAAGGCTGCCCGGGACGCGCTTTCTGTCGCCCAGCAACGGGTACAAGACGCACAAAATAACATGAACCAAACAATAATGATGAGTTCACTAACCATTATCCCAAGTGTTATTGGCGCGTTTACAAGCCTGAGCACGGTGCTTACTAGTTTTGGCCTGGTCGGTAGCGCTTCAACTATGATGACTGACGGACTCAGCATGGCTCTTTGGACGCTTGCCCAGTTCGTAATGAACGGTGTTAAGCTTAATGATCCTCTGTCTGGTCAGCGTGTTGTTAGGAGTGAAATACTCGAAGGCTGGAAACCCAAGAGCAAAGGCTTCGACGTGGAAGCTGAAATGAACGCGATTGTTGGGCGTAAAGGTTACCGAATTGTTGAAATCCCAATTGATTACCGGATTAGGCTGGGCGAGAAAAAGCTTAAGCTCCGACATGGCTTGGGAATAATGAAGAGAATTCTCGTCGAAAGTTTAAAATTTTAGCACGCGCTGATCTGGGCATGCGCAAGGCCTTCCAAAATCTTGGGGTATAGAGGGAGAAAAGCTTGCCTGATTTTACCTTATCATCAGAACATATAAAAAATATAAAATAAATTTTGATTTGTCTTACTCTATGCCTCCCAATCCGCGACAAGCCTTGGGCTGCCAGAACCAGCCGTGGAGGGCTTGTTTGTTCGATTTGCCTGTTTCAGTTTTATTGGAATTTCCTTAACGAGTTTGAGCGGATCATGTCTGGACTTGGCATGAATTCTTGCATCAACAATTAACTATCGCCAGTTACGACAATACCCGTTATTTCCTTGATGATTCCTTTTTCTACCTCGCGAGTCCACAGCATTTCGGGCACGTCAACGGCTAGAAACAGCATGGACGTTAAGACGGCTTCGACTGCTGCCACTGCTAAGTTCTGGATCCATTTGCCTATGCCTACGTGGATTGCGAAATCATTCGGCTGTCCCGCTATTAGAATGCTGAACGCTCTGTCAGCAGTGATGATACCCCTCAAAATCCCGGCCTTCTGCGCTTGTATGATTATTCCCAAAGGCTTAGTGGCTGTCTGTGTTTTGTAGCCTTCGGCTTTTAGATGCTGAACGATCTGCAGTGATAGTTGATTCAGGTCCTTGTTTTTTCCTTCAAAATGGACCACTTTTTCAGATACCAGATTAAAAACCTCAACATTCACTTTAGGCTAAGCGACTAATTAATAGTTTTTCAGAAAACTCGCGCGCGCATATAGCAAGCGCTTCCAGATAGTCAGAGAACAAGCGCGTGCAAAGCGCTTCTTTTGCAATTATTATATAGTAGTTGTTTCAAGTCCAAAGTTAAGAGACAGGTAAGTAATGACTGAAAAAAGGAATTACTACGAGATTCTAGGTGTTCCAAAGGATGCTTCCAAAGACGTGATAAAAGACGCCTACAGGAAACTAGCGCTGCAATATCATCCTGACAGGAACAAGTCTCCGGAAGCTGAAGAGAAGTTCAAGGAGATATCCGAAGCCTACGCAGTGCTGTCGGATGATGCGAAGCGGCAACAGTATGACAATTTGGGTGGCGCTGGATTTGATCAAAGGTATAGTCGGGAGGACATTTTCCGAGGTGCAGATTTCGACTCGATATTTCGCGACATGGGAGTCAGTTCCGGTTTTGGAGATCTCTTCAACGTTTTCTTCGGGGGTCGAGACTTCGAAGAAAGACAGGAAGTTATCAGCGGTCGGGATTTGCGCTGCGAAGTTAACATAGCCCTTGAAGAAGCAGCGCGCGGTGTTGAAAAGGAAATTGAGATCCCAAGAATTGAGAGATGCGAAGTCTGTGGGGGCTCTGGAGCTGCCCCAGGCACTTCTGTGCAAACATGTCCAAAGTGCAAAGGGTCTGGAAAGCTCCAAAACACAAGCGGAAGCGAATTTGGCACGTTTGTGCAGGTCGTGCCGTGTTCTGCTTGCAAAGGCAGAGGCCAAATCATTGTTTCACCGTGCAGAAACTGTAAGGGAAAAGGCCGCGTAAAAAGGGCGCGAAAGATTACGGTGAAGATACCGGTTGGCGTAAATGAAGGATATCAGCTTAGGCTTAAAGGACAAGGAGAAGCACCGACTGGCGAAGGCCCCTCAGGAGATTTATACATTCTGATTCACATGGCGCCTCATCAATACTTCAGAAGAGACGGAGACAATCTCTTGTACAATCTAAATATTAGCTTTACTCAAGCAGCTTTAGGCGCGGAAGTCACAATACCAGCGATCGAAGGAAAGGCTAACCTGAGAATTCATCCTGGAACACAGTCTGGGCAGATTCTGAGGGTTAAAGGCAGGGGCATGCCGAGAATTGGAGGATATGGCAGAGGCGATCTGCGAGTTCGTGTGAATGTGGTTGTCCCTGAAAAGCTGACTCAGCGTCAAAGGGCCCTACTGGAAGAGCTGGCCAAAGAACTAGACCAGAATGTCCAACAAAAGGGTGGAAAGATGATGTTTTAATTTGAACACCATGGTGGAGCGCGTGCTTGAGGTTAGAAGTCCGATTTTTTGCTAAGTCATATTTCAAAGCATGAACTTGTAACGGGAATAGGAGGGCACTCGTTCGCGAGCTGTTTTCCCCGAGGTGAACTGCTGCAAAATGCGCGCGCGATTTACAAGTAACAGACCCTTAGAATTCTCTTAGTAAAACTTATTATCTTACAGAGAACCTACTACTGATGTGACTAAACTTGTCAATTCCGATAGATGGTGATATGAAAAAAGTCCTTAATGCTCTAAATGAGGCAAATAGAAATACCTGGATTGATAACAAGCAATTGGAACAAAAAACAGAGCTATCAGTAGAAAACTTGAATGACGCAGTTGAACTTCTCGAAAGCAAGTGTTTAGTAAAATCGCTTCAAATCTTAGGTACAGCACCTTATAAATTCAAGTCTGTAAAATTAACTGCATTAGGCAGGTCTAGGATAAAACAAGGACTATAATGTTGGTTCATTGCGCGAGACAAAAAAATAGAAAGAATTTTTGGTTTTTCCTGTGTTCTGGCCGCGTAGTTAGGTATGGCAGAAACACAAAGGAATATAGCATCACCAAAGATGGACAAAAAAAACGATCGCGATGCTTCCATGGTTGCTGCATTTCGATTAAACAGGGTAAAGAAGCCTGGTCCAAAACCTTGCTCACAAGATGAACAGAAACTAAACACAAAAAAGCTGAATAACCAACGACTGGCGTGCGCCATAGAAAACCTTATTTTTGTTCACCTGTGTATTACGAAGATTATGCGCACAGTTAAAGAGATAATGAAACCTGTCGTTAATATAGGGTCGAACCGGACAGTCTTGGAAGCTGCTAACCTCATGAATGAGTCTGGTTATAGTAGTTTGCTGATTGTTGATGGCAAAATTACTGTCGGCATCATAACCGCGAGAGATCTTGTTATAAGAGCCATCGCAAAAAACCTGCCTCACACTACTCCAGTTTCGGAGGTCATGTCATCGCCCCTCATAACAATCAACGCTAATGTTACCCTGAAGAAAGCAGCCCGAATTATGGGCGAACGTAAGATAAGGCGTCTTCCAGTCACCGAGAGCGGCGGGGTTGCGGGAATTCTAGTTGCATCTGACGTATTGTGCCAACTGTCCAACGAAACTTTAGCTGAGGATATCTGGGAAGCCCTTGTTGTAGAACGCCCTTAGCGCGCGCGGAGAAAATCCCGAAGAAATTCTAACCAGAGAAGCTTTGTTGCGGGGGAATATAACTGAGACCTTAGAACAGACACAGACTCATCAGCTATCTATCCTGGCTGAACAGCTTAAGGAGCTCATAAAGAAGGAGGTCTCAGAATAAAAACACCCAAAAACAGTACTTTTTCTCGCTCGAGTCAGAAAAAACCAGCGGCCCACCACGAGCCCTTTTTCCTAAATAGACGTCGCATTAAACAGCATTTTCGAAGTCAATGCCAGCAGGATTTTGGTTTTCGGGGACGCCATAACATGGATATAACATGACCTATGAAAATTGTCGAACTCTCGGGTGTGCTATCAAAAAATAGCAATAATGATAGCATTTTAATAGCATTAAGCTACATTTTAAGTAGCAAATTGAGGGTAGCACAGAAAAGTTTGAACGAGAGTTTGAACCTATCCCGGGCTACATCAAACCCAGGTCAGGCCGACGTTCAAACTCTCGGGTAACCATTGAAAAACTACGCAACTTCTGAACATTAAGCAAAACTAAAGTACTCCGGGACGTAAGTTTAATTTGGATTAATGATAGTTCTTCCTATAGTGAATTAAAATGGAAGGTTTCTCCAACGAAGCATATTATTTGTTTTTCTCTACACTAGCAAACAGAACGCGTCTAGCCATAATTGATGTTCTAAAAGAAGGTCCCAAAAACCTTTCAGAAGTTTCAGGTACTCTAGAACAAGAGGAAACCATAGTCGCTCATAACCTCAAACTACTGGAACGTTCTTCACTATTGCGCTCAGAAAGTTCTGGAAAAGAGAAGCTTTACTCTTTGAACATGGAAGTTTTTGCACCGCTTTCTGAGCTTCTGACTTTTCATACGAACAAATATTGCCCTAATCTCAAGAGTTGTATACCTCCCGAAAAACTCAAGGCGTATATGAAAAAAGAAGCTACAAAAGAGACATTTATAGAACACCAATGATCCTTCCAACGCACTTTAGATTACAGGAGAAAAAAGGATTGGTTCATTGAATTCCTGAAGAAATTTAAACTGAAATCACAACGAATACCTTGTCAACCCCTAATTTAACAAGCTTTTCGTTATGATAGCGCGGCGCTACTAGTGTGTATTCCCAGTCGCACCTTCTGTTGTGTCACAGCCACACAACTTTATCTTCTAATTCGATAACTAAATAGTTGAGGTGAAAAACATGTCCAGTGAAATTGAAAAAATTAAGAAAAAACTAGATGAACTTGACGCTAACATTAAGAAACACACCGCTGAAGCGGTACATGCCGACAAGAAAAGACTTGACGATTTAGATGCCCGCCTGAAAGCTTTGGAAGAAAAAGTTAAAAAGAAAATGTAATTCGAATGTAGCCCGCCAACTCACAAAAAAGGCAGTCTACAACCCGACTTTTCATAAAATAGTGGATACTCCTTTCGCCTGCTTCTTATCCTTACATGCGCGATATGCAGTTAGCATGGCATCGTAAACTTGCTTCAACGTCTTACCTAATTCAGCGCGCACACACTCTGTAGCCAAAGACAAACTGCGCGCTAGTTAGATGTCGGCTCTTTCCGTAATCTCGTCTCCTTCGAACACGAATAGCCTGGGTTTGCCACCTTCTAGCTGCACAAGCGCGAGCGGTCGCACTATTTCTATGAGCTCCCTATGGTTACTTTCTCAGCAATATACGCAAAGTCGCCGAGATCTAACGCTTTGAGCTTCTCAGTTGTGGGCACTCCATCGGCAGTCCAGCCTCTGACAGAGTAGTAATCGTCCAAGCCAACTTGAAATTCCTCCTCGCTAACGTACATGCCTTTGGCAGGTCCCTCATCAGGCACTGGAACATTCTTTATCTTCCAGGGCAAGGTGTCGAATTTACGTGTGCCTTTGCCTTCTCGAATGTTGAAGAGTTTCGCCAGATTTTCGATGCGTTCACCGCTCTTTGTCATTTCTTCCGGAGTCATAGGCAGCCCAGTGGCTAATGTGTAATAGTTCGCCAAGTCCTTCCAGCCATCGTAGTATGTGCCTCTGCTAAACTTGCAAACGATAAGCGAGTCAATGACGTTGTACATGTTGCCTTCGTCCGCAATCAATTTACCCCTGCCTTTCTCAATCTTGAAGCGATTAACCTTACCTTTAACATCAGGTGAGTAAGCTCCGTTCCTTAGATGGCAGGCACCACGAAACGATACACTGAAACCAAGTGCCGCAGTCTTTAGCGTTCGAATGTCATAGCCGGGTAATTCTAAGCCTTTAATGTGGCAAGCATACTTGTATGCGTCTCCGCCGATGATTTCAGCAGCTTTCGCAACACCTTCAGCCAGTGCGTTTCCGAGCCAGCCCTCGCGTTTGCCAATTTTGTGGATCATAGCGATTAAGGCTTCTGCATTTCCAAAACGAAGATCAATGTCGTCAGTTTGCTCTTTTGTGATCATGCCGTGCTCGTAGCAGTCCATGGCAAATGCGACGACGACGCCGATGGATATGCCGTCCATGCCATACTCATTAACGATTCGCATAGCTTCAATGATAGCGTCTAAACGGTCAATACCGCATAATGGGCCCATGCTCCAAAGACACTCGAACTCAAGCCTTGAAGTTGAACCCTTGTATGGCCCTTCTGACACAACTGCAATATGGTCGCAGCGCATACCGCATGTTGCGCAACCGACAATTTTCTTAACAAAGTGCTCGTTTAAGTATTCACCACTGACTTTGTCTGCGCCCTCAAAACTGGCATTAGTCCAGTTCCTTGTAGCTAACGCAAAAAGAGAATTAAGAACAAGAACATTTTCAGGTGTCCCCAAAGTTTTGTATTTCTTGGTTGATGGACCCTCCATGCGTTCAAAAATCTTTTCGATGAATTCTCTAAATCCTTCAAGGTTTGCAACGTTAACGTCATGTGTTCCTCGGACAGCGACCGCCTTCAGGTTCTTGGAGCCCATGACTCCGCCCATGCCGCTTCTTCCAATGGCACGAAACTCATCGTTTATTATGGCTGCAAACCTGCAAAGTTTCTCTCCAGCTTCGCCAATGGCTGAAACACGGATGTAAAAGTCGCCGAGTTCATCTCGGATTTTAAGGTCAGCCTCGTAAGGTGTTGCGTACTTTAGGTATTCAGCGTTTCGGATTTCAACTTTGTCATCGTCAATCCAAAGGTATGATAATTTTGGTGCTTTACCAGTGATGATGACTGCGTCGTATCCTGCACGTTTAAGGTCTGGACCAAAGAACCCATGTGCTTTGCCTTCGCCCACTCCTCTAGTAGCAGGTGACTTGGAAACAACCGCGTAACCGTTCCCAGCTGTCGGACCCATGGTGCCGCTGAGCGGACCAGCACTGTAAATCAAGGGGTTATCTGGGTCGAAAGGGTCGGTGCCCGGTTTTGAATTGTCCATAAGCAAGCGGATGCCTAAACCTATCCCGCCGATGTACTGTTTAGCCATCTCTTCTGATAAAGGAGTAGTTTTTGTTTCTCCTGTTGTGAGGTTAACGCGTAAAATTTTTCCTGCGTAAGAAAACAAACGTTTTCCCTTCAACAAGATATAGTCAACCGAATAGTATTAACTTAGTGACTTATTCAGTTAAATCACATGTTTTGTTGCACTTGTTTTTCAAAACAAAACGCGGCAATCCGCCTTCCAAGTAAGTTCCAAAATAATCATTCCAGATATCAGAAAACAACCGAGTGTTAGCCAAAGCCGACGACCGGCGCGCGCGCCAAACCCGCCAAAGAAATAACAACACGTTTGTTGCGGATTCGCAGGCACATAACTTTATTACTTGCACAATACTGAAAATGGTTTGGTAAACATCAAAATCACGAAAAAACAAGAACCAAACAGGTGATAGTTGTTGCCCAATATCTGTGAGATTACTGCAGGTTCCTTCGATAAAGAGGTTCTGCATGTTGAAGAGCCTGTTGTAGTCGAGTTCTTTGGTCAGTCCTGCCCGCACTGTATAAAGTTTAGTCCAGTATACGAGCAGCTAGCTGAATCGTTAGAAGGAGAGGCACGATTCGTCAAAATCGATGTTATTCGCAACAAGGCAAATCGAACCTTAGCTCACAGTAGAGGAGTCCGAACAGTTCCCACACTGGAAGTATTCTATCAAGGTAGAGTCATCGGCAGCATGGTAGGATATCACGAGATCAAAAAAGTAGTGCCCACAGTCAAAGAGTTTCTCTCAAAGAAAGAAGAAAATATTGGTCCAGGTACTCCTTTGAAGCATTTGACGTAGCTATGTGAACAAGAAGCATAATCGAACTAAATAACCAAGTAATTTTGTGATCAAAAACTGAAATTATCCCTATTCAGATGAGACGAGACTGAACAGGAGAGCTAATTATTTATATTTGCTACATTTAGTATTTGTAGGAATGTCTGTTGAGCAAATTTTCTTTTGAAGGATTCCAAATACTTTGGTGCAAAAAAACCAAAGTTTCAAGAAAGGACAGGCAACTCATAAAAAAAAGTTTGATTGAAAAGTCAGAAACAATAGGAAGACTCCTGGAATTCACAAAGCAGGAATCGTTGAACAATAGAGAGGCCGAAATACGATTGCGTCTTGCTCCAGACGCACATCAGAAATTTTACTTGGCGGTAGAGTCGGGTATGAACGCTTGGCACTTACTCTTGGAGACTAATACGGCAGGTATAGGAGAGATCGTTCATGAAGGAGGAAAATTCATGAGACTGCTGAATGATAAAGACGTTGAAGTAGAAACGCTTTGAAGTCAGTTGATGCTGTTTCTAAACTAGATGAAAAGAGTCACGTCTGCATTCGCCGCAACATCTAGAAACGTTGTGGCTCCTGCCATTTCATCAACTTCTGGAATAAGATCTTCCTTCTTGATATTGAACATCTGCATAGAAGGTGTGCACGCGTATATTTTAAGGAGCCCAGAAGCTTTCATCCGTTTTAACATCTCATAAGGAGTCGGGTACTTCATCTGTTTTAGTCTCTCAGTCATTTGGCTCTCCATTTGTTTGTAGTCACTAGGCAAGCTTGCCTTTTCCATTGCTCCTTTGACCAGCGAGGTAAGACCCCAGAATGTGAAGTAAAGGTGGGCTTCCCACCCCATTGCCGTTGCTGAAGACCCCAAGATAAAGGCGCAATAAAGTTTGTCTATAGTTCCGCTTTCAACTATCAATGCGAGTTTTTTCTTTTCAGACATAAATCTCACCTTAAGTTACGTAAAGAGCCGTTCATTAATAAGAATTGCCGTGGGCAACAACAACTGACAACCGATTTGACATTCGATTTGAACCACTGCAGCGATTTTGACGTAAGTCAAAGTTGCTTGTGGCCTTTCTTGTTTCATCAGGTAATGTCTTCCACACCGACCGGACAAGTTTACAAATTAGGCTACATAGCAACTACAGGCTGAGCACAATGTTTGCTTGATCACATACACTTGTTTTGCGGTCGGTCCCAATTAATTGTGTTCGTTCTTCGCTAACTTACTTCTTTTATCTTTCTGATTAGAATGTGCGTTGCCTCTCCCTCTTTGTTAATGCTCAGTACCTCTTGTTGCAAATGTTTGATGAGGGTTTTGATGTCGGATTCTGCAGCAGGGTCATCTGCCACAACCTCCAAGGTCTCCCCAACCTTCATCTTGTCTAGTTCCTTTCTAGTCTTAAAAACGGGTTCAGGACAGTAAAGACCCAAGGCGTCTAATTTTCTGTCAGGTTTGACCTTCATAATATACCTCCGCAATATCCAACCTAAGATAGAAAAATGTTTCACGGCTAATAAGAATTGCCGTGCGCGCTCTGTTGGGTTTGGACATAGTGGTTAGTCCTCATGCCCCTTTGTTTCATGGTAGCGCGCGCGGATTATTACTAGATTCTCTAACTAATGTAGTCGATGAACTTCGGGCTGCCTGTTTCTTTTTTTAGTGATTCATGCGTGCTTGAGCGTTTGCTATTCCGTGGGCTTTCCGTCATACTCTTCTGGAGAAGCCTCGGCGTCTGCTTTTGTGTGGCGTACGACCTTGTCTTGGTGCTCTGGTGGAGAATATATCGTGTAAAGTTTGAGTGCCACTTTCTTTGACACGTTAACAACGTTGTGCTTTGCGCCTGCCGGCACTATTACTGCATCTCCGTCTTTTACCTTGTGCTCAACTCCGTCGATCACAACCTTGCCCTCGCCCTTTTCAAACCTAAAAAACTGGTCTCTGTTTTTGTGGACTTCCATTCCAATTTCTTCCATTGGCTGCAAACTCATTAAAACGAGCTGGCTGTTCTTCCCTGTGTAGAGTACACGTCTGAAGTCAGTGTTTTTGAGTGTTTCTTTCTCGATAGCTGTTGAATACCCTTTCATGTTTAATCATCTAATATAGCGTTATGCATCTTTCCTTTATTAGTTTTTAAGTTTAGGGCAGCCACTTTGTGATAGCCTTAGCCTTGAATGCGCAATTGGTGACTACTTGAGAGGACCCATTTATGAGTGCTAACGTTGAGTTCAAAATTGCAGCTTTTGATGAAGCGCCAAGCGTTTACGAAGAAAAAATCGTATCCTTTACGCTTACGATTTGAATGCGGAGGATAACCGCGTACGCAAAGACCATGAGCCTTTATGGTGCGCTCAAATTTTCCGCGCTACTTCGGCCGCTTCTGCAATGGCATCGATTGCTTTACGCGGTTTTTTTGCGTCGCCGATTACGCTGTAGGGGATTCCTTTTTGTTCGCAGTACGTCTTTAGTGCTGCATAATCTCTTGACGTTGAACCGACGGCAACCACGACGCTGTCAGATAGAATGCGCTGCTGCTCATCTTTGCATTCAGCAATCACTGCGTCCTTTTGAAATTCAATACATTTGGTGTTAACGAGCGTTTTAATTCCCGCTTCTTTGACATGCTCCATCACGGCCAGCTTCCGGTACATTCCTAGGTCAATGCCGACTTCCCCTAACATCTCTATGACCGTGACGCTGTGCTGATTTCTGGAAAAACTCTCTAAATTGCTCTCTAGCTTTTTCATGCTGCTCGTTTCACTAACCCCTTTCTTTCCATTCGATCAATTAAGCTGGTCATAGTTGGTGAACTAACCTAAATTTTAGTGCAGCGATAATCTTTCGGGTTATCCCACATATGGTAAAATCGCCCTCGACTGTGAAGTTGCCTCCCGGCTCGACTTTCATTCCAGTGCTGGAAAAAGTCATCTTCGGGTATTTCTCTACATCAAAGAATCTCGAACCTCGAAGGTCCGCGTCGCGTCCTGAGTGATGCGTATCTATACTGGCTGTGTCTACGCTAAACTCAAAACTTGACAATAACGGTTCATCAGCTATCCTGATCTCGCCAGAAATCGAGTTAAAACGACCCCTAACTTGACCCACTATCAGATTACAGCAAATTCAGTGAAGCTATGTACGGGGTCAACTACATACTCTCCTGCAGGAGGCAACGGGTTCCCAAAATAAACACGTGAATTGTATTTTGACTTTTCCATATGAGATAACCTCTGTCTTTTCAAAAGGAAGCGTACGTTTCTTTCGCTTTCCTCAAATAAAAGTGGTTACACACAGCTATTAAATACTTGGCAAAGCCATTCTTGATTATGCCAAAAGAAACGAAAGCAAAAATCATGGTGACCAAGGACGGCCCTTATCTTGTAAGTGGCGGTTTACCCATTGACAAACAGATAATTGGAATAGGAAAAGAAGGCGAACCTGAAACATGGGTTCAAGGCAAGAAAGTGCCTGCTGGCGAAACATGCGCATTATGTCGCTGCGGTGAGTCAAAAAGCAAACCATTCTGCGATGGCACCCATGGCAAAATTAAATTCAATGGCACGGAAACTGCAAGCAAAAAAACACATGATAAACAAGCAAAAGTCATGGATGGATCGACTTTGAAGCTTGAAGACGCTCCTGCACTTTGTGCTGCTGCCAGATTCTGCCATCGAGATCCAAAAGCCCGCGAGTTAGCTATCGAAGAAGCATGCCAATGTCCATCAGGACGACTCGTTGAATCTGACAAAAAAACCGGGAAAGTTTTCGAAAAAGAATTTACACAGTCAATAAGCCTCATAGAGGACCCACAGAACAAGGTAAGCGGTCCAATCGGGCTCAGAGGTGGCATACCGGTGGAATCTTCAGATGGAACTACCTATGAAGTTCGGAACCGCCAAACCCTTTGCAGATGCGGTAAATCCCAGAATAAACCTTTCTGCGACGGCTCTCACATTGACGAAGGCTTCAACGACGGCGACGAATCCCTAAAATAAAATATACGAGAAATAAGCGCCCAAAGAAAAGAGAAGGCTTAAGGATTTACTCTTTTGCAGTAAAGTCCTTAAGCTGTTTTTTGCTTAAACCAACATGTGGCTCTGCGTCCAAGCGCTTGCGCACTATTTCTTTCTTGAACATTATCACTGTCGGATAGTACTCTATGCCATATTCTTCGCAAACATCAGGCTCTTCATCAACAATAACGCTAAGGCACTCTTCCGGATTGCTCTTTGAATACTCTTCAAAGATAGGCAAAAACGCCCGCGAAAACGGGCACCAAGTCGCATAGAACAGCACAACCGCTTTGTCTTTAATGCCTACCTTCTCGTGGAAAATACTCTTCTTTTTGTTCTCAGTTGAAATTTTTTTACGTGTACTCATACTTACATCACACTGATTTTTTATGCTTAACTGGATTCTTAATTTTGATAAAAGTATCTGAATCTAATTCTTCAAAGGCTTTATCGAGCTCTTCTTCAGTGTTCATAACGATTGGTCCTCTCCACGCCACAGGCTCGTTCAAAGGTTCTCCAGACACAAACAGAAACCGAGCGCCGCCTTTCGAGACTATTTTGACTAAATCACCTTCACTAAAAACTGCACACTGACCCTGCAATATCTTCTTGCTCCCAATCTCTATTGATCCTTCAATGACGTAGGCAAAAACCGTATCATTCTTAGGTGTGACGTGCTCGAATGTTTTTCCGGCATCTAGCTCTACATCGAAGTATTCTATGTATATTGCTAAGTCGCGAACTGGTCCTTCCGTTCCATCGACCTTGCCTGCTATGACTTTTATTTTTGAGCCATCTTTTTCGAGTACTGGGATTTGTTGTTTTTCTATTCCTCGATATTTAGGGTCGATCATTTTCTTTTTTGCGGGCAGATTTACCCATAGTTGGAAGCCTTGCATTAACCCATTGTATTTTTGAGGCATTTCTTGATGAATTATACCTGAACCAGCAGTCATCCACTGCACGTCTCCAGATTTGATTACGCCTTTGTTGCCCATGCTATCGCCGTGTTCAACTTCACCAGTCCACATGTAAGTAACTGTCTCCATACCCCTATGAGGATGCCAAGGAAAACCTAGAATATAATCGTCAGGATCAACTGATCCAAAGTGGTCCAAAAGCAAGAAAGGATCAAGCGTAGAGTCATCATCATTTCCCAAAACTCTTCTTAACTTAACACCAGCGCCTTCTAAAGTTGTACGACGATTTAGAATCCTGTCAACCTTTCTCTCCATACCAACCACCTCACGAAAAGAAAAAAAGGAGTCTGTTTACTTTGACAACCCAAGTTGCTGCATAAAACCTACGACATCGTAGAATAATCGCTCTTCGACGATTTCTCCGTTTTTCCATGTGGCGACAGTGCAAAATTCGAGCTTCGCCGTTTTTCCGGTTGACGGGATAATCTTTCCGTCTGCGCCTTTCATCGGTCCTTTCATGGTCACCGTCCAATCAGCAACAGTGCATGTGTGATTTTCATCACCGAAGGCGATCTTGTAGGGGTTGTTTACTAATCGGTTGTCAAAAGTTTTGAAGAATTCTGTAGCCTCAACATCATGGTTGTGTCGTCCTACTGTAGGCAGGGGTTGGGCTGGCCAATACACTTTGACGTCTTCTCTGTGGCGTTTCTTGAACGTTTCCCAAAGTGGACTATTAGGTCCTGCGTTCCACGAATCATCGAGCGTTTTCATCAACTCAAGATTTTCTTTAACTCCCAAAATTACTCACCTTAATCCAAAGATTTTGTTTAATCGATATAAACTTTTCAGCCTGTCCATGTCAAAAAATGGTTTAAATTAAATATCGCTAGTTAAAACAATAGACCGTTAGCAAAGCTTTTGTAGAACTTGCTTAGAAATACAAATTGAGGCTTACTGTTGCCAAAATTTCAAATGTACAAAGACGCCGCGGGTAAATGTCGTTTTCGTCTTCGAGCTGACAACAACAAAATTGTAGCTGTAGGAGAAGCATATGACAGCATGCAGGTTGCATAAACGGAATCAAAAGTATACAGAAAAATTGCAACGCAAAAATTGAAGACACAACAATCGAAGGTCCAACTCTGTCAAACCCAAAATTTCAAGTTCATAAAGACGCTGCTGGAAGGTTTAGATTTCGTCTCTATGCAAGGAACGGGGAAATTATTGCTGACAGCGAAGGATATGAAACAAAAGAAGCTTGCCTAAACGGCATTGAAGTGGTGGGACAAAGCTGCGATGCCGAAATAGAGGATTCGACAGAATCACTAGAGTCATCGATGCCAGCTGCAGGAACAGAGACCTCGCAAGTCATAAGTAAAACTGAATCTGAGGTGATAACATTGGACAAAGAGGATCAAATGTTAGAAGAACTAAAGAAAATTAGAGAAGCGGTTGAAAAAGCTCCCCCAACGGCACCGCCAAAAGGACTATGGAACGAGTTCAAAGACTTCCTATCATCGTACAAAGTCCTTGGCCTAGCTGTCGCGTTCGTTTTAGGTTTGTATCTTGGCGCTGTGGTCAAGGCGGTTGTCGCAGACTTCATAATTCCTCTCTTAGGCTTAGCAATTCCAGGCATGTCAAACTTAGCTACCTATGCAGTTTCGGTTACGAAGCAGTCTTTTGGAATAGGCGACTTCTTGGTGGCGCTAATCACCTTCATCTTTGTGGCACTCATCGTGTTCCTCATAGTGAAGGTAGCCAAAAGATGGAAAATAGATTAAACAAACCCTCTTTTTCTTTTTTTTAAGAAACCTTTTCTTGGGACCTTTACATCAAGTCCCCAAAAGTGTATTTGTTTCAACTCTTTTAAAAAAAGTATTTATGGATTAAAAAGGGTCGTTCTTTTGCTCCAAATCGGTAGTTTTTTAAGAAGGAGGCTATATCTACTGCGCTCGATATTTGGGCGAGCGCTAGCTCCATGGCTATTATCAAATTCGCTCCCTTCACCCAAAAGTTGGGAATGCGGTTTTCTACTTTGACACATAAACGAGGCAGACGAAGTGCTAAATCACAAGAGATAGCGCGCGGGTTGAGTCTCTACCGGTGGGGCTGCCCGGATTTGAACCGGAGTCTATAGAGCCCAAGTCTACAAGCCTAGACCAAGCTAGCCGACAGCCCCGCTGTGTTGCAGGGAAAGATAATTTCTGATGAATCATAAAAACCTTAGCTAAAGTGCAGAATGTTAGCGGTGAATTGGTTGTTTTGTATTATGTATTCTGAAAAATGCCGCCGCTTCTATGTTTTGACTTTTCTAACGTAGGCTGATGCACGCATTGCTGCCATGGCACCTTCCCCAGCCGCCGTGACCACCTGCATCCCGCCACATGTGCAGTCTCCTGCAGCGAATACTCCTTCAACGCTTGTTTTTTGCTGCCGATCAACAATTAAGCAGCCGGTTGGGTCTGTGGCGACTCCGGCATTTTTGATTATGGTTGTCATGGGAACGCCGCCTAAAGAAACAAAAATGCCTTTCACGGTCCGCTCTACCTCGCGTCTTGAATCAAACTCCAAGATCCTTAATGCATTAACAACTTGTTCGCCGACAATCTTTAAGACTTGCCCTTTGATGATTTCGATGTTTAGCTTGTTTTTAAGCCTGTCCATTAAGGTGCCTTCAATGTTGAGTTCTTGCTGTTCACTGACGAGTAGTACTTGGCTTGCTAAGTCAGCCATGAACAGCGCGTCAATAGCTGCTTCTTCGCCGTTGCCCACCACTGCCACGGTTGCGTTCTTGAATAATGGGCCGTCACATGTCACGCAGTAGCTGACTCCCCGCCCGACAAAATCAGTTTCGCCCGCCACCAACAGTTTCCTCCGTTGAGTTCCAGTTGCAATGATCAAAGCAGACGCCCCGTAAGTTTGCTTGCGCGAGACGACACGTTTACATTCGCCCGTCAGGTCCAGCCCGACCACTTCTTCCGCTTCAAGGATTTCCGCGTGAAAACGTAAGGCTTGCAAACGCATTTTTTCGGCCAAATCGTTGCCTTTAATGCCAAATTCGAATCCCGGAAAATTCTCAATTTTAGGCGCCAACCACGCGCGTCCGCCAACTATGCCTGATTCCAACACAACAGTTTTCAACCCCAGCCACGCAGAATAAATTGCCGCGGTTAACCCAGCGGGTCCGCTTCCGATGATTAATACGTCAACATTCTTGTTTTCTGTTTCCACCATTAAAGTCCCCCCAAAAATTCGATTACTTTCAACTTAACTGAATCCAGAGGAAACTCAATAGGTTTTCGATTGTTTCAAGAAAAGAAGGTGAAGAAAGGGTTATGGCTTGGGTTTTTAAGGCAGACACGCTAGATGATTGAAGGGTGCCTTGGCTTGGAGCAAAACGAAGGACTCAACGCGTCGACTTTCCAAACTTACATGTATCTTGTTAAAGTCGGGAAGCCTGTTGGACCCCGAGACGTCATGCGCGGAGCTAGCTTGAGCAGCCCCAGTGTTGCTTACAGGAATCTTCAGAAACTCGTGGATTTAGGTCTAGTCATAAAAGACGAGTACAGCAACTACGTGGTTAAAGAAAAAGTAAACATGAGAGGCTACATGTGGGTTGGGAAAACCCTAATGCCAAGCTTCGTTATTTTCGGCTTCATTTTTGTAGGCATTTTGATCGCTGAAATTGCCGTTTTGATTCCTCATTTGGTTTTAGGGTCTTCAATCCAAGAGTCATTCTGGCTTTGGATCATAACCACCATCGCTTCCGCCCTGCTTTTTCTTGTTACCGCAGTTCGGTTCAGGATGAAGCCTAAGAATCAAACTTAAAGATAGAAAACATACAAACAGAAATCTTCGGATTTAAAAAAAGAAAAAGAAAAAATTAGATATTTGTTTATTCTTCGCCTTCAGGACCGCCAGGCATTCCGCCGCCTGGGCCGCCCGGACCGCCTTTAGGTGATTTGGCTGTTATAACGTCGTCTATTCGCAGTATCATGGCTGCTGATTCCGCTGCTGATTTGATGGCTTGTTCCTTGACCACGATTGGTTCTATGACTCCGTTTGCGACACTATCCTGCAGTTTGCCCGTGAAAACGTTGATGCCTATGTTCTTGCCGTCTGCTGCATCGTGTCTTTGCCGTAATTCGACGAGGATGTCTATCGGTTCTAAACCTGCGTTTTCCGCTAGCGTGCGCGGGATCACTTCGACCGCGTCTGCGAATGCTTCAACGGCAAGTTGTTCTCTTCCGCCGACTTTAGTGGCATATTTGCGTAGTTCCTTAGCGATTTCGATTTCTACTGCGCCGCCGCCTGGGACGATCTTGTTGTTTTCGATCACGTCAGAAACGACCGATAATGAGTCGATCATGGCTCTTTCTGCTTCATCTACGAGGCGTTCTAAGCCTGCGCGGATGAGTATGGCCACGCTGTGTGGGTCCTTGCATTTTTCGACGAAGATCATTTTGTCGTCGCCAATTTTGCGTTCTTCCACATGCCCTGCCAAGCCAAGGTCTGCTGCCTTGAGGTCGTCGAGGTCGCTGATGATGCGTGCGCCTGTTGCCCGTGAGAGTTTCTCCATGTCGGATTCTTTTACGCGTCGTGCCGCCATGATCCCTTCTTTGGAGAGGAAATGCTGCACCATATCGTCGATGCCTTTCTGGCAGAACACGATATCTGCGCCTGAACCCTTGACTTTCGTGACCATCCTCTGCATCATATCGTTTTCCTGGTCAAGGAAAGCTTTCATTTGTGACGGGTCTTTTATGCGGATTTCTGCGCTGATTTCGGTTTTTTCGATTTCGAGCGCTGCATCCAAAAGCAAGATTTTCGCGTTTTCTTTGATTTTGGGCATTCCCGGGTTAACGACTTCTTTGTCGATGATTATGCCTTGGATAAGTTGTGTTTCTAGGAGGCTTTTGCCAACTTTCTTTATCAGTTGTATGTTGTCGATGTCAGCGATGGTTTTGTCTCCGCGTTGCTCAGATATCTGCTTAACGGCTTCTATGCTTATTTCTGCGAGGTGTTCACGTGCGCTGCCGACGGATTTGCTGCTCATGCTTGTCAGGGAAACTTTGAGAAGTGTGGCTTTGTCGTTGATGTCAAGTGGTATGGCAATTTTGTTTATAATTTCAATCGCTTTCTGGCCTGCTTTTCGGTAGCCGCTGACCAGTATTGTGGGGTGAATGTTTTGATCGAGGAGTTCTTCAGCTTTTTTGAGAAGTTCGCTTGCGAGGACCACGGCGGTGGTTGTTCCGTCGCCGACCATGTCGTCCTGTGTTTTGGCGATTTCAACCATCATTTTTGCTGCTGGGTGTTCGACGTCAATTTCTTTGAGTATTGCAGCGCCGTCGTTTGTTATTGTTATATCGCCTAGGCTGTCGATGAGCATTTTGTCCATGCCTCTTGGGCCAAGGGTGGTTTTGAGAACTTCACCTATGACTCGTGCGGCCATTATGTTGTTTCTTTGGGCTTCTTTGCCCCTGCTTCGGGTTGTTCCTTCTTTAAGAATCAGGACTGGTTGTCCTGAACCTGTTGTTGTTAAATACGCCATATGTTATCCCATCTTAGTAGAACTTGTTTTATTATATCGGAAATAAGCAAAAAGTCAACGGAAATATAAACTTTTACCTTTGATTTAGGTTGGTTATGGTGCTGAATGATGGTTGGATGCTGTTTTTTGTGTGGTTTTAACCAAAAATAGTATGGGTCACTCTTTAGTGGTGCGAAGGCTTTTTTAGCCTAAACCAACACACTCAATTCCAGTGAACTGTTATGAGTCTGCTTGAAGCAAACGATTTCATATTGCAGAAAAAAATCCTCTCAGCCCACGAACACTACGATTTCTTAGACCTTAAAGGCAACAAGCTAGCCGAAGCCGACGGCAACCTCATCCAAGTTCCGCCCAAATTCCAAGTCAGAGACACCCACGGCATAGAACTCATGCACCTGCAAGGCAAAACCCTGTCCCTGCGCAAAGAATTCTCTCTCTATGGCTCATCGGGGGAAGAGCTGGGAACAATAAAGAGAAAGATAGCCAAACTGGTCGGCGAAGAGTTCTGGGTGGAAAAAGACGGCGCCGAGTTCATGCGCATCTACGGAGACTTCACCGAACACGAATACCAAATAGAGGTCTCGGGGCAATCAGTCGCCACTGTCCACAAGAAATGGGTAACAGTGAGAGACCAATTAGGCGTGTCGATAACGGGCGAAGTTGATCATAGGGTAGTTATTGGAGCAGTGATCGTAATAGAGCACGTGGAAGTTACCGAAAAGCAATCGTCTTCAGGCTCATTTAACTTTAGATTATAACTAACTATTTTTTGCGTATGTTGCATTGGAGCACTTTGGGGCAGACTAGGCATTCCTCTTGTGAAAGCATGCTTTCTCCAGGCGCGTGGAGTAGGCTGCTGTACCGGGCGCACTTAGCTGGGCTGTCGAAGACTGTGGGGTACTCGGTCGGCCTAACCTCGAGAACCCGATTTTTTTCAGTGATTAGTTTGAGCTTGGACATACAGTAGGGGCAGGCGAAATGGGTTTGCCTCGGGATGGTACTGTTGTCCGTAATGACGCTTGGCTTGTCGAATACTTTTTCGCATCCTTTGTAAGGGCATTTTAGTTTTTGTTCATGCCCATGGAAAAGCTGCACGTCATTCGCCTCCCACGTTCAATTTAACATCGAGTATAGTAACATTTAATAAAGCTTACTTCACAGTGCGATGCCTAGCCTAACAGCACAACACAGATACACTAACAATAGGGACCGAAGAGAGTCATGCGCCACCCTAATTCCACAAATGTAAATCTTTTCATGCAATTACCAAACGTTGTCACAGCGCATACAATTACAATTATGTTATTTATGCAACTTTTCACAATAATTATGAACAAATCTCAAACAGCCTTATATTATTTATCGACCCGTAAATGTCAGAAAACGATGGTGAAAAAATGGAAAAAAAATCCCCAAACAAGACAGCTCCAAAAGAAGAAACCCTGTACTTCCCTCATGTATAGGTGAGAAAGAATGATAGCGGAGACAAGTTCACCCATGTTTGTGCTATGCTTAAGCTCGTTAACTGCGGCCTTCGCATACTATAATATGAAATACCGAAAATTCATCAAAGGTAACCCAACCTAACCCACTGCCTCAGAGCAAAACAAAAGGAGGTGAACAAAAAGAGCGAAGTAGTTATGACACAAAATCAATAAGCCAATTCCGTGCCCGCCTAAATAGGAATTTGGCTCCTCTCTTTTTTTATTTCTAACAGAGCTTTATTTGTGGCGCAAAATAATCAAAGTCCTCGTTTTACCCTTCCGTGGCATAATCCTTCAGAAAAGGAAGACTACTAGTAATCATCCAATATTGGACAGGATTGATTGAGAAAGAACTGCTATTATTGCTGAAAAAAGGTGTGGAGCCTCGAGCGGGCTTCGGTCCCGCGGCCTGCTGCTTACGAGGCAGCCGCTCTACCAGGCTGAGCCATCGAGGCGCACGTTTATGTTTGCTAATCAGTGAAATCCGAGTTTTTAAATGTTTAATCCTGACACCACGTTGAAAAAAATTATTAAACGTGAAAGTGCAGACACCAGCTCCAACCGAACAAGATCGTTTCATATTTGAAGCCTAATAGAAGCATCTAGTGGACCCGGGGGTTAGGCTGTACAAGCAAACACAAACGCCCCTAAGCCAAAAGTAGCGTGAAACTAAAGGCAAAAATAGCCTATGTACATTTTCACTTCTGAGAGAAATGTTATGATCAGCGACTTCAACATTGTTGCGACGACTTCACGGGGCAACGAGCGTCCGATGTGCAACGAGCTGTTCTATTTGCTCAAAGAAGAGTTAGGCGACCTAGAACCACAGACAAGCAAAACCAAAATCAAAGGTTTAATCGTAGCCAAAACCACGCTGGACCCATTCGACGCCATAGAGAAACTGCGAGTTATCCTAAGGGAGCGCCCTTACGAATTCCGGTACGCCCTAAGAATCATGCCCATCGAACGGGTTATTCCTACTGACTTAGAGGAAATTAAGCGGGTAACCCAAGAATTAGCCGCCAGAATCGGCGAGCAGGAGTCCTTCCGAGTCACGGTTGAGAAACGCTTCACTACGCTGCACTCCAAAGACATCATCGAGGCAGCCGCTTCTGACATCAAACGCAAAGCAGACATGGATAACCCAGATCGAATCTTGCTTATCGAGGTTCTTGGAGCGTTAACAGGCATCTCTCTGCTTAAACCCAGCGAGATCCTGTCTGTTATGAAAGAGAAAATGCTGTAGACTCAAAGCTGAGTCGCAAGCAAGGCTACACGCTCAACGACAAGGTTGACAACGGCATCGGTTTGGCATTCATCCTTCATTACAGACTTAATCTCTTCAGCTTTAATCTGAAAGACTACCTTAATTCTCTCAAGCTTAACCTCGGTCATTTCCAGCACGGTTTCATCAGGTTCCGCTCCAACGCATGCCTTGATTTCTCCGACCATGGCGCGGATTTCACCGGGTTTTTCGCCGATTATTGTGGTTGCCATGTTTGCGGTTTGAGGCTTGATACCGCAGCGTTGGATCGCTTTTTGTATCTGCCGCTGCGCAGAAGCATAAAGCATCGTTTCGACGGCTAAACTTCTCGAAAGGTTTGTTTTGTTCTGGAAGGCTTGCAACGCGTTAAGAACAGCGAAGTAAAGATGCCGATAGGAAGCAATTACATTTGCATCGAAAAACTGCATCTCAACTTTTAAACGAGTTCTCTTTCGGCTCTCTTTCAGGAAACCTTCTGCGTCAGAAAACCTTACCCCCTTAAACCCCGTTACCTCACAGTACACGCCGAACTCTTCAAAATAATGCAGCATTACGGGTTCTGACCGCCATCACTAAGCAGTTTCTCAGCCAACTGCTTGGGAAAGCCTGCCCTCACAAGATTTGAAACTTCCTGGCCCATCGCGCGTTTGTCGTCAACTCTGCGCCCTATCTTCGTCAAGGTTTCTCTGGCTTCCCAGGGAAAAACAATCCAGTGGCTTGTCTCCTTTTCGAAATAATCAGGCGTCGTTACGGTGCCGGGTTTGCAGTAGATCGTGGCAATCTTGATTTCTTTGGCGCACTGCTCCTCCAGATGCTTCTTGGCAAGCTGCAGGCTTCTGCCGCCGTCGGAAACATCATCAACCAACAAAACCTTTTTGCCCGTTAGCTGGGTGTGGAGGCACTGTTTCAATATGGGCTCTCGTTGCCTCTGGGCGATGCCAAAGTAATATTCTATCGTGATTATTGCGAAGTCCCGCGTCTCCAGAAGATCCGCCAAAATGCGTGAAGGCACCAATCCACCCCGCGCAATTCCCACGATGATGTCGGGTGCGTAGCCATCGCCTCGGATTTTCCCGGCTTGGTTCAGCAACATGTCGTATATCTGATTCCAAGTTGGAACTTCATATTCAGTTTCGGAAACCACTTCTCCACACCTCATAATAAGTGATGATTTGCAGGTTTCCTTAGTTAAGTTTAACGCTCACAAGTCACCAGTCCACCCACATAAACATCAAAAAACCCAAGCCGGCCAGCCACTAATCTTCAAAAAACTTCGAAGCTTTATTGATTTCAATTCCATTTAATGAATGAATGTTTAACATTAATCATTTCTAGCTTGCTCGGTAACAATTTATAAGCAAGTTGCTTGTTATAGTTGATTTCGGAAGGAAGGCGTCTGCAGATATGTTTCATGATTCGCAATATGGTTTAAAAGCGAAAGACGCTAACTTTTGGTTTAACAACAAATGAAAGGAGAAAAGGTGTTTAAAAAATGGCGAAAAATGAGGACGAGAAGATTAAGCACATTCTGACTGACCCTAAACTGTCTGCAATCAAAGCCATGCTTGAAAAAGACCACGCAATCGACTGCCTGCTGCTGCTTTACGCCAGCCGCGGCAAATGGAAGGAAGCCAAAGACTTTATGCACACAAACAACCTGACGCTAAGTGACGGTACGTTTAGGGCAAGAATGATCGAGATTGAATCGCTTGGTTTAGCTAAGAGCGAACGCATTGATCCGCTCAAAAAGTTCTACTTGAAGACTGAACTCGGCGAAAAAGTTGCTAAGATGCTTCTCGGATTCTTCGGTGAACTCGAAGCTTAATTGCGTATTCCTAAAGTTTTTTGTTTTGCTCTTAATCTTTTTTAGGGGCTCATTGTTAGCGGCAGGTCCGGGGATTAGCTAGAGTTTTAGGATTTGGTTGCTTGCTGTAGTTTTGTTTTACACTTCTTTAATATGGTGTATTAAGTCATAATATTTATTAACTCTTAAAGTGGAACGTATATTCAGCAACCCAAAGGAGGGTAAAGAAACAAATTGAATTTCAGAAAATTTAGGAAAAATGCAAAAGCACTAAGCCCCGTAATCGCAACAATCATACTCATCGCCGTCACCGTCGCAGTCAGCGTCGTCGTAGCAGCATGGATGGGAGCACTAACCATAGGATTCATGGGAAACTCGGAACAAGCGTCAATAACAAACGTCGTATTATCCAACGTTAGTGGTGATGGTCAGGCTGTCATTACAGTTCAAAACACAGGTTCCGCTTCAGTGACCATAAACTTAGCAACCATAGATGGAAAAACCGCAACTATAAACTCACCAACTCCAGCAGTAATTGCTAAGGGTTCTTCAGTAGATGTCACCATCACAGTCAATGCTTACCCATTTGCAAACAGTGCACAGTACACAATAAAACTGCAAACTGCTAAAGGCAACAGTCTCACAACTTCAGCATCATACACTGGACCATAAACAAACCTAGCTTTCCACAATCTTTAGTTTGGAAATTCGGGGGTAAGGTGAAATTGCATCACCACTTTTCTTTCTCTTTTGTTTTTCTCTTTTGGAGGTAAAATGCTATGGTAACTCAAATACAGGAGTATAATTCAGCACAGGCAATAGCGGATGCTTTAGACAAGGAATTGTCTGAAACCAAAAGCGTGTTGGGCGAGTATCTGCGTCGTTTGGATGAGATTCGGTCGTTGGCTGAGAAGTCAAAGAAAGTCCGCGAAGTCGTGATGAAGTTGGCGGGCAAAAAAGCGACGACGGAGAATCTAGGCGAAATTACTGTGGGGTCCTTAAATATTGTTTTGGACGCGAACGCCTTCCATGAGTTAACGGCCATAGAGGCTGTAGTGCGTAGCTATCAGGAGCGACTGTTGGTTTTACAGAAGGTTCGTGAAGCCTTGAAATGGCTGGACCAGCTCGGAGACACAGAGGGTCTCAAGTATCTAGTGCTGCAAGACGAGGGCATCCCAGAGAGAATTCTCTTCAAAATAACTTAACCGGACAGGTTGGCAGCAAAAAGTGACCGAAGCCGATTTAACCCCATTGCAAACAGTTTTGGACGAATTCAAAAACATCAGCCCAGAACTGACCAAAGCCTTCATTTTCAAAAAAGACGGCGAAATCTTAGCTAGCAATGGAGACAGCATCGCCGAGGATCAAGCCAAAAAACTGGCAGACGCTTTCGACGAGATAGCAAACCAAGCGGAGGTTGTAGGGGGCATGGAGATCTTAACTATACAAGGCGTAAGCAGCCAGCTTGACATTACATCTACAAACAGCCGCTACATTGCAACTGTTTCTTCGCGTGGGGTAGACGAAAAAATGGTTAAAGCTTTAAACTGCGTTGTCGTGCCAACCGTCATCAAGCTTCTAGATCAAGTTACTCCATCAGCCCCCGACAACGAGCCATCGGATGAAGTGAAGTCTGAAGTTGAAGAGGTCAAAGAGACTGCCCAGCTGCCTGAAAAGCCACCTGAAGAACTGTCTGAAGAACCCAAGCCTGCAGAACAGAGTCCAGATGCGCCAGCCGAGTCTTCCAAGCAGGTTTTTCCGAAACCGCCCGTGAATCAGTTTATTGTAGAGAGAATCGGGGGGTTGCTGGTTGCTTCAGATATGGTGCGGGTTGATGCTGACGTCGTTGCTAAGTGGAGCGACCTTTATGGTAAGAGGGAAATTTCTGAGGTAAACGTTGAAACCTTAGAGGGCAAATCGGTCATTTGCAAGTTTAGATCCATGACGGAGGCAGACGGTAAAGCTAAAGGGATAATTCAGATTCCTGAGAGGATTCTGCAGATTTTGCGGACAGGCAGAGGCAAGATTGTGATGGTTAAACCTGTTATCCCTGGGGCGTGGGAGGAGAAAAATTGAGCCAGAGCGCAGACATAACCCGAGCTGAAACAACATTAACTAACGTTGCCGCCATAACAACTTCGGATGGCGAAGATCCCGCTTTCGCAAGTTTAGGCGCGAGTCTGGCAGAAATACGAAAACTGAAAGGAGTATTAGGCTACATCATGAGAGGCAACACTTCAGCCATTATGGACTTGACTGAAAGTGACAAAATAAGCAAATATGCCTTGTTATCTTATCAACTGCACGATTCCAGCCTGGAAATTGCAAAACTGCTAAACGTTTCTGAAATAGAAAGTGCGTTGGCGGAAGGCAAAAACCTGAAAGTGCTTCTCATAAAGATAGGGGAAAACAAGATAAGCGTATTCATGGAGAAAAGCGCGAATCATTCAGGAATAATTAAGAGGGTTCTAATCTAAATAAGCTGCACAGCTTAAGCTTGCAGGTTTTCAAGTTACTCATTGAAGTTACTCATTGCAAAGGCAGACCACACTCTAACTTGTTTAAAATTGCCATGAGAGCATTGAAAATGGCTCACTTCAACCTTGAATTGTGCCTGCCGATAGTTTGAACGAATAACATTGTCTTCCTGCATTTGATTATGTAACAATCTTGGAGCTTGAGCTTGCTGGGTGGGGAAGTGCTTTTAAAGCAAGTTTGAATAGCACTAAAATGTGAACTGTGGTGCCAAGACAATTCATCCTTTTCTCACGTTTAGGAGAAACCGACGCGTCATTCCATAACCTCCATGACGCTGGACGCTTAGACATAGCACACGAATGCATAGTTGCCAGCCTTTTCCTGTCTCATGGCATCCGCAGGGATGTGACCTTCCACGCCGTATTGAATGGTCCACCGAAGCCTCCACTGCACATAAAAATCGACGGGGAAAAACTGTATGATGTGCGCACAGACGTGGACACATGGCAGCAAATCCTCAGAAAAACTATCGCGGGCAAACCACACCCGGGCATTAGCACCGACAAAACAAGTTTTGAATCCCTGCTTAAGTCCGAAGCCCAGGCCCATAAGGTTTACGTTTTGGAGGAAGGCGGAAAAAACGCTGTTGAGGCGGATTTAACTGATGACGCTATTTATGTTCTTGGTGACCATGTTGGGTTGCCTAGAAACGTCGAGAGGTTTGCGCTTAGGTTTGGCGAAAAAATCAGTTTGGGCAAAAAGCCTTACTTGGCAGCTTCGTGCATAACAATAATCAATTACTTGCTGGATTACAAAGCTAAATCTTGCTTTTGAAGTGTTCCCAACCTCTAGCTTCAATAGAACGTTTCGTGCCGTCAACGTCTAAGAGCAATTGCGTGTCCCTTGTGGCTTTTCCAATTGGCAGGAGGCATCCGCCGACGGCTTCAACTGCGACTTCGGCTTCAACCCACTTGTTAGGTTTGATTGTCACGACCAGTTCATATTCTTCGCCGCCGTAAAGTGCCAGCTCAAGGGGGTCGAAATGGTTGAATTCAGCGAACCGTCTAACTTCGTCTGAGACAGGAACGGTGTTGACCACGAAGCCAACGTTGCTCATTTTGGCGATTTCATGCAGGCTCCAAGCTAAGCCATCGCTTGAATCGATAGAGGCTGACGCTGCGCCTGAACGGCCAAGTGCTAATCCTTCTTTCAGTCGGGCTTTTGGCATGCAAACCGCACCCAACAAGACATCACGCAGATGATGTGACGCTGAACAATTATTCATCAGCAAACGTAGCCCAGCCGCTGATTTGCCGAAGAACCCAGTGACCGCTAACATATCGCCGGGCTTAGCCCCGCTGCGCAGCATTAGACTCGATTTTTCAGCTTTGCCAAAAAGACTGATAGAGATTATAAGGTCTGAGGCTTCACCGGTGTCTCCGCCGATAATGTAAGCGCCGTATTCCCTTGCTCCGGCATTTAAGCCACGTGCGATTTCTTCAATATCCTTTTGTATTAATCCTTTGGGCAACCCGAGCGATACAAGCGCAGCCGCTGGTTGGACACCTTTGGAGGCGAAGTCGCTGATGTTCATTACTACCGCTTTGCGTGAGGCTTGCCACAGGCTCATGCTGGGGGGCACGTCGGTTTTGCCTACAAGCATGTCAGTTTTGAGTACAGCAACCTGTTTTTCGTCTATGCTGACGGCGGATACGTCATCTCCGAACGGCACTGGGAGGTTGGGCATGGCTTCAAGGTGGCTGGCGATGATGTCAATTATTCTCCGTTCACCCATGTCTGTGCTTTTGAAAGCACCGCTTTTTCCAGTTTTTTCGTTACTCACATCGATCCCGCTTTAGGTTAAAACTACAAATCAAAATAGACTGCTTAAGCCTTTTAAAATTGACGCTTCGCGAGCTTAGGAGGTCTTACTCACATTCAGCGCCTATCCTACCCGGTCTCCAACTGATGAGGATAAAATAATTTTGTAGAATTTGGGTCAGCTATGTTTGACGATTTCTCACAGCGTAAGCTCGAAGCCGTCGCCTCACATCATCCCGCCATCAATGTGGGTCTGCAGAAATTTATTCATTTTGTTGCTAAGCGAAAAGTCAAAGATCGGTATTTGAGATAACCCATCACCAATAGGCATTCGAAGATTATGTGGAAAATCTGTGCATGAAACATGTTTTAGCACTGAATTGTCATTTGGGATTAACGACAGTTGACGAATCTAAACGTTTAAACTGACGCAAGGGCTGGGTAGACTATACGTCTTGTTTGGAGGTGAAAAATCGACATGATATTCGAAGAGGAAGATGAATGGGAAGAAGGCGAAGATGAAGAGTGGGAAGAAGAAGAATGGTAGACTAACCCGCCAAGATATTTTCAATATATTTTTCTTTTAAGTCGAAATGATTTTGCCCATTAGGTTTTGAGGTTATTTTTTGAGGACCGATGAAAGTCTTTGTCTTCTTATTTTCTTAACTACTGTTTGTTCTGGTTGGCTGTCTCTGAAAACAAAGACCATTTTCGAATTTTACAGCTGAACAATCATTTGTAAGATTTGATTTTTTATTTTTTAAATTTATAACTTAGTTGTTATCTTGATAGGTAGGAGTTTGTCTATGACTAGAATTGCTGTTCTTAACCAGGACAAATGCAAAGTCAAAAAGTGCAACCAACCCTGCGTTAGCTTCTGCCCGATGGTTCGCAGCCGAGTGGAAGCCATAAGAGTTGAAGGAAACAAAGCAGTAATATCTGAAACTCTTTGCAGCGGCTGCGGGATATGCGTCAAGAAATGCCCGTTCAAAGCCATCAGCATCGTCAATTTGCCGGACGAGCTGGAGAAAGATTGCAGCCACCGCTTTAGCGAAAACAGCTTCAAACTTTTCCGTTTGCCCATGCCTTCACCCGGCACAGTGCTAGGTTTACTTGGACAAAACGGTATCGGCAAAACCACGACCCTTAAGGTTTTCTCGGGCGAGATCATACCGAACTTTGGCAAGTTCAATGACCCGCCAGATTGGCCAGAGATAATTCAATATTATCGGGGTTCAAGCCTTCAAGATTACTTCCAAAAAATGAGCGAGAAAAAACTCAAGGTGAGTACCAAACCACAATACGTGGATAAAATCCCAAAGGCAATCGCTGGCAAAGTCGGCGATTTGCTGGAAAAGGTCGATGAAAGAAAACAGTTAAACGCAATCGCTGAAGAGCTTGAACTAAAAAAAGTGTGGGATCGATCCTTAGACGTTCTTAGCGGTGGGGAACTTCAGCGTGTAGCAGTTGCAGCCGCGCTGAGCCGCGACGCGGATGTTTACCTTTTTGATGAGCCGTCAAGCTACCTGGACGTGAAACAGAGGCTTGTCGTGGCAAGGGCGATACGCAGCCTCAAGGAACTACAGAAAACCATAGTTGTAGCTGAACACGACTTAGCCATAATCGATTACCTGTCCGATCAAATCTGCCTCTTCTACGGCGAACCAAGCGTCTATGGGGTGGTTTCGCACGTTCATGGGGTGCGAACAGGCATAAACATTTACTTGCAAGGCTACATCCCAGACGAGAACATAATGTTCCGCAGGGAAGCAATCGTTTTCCACGAAAAGCCGCCGACGGCGGGCACAAATGTAGGCGAACCAATCTTAAAGTGGGATCACATGGAAAAGTCCTTCAACGAATTTAAACTATCAGTTGAACCCGGCGAAATCAAAGTCGGTGAAATAGTTGGCATTCTAGGTCCCAACGGTATTGGAAAAACCACGTTTGTAAAGATTCTTGCTGGCGTTGAGTTAAGCGATGACAAGCAGAAGTTTGGCGAATTAACTGTAAGCTACAAGCCCCAGTACATAGCACCTGATTATGCCGGCACAGTTCAAGAACTTCTCATGAGTGTTGCTAAAGAAAACTTTACGTCAAGCTGGTACAAAACCGAAGTTGCCCAGCCACTGAGACTTCAGGTTTTGATGGATCGAAATGTGATGGAGCTTAGCGGTGGTGAACTGCAAAAAGTCGCCATCGCCGCTTGCCTCAGCCGCAAAGCTGACCTGTTTCTACTTGACGAGCCAAGCGCTTACCTAGATGTCGAAGAACGCTTAAACATGGCTAAGACGTTACGTCGGGTTGTCGAAGCGCACGGCATTCCAGCCTTCGTCGTTGAACATGACGTTGTGACCCAAGACTTCATCGCAGACCGCTTAATGGTTTTCAACGGCGAACCAGGCGTAAGCGGCATAGCTCAATCCCCCACCAGTCTCAGGAAAGGCATGAACTCGTTCCTTAAAGAAATGGACATAACCTTCCGGAGAGACTCAGTCACCATGCGCCCAAGAGTCAACAAAGAAGACTCCCAAATGGACAAGTTCCAAAAAGGCATAGGCGAATACTACTACACCAAAACAACCAAACCAGAAACGCCCCCTAAAAAGTAGCCAATGTTCCTGCATTTCTTCGATTTTCAAAGCTATGCTCTTCTTGTAGCCGTTACGCATAAAGTAGGCTTATTTTACACGTTTAAAGCAAAAATAACCATTTTCCAGCAAAAGCTCTCTGCCAAAATCAAATGTTTTCTTCTTAAGATGCAGTTAACTTAAAAAACAAGCAACAAATATACTAAGCACTCGAAAGGGAGAAAAACAGGGAAATAGTGGTGTAAGCGGCAAGTGGCTCAAGCAACCTTCGAAGAGATTTCCGCCAGTGACTTTTTTTACAGAAACAGAGACATCGCTGGCTTCACAAACCCATCTAGAGCCATATTCGCCGCAATCCGTGAGTTAGTCGAAAACTCTTTAGACGCCGCTGAAAGCCAAAAAATTCCACCCAACATCTACGTGCGCCTATCCTTTGAAGGGGAAGCCACAAAAGACACTCAAATTTACAAGCTGCGTGTAGAAGATAACGGCAGCGGAATCCAGCCACGCTTTATACCGTCCGCTTTTGGGCAGGTGCTCTTCGGCAGCAAATATAAGCTGAAGCAGACGCGTGGAACCTTCGGACTGGGCGGAAAAATGGCTGTACTGTACGGGCAAATCACTACTCATCAACCAGCCTTTGTTGTTTCATGTACGGGTCAAGCAAAAATTTACAGTTTCAAATTAATGATCGATATTCAAAGGAACCGCCCGATAATCCTTGACCGCAAAGTCCAAATCAACAAGGACAACTGGCGCGGAACAATAGTCGAGTTCTCCCTTGAAGGCGACTATCTCAGGGCCATGCCTAAAATCCTCGATTACTTCAAACAAACAGCCATGGTAAACCCATATGCGAATCTGACGTTTGTCGACCCAAAAGGCAGGCTCTACAAGTTTACCCGCGCAACCACTGACATGCCGGAACCGCCTAAAGAAACGCTGCCACACCCCTACGGCGTAGACGTGGAGCTTCTACAGCGTCTCATACAGATTACCCCCTACAACAACATGACTGATTTCTTGACCGGGCACTTTCACCGTGTCGGCGATGTCACGGCTCTTAAATTCTTAATCTTCAGCGATTTGATCTCGTTCACCTGTGCGAATCACGGTAAAATTCTAAGTGACCAGATAAAATTGGTTGACAACCGGCCTGTTTGTCCCCAATGCGGGAAAGACGCACAATCAAGCACTAAGAACCCTAAACGGCTGTCCCATGAGGAAATTGTTCGCTTGATGCAGAACCTCAAGAAATACAAGGATTTCCTGCCGCCAGACGCCAGCTGCCTCTCACCCTTAGGCGAGGAACTGCTTAAAGCCGGCGTACAAAAAGAGTTAAACCCAGAGTACCTTGTCGTAAACCAACGCAAGCCATCCACTTATGCAGGTCACCCCTTCATCGTTGAAATGGCAATTGCCTACGGCGGCGGAGTACCAAAGCGAGGCAGCTTTGTGATTTACCGTTTTGCCAACAAAATCCCGTTGCTATATGATGAGGCCAGCGATGTTTCTTACCGCGTAATCTCAGCCATGAACTGGCGCCGCT
Source organism: Bathyarchaeia archaeon (assembly GCA_049515895.1). Taxonomy (GTDB): domain Archaea; phylum Thermoproteota; class Bathyarchaeia; order Bathyarchaeales; family Bathycorpusculaceae; genus Bathycorpusculum. The sequence goes on along the minus strand of JBEKTQ010000010.1, from coordinate 83,219 downwards.
ACAAAGTCTCTCCGGACATGCCCATAGCTATCGTCGTGCACATTTGCAGCACAAAAGTGCCCTACAAGACGGTTGGAAAAGAATTCATCGCCGACCGCCCCGAAGTCCGCCGAGAAGAAGCAAACGCGATCCGCGAAGTTGCCCGCCAATTGCAGCATTTCCTGTCACGTCAAGAGCACGTCCACATGGAAAAGAAGCGGCTTGGAATCTTCAGCAAGTACCTACCTAAAATCGCCCAGTTCTCAACCACGCTGGCTGGGCAAGAGCGTGTTCCCGACATAGATAAACTATTGAAGAGTGTACAGAAGTATGGCGCAGAAGAAAGCTAAAATTATTGAGAAAAGAAACGAAGTCATCGGTGGACTCCGAAGTTTCGGCACCCAAATTTATAATCAGCTCGACCAGGGTGTTTTCCCAACTATTGACATGCCAAGCCGGTCCACGGATAACATAGCCTACGACTCGGTTGTCCGACAGTATATTTTAGGCGATAAATCAGTTAGCCGCAGCGCCCGAAACATAAGGCACATTAAACCGTTTACTCAACTGGCGTGGGCTGCCATGTTCAGCAATGAACTTACAACCCAACGCAAAACCAGCACATTAAGAGACGTTTACTACTCAGCCCAGGCTTACGAGATGACCTTCACGGACCAGCAGGAATCCAACAATATCATCACCGACCTAGAAACCTTAACGGGGTTTGCACGAGAAGACTTCAACATTTTCCCAGAAGAGCGTAGCGCAATCTTCGGCGACTTAACAATAGGCTACACTGTCCCAGGCTACGAGGGCAAAACCTTGAATTTAACCAGCCACCCCGACGGCGTATTGATTGGTCCTGCCTTAACTTCATCAGAGTTGATGGAGACAAAAGCCAACAAAGTCATCGCCATTGAGAAAGGCGCCCTGTTCACGAGGTTCATTGAAGAAAACGTGCATAACAAGCATAAGGCACTTTTGATTTCATGTGGTGGACAGGCGCCAAGGCAAACCCGCAGTTTCATCCGACGCCTACACGATGAACTGAACCTTCCTGTTTACATTTTAACCGACGGAGACCCGTGGGGAATGCACATTGCACAAGTCATAATTTCAGGTTCAGCCAATGCAGCTCACCTAAGAGATCTCAACACTCCCGACGCTGTGTGGAGCGGGGTTTGGGCAAGCGACATAATCGAGTACAAACTGCCGACCGACCCACTGGATGATGTAGACATAAAACGACTGTATGAGCTGCAGAAAGACCCAAGGTATCAAAATGACCCGATCTGGCAAAAAGAAATAAAATTGTTCCTGAAAATAAAAAGAAAGGCGGAACAAGAAGCTTTTAGCCGTTACGGTTTAACTTACATTGTTGACGAGTATTTGCCAACAAAACTAAAGAATTAAGCACTTACATTATTTCGTGGCAGCAGCCTCTTACATTCATTCCTTCCACACCTTTATGGTTACCCCATTGTTTTTCATTTCAGAGTGAAACTGGTGTGAAGCAGATTTCCATTCGTCGAGTCACATGCAAAAGGAGACTGAACCGCGACAAAGAACAAATAATTTAAAATACCCCTCTTGTTTAATGTAGCCAATAACACAGAGAGACGGGGCGAAACAATGAGTGAACAAGGCGACACATTCTGGATATCGCTTGCCGAGAAATTCTTCGGCTTAATTGTAATAGTAATCGGCGGAGTCCTACTATACTTGACAGCTACAAGCACCAGCGCCAGCGAACTTGGCGCGTTCAGCCTGTTTTTCGGGGTTTTAAGCGTAATCCTGATTGCGATTGGCCTGTTCATGCTGCTTGTAAGACCTTCTGAATAACGTCTTTACCAGTCTTTTTTCAGCTAATACTAAATGTTTTCAGGCAAACCTAAGCCTTCCACCTTTTGCCCCAAGTTGTTTGACCTTCTAAAAAGGGTCCACCCCATTTATAAACCATAAAAACATTAAACAGTTGGACAATTTGTAATGGAAGCGAAAAACAATGCCCACACGCCAACCCATCGTATGCGTCTTAGGACACGTAGACGCAGGCAAAACCTCACTTCTTGATGAACTAAGAAAAACCAGCGTGCAAGCTCGCGAAGCGGGAGGAATGACACAACACATCGGCGCCAGTTTTTTCCCTGTTGAAACACTCAAACAGCTAATTGGACCTTTGCTGTCTAATTTCAAAAGTGGCATTGAAATTCCTGGGTTGCTTATTGTAGATACCCCTGGACATGAAGCTTTCACGAATCTGCGGCGCAGGGGCGGAAGCGTCGCTGACATTGCTATTCTTGTCATTGATGTTTTAAGGGGTTTTGAGGCGCAAACGTACGAGTGCATAGAAATCTTAAAGGCGCGTAAGACCCCCTTTCTCGTCGCAGTTAACAAGATTGACCGAATTCCCGGTTGGACGGCGCAACAGGGAACGCCTTTTTTGAAGTCTTATGCTTCCCAGTCGAGTTTTGTGCGCGAAGCGCTGGATAATCGTTTATACACTATTATGGGCGAGTTCAGTCGGCAAGGTTTTAAAACAGACCGCTTCGACCACATTCGCGACTTCACAATTAACGTGGCTTTAGTGCCGACCAGCGCAAAAACAGGCGAAGGTTTATCCGAGTTGGTTATGGTTTTGGTTGGGTTGAGTCAGCAGTTTCTTAAGAAACGGCTGCAGACAACAGAGGGCGCTGCTAAGGGTTCTGTTTTGGAAGTTAAGGAGGAGCCTGGTTTAGGTTTAACATTGAACACGATCATTTACGACGGAACACTGCACAAGGATGACTTGATTGTTGTCGGAGGACGCAATGGCCCGATTTCTGCGCGTGTACGAGCGATTTTGGTACCTAAACCACTGGATGAGATGAGGGACCCTCGGGACAAGTTCACGTCGGTTGATTGTGTTTTTGCCAGCGCAGGTGTTAAAGTTGTTGCCCCTGATTTGGAGGGCGCTTTGGCTGGTGCACCGCTGTTTGCAGTGCCTACAGGCGAAGACCCAGCAAAGTACTGCAAGCTTATCACTGAAGAAATAGGCAGAATCAGGATTGCTAAGGAGATTGAGGGCGTTATTGTTAAAGCTGACACGCTTGGTTCACTTGAGGCTATGGCTGAAATCTTGAAGACAAACAAAGTGCAGGTTCGAATTGCCGATGTTGGCGACATAAGCAAGCGTGACGTGATTGAGGCGTCGGTTGTAAAGACACGCGAGCCATTGGTTGGGGCTATCTTGGCATTTGGAGTTAAAACGTTGCCTGACGCTGAGCAGGAAGCCGCGGCTAATGGTATCCCGATTTTTAACCAGCCTATAATTTACAATCTAATCGACGCATATTTGCAGTGGGCTAAGAATAAGCGTGAAACAAAGAGTGAGGCTGAATTTGAGGCCCTTGTAAAGCCGGGCAAAGTTACTGTTTTGCCTAACTGCATTTTCCGTAGAGCTAAACCCGCTATTTTTGGTGTTGAAGTGTTAGGTGGCCGATTGAAAGCGAAGTATGGGCTTATGCGGGCTGAAGATGGCAGTGACCTTGGCGAGGTAGACCAGATTCAGGACCAAGGCAAAGCGGTACCTGAGGCCAAGGTAGGCATGCAGGTAGCAATTTCAATGGATAAGCCGGTTGCAGGCAGGCACGTTTTCGAGAAGGATGTGTTGTTCGTGAAGGTGCCTGAGAAGGATGCGCAAGCATTGTTGACAGCGCATGCGGATGACTTAACTGGGGAAGAGCAAGAAGTACTAAAAGAATACATTAATCTTATGCGCAAAAAGATTCCCTTCTGGGCTGGCGTCATGTAGGGTCAATTCTTTTTGTGGTGGTTTTTTCTCACAATTTCTTAGCCGCCGCCTACTGGTGGCAGAATGGCCAACATATCTCCATGCGCAAGCTCCGTTTGCAGCCCGTTCATTGTTGATATGCTGTTTCCGTTAACGAGGAACTGTAGGAACCCTTTGGGCTGCCCATTTTTGCTGTCATAAACGTAATTCCTAAAGGGTGCACCGTATTTTTCTGAAAGTATTTTAAGAATTGAATCCACTGTCACCTTCTCGCCTTCGGAGAAAGTAAGGGTTTCTTCTCTTTTGTTTACGATTTCTCTGAGGGAAGTGAAAAAGCGAACTTTAACCTCAACCGTCTCGATTCACCAATATCTATCATTGGAAAATCCAAAAAATAACCCTTGCGCCCAGTACAACAGTTTCATCTATGATCAAGCCGGAAATTAACTCTAAGATTTGCATACTTGCTTTTTTACGAAGGATTTTGGCTGAGGCTCTGGAAAAATTAAGGAAGAAAAGTGGAAAATTGGGGAATTGCAGTTTTTCCACGGTGAGTTTTTTAACCAGAGGCCCCAGCCAACATTTAGACATTGGGCGAAGTTACATATATTTTTTTTCCTTTTGTGAGTCTAAATGCCAATAAAATGAACTGATGAATCTAGAACTATTCAAAAAAGACCAAAAAATTTGAAAAACAGCACCGAAATAGGCACAGGAAAATTCAGAGCTTAATTGAAAATTTTAGAGCCCAAATTTCCAGTTCGTGATTTGGCAAAAGTGCGTGACCGACTTGTTTATCTTTAAAGCTGTTTTAATAGAACTGCAAACCGAACTTGAAGGGCTGAGTTGAGGCATAAGAAGCTGAGTTTGTCCAACGGAATCTTCAGCAAACTAGGCTTGAATGGGAACTTTGCAGCGGTTAAGCAACTCGGGTTCGAAAACATCGAGTTTAACATGAAAGCTATAAAGAAAGAGCGCGACAGAGATGTTTATCGGGAGCAGAAAGCGTTAGCGGCTTCTGGATTGAACTGCTTAACCCTTCACTCTGCCATTCTGCACGTAAAAGACCCAATTGAGGTGCATCAAGCGGTCTATTACGGGAAAATTTCACTTGAATGCGCCCGCGCACTTGGCGTTTCGCTTATGACCGTACATTCCGATGTTTCAAAGAAGTTGCCTCGAAATGTGAGAGAGAGGTGCTTAACTGAGATTTTTAATGATGAAATCAAGCCTTTTGCCAAAAAATTAGGCATAAAATTGGCTTTGGAAAACCTCTCCTATACGTCCACTGGTTTTGGCAAAAACGTTGAGCAACTTGAAGAAGTCCTATCCGTCATAGACGCAGGCAACATGGGGATAACGTTTGATTTGTGTCACGCGCTAGAAACCAAAGAAGTAGACAACCTTCTCGAGAAATATGGAAAGCGCGTCTGCAACGTTCACATGGCAAACAAAGCACATAAACCCTTCACCGAACCCAAGGCTGAACTTCTCTCCTTTCTGACAAAGCTGCATTGCTACGGTTATGATGGACCAATAACGCTGGAGCTTGTGCAGGATACTCCTATAGAAGAAATTGCTAGAAGCAAAGCTCTTTTTGACAAGCTTCTAAGCGAGCTTTAGCGATTCAGGCCGGTTTTGGCTTGTTGACCTGTTTAACAAAAATTTTATATTTATGCGAAAGATGCAAAAGCTTTTGGAAGGGGCGATGGGCTCATTTTTGCGTGTTTATAAGCGTGGGACCCATTATGTTCCTGAAGAGTTTCTTTTGTTCTCTGGGTTTAGCCCTGTTGAGTCACTGATTCTTTTCTAAGAGGAGAACAATAAGGGGTAAAAAAATATGTACTTAATGTGTGAAGCTTGGGCTCTGGTAGAAAACGAGCGCAAAAGTTCTCGAAAAATAGATAGAGAAAATATGGGGGTTTCAGTTTATGGTTAGTGTCGGTGATTCGATAAAGTGTCCCGAATGCCAAACGTTGGGAAGCGTTGTCTGGGTCTCGCCAGACAAAAAAACAATGGGTGTACGATGCCACATGAGCCATCGGGAAACAAACAGGTCGGCATCCAAATACGGCGGGAAAGTTGCTGCCTCAACCAAAACCAGAAAAAACGTGGTTTTCATAACCGCTGTGAACTAATTAAGGGTATTTGAGCAACTTTTTCATATTTTTTTCCTATAATCGAGCTGGAATTTTGCGAGGCTAAATAGGCAAATATTCAACAGAAAAATTAACTCGCTAGGTCACACCAATAATTTGATTTTAACGGAAGTTTTTAATGTTAAGGAAGATTGAGCGTCTACATGTGCGCATGCCAAATAACAAACGAAGTCTTGTAGGCCTACTAAGCCATTATCGCCAATCTCCTACCGTCGAGTTTTCATTGTCAGTAATCTTATCCTTGTTCTTTTCAGCGCTCTCTATTACCGCACATTTGGACTGAAAAATAAGAGCTTTAGCCTCCCCACCGTGGATTGCTTCTGTTCAGGTTCAAAATAAGCATGTTCCGAAACCTAAAATAAGCTGGCAACAAAATTGTACCCATTTGAGGTTTAAAGGCGTGTCATCCATCATCGAAGACCTCATTGCTAGAAAAGTTTTCAACAACCGTGGAGAAGAAACCATCGAGGTTGACGTAATCACCACCGGTGGCTTCGGAAGGGCGGCTGCTCCTGCTGGAAAAAGCCGTGGGAGAGCTGAGGTGGTTTATTACCCGCAGGGCGGAGTGGAGGCAGCCATTAAGAAAGTTGACGATTTGATTGCTCCTGAACTTGCAGGGTTGAACGCTGATTTTCAGGAGGAAATCGATAGTACCCTCCATGAACTGGACGGGTCAACTGATTTTAAGAACATAGGCGGAAACACAGCCTTCGCCATATCCCTAGCCAACGCTGAAGCCGCCGCGAACAGTCACGGGTTATTGCTATTCCAATTTCTTGGAGGAAACGCCGCAACAACCCTTCCGTACCCCCTTGGCAATTGCATAAGCGGCGGTCAACATGCGAGGGGCAAATCCCCAGACATTCAAGAGTACCTTGCGTTGCCGCATGGCGCAGAAACTTTTGTTGAGGCCCAAACAGCCAATACTCAGATTCACAGGAAAATCGGCGATTCACTGAAAAAGAAAAGCGCAACTTTTAACGGCGGCAAAAGCGATGAGGGCGCTTGGATAGCTAACATAGACACATCTGACGCGTTTGAAGTTATCGCGAAAGCATGCGAAGAAGTCGGCAACGAGCTAGACTTTGAATGCGCCTTCGGCATAGACGTTGCAGCCTCCTCGCTTTGGAAGCCTAAAGAAGAAAAATACGTTTATCCAAGCGAAGGAAAGAAGCTTGAGACCGCTGAGCAGCTTGAGTTCCTACTTGAATTAATCGAAAAGTATCATCTCACCTACGTGGAGGACCCATTCCACGAGGAGGACTACGAAAGCTTCGCGGAGCTAACCCGCAAAGCCAAAAACTGCTTAATCTGCGGCGATGATTTGTTCACAACTAATACTGAAAGGTTAAATAATGGAATAAAGATTAACGCTGGAAATGCTATCATAATAAAAGTCAACCAGATTGGCACTTTAAGTGATGCCGCTCAGACAATTGAGACAGCGCAGAGGCACGGGTACGATCCTGTTGTATCTCATCGTTCGGGAGACACGTGCGATTGGCACATTGCTCATTTGGCTGTGGCTTACAAGTGTCCCCTCATCAAGACAGGCGTAGTTGAAGGGGCGCGCATAGCCAAACTCAATGAGCTAATAAGGATTGAGGATTTCCTTGGGCACAGAGCCAAAATGGCTGAATTAAAAATACGCTAACAGAGAAAGTGAAAGTATGTCTGAAGACGAAGTAAGAGATAATCAACCAGTTGAAAATGAAGAGAAGTCTAGTGAACCCGTAGAAGAGGAAGCCGTCACGGAAGAACAGCAAGAGGAGAAGCTAGCAAATGAAGAAGCTCAACCAGCTGAAAGCAAACCGGTTCAAACTACCCAGACTGCAGAACCAGCGCCGGGGGAAGAACTACTTTTGCCACGCGATACATTGCTGTCAGCCGGCATCCACATCGGAACCAGAATGAAAACCTTAGACATGGAGCCTTTCATTTACCGTGTCCGCCCAGACGGGTTATTCGTGCTTGATGTTAAAAAAACGGACGACCGAATAAGGGTCACCGCGAAATTCCTGTCACGTTATGAACACGCCAAAATCTCAGTGGCAGCAACCAGACTGTACGCTCAAGAACCAATCAAGAAATTCTGCCAATTGACAGGCGCAACACCGCTAATAGGCCGATTCATTCCTGGGCAGCTGTCTAACCCGCAGTATCCAGGCAGAATCGACCCTGAAGTCATAGTTGTCTCCGACCCCAGAGCGGACGCGCAAGCAGTCAAAGAAGCCAGCAACGTCGGCATCCCAATTGTCGCCTTATGCAGCACAGACAACGAGTTCGCAGGCGTAGACCTTGTCATCCCAACCAACAATAAAGGAAGAAGAGCATTAGCAGTCATATTCTGGCTTTTAGCAAGACAATTGCTCCGTGAAAGAGGCGAACTTGGCCCAGACAAAGACCCCCCAGCAACGATAGATGACTTCGAAGCCAAAGTGACACGTGAAGAGGAGGAGGAACCCTAAAGAGTTGCCGACTATTCGGCGTCCAACAGTATCAGGACAATTTTATGAAGCCGACGCCGAAGAACTCAGAGCACAAATTAAAAGTTGTTTCCTCCACAAGATAGGTCCACAAAAACTTCCAGAAGTAAACTTGCATTCCCAGCCGCGAAGCATAGTTGGCTTAATTTGCCCCCACGCTGGCTACATGTATTCGGGGCATGTGGCAGCATCCGCTTATTACGAGTTAGCGAAAGACGGCAAACCTGACACAGTTGTTCTTATGGGTCCAAACCACACAGGCTATGGCAGCGCGTTAAGCATGATGAGGCAGGGCGCTTGGCAGACACCGCTTGGCAACGTAGAAATAGACACGGCACTGGCTGATCAGATAAGACAAGAAACCAACCTCATCGACGTTGACGAATTTGCTCACCGCTACGAGCACTCCATTGAGGTGCAGTTGCCGTTTCTGCAATTTCTCTATGGAGTCTCTTTCAAGATCGTTCCCATCTGCTTTTTGATGCAGGATTATGATTCAGCCTTTGAAGTTGGAAGTGCGCTTGAGGAAGCTTTGGACACAGTAAATGCAGTAGTAATCGCTTCTTCAGATATGACACATTATGAAACAGCAAAGAACGCGGCCGAAAAAGACCAAGCAGCACTCAAAGCGGTTATAGATTTGGATGCAAAACAATTCTACGAAACCGTTGAGACACGAAACATCACGGCCTGCGGCTACGCACCGATTACGGCTTTAATCACTTATGCGAAGGGCATCTGCGCTAAAGCTAAACTGTTAAACTACCGCAACAGCGGCGACATAACAGGCGACCACTCGAGCGTGGTAGGCTATGCAGCTGTGAGTTTCAAGAAATAAGACGAAAACAACGATTTCTCAAATTAACTATTCGCGCCTTGATGATGGAGAAACCACTTAAAATTTGGAGTGGTGCCGAGGCTTGATGGACAAACGAGGCAGGGTTTTCCATAGCAAGCGCTTGTGACTCCAAAGTGTAACAACATTATCTTATATTCGGTTCATGCATAGAATGGTTTGAGCGAGAAAGGAAAAAGCAAGGGATTGCCAACAACAGTTAGGCGGTCTGGCTGCTAACAGGCGACGAGGCATCTTTGCCCAAAAACTTTTTTGCCTGTGCCTGTTAACGCGTGGTTTGGCCTGCCTAACACTACTTTTACCCCCTCTAACCCATCACTTCAAGCAATTTTGTTCTTGTAATCCTTAGAAAGAATGTTTTTATTATAATTGCTATTATATGCTCCTTTCATGGGTGACTTTAAATGGGTAAAGGGTCAGGCTTCGGGAAAGTAATTTTGTTCGGCGAACACTTTGTTGTGCACGGTGCGCCCGGCATTGTATCCGCGATTGATTCCACAACCGACGCAGAAGTTAAAAAAGCAGCAAAAGGAATAGACGTTAAAGACGAACGGAAAACTGCTAAAGGCTACAGCGAAGAAAAACGTCTCCAGCAAATCGAATCAATCGAGAGAATGCTAAAAACCATGGACATCAACCCCAAAATTGGACTTGACATATGGATTGGCGGGTCACTTCCAGGATTCAGCGGATTAGGTGCTTCCGCGGCAAGCAGCGTCGCCATCGCAAGAGCCATAGCGCAGGAACTGGACATGCAAATTTCTGACGAAAAAATTAACCAGATCGCCTACGAAGCTGAGAAAGCTTACGCGGGCAACCCGTCGGGCATCGACAATACCGCGGCAACCTACGGCGGTTTGATGTGGTTTAAAAAAAACCTTGCGGGAGGGCCAGACAAGGTTGAGCGTCTACACGTTCGCAGGCCAATCGAAATCGTAATCGGCAGCACTGGCAAAGTCGCAAACACCAAAGCCATGGTGGAAGGTGTCGCTGAACGCAAAAAAAAGAACCCCGCTAAATACGACCCGATCGTTAAGCAAGCAGAAAACCTGGCGGTTGCAGGAAGAAAAACGCTTGAAGCTTATGACCTTAAGAAACTCGGCGAACTAATGAATGAAAACCACAATTTACTGCAGCAGATCGAGGTGTCAAGTAAGGAACTGGATATGCTAGTGGATTTGGCGCGTAAACAGGGTGCTTTCGGATCGAAGCTCACGGGGGGAGGCGGTGGTGGATGCATGGTGGCGTTAACTCCCGGCAAGGATTTGCAAGGAAAAGTTGTAAGCGCAATCAAACACTTGGGCTTTGAAGTCCTTAGCACGAAGATCGGCGTTGAAAAATATTAGGGGTTGAGGGCAAGTTGGATTTAAGAAGTTTCATAGAAGCGCTCGATAAGAGTGGTAAATTAACCAGGATAACAAAACCAGTCTCCACTGAGTACGAGTTAGCTGGAATAATAGATGCTTTGGGTGAGAAGCCTGTTTATTTTGAGAAAGTTAAAGAATCCAGTTACCCTGTCGTTGCAGGGCTTGTATCATCCAAAGAGTTGATTGCGAGGTCACTGGGCACGCAAAAAGACAGGTTACTGCCCAAATTATCCGGCGCAATCGAACATCCCGAGGCTCCGATAACTGTTAGCAATGGCGAATGTCAAGAAGTTGTTGAAACGGACGTTGACTTGACCAAGCTCCCGATAATGCGTTACACTGAAAAAGATGGCGGGAAATACATCGCTTCAGCCATAACTATCATTAAGGACACGCAGCTGGGCAGAAACATGTGTTTCCACCGCCTCATGCTTAAAAACAAAAACCACTTCGTCGCCCGCATCGTTGAAGACCGCGGAACTGACACAGCGCTCAAAAAATCAGGCGGCGAACTCGACGTGGCCATTTGCATCGGGAACTCGACGGCTGTTTTGCTGTCAGCTGCGACTTCGCTGCCTAAAGGCGTGGATGAGCTGGGAATGGCAAATGCGCTTGAGAATACCGAGTTGGTAAAGTGCAGAACGATTGATTTGGAAGTGCCAGCGGACAGCGAGTTTGTGCTTGAAGGCCGTATCACCAAAGAGAAAGCAACTGAAGGACCATTTCTGGATTTAACGGGCGTAGTTGACAGAGTGCGTCAGCAGCCAATCGTCGAAATCAAATGTGTTACCCACCGAAAGAACCCCATTTACCAGACGATTCTTGCTGGCAAAAACGAGCACAAATTCCTCATGGGCATGCCTAAGGAACCAACCATCTACAACGAAGTCAACAGGGTTTGCCAATGCAAAGACGTTTACATTACCCCTGGAGGATGCAGTTGGCTCCACGCCGTCGTCCAGATAAAGAAGCAGAACGCGGATGACGGAAGAAAAGCAATTGCTGCAGCCTTCGAAGGGCATAAATCGCTTAAACACGTGGTTATTGTCGATGAGGATATTAATATTTATGACTCCAGCGAGGTGGAGTGGGCTATTGCGACAAGGTTCCAAGCTGACAAAAACGCGGTTATTCTGTCAAACCAGCCTGGTTCATCGCTTGACCCATCAGGCGACCTAAGTGAGGGAAAGAAAGCAACCACAGCCAAAGCTGGGTTAGATGCAACCATACCGCTTGTAACAACTGGAAAAGGCTTCAAAAAAGAAGAATACATCAAAGTGGACTTAAACAGGTACCTGTGATAGACATGCAGTTAACAAAGCAAGAGCAGAAAATGCTAGACGGCGCTGAAGGTTACACGGTGCGGAAAAGCATGGAAATCCTGGTTGCGCTGGGCGACATTTACGGAGCAAAAAGCCTCATCAACGTAGGCAGCGTCCAAGTATCAGGCGTATCATACAACAACCTTGGTGACGCAGGGTTGGAGTTTCTCGACGAACTGGCAAAAGATGGCAAAGTCCGAGTTCTCACAACACTCAACCCTGCTGGCATGGACTTGGAAAACTGGCGCAACCTTGGCATCAATCCAGAATTCGCTGAAAAACAAAATCTCGTCATAAAAGCCTTTGAGAAAATGGGAATACTTGTCAGCTGCACATGCACACCCTACTTGATCGGCAACCTGCCTCTTTACGGCGAACACATCGCGTGGTCGGAAAGTTCCGCCGTCACCTTCGCGAACTCGGTGATTGGCGCCAAAACGAACAAGGAAGGTGGACCATCCGCATTGGCGGCAGCGTTCATTGGCAAGACGCCGTGCTACGGGTTGCATTTGGATGGGAACCGAGTTCCCGATGTCCACGTGCAGGTGAACGCGGAATTGACGAAGCTTTCGGATTGGGGCGCCTTGGGCTACGCGATAGGCAAGAAGGCGGAAAACAAAATCCCATATATCACTGGCATCAAGGTTGCTGACTTAGACGAGCTCAAATCGTTCTGCGCGTCAGTTGTGACTTACGGCGCTAAACCGCTCTTCTACATTAAAGGCATAACCCCAGCGTCAGAACAACAAACAGTACCGAACGAAACAGATACGATTGAACAAGCCGACATCAAAAACGCTTACGACAACATCAACGACCAAGTAAACAACATAGAACTTGTTTGCGTTGGCTGCCCACACTGTTCAATTAACGAAATCGCCAAAGTCGCCCAGCTGGTCGAGGGCAAAAAAGTGGAGGCAGGCACGGAGTTTTGGATTGCAACTTCACGAACCGCAAAGCAACTCGCAGATAAACGCGGCTACACCCAAATCATCGAAGCGTCTGGTGCCAAATTCGCGTGTGATACATGCATGGCTGTTGCCCCGCTGAAAGGCAGGTTTAAGTCGTTGGCGACAACCTCGGCGAAAGGCTGCTTCTACTCGAGGCAGAACCTAATGAAAACCAAGATGGGCAGCATAGAAGAGTGCGTACAGGCAGCGGTGACCGGGAAATGGAGCATTTGAAAGGCAGAATAATCTATAACGGCAAAGCACAGGGCGAAGCGCTCGTGACTAGCCAGCCTATCTCTTTCTACGGCGGAGTTGACCCAGCCACCGGCATCATCATCGAGAAAGGGCACGAACTGCAAGGGCAAAGCGTCAAAGATAAAATTCTCGTGTTTCCAACCGGCAAAGGCTCAACCGTCGGCTCCTACACGTTGTACCGAATGAAAAAGAACGGCACCGCACCCGCGGGCATGATTAACAAGGAATGCGAAACTGTGGTTGCGGTCGGCGTCATAATCAGCGAAATTCCATGCGTCGACAAAATTGACCTATCAAAAATCAAAACAGGCGATAAAATCCAAATAGAAAGCGATAGTATAACCGTATCATAGATTGTGCCCATATTTTTGATGTATTAACCCATTTTCCAGCGTCAAGAATTTTTTTACAAAAAGAAGCAGTCTTGCCGATTTTCTCAGTCTATTGGCTTTGTCCATCCGCCGTTGCTGAAACGTGCTAGGCAGCCGAATGGAAAAGACAGCAGCAGGTCGATTATTGCGACGGCAGGCAGGAACTGCAAGTTGAAGGTTACTTGTAAGACAATATTGAGGGTTGAGAATGCGAGCAGAAGAAAAAGGCCGTTGAGCCAGATGCCAACTTGCCAACCTTTGGTTTTATGCAAGCGGTTGATTAATGTGATGTTCACGACGCCGAGTATCAGTGGCTGCGCAAAGTAGGTTATGGCCAGAAGGAATGCGAAGCCTATTGGCGGCATGTAGTTCATAAAAGAGTCCTGGGCAGCGTAAAGCCAAGCTTGTATTACGATTAGAATAATGATTGTTATTAAGCCTTGAATAAGCAGTTTTTCAGCTAACCGCAGATTTTTGAAGTGATGGAGAATTCTGTTTTCACTTTGCGTTTTTTGCAATCCAGTCACCTACAGCTGTTTCTGTTGGGGTTCCCCGAATCCCGTAGTTGTCATATGCACTGTTCCAATACACGATCCAGCATCCTTTGAGCCCCATGCTTTTGAAAAGGTTGAGCCCGTTGATGATGTAGCTGGTTTGGGCAGCGCTGTCAGCCGTCGACATTCCAAACTCAGTTATCACCACGTCTTTGTGGGTAATTTCATGTAGATTTTGGATGAAAAGGGGAGACAAAACTAGGAATGAATTCATGTAGACGTCTAACCCTACGAAATTGAGCTTTTGGCTGAACTCAACTGGAACATTGGTTCTCAAGACGTATCCGATTCCGAAGTTAGTGTATAGCTGCGCTGAAAGATGATGGGAATCAATGGTTGTGTAAATGTTGTTAAACGTCGAGAGTATTTCGTCATCTGTGAAAAGGGCACCGACGTCCCAGCTGGAAGATGTTTCAGGTTCATTCATGATTTGAACATAGGTTAAGTTGCCGCCCCAGTGGTTAAGGTAAAAGTTAATGCTTTCAGTGGGTTCATCGTTCGGTATAACAAGAGCCACAGCTAATCCGTAATGGCTTGTAGCTGAGAAAAACATGTCTGTCTTCTGATTTATCGGATCAGTAAGGAACTGAGGGTCGCACTCAAAATTTACCCGTATGACTTTGAAGCCTAAATCATAGATCTGCGTAACCTGACCATAAATATCAGTCAGGTTATCCTGCTCGTAAACGTAGTGTATGCCGACTTGGAAGGCAGAATGTGAGTTTCTCGGACCTGAAGCGTAATAGTTGTAGGGGTAGAATAACTGGATAAAGAAGAACATGACACATAGCGTAATTACAATGAGGTTTTTTACTAAGCTCTTGTTCGTAAACCTGGCTAACCCTTGAACTAGGTTCGAAGCAAGCTTCCCCATAGCTTACCATGTATACCGTTGCCTTTTTAAGGTTTGATGAAACATGTGTTGGTTCCATGCAAAGTAATTTATATTTTAAGAGCCTAATAGACCAAGCAGTGTCAGCATGAAGCGCGTCGCCTGCATCCTCTTAATTGTGACAATTCTTTTCAGCGGGCTGTTCATTGTTGCAAACGCTCACGCACAAATCCCCGGGAGCGTAACAATAACATCCAATACGGAATGGACAGTGGCACAGAGCCCAATAAATTTTAACGGAACAGTAACAGTAGGCAGTAACGCAACTCTTACGATTGACCCTGGAGTAACGGTCAACTTGGAAAGGTACTATTTATTCATTTATGGAGCGCTGACGGCCCAAGGCCAAGCAGACAACCAAATCATTTTTGAATCCAACGCCAACCAAACTTCACAAATCACTCCAAGCGAACCGATATTTATTAGTCCAGGAAGTACGCCTTGGAATGCCGCAATCAACTCGGGGTCAATTATCCAAAACGCTGTCTTAAACTCAGTAAGCGTAAACGTAGAAGGCTCATCGCCTGAAATCGATACATGCGTTTTTAATTATGCCACACCGTTTAACTCGCCCCTAAGCGTCAACGGCGGTTCACCTCAAATCTCCAACAACATCATAAATTACAATGTCCAAAGTTCCGGCTACAGCCTCACCGCCATAAGCGTATCCGGCGGAACTCCGCTGATAACCAACAACCAGTTTGAGGGATCCTCCTCTGGCTCAAGCAACGTGGGCATAGCAGTGACCTCGGGAGTCCCAGTTATAACAAGCAACACTTTCGGCGCTCAGTACGGCAACAACAGCGACGGCATAAAAGTAACTTCAGGAAGCGCTCAAATAATAAGCAATCAGTTCAACGGCAACGGATATTTAACGGGCATCGATGATTCGTCTGCCTCAGCCTTCACCGTTTCAAACAACACTTTTTCAAGCTGCTTCATGGGAATCAGCGCTCAAGCCAGAAGCATATTAACTGTCCAAGGCAACTCCTTCCTGACAGGAACGGACGGAATAGACATCGACACTGGAGCACAAGTGACAATTACTGGCAATCTGATTGACGGCAATTCACGCTACGGAATAAACGGAGGCGGAAGCATAAGTTCCAACACAATCACAAACAACCAAATAGGAATACACAACCCCACGACAGGAGTCATCGGCAACAACAACATCGTCGCCAACACCCAAAACAGCATAACCTCAACCACCGCAAATATCGATGCACAAAACAACTGGTGGGGAATAACCGACACAACAACGATCAACCAAACAATCTACGACTCAAAGATCGATCATCACCTCGGAACCATCACGTTTGTTCCATTCTTGACTCAACCGAGCTCGTCAGCCCCAGCCATCCCAAGCTACACACCCACGGTTACGCCTATTCCGACAAAGCAGACGCCTAACCCAA
Organism: Bathyarchaeia archaeon; assembly: GCA_049515895.1. Taxonomy (GTDB): domain Archaea; phylum Thermoproteota; class Bathyarchaeia; order Bathyarchaeales; family Bathycorpusculaceae; genus Bathycorpusculum. Next base: position 66,838 of record JBEKTQ010000010.1, on the reverse strand, counting down.
CACCAATTGATACACCTCAAACAACTCCGACGCCAACGCCAGATCAATATTCTAAAACATTCGCTTACCAAGTAGGCAACATAATAAACCTGAATTTGATAGCAACCGCCACTGCAATCGCACTAGTCCTAGTATGGATGATTGTAATTTTGGGTTACGCTGCGAAAAGATTCATTTCGAAATCTAGAACTAAAAAGTAAACAGTTCAGTTTTTTCCCTCTAAGGCCAGGCTCAAATCTAAAGCTGCCCTTTTTCGCCGCCAATGGAGTGATGTCTTTTTTTGTTCTCGGTAATCCTTTTCAATGAGAGATTAAATACTTCATGTAAAGGTAGATGATAATTGAACGAGACGAAACCTGTAATATTAAAAATCGGCGGCTCAGCAATCACAGACAAAACAGGAGAATTAGCCGCGAAGACAGAGGTTATAAACCGCTTAGCTGAGGAAATTAAGCGGGCAGATCTTGATAACCTAATCATCGTTCATGGCGGCGGCAGTTTTGGGCACCCAACAGCAGCGAAGTACGGCATAAAAGACGGCTATAAAGATGACCCGGCACAAAAACTGGGGTTCGCCGAAACCCATCATGTTATGACTGTTTTGAATGGTTTAGTTATGGACGCACTTATTTGGCATGAAATTCCAGCCATAAGCATAGCCCCATCATCCTGCATCTTAACTGACAACGGCAAGATTAGGTTTTTTGACGAAACCGTGCTAAAAGTAATAGAGAAAATGTTGTTTAAGCCTGTTCTGTATGGTGATGCAGTTTTAGATGATACGTTAGGCTTCACAATTCTCTCTGGCGACCAACTAGTCTCTTATTTAGCAATCAAGTATAAGGCTTCAAAAATCGTGGTAGGCGTTGACACCGACGGTTTGTTTGATTGCGACCCAAAAACAAACCCGAACGCCAAGCCGTACAAACATCTAACGCTCGCAGAGCTTAAGCAGATCCAGCCTAAACTCGGCAAAGCGGAGGGCGCAGACGTTACAGGCGGCATGGCTGGCAAAATATCAGAGCTTATCCCAGCTATTGAACAGGGAATTCGTGTTACAGTTACGGGAGCCACTAAGGGACTATCTATTTACAGAGCCTTAACAGACCAAAGTGTTTTAGGCACAGAAATCGAGAAGTAGCAGTATGGTTAAAGAAACGGAGAAACGCAAAGCAGACCACATAAGGATTTGCTTAGAACAAAAAGCCCAAGCTAAAAAAGCCACCTCAGGCTTCGAAGACATCCAGCTCATCCACCGCGCCCTTCCAGAACTTGACCGCGAAAAAATCAGTCTATCCACCTCTTTTTTCAGTAAGAAGCTGTCAGCTCCACTAATCGTCGGAGCCATGACGGGAGGAACAAGAGAAGCCACAAAAATTAACGCTTCAATCGCTCAAGCCGTCGAAGAGTTACATTTAGGCATGGGCGTTGGAAGCCAAAGAGCAGCCATAGAAAATGAAAAACTCGAAGGCACCTACGCTGTAGCACGCAAAAAAGCGCCAACTGCCTTCTTAATCGCCAACATTGGCGGAGTCCAACTTGCACACGGGTACGGCTTAAAAGAAGCAAAGAAAGCCGTGGAAATGATTGAAGCGGATGCATTGGCAATCCATATGAACCCGCTGCAGGAAGCAATCCAACCTGAGGGACAAACCAATTTCAAAGGTGTCTTGACAAAAATCGCTGAAATCGCTGCTGAACTAGGCGTACCCGTAATCGTCAAAGAGACTGGCTGCGGCATTTCTGCGGAAGATGCAAAAGCGTTGGAATCTGCAGGCGTTAAAGCCATCGATGTCGCTGGTGTAGGCGGTACAAGTTTCGCAGCAGTTGAATTTTACCGTTCAGCAAACGAGAGAATCGCCAAGGAAGAATTCTGGGATTGGGGACTCCCAACTGCTGTAAGCCTGATTGAAACAACTCAAACCGTAAAGATTCCAGTGGTCGCTTCAGGCGGGGTACGAAACGGCTTAGACGCAGCGAAGTCTTTAGCATTAAATGCAAGTTTAGCAAGCTTATCTCAGCCTGTTTTGAAAGTTGCCGTTAAAGGAGCCGCGGAAACTAAAGAGCTGCTTTCCGGCTTAATCAATGAACTGCGCAACGTTATGTTTCTTGTTGGCGCTCAAAACCTTGAATCCCTCGCAAAAGTGCCTGTGGCGGTAACGGGAAAGACTGCGGAATGGCTGAATATTCGAGGCTTCGACACTGCAAATTACTCTCTGAGGAGAACCGCGACTTTTGAGTATTGAAAAGTTTCTTGAAGAAAAGGCACCCCTAATCGACAAAGCCATCGAAAAATACATTCCAAGAAAATTCACTAAAGATGCCATTCTTTTCAAGGTTGACCCGCCGATGTACAGTTACAACCTGCAGTCACTCAACAAAGCGATCGCAGACCCGATTTGGGATATGCTGGACCGAGGCGGAAAAAGGTGGCGCCCAGCCTTCTTCTTGCTTATTTGCGAAGCGTTGGGAAATGACTCGGATTGTTGCCTTGACTTCTCCATTATTCCAGAGGTCATCCACAATGGGACACTGGTGGTTGACGACATCGAGGACGCATCAGAGCTTCGTCGGGGCAAACCATGCACCTACAAAATCTTCCAGATGGACATCGCGGTCAACGCTGGTAACGCCATGTATTACCTACCCCTTCTGCCGCTGATGACACAAAACAAAAATCTTGCGCCCGAGACTCAGCGGGACATTTACGAGGTTTACGTTCAGGAAATGATTAACCTAAGTTTGGGACAAGCCATGGACATAGCATGGCACAGAGGCATTGCCAACGCCGACCAACTGCGCGAAGAAGATTATCTGCAGATGTGCGCTTACAAAACAGGCACCCTTGCACGGATGGCCGCGAAAATGGCTGCTGTGCTGGCAGGAGCAAACAAGCCCCTGGTAGAAAAGCTCGGGCGTCTAGCAGAAAGCATTGGAGTAGCGTTCCAAATGCAAGATGACATTTTAGATTTAACTGGTGTAGACTTCGCTAAGAAAAAAGGCGGCGTCGGGCAAGATATTACCGAGGGCAAACGCAGCTTAATGGTTATTAACACGCTTGGAAAGGCTAACAATACCGACAGGAAGCGGCTCATCCAGATCCTTAACATGCATACCACCGAACAGGCGTTGCGAGACGAGGCAATCGCTTTAATGCAGAAGTACGGGGCCATAGAACACGTCAGACAAACAGCGGAACGAATGGTAGAGGAAAGCTGGGTTGAAACTGAAAAGCTGTTGCCTACGCTCCAAGCTAAGGAAAAATTAAGGGCGTTCGCTGAATTCTTGATTAAGAGAAACAAGTAGTTTGCGAGTGTAAATGGTTTGGCAATAGAAAATGATAACGAACTAAAAGACTTAATTCAGAAAGCCGCCTTGTTGAACGCTGTTTCCCACGACGGCAAAGCCCAGGCAGGCGCCTTAGTAGGCAGAATTCTCGGCGAAAGAGCGGACCTTCGGCCAAAAGCGAGAGAACTTTCAGGCATAATAAACGCGGTAGTGAATGAAGTCAACAGCCTCTCTTTCGCGGAGCAGAAGGCAATTGTTGAGAAAAATTGGCCTGAAACCCAAAAGAAAGAGAAAGCTGAGGAAAAACGCCTTCCCCCGTTGCCTAACGCCGACAAGTATCCTTTGATGGTGACCCGTTTCTCCCCTAACCCTGACTGCGTCCTACATTTGGGCTCTGCAAGAGCCATCCTACTAAGCCACGAATACGCCCGCATGTACAACGGCAAATTCATCCTACGCTTCGAGGATACAGACCCAAAAGTGAAGAGGCCATCACTCATTTTCTACGACAGCATCAGGCAAGATTTGAAGTGGCTCGGCTGCAAAGTCGACGAAGAATATATCCAAAGTGACAGACTCCCAATCTACTACGAATATACGGAGCGGCTTATCGGGGACAGCAATGCCTACGTCTGCGAGTGCCCGCCTGAAGAGTTCCGCAAGAAAACGTTAGCAAAACAAGCCTGCCCGTGTCGAAACCTTCCGGCAAAAGAGCAGCTGGAGCTCTGGAAACGCATGTTAAGCGGTGGTTACTTGGAAGGGCAAGCGGTGGTTCGAGTGAAAACTGACGTGGAGCATCCGAACCCAGCCGTTAGAGACTGGCCAGCCCTGAGGGTTATTGATACGAAAAAGTATCCTCATCCGAGAGTGGGAAGCAAATACATCGTATGGCCCCTCTACAATTTGGCAGCAGGCTTAGACGACCACTTGATGGGTATGACACACATCATACGAGGCAAAGAACACTACACGAACATGGTTCGCCAAAAATACATGTATCATCACCTGGGCTGGATATACCCTGAAGCGATACATTATGGTAGACTAAAAATCACAGGGGCTTTTCTGAGCAAGTCAAAAATCGTTCAAGGAGTGAAAGACTGCACCTACATAGGCTACGACGACCCTAGACTTGGAACCTTCGCAGCTTTGAGGAAACGAGGCATCACGCCGGAAGCTATTAAAAAAATGATAGTAGATGTCGGGACAAAACCCAACGATGTCACCCTAAGCTGGGAGAACCTGTTCTCTTACAACCGCAAAATTCTTGACGCGTCAAGCAACAGATACTTCTTCGTCGCTGAACCATTTGAGCTTAAAGTTTTAAACGTGCCGAAAACCTTCCACGCCAAACTCCCTTTACACCCCGAGAAGCCTGAACGCGGATTCAGAGAATACGCCGTGGCTCCCGAAGGCGAGGAGCAAGCAACGGGATTCTGGATTTCAAAGAAAGACGCGGAAGTTTTTGAGCCGGGCAAGATAGTAAGGCTCATGGAGCTTTTCAACGTCAAAGACGGAGCCAAAACAGCCAACACCGCGACGGCATCGTTCGCTAGCGAGTCATACGACGACGTGAGAAAAATCAAGGTTCAGCTTATCCAATGGATTCCCAAAGGCGAAGAATTCCCATGCCAAATTGTCATGCCTGACGCTTCAGTCATCGATGGGTATGCGGAGAGTGCCTGCAAAAAGTTAAAGCCAGACGCCATCATACAGTTTGAACGTTTCGGATTCACCCGAGTGGACCAAGTAAACCAGAAGATGGTCGCTTATTACGCTCACAAATAAGAGATGAACCAGCATGAAAAAACTCGACAAAGCCATAATTTGGCCAATCTACTTCGACGCCAACAAAACCAGAAGAAACGGGCGCCGTGTCGCAAAGAACTTAGCCGTGCAATCGCCGAAAATCGACGAAATCAAAGTTGCGGTTGACAAACTGGGTTTAAAGAACGAAGTCAGGCTTGAAGCTCACTTCCCAAGGATACCCTGGGCTAAGACTGGAATGTTGCTTGTCGAAAAGAGGGAAGCAAAAGAAAAGATAATCCTGAAAATCGCAAAACAACTATTAAAGCTGAAAAATATTCCTGCGAAAACGCAGTAACTCAAGCTTTTTCTTTTCTTTGAATCAGAACCGCATTAATTATGCCGTCGTTTCCAGGGCGACTGGTAACCTTTGCTAACCCTAAGGTAGTTTCGATTTCTGCGCCTTTAGTTATGACGCCTCTGCGGTTGTAATCAACGTTTGCGCCGTTACGGACGACACGGGTAATTTCAGTTTTTTGCGTTTTTCCCGTTTTCGGGTCAGTTACTGAAACGAACTTGTCGCTTAAGACTTTGACTTTCGTGTTCCCGCCCAAGCCTCGGACACTTTTCCTCTTGGGTTCGCCAAGGATTGTCTCAGCCGGGAAACCGCCTGCCTCGTATTTTTTCTTCACGCGGTAGGCTCGCTTTTTGCCGCCGGTAAGTTTTCTTTTGCGTAAGGTGCCATGCCAAACTGACATTTTCTACATTTCCTATGAATATATAATAGCGTAGTCACTAAAACAGTAAATTTCCATATAAACGTATCCGTTTCAAGCCGCTTGTTACAGATTGCTTTTCTCCTTAGGCCCACTAACTATTCGATGATTTTAAGTAGCCGTCACTCAGAAAAAGAGATATACCTGCGGGAACCCGCAAAGAACAGTTGCCCCAAATTAAAAACGGCAATCAATAAAAATCTCGGAAGGACAGAGAGCAGATTTCTTCTTCTTTATTTTTCTTGTTCTACTTTTAAGGCTTCACCGAATATGCGTTTGAGGTCTTTCTTCATCGACGCAATATCATGTGCTAACCCGAAGTAGTCGGCAAAGAAGTCGGTTGTCCTCAAAACCAAGGAGCGCCCGCTTCTTTCTGAGACAATCAGCCCCATATCCTTAAGCAACTTCACATGCCCATACGCATGCTGCCCGCGGACATCGATGACCCTTTTCTGCGAGACAGGCTGACGATAAGCAATGTATGAAAGCGTTTTTAGCGGTCCAGAAGACAGCAGCGGCTTGTTTACCAGTTTCTTAATCAGCGGAGTGAATTCCGCCTTAACCTGTAGAACATAGCGTTCATCTTTTAGGGCGAGGATTTCAAGCGCCGTGTTTCGTGCACTGTATTCTTGCCTGAGAACTTCAGCATACTTCTGCGCTTTCTTTTTGGAGCGGCTGCCTATCACTTGGCACAGCTCATTTAAGTCTAGTGGGCGACCAGCAATGTAAAGCGCAGCCTCCAAGAGCGCGATACAGCGGGCTTGCCGCCCTGCATCCAAAGCTTGCTCCTCATCAGGGTTTAATTCAAGGGTTTGTTCCTTCGGCTTTTCCAACGTTTAGTTTCCCCACGGCAATGTATAATTCTTCAGTTTCTTCATTCTGCCATAAACTTACAACGGCATCTTGAGCTAAAAACAACAGGTAAATAAATGTTCTCAACGCTTCAATTCTGGTCATGGTTTTAGTGAGAGTTGAAAAATCAATTATTCCTGAACCTCCAACTTTCTCACATAAAATCGCATATAAATTGTTGATCTGCAGCTCGATTTCAGCCATGAACTTGTCAAACTGCGGAAGCAAATCTGTAACCGATGGCAAAATCGGGTGCTGCGCGACTACGTGGTCCAGATTAAGCAATCTTTCGCCTTTCAACACGTCGTCTAAGACTTCAAGCAGATGCTGAATAGTCGTTGAAGTCAATTCGTGCCTAAGCGGCAGGAAAAGGGGAGGTGGAACGTAATCCTGAGGACGCGCTGGCGGGGCAGGCGGCTCTTGCAGAGTAAGCAGCAGCTTGGACTTCATCAAATAAATCAGAGCCGAAGAGTCCAATGCGACGCCTGAGGCTCGAAAATCCGTTTTGTTTGTTCGCTCCATTTCGGACAGAAATGACCTAAGAAGATAAGCGATGTTAACGTTCCAGGGCGTTAGTTTCTCAAGCTTGCTGATTTCAAACAGAATGTTCCAGGGTGGACGCAGGTAGAACGGTTTTCTAACAGGGGCTGTCGTCTCTGAGGGCATCTAACTTGCCGCCTCCACCGGGAACTTTGCCGTCACAACATTGGAGACGCCGTTGCGCTCGTAGACTCCGTAGACTTTTTGCGCCTTGTTGACCATCTCAGGTCTGAGAGTTATTACTATAAACTGCATTTTCGCGGCTTCCTCAAGGAGCAAGTCTGCAAGTTTCGCCGTGTGGTAAGCATCCAAGTGGGCATCGACCTCGTCAAGAATGTAGAATGAGGCTGGCGTGAACTCCTTTAAAGAGAAAATGAACGCAACTGCCGCAACTGAGCGTTCACCGCCGCTTGCTCCACTAACGACGATGGATGGCTTGTTCGGGAACTGTACAATCATGTCTATACCTCCAGAGAAAGGTTCTTCTGTGTTTTCAAGCTTGATTGTAGCTTCTCCGCCGCCGGTGAGCTTGGAGAAGTAAACTTTGAGGCTGCTGTTGATTTTATCGAAGGCATCCATGAAAACCTTGCGTTTCTTAGCTTCAATTTCATCCATGAACTGCACAATGGCTTGCTTTTCCCTTTCCAACTCGTTCAAGCGCACTGAAAGCTCTCGGTAACGAGAAAGCTGGTCGGCGTAATGGGAAAGGGCAAGTTGGTTTATGGCGCCGATCGTTTCTATTTCAAACTGCATCATTCGTATGGTGGTTTCCGCCTCTTCAACCTGCTTTTGAGTAGTTTCTTGCGATTGCTCATATCCGAACTGGCGAAGTTGACCTTGAAGCTGCTGTAAGCGTATTTGATTTGTTTCTGTGGTAAGTTGCAGTTGGTTCAGCAGACGGTCTGCCTGCTCATATTCTGTATCGAGCAATCGTAGTTCCGCGTCGATGGAGTCTATTTGAGCGGTGAATTTTTTGGATTCTTCCCTTGCAGAAAACACGGCTTTAGACAGTTCAACACGACTTTTCTCTAGCTCGTCAAGTTCCTTTTTAACGGCGTCGCGTTCCTGTAGGGCGTCTGCAACTTCTTTTTCCAGTTTTCGCTGCTGCTGCTCGACCTTAACTATCTGAATTTTTATGTTTTTGTACCCGTTGCGAAGGACCCTGTCGAACTGTGATTGGTAAGTTGAAATCTCCGTTTGCGTTGACCCGGAGTTTTGCTTCAGTTTGTTTACTTCTTCCCCGAGTTTTTCTCGTTCCATCTCAAGGGCCTGGATATTCTTCACATCAGTTTTCAACCTTAAATTGGCAATGTCCGCACGCAATTTCTCGTCTTCTCTACGCATGCTGTTCCGCTCGTTTCGGTAAACCTCCATGCGACCCTTATATGATGCAGCTTCACGCTCAAGTTTGCCACCGTACTTTTCTGTGTACCGAATATTGAACTGGGTTCTTTTGACACTACGTTTGATTCTCACTATTTCCCGGTCTAACGTCGCAATGCCTTCGGCGAGACGGGTCATCTCGATTTTTGACCGCTCAACCTCTTCTTCAAGACCAGCAATGTCATCTCCTCTCTGAGTAAGGTGCGTCTGCAGAGCGTTCACGGCTTCATCCAGACTTTTCAGGGCGTTTTCACTTGGGATAATGGTTGAGAAATCTATCGGCGAACGATAGTATCCACTTTCGAAAGCGCCAGATGCGTATAAGTCACCGTTGATTGTGACGGCGCGGTAACCTTGATTTGAGAGTGCAAAAGCTACTTTATCGTTCGAGACAACCATTGTATCACCGAAAACGTAGTTCACAGCCAACTCGTAGTTGCTATCGTACTTAATGAAACTCGAGAGTGCGCCGACTACGCCTTCACGGCTAGGAACAGGCTTGTTTTTGGGGTTTATGGCGCCCTGCAGCGGGATAATCTTTATTCTGCCCAGTTTCATGCGTCTGAGAGTTTCGGTGCAGGTAAAAGCTGAGTCGAGATTTGCTACAACTAACGCGTCAAGCCAACCAATCGCCGCTGCCTCAATGGCTTTCTTATAGTTCCTGTCAATTTTTATTAAATTGCGCAGTCTGCCGTGGATTCCGTTAATTGCACCCACGTTGCCCATTTCCTCAATGCTTCTCAGGGCTTTTTCTTCAGAAGCAATAGTTGCTGCAAGATCCCTTTGCGTCGCAAACTCTACTACGGCGTCTTTAGCTGAACTAGCTATTTTTTCGGCATCCGTGATTTCTTTTTCAACTGTTTCTTTCTGCGTTGTTTTGCGTTCGATGGTATTTTCAAGGTTCTTAAGCTGGGTTTTCTGATCCTTTTGGACTTGTTCCAGCTCAGCGAGCGACTTTTCAATTTCCGCCAAGTTCGAACGGAATCTTTCTTTGCGCACGGTTAAGTTTTTGATTCTGCCAGTGCACAGGCGAAGTGCTGCTTTTTCTTTGGTATATTCCGAACGCAAATACGCTAAGCGCTTAACGTGGTTATCGATTTGAATCTGTTTTGCACGTATTTGTTCATTGTTACCGTCAAGTCCACCCCAAAGCTCAGCTGTCTGTTTCGCCAGCGCGTCGTGTTCAGACGCCCTTTGAGCCATTGTACCCTGAATTTTCCCAAGTTCACTTCGACAAGCCCTGATTTTCAGGCGGTTTTCCCGTATCTCATTTCGAATACTTTCCTGTTGTGCCAGGTTGTTTTCTCTTATGCGCTTCATGCTTTCCAAGCTGCCTTGGCCAGAATTAATTTTTGTGTTCAATTCAGTTAATTTGGATTTTAGTTCGCCGATTGTTATTTGCACCTTTAGGACCTGCGAGCCGCCTTCTTCAAGATTTTCGCCGCTGAGCTTGCGCCATTCACCCTCAACCTCATGACGTTTACCTCTGCGGAGGTCACGTTGCTCTTTCAGCTTATCAACTCTCGCCTGGACTTTTTCGGTTTGGCTTTTGCCTTCGTTTAGTTTAGCATTTACTTGGGTGATGTCGCTTGAGATTTTGATGGCTTGAAACTTTTTCGTTTCTGCTTGAATGAAGTTGTAGCGTAATAGTTGGTTTCGTTCACGTTCCAAATCGTCGAGGCGTTTCTGGACTTCGTCTATTCGTCCCATGGCGGTGCGGATTGATATGTCTGCTGTTCGGAGTTTTTCTTCTGCTTCAACTTTTTCGGAGTCATATTGGCCTATGCCGACGAGGTCTTCGATTATTTTTCGTCGTTCAAGAGAGTTGATTTCTGTCAGCCTTGTCAGCGTGCCTTGGGGGATGATGTTTTGGCTCATGCTGCTTATCGAGCTCATTGACAGGGTTTCGGTGATATAAGCCCTTGACATTCTTCTGCCGTTTAACCGGTAAACGCTTTGACCGTTCTTGAAAACCTCACGGGAAATAGTCACCGTGGTGGTGTCAACGGGCATCGTTCCGTCTGAATTGTCAAATTGGATGACTACTTTCGCCATTTTGGCTTTTTCTTGCCCAGCTTTGTCTGAACCGTGAAAAATCAAGTGGGCAGCACTTTCAGCGCGAAGCCTCCTTGTACTTAATTCGCCAAGTGAGAAAAGCACGGCGTCGATGATGTTGGATTTTCCGCTTCCGTTCGGACCAGTTAAAGCTGTGAATCCTTTGTCTAAGGATATTTTGATGGTCTGTGGCCCAAACGATTTGAACCCTTTCAACTCGATTTTTTTTATGTAGGGCATTTAACCTATATCCTCACGGCAAGCGGTATAGTTTATTTTAACATCTTTCATCAACATACGTATAAAAGCTTATAGCACCTACGCCGTCTTTACACTCATTGGTAGAACTCTTGGAGAGCAAAATTTTAGAAACACGGATTAGTCTGAGGTAAATCTTCTTTGGGCATTTTCCGTTTTACTTGGGTTTGTTAAACCGATAGTGTAATTGTCAATTGTGCTCCACTCAGAGTAGAAGAAGCTTTTGTTTTTCTAAATGGCAAGTCACACAAAAATTGGAAAAGCATAAGCAATTAATGCTCAGCGGGGCAACTTAGAATGTGACTGGAACCGAGGAATTAATCGTGAAAGTGACTATTGGGGTAATGGACAAACAAGGCAATAACGTGGCTAACAAAGTTCTCGAAGTGCTAACGGAGTTTGGTGTACTACAACCTTCTTATTTCGGGTTGGTTGGGCCACGAAAACGCGTTCTTGACGAGAAACCAGACCTTCTTGTTAAACAAAGCTCTGAATCTTCAACATTCGTTGGATATGCTTCTTCAAAACCAGCCGCAAAAGGCTATGAATTTTTGCAGTTGGATGCCGCAGCGCTTGTTTTCCAAGGAAAAGTTTACTCGCCTCTTTCCAAAGCCGACGTGTTACATCAGCTTACCATTGAACCTGAGCACTGCGAAACCATCCTACAAACACTCATCGAAAAAGCTGATGGGGACTACTCGTTTCTTATGCTCGGAACCGACTGGTTTGCGGCTGGAAGAGACCCTATAGGGGTTCAACCTCTCTATTACGGCGAAAACCAAGACGTCGCCGCGGTTGCTACAAACCGAAAGGCACTCTGGAAACTGGGCATAGAAAAACCAGCTTCTTTTCCGCCAGGAAACCTCGCCTTCATAAACCGCAACGGCTTCCAATTCAAACAAGTCAAGAGCCTTAGTTTCTCAGCACCCAATCCTATTACTTTGGATGATGCAGCCCGAAAGCTTCAAGCACTCATTGAAGAGTCGATCAGGCGCCGGATACACGATGTAAAAGAAGTAATGGTGGCATTTTCAGGCGGCTTAGACAGCAGCCTAGTCGCGTATTTGGCAAGCAAACTCAAAATGAAAGTAAACCTGTTGTATGTAAGCATGGAAAATCAGGCTGAAACCGAACAAGCTATCGCGGCCTCAGAACAGTTGAATCTGCCGCTTCAGGTGCACCTTTACAAAGATTCTGACGTGGAAAAAACCTTACCCGAAGTCGTGGAACTGATTGAGGAAGCTGACCCGATTAAAGCCAGCATCGGCTTGCCGTTTTTCTGGACGGCAGAGAAGGCAGCTGAAGCAGGTTTCCACGTAGTTTTGGCTGGGCAAGGCGCGGATGAACTTTTCGGGGGCTATCAACGCTACGTCAACGAATACTGCAAGGAAGGCAGCGAAAAAGTCCTAAGAACAATGTTTCATGATGTGGTTAACATATACCTTAGCAACCTTGAACGTGACCTAAAAATCACAAGCTATCATGATATTGAATTGCGTCTGCCTTTCGCTTCGTTTAACATTGCCGAGTTTGCGGTTAATCTGCCGATTGAGTGCAAAATTGAACCCAGACCAGACACGCTAAGAAAGCTGGTCTTGCGCAGGGTTGCGTTAAACGTTGGTATGCCCAGTTCAGTCGCGGATAAGCCCAAGAAAGCCGTTCAGTACTCCACAGGCATAAATGACGCTGTGAAGAGGGTAGCGAAAAAACATGGCAAAACAGTCAACGAATACATAAAAGAGCTCTATGAACACTCTAGGCGCTGAACCAGCGAGACTTAAATCGAAAAAGACCGAAAACCAAGCCACAAACGCCGCAACCGGCTCTACTATGTACTTCACTATTTGTGACCGAAAACCCAGAAAAAGCAAGCAAATCGCAACTGTTTATGGCGTTAATCTGACTCTGTCACGAGGGTAAAGAGTTACTTCTCGGATGTTCTTCTTGCCCGTCATAATCATCGTTAACCGTTCGAGCCCGATAGCCCATCCAGCGTGCGGGGGCATACCGTAATCGAACGCTTGCAGGTGATGCTTGAAAGATTCAGGGTTCAATCCCTTTTCACTCATCCTTTCCATCAACTGCTCTTTGCTGGAAATTCTTGTTCCACCCGAAACAAGCTCAATGTAACGCCACATCAAATCGAAGCCTTCGCAAACTTCAGGCTTTTCAACGCGCGGTTTGATGTAGAAAGCCTTTGTACGCGTGGGCCAGTCAGTTATGAAATAAAAGTAAGGGTAGAGTTTCCCAAGTTCCCTGAAAGCTTCGGTTGGGATGTCTTCGCCCCATGGAATTGTAACGCCCCGAGCTTTGAGGTCGTCAAGAACCTGGTCGTATGTTAAGCGTTTAAACGGGATTTCAGGCACTTCAAACTTATATTTAAGGACAGAAAGTTCAGCTTTACAATTCGTCCTTACGGTAATGCACGCGTGGTGTATTACTTGCTCAAGAAGATGCATGACATCTTGGGCGTTCGCAAAAGCCTCCTCTATGTCTACAGATGTGAACTCGCTCAAGTGCCTGCGAGTGTGCGATTCTTCCGCCCTGAAAAACGGGCCAACTTCGAAAACCTTCTCGAAGCTCATCGTTAATTCTTCTTTATAGAGTTGCGGGCTCTGTGCAAGGAAGGCTTTTTGACCAAAATAGTCAACACTGAAGAGCTCCGCGCCGCCTTCCGTCGCGGAAGCAATAATGCGTGGTGTGTGAACTTCTAAAAATCCCTTCTCAAACAGGTAACCTCGGATAGCTTCAAGAGCTATGTGCTGAATTTTAAAGGGAGCTAAACTTTTTTCTAAAGAAAGATCAAGCGCCCTTGCGTCAAGCCTTGCTTCTATGTTGGCTGGCGTTTTTCCGGTTATATCAATTGGCAACTGTTCTGTTGCTGCGCTTAAGATTTTAATAGCGTTTGGGATAACTTCGACGCCTCGGGGTGTCATGCTTGTCTTTTTAACTGTTCCTTTCACAGCTAAGCTGAATCTTTTCTGCAAAAAGTCTGATTTAGCGAGAACTTCGGGCAGGATCCTTTTTTTCGGGATAGTGACTTGAATGGTTCCTTCTCGGTCCTGCAATATGATAAAACGTATTCCGCCTAGGTCACGGATTTCTTGAACCCAACCGAAAAGTGTTACTTCAGCCCCGTCCATTTCAGGGGTTACATGGCTTGTACAGTGAGTTCTACTCCAGTCGCCGATAGAGTCCAAATTCATGCTAATCGCCAATCCTTAATCCGAGACTTCAACGCGTAAGGACATTTTACGTACTTTACTAGCGATTTCTTTTAAAGCCTTAAGGTCATAAGGCATTTGTGCGCCACGTTTGCGTTTAAGAATTACTCTTGTCTCCGTTGTGCCGTCTGGAAGCCAAATGGTGTTGATTGTTAATATGCTAAAGGGTATGAACAGGTCTTCGAGGAATTTGCGGTCATCTACCCCGTTTTCTAAAACTTTAACGTTCTTGCCTGTTTCATCGCCTATTGTCTTCACGATTTTTCCACTATAACCTAAAAGTTTAGGAACGTCCCCGTGACCAACGATGATTGCTAAGGTTTTCTCTACGTCAACCGCCTTGTAGAAGCAAACGTTTTGCAGGCTAGGATACTTGTCTTCAAGGGACAAAAGTAAACGTGCGATTTTCAAGTCTACCTCGCTGATCTCGCCAGCTTTAACTTTAGCTGAACACTTCTGACATAACATTCCGCTTTTCAAGCAGAAACTGCATAGTTCGGTTTTCATTGCGTGTCTTTTTTCCTGCAAATAAGGAGTGTTGCTGTCGCGTAACTACCTCATCAACATTATTTCAATTGTGCTCACGTTAGTCGCTGAGTTACCTTCCTCTTGTGACAGCAGTAGGTCCGTTCCGATTCCGATGCTCTTGATCTTTACGTCTGGGAGAAACCTGTGCCTGAGAACTTCCGCCACATCTATTGCTCGGCAGATGGATCTCCCCCGTGCTTTAATGCTTACTTCTTTTGCTCCGCCATGGAAGAACGTGATGCATGCAAGGACATAGTTCATTATTGGTTTTTTTCCAATTAAGACCGCGTTGACTTCGGGCACGCCCTCGCTTCACTCCTAGTTCACTTTTTAAGTGGCTTCAGTAAAGATTTCTTTAAAAATAAATAGGTTGTGGTGCAAGCTGTATCTTCCCGGTGTAATTTGCAAATTAGTTTTTTAGACGGGAGTTTTGCAGTTTTTTAATCAGTGATGATTAGTTGTCTCTCAATCTTTTTGAGCGCTAACTCTTTTGCTTGATTTTAGGCATTAAATTATTTAAGCAACCTCTCACTATTGTAAAGGTTTAACTTAACAAAACATCACTAAAGTGACCAATTTGGAACCACTAACTAAACGTTCGATACAGCTTTTAAAAACTCTCTATGAAAAAGGAAAATCCACAAACACGTACACGCTGAGAGTGAAACAAGACGAGTTATCAAGCCAATTAGGCGTAAGTAGGCAAGCGTTAAACGTGCATCTGCGTAAACTCAAAAGCCGCGGTTACATCCGCACCGGCAGAGGCTTCATAGACGTCACCGACAAAGGGTTAAACGCTTTGGGGATATCCACAACCCCCGCTTTTATCCTCCTGAAAGTTTCACCATTCAAACGCATACACGTTTATGACCAAATCCGAGAGCTTGCTGTTTCCAGAGCTTTCCGAATAGCTGGAGAAGTAGACGCCTTGATCATCGTCGAGCGAGACAACTTAGATGATGTCCTGAAGAAACTGTACAGCATCGACGGAATTGAAGATACACGATCTTACGTCACAATTGAAGAAATCAAATAGCACTCTTCTTTTGGCAAATTGCAGGCTGGGACAAAAAGGTATATTTGATACTTAAGCATCAAAGACTTAGCCAAAATGGAAGGTCAACAACAAAATGCCGATATTAGATCCAGTTAAAAAAGCCATCGCGCAGAAGCACAGGCTTTACATGAAAATCTGCAGAGACTGCGGTGCAAGAAACGCCGAGACCGCAACTAAATGCAGAAAATGCAAAGGCAAAAACCTACGCTGGAAGAAACGAGAAATAGTAAAGTAAGTTAAACTTGTAGGTTAAAAAAAGTCATATTACTTTTCTTATTTTACTTATTTTCTGATTTATGGTTTTAGGCACTATATGTTTTAAGAACTGAAACTCTTGTGAAAAGTCAAGTCTTCTAGGTTTTTGTAATCAGTTCATGGATTTTGATGTCAGCCACAACTAAACCGTGAACAGCTGTATTTCATTGTTAAAAAGGGAGAGCGGATATCTAAGGATCCTTGCGGGCTAATTCATAGTTATTTTGAGTGATGCTGGATTTAGGGCTGGCTTAAACTCGATACTGTCAAGTTTGTTGAGGTTACTGACCGCCATTAAGCTACTTAGTTTAGGATGGAAAAAAGTTAAGAAAAATGGCTAAAGGTCTTTGAGCATTTCGTTTATTTTGTCAAGCTCTTCCTGCTCGGCTTGCTCTCTTTTTTGTCGGTTTTTTTCTTCTGCAGTATACATAGCATCCATGGTTTTGTAACATTCATTTGCTTGCTGTATGTATTTGTCCATCCATACCACATTAGTTCTAACATTGGTCCGAAATGATGTAAAAGTGATACGGTTACCGATGACAGAGGCGTTAAACGGATGCGCCTCATCTGGAATAAAAGTTGCAGGATTCTTGAAGCACTCTATCCAATCTTGGTCAGGTTCTCCGTCAAGTGTAATCTCGATGGTCAAAAAAGCGTAGTGTGAAGTTTTTGTCGCTTTAGGCGAACTAACTCGTTTGAACTCAACTTTTTTAGTTTTTGTTTCAACTTTTTTATGTGCCATTAGATAGTCCTCCTAGCGTGTTAACTTGGAGCTTAAAGATTTTTGTTATATTAATGTTGTTATCTGATTTTTGAAAACTAAACCATACCACTTTTTATAATAGGGGTCTCCGAGTGATTGAAGAATTTGCAGTAACTGAAATGGTTGCAGCAAAATCCATTGCAAAGGATTCGAAGGCAATCGGATTAGAGCACTTTCACGAGTGTTTCCATATTAAAAATGGTGTTTGCACAGCCGTTCTTTAACAATGGTACAGATTGCCAAGCCACGCCTATACTGCTCAACTTTTCGCCAGACATGACAACTTCTGGACCGCATGCAACTCCCACAACGCCCTCGTACTTTCTCTGCTTCAAAATATTAGGCATGCAAGAACCACCAGATAGTACGTAAACGTCGTATCCTTTTTCTCGTGCAATACGTTCCGCCTTGTTGACATAACAATCAGGTGAGCAATGACTGCAAACGTAGGAGGTCAAGTTTGTATCAAAAACGGCTTTGCATCGGCTGTCCATGTATTTTCTACTGCAGTGGGGAAGCAACAGAGCTCTTTTCCCGGTCCGCAAAAATTCCTGTTTTTGTATCAAATTCAAAGTTTGCATTTTGATGAGATCTTGAATCAACACCACGGCATCTTGGATGTCAAGTCCCGAAACTTCCTGGATTCTGAATTTTCTGATTAATGACTGAAGGGTTTTCTCTAAAACCTTCTGCATCCCCATTTGATTGCTGACAACGGCAAGTTCTATGAAAAAGTGTTGTGGAGCCTTGGAAATGTCGAAAGTAAACTTATAGGGCATAATTCAAGATGAATAAAGAGCCAAACTTAAAAAAATATCCCTTGCATTCGCATATAGAAACGCAGTTTTGTTTTAGCACGTATAAAGCGTGAACTAGAGAACTTTTACGAGCGTTTCCATGTTAAAAACGGTGTTTGCACAGCCATTTTTTAGCAACGGTATAGCTTGTCCAGCCACATCCAAACTGTTCAAGAGAGGCCCTAAAACTTTCATTTCTTCTCCACATGCAATTCCCACCACGCCTTCGTAACGTGTATTTTTCAGAATTTTGGGAATACAGGAACCACCCGGCACCACGTAAACGTCGTATCCCTTTTGTCGAGCCAAGCGGTCAGACTGGTTAACTAGGCAGTCTTCTGAACAATGAGTGCATGAATAGGACGGGATATTTGAGTTAAAAACTGCTTTGCAACGGCCATCTAAGTACTTTCTTGTGCAGTGAGAAAGAAAGAGAGCTCTTTTCTTGGTCTGTAAGAATTTGCGTCGCTCTATCATGTTTACTGCTTGTAAATCAATCAGATCCTGAAGTAAAACTAAGGAATCAGAAAGATTAAGTCCAGTGGCTTCTTGTATTCTAAACTTTAAAATAATTTCTTGCAATTTTCTAATTAGCGTTTTATGCATGCCCTTTTGGTAACTAACAGTCGCAATTTCGGTGAAGAAGAAAAGCGGGACCTTTGACAGGTCGAAGTTAAATTTATAGGGCATATGCATAGGTAAGCTATCAGGCTGCTTAAAAAAATAACTGTGTTAATTGAGTGAAATTAGAGAGATTATTTTTTGTCGCCGTTGGGTTCTAAGAAGTCTCTGATGGATTTAAGCTCTTCACGAAGACGCTTGACTTCGGCTTCAAGACTGCTGGCTCTTGCTTCTGCGTTATTCTTGGCAGTCTCTAGGCTAGTCAACAATTGAGGCTCAGAATTAAATGCTTCGAGTTTCTGATGCAGATCATCTATACTGTGTCTAAGTTCAACCTGTATTTCTCTAAGCTTACAAACCAGCTCTTCCATTTTCGGTGCTTGTGCCGTTTTTCCGTTAGAATTAGTCGCCGTCTAAATCCTCACCGCTGCAAATCTAAAATAGAAAAGAGCGGTCAAATGCTTATCTGGAACATCAACCGTTCAACGAGTTCTTTATACCTGTTCCTAATGGTGACCTCAGTTACCTGCGCAATTTCAGCGATTTCTCTCTGAGTTTTTCGTTCACCCGTCAAGACCGACGCCACGTAACTCGCTGCCGCTGCTATTCCTGTTGGTCCTCTGCCTGATGTAAGCTTTAGTTCTTTCGCTGCTGCGAGGATTTTGTGGGCGATTTCTTCAACTTTCCCCTGCATAGTTAATTGGTTCGAAAACTTTGTTATATACTGACTTGGCCTCAGCGGTGGGATCGAATAGTTTAGTTCTCTTATCAGAAAACGGTAGCTTCTCCCAACTTCTTTCTTGTTTACACTTGACGCTTGAGCGATTTCATCTAAGGTGCGCGGTAAAGCGCATTGCCTGCATGCTAAGTAAAGTGCTGCTGAAGTAACACCCTGAATTGACCTGCCTCGGATCAGACGTTCTTTTACTGCTTTTCGGTAGATTACTGAGGCTGTTTCAAGAATGTTTTTTGGTAGATTCAAGTTGTTGGAAATCTTTGTTATTTCGGAGAGTGCAAACGCCAAGTTTCGTTCTGTCGCATCTGAAACTCTGATGCGTCTTTGCCATTTTCTAAGACGGTAAACCTGAGCTTTCTGCCCTGGCGAGAGGCTTTTGCCGTAGATGTCGCGATCGTGCCAATCGATGGTTGTTGATAGACCTTTATCATGGATTGTGTAGGTTAAGGGGGCTCCAACCCTGGTTCTTTTCGACCTCTGCTCATCGTCGAACGCCCTCCATTCAGGTCCACGGTCAGCTATTTTCTGCTGCACCACGATGCCGCAGTCCATGCATACTATTTCAGCGCATTCGTAATCGCGCATAAGTCGGGTGCTGCCGCATTCAGGGCATGATTGTATCTTGGGGGGTTCTGTTTTTGCAGATAGGTCGGGTTCTTCATGTATCTTGCTATCTTCAATCATTCATTTTAGCTCCTCATTGCTTTCGAGAGAAGCAAGTACACTGGCTTATTCAATAGTTTAACCGGTTCACCAACTGTCGGTTTAACCACTGCATAAGGAGAAGACACTGGACCTATAATATCGAAAACCTTGCCAACAACCTTGAGGTTCTCATCAATAACTTCCACGCCGATTTTTGGCGCTTTTTCTGTCTTCACAATAATGTTTTTAGATGGAGTTAACGCCCGCACTCTTCCCAATTTTTGCAAACGCGCAATTCCCCTCTCGAAAACATGTAGGTGACCGTAGATGTTTATTTAAAGCTTTCTAAAGTGTTTATAAGGGGTACGATAATTCCTTGAGTTTTCGAGTCGAAAGCTTCTTAAATAAGAAGTGTGGATAAAACTGTGCCTTAAAAGGGTGAGGCTAATATGTCCAAACCATTTTATGTAAAATATGAAGTACCGAAAGAAATCGTAGATGCAGCCTATGAAGCCCTATCGATTGCTTCTAAATCTGGAGTAGTTAGGAAGGGAACAAACGAGGCAACAAAAGCTGTTGAACGAGCCCAAGCAAAACTTGTTGTAATAGCGGAAGATGTAGATCCGCCAGAAGTCGTAGCGCATCTGCCACTTCTCTGCGACGAAAGAAAGATTCCGTACGTTTTCGTCCCGGAAAAGATCAAGCTCGGCAACGCGTTAGGCATCGATGTCCCATGCGCAGCAGCATGCATTCTCAGGGAAGGCGAAGCCACCGGATTAATCAAAGAAATCATCACTCGGATTGACCAGGTTAAACGAGGATCTCAGTAATGAGCAAAGAGTCCGCTGAAGAACTTATTCCGTCTGAAGTCATACAAATTATAGGTCGAACAGGCGTAACTGGCGAAATTACGCAGGTTCGAGTGCGCATCATGGAAGGCAAAGACAAGGGCAGAATAATAACGCGCAACGTTAAAGGGCCAGTGCGAGTTCAAGATATTCTGATGCTGAGAGAGACAGAAAGAGAAGCAAAGAAAATCACCAGGTAAATTGTTTAGGAGAAAATTTCTATGCCGAAAAACCGTAAGTGTTCGTTCTGTGGGGCTGATTTTCCAGCTGGGACAGGCATGATGTACGTTAAAAACGATGGGTCAATTCTATGGTTCGATTCTGGCAAGTGCAAGAAAAGCTCATTACTATTCAAACGCGACGCACGCAAACTGAAATGGACCAAGTACTTCGGTAAAGAAGAGAAGGGCAAAGGTTAAACCGAATCTTCTCGTTCCACCCATTTTTTCACACTCCATTTGCTATTCGAGTTTCTACTTAAAGCTTATTTTTCAGTCTTCTTAATGCTTCATTTTGGTGCTCGCTTGCCCGTTTTCCGTACAAAGAAAGAAGCGTTCGAATGGTTAAAAACTGGTAAAAAAACAATTGACGTCCGAAAAGGGGAGCCACTGCGCGGGGAAATTGCAGTTTACCTGTCAGGTCGCAGAGTTCTGCGCATGAAAATAACGAAGAAGCAAATGGGAAGTATTGAAGAGGTTGTACAAAGTAATAATTACAGGATGATAATACCTTCCGCCGTCACTGTCGAGGAAGCGGTTGTTTATTTACGGCAGCTTTACAACGCTTATGAGGGCGTTTTTACTGCATATCATGTGGCGTCACTGGTTTGTTGAAGAATTTGGGAAGGGAGATGAGATGCATTTCTGTTTGTTCGTGGTTTTTGATAAATAGTTTTTACGATTTTAGTAAAAAATATGATGAAAACGTAACACTTAAATATGACACACACGTGATTGTTTCAGCTAAAATGAGGAATTCGAAATGGCAAGATTTAGTGGTTGTTATACCGCCTTAATAACTCCTATGACCCCAAATCGCCAAGTGGATTATGAAGGATTACATCAACTAGCAGATTTCCAAATAGATCAAGGTGCAAAAGGCATACTTGCCGTCGGCACAACTGGTGAAAGCCCCACCTTAGATTGGAGTGAACACAATCGGGTAATCGAAAAGATTCATGAGTACGCAAGTCCGAGAGTCTTGACTATCGCGGGAACAGGAAGCAACTCAACTCAGGAGTCCATCGAAGGCACAGAACATGCCCAGCGCACGGGCGTGAATTGTGTTCTGCTCGTTGACCCCTACTATAATGGTCCAAGTTCGTTGGAGATACGAAGGGAATACATTGAGCCTATAGCAAAGCAGTTTCCAGAAGTCCAAATCATCCCATACATTATCCCGGGCAGAACGGGAACCCAACTCTACCCACAAGACCTCGCCATTCTACACCAGCAGTACTCAAACGTCAGTTGCGTAAAGGAAGCTACTTGTGACTTGAAAAACGCCGAGCTGACAAGACAATTCTGTGGCGAAGACTTTGACATCCTTTCAGGCGACGACGACAAAACCTACACCATGATGATTTCGCCAGACATTTCAGCAAGCGGGGTCATTTCAGTCGTCTCTAATGTTGCTCCAAGTTCTATTGTTGACATGGTTCATTATTTGTTGGACGGAAACGAGGAAGCAGCCAGCGTAATAGCTCAAGCACTCCAGCCGCTCTTTAGCATTGTCACTGTGAAGACACAGGAACAATCAGCTTACGGCAACGTCCCTTGCAAAGCCCGGAATCCCTTAGCTTACAAGACTCTAATGAACGTGTTAGGAATGCCATCCGGTCCATGCCGGCAGCCTCTGGGAAAAATGACCCGCAACGGTTTAGAAATGGTCCTCACGAACGCCAGAAAAGTTTACGAGCACAACCCTGAAATTTTCCAGCCTATCGCAGACTACTTTGACGTAGACTTGAAAGACCGATTGTACAATGAACGCTACTTAGAAGGACTCTTCTATGCTTAGGCTGTGCGTAGCAGGCGCCGCGGGCAGAATGGGAAACGCCATCATAACAGAAGCAGCATTCAAAGGCCACCAGATAGTCGGAGCCATCGAGGCGCCAAATAATCCATGCCTTGGCAAAACCCTAAGAGACCTCGGTATCTACAGTTCAGACACGCAGATTATGGGTCCCGATCGGCTGAGAGAGGCGATTCAAAACGCTGACACATACGTAAGTTTCACCTCGCCAGCCGCCGAAATGGTAAACATTCCAATCGTGACTAATCTTCGAAAACGCGTAATCCTAGGCACCACAGGCTTCACTCCAGAACAGAACCGGGAAATCGTAGGTGCAATGTCAGGCAAAATTCCCGCAGTCTTCTCACCAAACTACTCAGTAGGGGTTAACATCTTATTCAAGCTGGCAGAGTCTTTGAAGACTTTTCCGGAAGGGTATGACTTCAGCATAAACGAAATACACCATACAGGCAAGAAGGATGCTCCAAGCGGAACAGCCAAAAAGCTTGGGGAAATCGTCGCCAACACCCGCGGCTATACCAAAATTGTTTCTGGACGAGAAGGCATAAGCCCACGCCAACCTGGCGAACTTGAAATCACGGCGTTGCGCGCAGGCGGAGTCCCCGGAATTCACGACTTAATTGTAGCAGGACCTTATGAGATGCTGCGAATAGAGCATACGGCGTTTTCGCGAAACGTGTTTGCGCAGGGTGCTATTTACGCGGCAGAATGGTTGAGCAGGCAGAGCGAGCCAAGGGTTTACAACATGGCTGATGTGTTAGGCTTATCGTAAAGGCGATGCCGTTTGGTTAGGGTCGTTGTCAAATTCGGCGGGGGTGACTTATCTTCTGGTGAAAAAATCCAGCGGGCAGCCAAGCTCCTCGCAGAAGCACGTTTTGACGAAGTCGTCGTTGTGGTTTCTGCTATGGGCAAAACCACAGACAGCCTTACCCAAACAGTCACTCAGATAGGCGTAAGCGATGTTGAATGGGCAGAAATAATATCCACGGGCGAACGAACAAGTGCCAGAATTTTCTGCGCAGCTTTGAGAGCTCAAGGACTAGAAGCTGAAGTGTTCGACCCAGCATTTAATAACTGGCCAATCATCACTGACCAAAACTTTCTTAACGCCACACCTGACTTGGAAAAAACCGCGTCTTTGACAGCACAGTTCCTTATGCCCCTCCTTGGCAAGGTCATTCCTGTGGTGTGCGGTTTTCTTGGAAAAGATCCTCAGGGCAGAGTCACGACTTTGGGAAGAGGCGGAAGCGACACGTCGGCAATATTACTTGCCAGATGCATACTGGCAGACCAAATCATTCTCGTGAAAGAAACAAGTGGGGTTCTATCCGCGGACCCAAAAATAGTTCCAGACGCAAGGCCACTTAAAAAGCTGGAAATACACGAAATGTTCGATTTAGCCCAAGGCGGAGCAAAAATCGTCAAAGCTGCAGCCCTCAAATATAAATTGGCAAATCAGACCCTTAGAGTAGTGGACTTCAACTCAGGGAATCTTGCAGAAGGCGGTACGGAAATCACTGGATCATTCAATCTTGATTCCGCTGAAACCTTGATACAGCAAGGGCTAATTGCCGTAAGCATTGTCTGCGAAGTTAACGCGCAAAACATCAGAGAAGTCTTTTCAGAGCTTAAGGAAAAACCAGTTTACGGTGTCAGCTCTGGAAGAAAATCGATTACGATCTTTACCACGGATGGCGACGTGGCTCAAATTCTAAATCAACTGCATGGGATAAGAGACTTTAAGGCTGTGAGCCACAGGGAAAATGTTGCCATGATCCAAATCAGCGACCCCGACTTCATCGACTCTCCAGGAGGTATAGCAAAAATCGCTTATGCCCTAAGTCAGGCGTTAATCAACATTATAGAGGTTACAACTAGCAAGGCAACCATCAATGTTTTTATCGAAGAAAACGAAATCAAAAGAGCAAAGGAAGCAATAGAAAATGTCGTATAAGCGTAAAGTAGCAGTCTTAGGTGCAACGGGAGCCGTAGGACAAAGATTCATTCAACTACTTCAGGGACACCCGTGGTTCCAAATTGAAGTACTTGCTGCTTCAGAGCGGTCAGCAGGCAAAAAATACGGTGCGGCCTGCAACTGGGTTATGGAATCAAACCTGCCAAAGGAAGTTGCAGAAATGCCGGTGGCAAATGCCGACGTTGAATCCGTTGAGAAAGCAGGCAATGTTGACTTGGTGTTTTCTTCATTGCCAGGCGACTTGGCGGGTCCAGTCGAATCGGAGTTTGCGGCACTTTACCCAGTGTTCAGCAAGGCAAGCGCGCATAGAATGGAGCAAGATGTTCCGCTGCTTATTCCAGAAATCAACCCTGACCACATTGATTTGGTTAAGGTTCAGCAGAAGTTGCGGGGCTGGAAAGGCTTCATATCGACGGATCCCAACTGCAGTACCATTCAGCTTGCAATCACCCTAAAGCCGCTGATGCCGTTCGGCGTAACCCAGATTATCGTTTCGACTATGCAAGCCCTCAGCGGCGCCGGATATCCAGGTGTGGCTTCATTAGACATAATTGACAACGTGGTTCCTTTCATTTCAGGTGAAGAAGAAAAAATGGAAGCGGAAGCGCTCAAGATTCTCGGCGCATTCAATGGCAAGGTAGTTCAGAATGCTGATTTCAAGCTTAGCGCAAGCTGCAACCGAGTCAACGTGAAAGATGGACATTTAGAGTCAATCTTCATTAAAACCGAACGCGACACCTCAGTGGAAGAGGTAGAAATTGCATTCGCCAACTTCAAAGGCGAACCTCAAAAGTTGAAGTTGCCTTCTGCCCCTAAACATCCAATCGTTGTAAGGCACGAAAAAAACAGGCCTCAGCCGCGGTTTGACCGTGACACGGGCTGCGGGATGAGCGTAGTTGTCGGCAGGATACGTAAGGATCCGATAATGACCTTCAAGTACATGTGCCTAGGACACAACACGGTTCGGGGCGGAGCAGGCGCAGGAATTTTGAGCGCTGAACTCTATGTGGCTAAAGGCTTAGCGTAACCTTAGAGATTAACAAAGGTTAAGTGTTGGGTGTGAAGGATGGCTAAGGCAAAAAAGTTTCGTGAGCCCTTAGAAGACCGGAAAGGCAATTTATTCTTTGACGGCGTTTCGGTCAAAGAGTTGGCACAGAAATTCGATACTCCACTGTACGTGGTAAGCGAGAAACGCATCAGGGACAATTACAACCGGGTTTTCGACGCTTTAACCTGCAACTACAAGTACCTACGGGTCTACTACGCTGCCAAAGCCAACTCGAACCTAACCGTTCTTAAAGTTCTGAAGTCACAAGGTGCATACCTAGACACAGTTAGCCCAGGCGAAGTTTTCATGGGATTGGTCAGCGGGTACACACCAGATCGCATCATGTTCACAGGAACCAGCGTTCGAAATGACGAGTTGAAAATGCTTGCAGACGCTAACATAACAGTAAACATCGATTCTCTTTCCGAACTTGAAAGGTTGCTCAAAATTGGTGTTCCGCAGGTTTTGTCGATTCGAGTCAACCCGGAAGTCGGCGCTGGACATCATCCCCACTGCGTAACGGCGGGTCCAGACTCTAAATTCGGACTTTTGGAAGAAGAGGCTATACAGGCTTACGCGATTGCGAAGAGGGCAAGGGTGGAACGCTTCGGCATTCACATGCATATTGGTTCAGGCATTCTTGACGTAGAACCCTACGTGCAGGCGGTCGATAAGCTGTTAAGCATTGCTAAGCGTGTTCATGATGAAGTAGGCGTGAGCTTTGAGTTCATTGATATAGGCGGCGGTTTCGGCGTACCGTACAACCCAGAAGAAAAAGAGTTCGATTGGACGGCCTTCTCCAGCAAAGTGGTGGCGCCCTTCAAGAGCAAGGTTGCTGAGTACGGTTTAGGCAAGCCATTCTTGTGCGTGGAACCAGGCAGATACCTCGTTTGCGACGCAAGCATACTTCTAACAACCGTCAACACGATGAAGGTAACGCCTTCAAAGAAGTTTGTGGGAGTAGATGCAGGTTTTAACACGCTTGTCCGCCCGACAATGTACGGTTCCTATCACCAAATACTTGTCTCGAATAAACTAGGATCGGCTAGTAAGGAAACATATGACGTGGTCGGTCCAATATGCGAGTCAGGCGACGCCCTAGCCAAAGATAGAGAGTTGCCAGTTATCGCAGAAGGCGACCTTCTGGTCGTATTAAACGCTGGGGCCTATGGGTTCAGCATGAGCTCACAGTACAACGCTAGACCCCGAGCCGCCGAAGTTATGATTAGGCAAGGCAAGCCCGTGGTTATAAGGGAACGGGAGCAGCTTGACAACTTAACCGCTAACCAGCGCATGGAAGAGTCATCTTGAGTCGCTTTTGGAAAATGCATGGCTTAGGCAATGATTACATTGTAATCGACAACAGAGACGGCAAAATCAGCAGCAGTAAAGCTGGGCGATTAGCCAAGCGTCTTTGTGAGCGCCACTTCTCGGTTGGAGCAGACGGGCTCCTACTGGTTTCGGCCTCTAAGATGGCTGATGTTAAGATGAGGATTTTCAACGCGGACGGAACCGAAGCAGAGATGTGTGGCAACGGAATAAGATGTTTCGCAAAGTACTGCTACGAAAACGGGGTCGTCAAGAAGAAAGAGTTCCCAGTTGAAACCCTCTCTGGAATCAAGCATGTCTGGCTAACGGTCGAGGGCAATAAAGTTAAGGCTGTCAAGGCTGATATGGGCGAGCCTAATTGGGAAAAAGGTTCTCTTCCAATGGTCGGGCAAGGCATCTCCGTTAACGAAAAATTAGAAGTCGGCGGTGAAATCTTCAATGTTACATGCCTCTCAATGGGTAACCCTCACTGTGTTATATTCGTTGATGAAGTAGCCGATTTCCCGGTCGAAAGAATCGGTTCCAAAATTGAGAACCACAAAGCTTTTCCCAAAAGAACCAATGTTGATTTCGTTCAAGTTCTGAGCCGCAATCAACTAAAGATACGCGTCTGGGAACGCGGCTGCGGGGAGACATTAGCTTGCGGAACGGGAACTTGCGCTTCCGTAGCTGCCGCAAAAAGGCTTGGTAAAGTCGAGGATAGAGTTACGGTTCAACTGTTAGGTGGCTGCCTGCAGGTTGAAGTGGCTGCAGGGCGGCTGTACTTGAGCGGTGCTGCCGAAAAAATCTTCGAAGGAACATTGTTTGATGAGGCGAAAGCGTGACGTTTGAGAATGCTGAGAGAATTAGACGGTTACCGCCGTACTTGTTTGCTGAAATCGAAAAAATCATTAAGGAAAAGAAGGCGCGGGGCGTGGATTTAGTTTCTCTTAGCGTCGGTGATCCTGACCTGCCGCCGCCACAATTTATTATTGAAGCTCTTAAGCAAGAGGCCGCTGATCCTAAGAACCACAACTACTCTTTCAGTCAAGGCGAGCCAGACTTCCGTGAAGCAGTTGCAGGCTGGTACAAGAAACGCTTCGGCGTTGATTTGGCTCAAGAGCAGGTGGTGGCTCTTTTAGGCTCAAAAGAAGGAATAGCAAACATTGCCCGAGCCTTCATCAACCCAGGCGAACGTGTTTTGGTGCCTGACCCAGCTTACCCTGTATACGCTAACGGAAGCACCATCCTCTGCGACGGCACAGTGGTGCCCATACCTCTTTGGGAAGAGAACGATTTCCAACCTGACTTCGAATCCATCAACCCGAGAGGCGCTAAAATGATGTTCCTTAATTACCCTAACAACCCAACGGCAGCAACAGTAGACAAGAAATTCCTAAAGAAAGCAGTGGACTTCGCCAAAGACAACAACATAGTCCTCTGTTATGACAACGCATACTCGGAAATAACCTACGGCGATTATCGTGCACCGAGCATTTTAGAAGTTGACGGCGCCATAGACGTCGCGATAGAGTTCCACTCCCTCTCGAAAACCTTCAACATGACAGGCGATCGCATCGGCTTTGCAGCGGGAAACGAGCAACTCGTGGGGAGTTTAGCCAAAGTCAAGTCGCAGATAGATTCGGGACCGCCAGTTTACACTCAGAAAGTCGCAGTCAAAGCCTTAGCAACTTACAAGAGCAAGGAAACCCCAGACTTCCTAAAGAAAAACAACCAAATCCTGCAAGAACGTCGCGACCTCCTAGTTAAAACCCTTTGCAAAATCGGCTACAAATGCGACAAACCCAAAGCAACATTCTACGTCTGGCTAAAATGCCGAGGCGACTCTATGAAGTTCGCAACTAAGCTGCTAGATGTCGGTGTGGCTGTGGCGCCGGGAATTGGCTTCGGGAGCCATGGTGAAGGCTACGTGAGGATAACCTTTACGCAGCCTAAAGAGCGAATAGTTGAAGCATGCAACAGGATAAGCAGCGCCTTCTGAGATAGGGTTTTACAATTCTCTTTTTACGGTCCATTGGTTGCTTTGAGAGTTAGCGTGTTAAATGTGGGGCTGGGTGCACCAAGGCAAATTCCCGCTGTTAATAAAGTATATATTAAATATATGAGGTATTAACTCATCATGGCTCGGAATATGTTGGAGGCATGACTATGGAACGTAGAATAATGTCTTTGGGCAGATCCTCAATGGTGGTTTCTCTCCCAAAAAACTGGATGACTTTAAATGAATTAAACAAGGGAGATGTGGTTTCGTACGCAATCCAACGTGACCGTTCATTAGTTGTTTATCCTGGGGCAGAGAGAAAGTCGCCGCCCAAAGAGACAACAATTAAGATCGGACACAACGAAGATGAGACATTAATAACCCAAAAAATCATTGGGTCATTTTTGAACGGGTACTCTGGAATCACACTCATAGCAGAAAAAATCCTCTCCGTTCCGCAGAGGAAAGCCATACGGAACATCGCTGGCAGGCTTTACATGAGAATAATGGAGTCGGATTCAAGAGGAGTTTATCTTCAAACGTTAACTGACGAATCCAAAGCTTCACTTGACCAAGCAGTGCAAAGAATGCATCTGATATCTCACTCTATGTGTGAGGATGTATTCAGCGCTCTGAAGACCAATGACATCTCACTTGCAAAATCTGTTTTTTCACTTGACGATGATGTGGACCAATTCCACTTCCTCATACTCAGAATACTGAGGGTGGCGGCTCAAAGTCCAGTTTTAGCTAATGAACTGCGTTTGGACCCGATTGACTGTATGGACTACCAGTATCTCTCTGTGCTAATCGAGCATGCCTCAGATTACGTAGCGGACATAGCCAAACACATAATTATGATAGATGGAATAGGAGAGAAGATCCCCAACAACCTGTTGGAGCTTATGGTCGATGAAGGAATGGAGGTAGTCGATTTATACATTAAAGCCGTTAACGCTTTCTTTCAGCACGACGCTGACTTTTCAGTTGAAATAATGAAACAGACCAAGAGAATTGAAAAATTAGATCAAGAAATCGCAAACACAACTTTCATAACCAACAAAAAACCCGAGTTAATCTGCGCAGTATGCTCAATTAGGGAAGACATAAAGAGAATTGCTTTCTATGCAGCAAACATCGCAGAAGTTACAGTGAACCACGCATTCAAAGTTCCTATGTAAAAAAAGAAAGAACCCTATGCGGGTTTCTTTGTCGATTGGTAGTTGAGCGTCATTGCCAATTTAGCCGGTAGCATGTCTTTTTCCAGCATCTTTCTTGCCATCGGCAACGCTACGTTGAAGTTGTAGACTTCTTTTCCGTTGCTTCGTGCATCACGCAGCATTTCTTTCTCAACCTTGTGTTTTAAGTCGCCTACGCTTAGTGCGCCGATTACGAATATGCCTGGTAGCATTTCTTTCATGTCGTCTTTGAGTTCGATTCCTTCTATGCCGAAGGGTGGGACCGCGTTTATGTCAAGTAGGAGCTTCATGTGTTTAACGTCTTTGAGCATTTCTTTGTCGATGATGCGAACGCCTTTAACTCCTGCGCACATGATTACGTCAGCTTTCTGTATAATGTCGATTTTTGAAGCTGGGGTCGGGGCGAATATGCCTTGAACTTGTACTCCGTGGTCTTTGGCGAGTAGCTTACCAATGCTTTCCGCATGCTCTTTTCCGTCAGCGCGTTTTGGGTTCAAGCTGGCAATCATTACCTTGCAGCCTATTTTAGCGAGAAGGACAGCTGCTATTTGGCCGACTGCACCTGTTCCCATGATGGCGCATGTTTTGTCTTTTAGTTCTCCAAGTTTGTTTGTGACCAAGGCGTTTTCTGCTTTTGCAACCATTGCTGCTGCAGTTGTATACGCGCCTGCTGGGTCAATTATTATGCTTGTTTTGAACGGTGGGAACATTGAATCTTTAACTGCTTGAAAGACTTCTTCGGATCGTTCAGCGTTTTTTCCGCCAATCATAAAAGCGGTATGCTTAACACCTTTAGGTCCTCGGGAAAGCAATGCATCTTGAGTGATGTTTTTCGCGTCTTCTGGATTCACGTTCTCGTAAGGTATGACTGCATCGTAGCCAACGTCGTATGCCATGCAAATGTCGAATGGGCTTGCTTTCACGTCAGTGTCTATGTAGAAAAGTAAGTATGGCGCATCTTCGACGCCTTTTCCCATGGTTGGCTTAACTTGGATCTGGATTGATTCTAACCAGTTTTCCATCTCATGAGAGGATGGTACTTCTGTGCTTGCCGCGATAACCTTCTTTGAAAGCTTTGCAGTTTCAACTTTTGCATTCATCGATTCAAGTATCTGCTTTATTCCAGTCATATGTTCGGGGCTGCAAATGTGGAGGCAGGTGATGTCTTCTTTTCCTTTGATTTCTCTTGCATGATTCAGAATGCCCATGGCTATCCAGCTTTCTCTGATTGAGAAATTGACCTCTTTTTGGTGTTCCTCTATCTCGAATTGGAGACTTTGGCCGAGGGCGATCAGGTATTCTTTTTCCATTGACTCATCTTTCTGTTTTGGCATGCTTTCCAAAGCTTTTAACAAGTCATTTCGTGATTTTAATTTATTACCGATTACGTCTCCGATGTATTCCTTTGCGGCTGCGTCGATGTCTACACCGAAGTAAGGTAGGTTGCTTTTGCGGAAAATATCAGTAGTTATGCTTTCTTCGAAGTCCTCCTTGGAGCGGTTACCTAGTTCATCAGTGACGAAATCTACGTTGACTTTGCTTACCAGGTTTTCGAGAAACTTGTAGAAACCTATCGACGGTTTGAGCAGTGCTTGGAGCGAGTTCGAGTTTGCTGGCGGCTCGTTAACCCAGAATTGTTCGTTGTATTCTTTTTCCAGCAGTAAGACATTGAGTTTCTTTTTTTCTAAAGGTTTGAGTTCAAGAGTTTCCATTTTTGTTAACCTCTACCTTTCTGAAGATGGCAAAGGCGGATATATACTTAGTCGAAATACGCTATGTAAACTTATATATGGTATATACTTCTTACCAACTTGGAATATATCGGCATATACCACATATACAGCACCTTCGGTGGAAACAACGAAAAAAAGGTTTCATGAAAAGAAATAAAAAAGGACGTTAAGTATTGTTTTGGGTATAGTTTTCTTCATCAAAGGTCGGTTGAGCCATCAGCTTAGTCTTGTATTTCAATTTCCCATCCTTTGCATGAGGCTTTCTCAACAATTCGTCAGTGTATTTCTCGATTTCGCGCGCTTCTTCAGCCAATCTGGCAGCTGCTTGGGCCACTTCATGAGCGGAAGCTACCAGCGGGATATACTTTTCGTGTTCCTTCTCAATGAAGCATGCTATGGTGTTTATGTCTGCTACTTTTTCGGCCATTCCGTATGCAGCAATCGCTTTTGCTTTCGCGTAGGGATTGTTAAAAAAGATTTGGTCTCGGATGGTTGTGATATCGATGACTAACTTCGGTAATATGGGCGGTAATCCAGCTTCGACGGCGTAGATGACCTTGTCAATCTCCTGGTACACAATTCGATAAACGCCCGTTATGGCGAGGACTTTGTTTATGTTTGAATTGAAAATTGCCATTTCAATCGGGTCTAAGAATTCTTTTCTCGCGCCTATAAGTGGGTCTCCCGTGATTATGATGTAGCCTAAACCTTGTTTTTCGATGTCTCCTTTAATGCGTTTGCCGGGGGAATCAGTTATGACGATTCCAGGCAGCTTTCTGCTTGCAACTGCTTCCCTTGCTTTGGAGGGACCAGGCAACGCGGTGTTAGGTGATATTATTACCATGACTTCTGGATTGAATTCGAAGATTTTAGGTAAAGCTTCTTCGACATCGTCGGGTCCCATTTTTGAACCCGTTGTTACGGTTCGAACCTTGATGTCTTTTCGATCAGCTAATTCATCCAATAGAAGTTCAAGACAAGGTGATGTCCCGATATTTCCACACTTGAAAATTCCAATCTTTCTCGGAGTCGGTTGTTGTTGCTGTTCTGCCAATTTGAACTTACCCCTTTAGTAGTAGGAATTTTATGCCTTGTTAGCATTTAAAAGTTGTCATATTCTTGATTCTTGAAAGCGCTTTGAACTGATTCTTACACCTAAGTGGTTTTAAAGATTAGTAAATAAGAGAGTAAGAAGGCACGTTCAAAGTTGAAAAATAAGTCTAACCTTAACATTAAAGCAAAGATATTGAAATCACAAAATAGACATTTTTGTTTTTAGGAACCGACCTTTATCATGCTGTGAACCGTAATTTTTTAATAACTTAGCCTTCAAAGGAGTAGTCAAATAAGCTTTGAACGAGGGTTACGTGTTTGTCGATAAATGAAAATCTAGAGAAGCTTTCAAACGCCTGCGGTGTGACGGGCAGAGAAAGCGAGGTCCGAGAGTTGATGATTAGACTCATGACTCCTTACGTAGATGAAATAATTGTGGATAAACTTGAGAACGTCATAGCCATCAAAAAAGGCAAAGAAAAGTCGACCAAAATAATGCTTGCAGCTCATATGGATGAAATCGGGTTAATGATAAAGACGATTACCAAAGACGGCTTTTTGCAGTTTGCTAAGATGGGCGGAATAGACGACCGCATCTTACCGGCACAGATGGTCACAGTTTTTTCAAAAAAAGCCTCTTTCCCAGGCATAATCGGGTCAAAACCGCCCCACATCCAAAAAGAGGAAGAACGCAAAAAAATCATCACTTCAGACGAGCTTTTCATTGATGTGGGAGCAGAAAATCGCGAAGATGCTTTAGCTATGGGTGTTGCGATCGGGGACCCTGTAGGTTTTGACATCAAATATTTACCTTTAGGGAGGGGAGTTGTTGTAGGCAAAGCTTTTGATAACCGGGCAGGTTGCGCGGCAATGATTGAAACCTTAAAACTAATTGAAAAAACCGATTACACGATCTACGCTGTGGGAACGGTTCAGGAAGAAGTAGGTTTGCGTGGCGCCGGTGCGGCAGCCTTTAAGATTGACCCTGATGTGGCAATAGCGCTTGACGTAACCATAGCTGGCGACGTACCAGGCGTAAGAGAATATGACACGAGTGTTAAGATGGGTAAAGGTCCATCGGTTACAATTTCAGATTCCGGTTTGATTACTCACCCGAAGGTTCTGCGTTGGCTTTTGGATTCGGCAGAGGAAGAAAAAATTCCCTTTCAGATTGAAACAGGATTAATGGGTTCAACGGACGCGGCACGAATTTCCTTGACGAGACAAGGAATCCCAAGTGGCAACGTATCGATACCGACACGGTACATTCACAGTCCAGTAGGCATGCTATCCGTAAAAGACGTTGAAAACTCAGCTAAACTCACCGTTGCCGCCATACAAAGAACATCACGATACTTCTAAAGAAGCTGAAAAGATTTGTCACCACCAAATCAGATTGCAATTGAAAAAGGCATCAAAAACTTCCAAAGTGGATAAAACTGCGCTCAAACCGTTTTATCAACACTTTATGAACAAATCGAACCCGAATCTAAAAACGAGCTTGTCCCAAAAATCGCAGCTAGATTCGGCGGCGGGCATAGGACCGTGCGGAATCTCTTTGCGGCGCCCTATCCGGCAGCCTCATGGCAGGAGGAATCAAGTTTGGGTCCAACGAGGCAGCCGCTGAAAAACAATCAAAGGCTAATGCTAACGCAAACAAGCTGTATAGGCAATTTGAGAGGCAGCATGGCACAGTCTATTGCAGAGATTTGATCAAATACGATTTGTCCAATCCTGAGGAAGCAGCGAAAGCTCGGCAAGAAAAAGTGTTTGAGAAAGTTTGCATTAACCTGATTAAAGCGAGCATAACAAGTTTCGTTGAACTCGAAAAGTGACCTCAGTTGCATTCAGCGAAAGTGTTTTTAGTTCTTCAGCTTCATTGATTAATATAGTGACGCTGAACAATGGATGCAACCGATAAATTTGCTGGAAAATTTGAGTTTTTAGAACACACCGCGGACGTTTACATTCGAGCCTACGGAAAAACAATGGAGGAAGCCTACGCAAACTCCGCGCTTGCGATGTTTGAGGTAATGACTGACACCGACAAAATCGCTCAGACCAAGCAGGAAAACCTGAGTGCGGAAGCTGAAGATCAGTACGCTTTGCTTTACAGTTGGCTTGAAGCCTTGCTTGTAAAGTTCGAAACCGAAGGAATGCTTTACTCAAAATTTGAAATAACCGATTGGAAGGAAACGGAGGAAAACTTCAAATTTAAGGCGAAAGTTTGGGGGGAAAAATTTGATGCTCAGAAGCACCCGCAAAAAGTCGGCGTTAAAGCTGTAACTTACCATCGAATGATGATAATCAGAGAAAAAGACAGCGCCGTTTTAGAGTTCATTTTGGATATTTAGGCAAACTTTCGTTTTTTTAGTTCTTCAATCATCTTGTCAACAACTGGCTCTGGCGGCTGATCAAGACTAGTAGTTTTGGAAACTACGAAGGGCACTTTTTTCTTCTCAAAGTACTCCAACAGCGGTTTTGCCTGTTCTTTATAGACCTGCAACCTTTTCTTTATGACCTCAGGATTATCGTCTGAACGCTGATAAAGCGGACCTACGCATTTGTCACAGACGCCTTCAACCTTAGGCTTCAAGAAGCGAATATTGTAAACAGTTCCACAGTTACGACAAATCCTACGGCTTGATAGGCGTTCTATGATAAGCCAATCAGGTACGTCTAGCATCAGTATAACGTCAATTTTAGCTACTGCTTCAAGTGCTTTAGCCTGCTCAAGGGTACGCGGGAAGCCATCCAAAATGAAGCCCTTCCCCACTGGAATTTTGCTTAACCGTTCCTTTAAGACTCCTGTCACAATCTCGTCTGGAACCAATAGCCCTTTTTCCACGTAACCCCTGACTTTTCTGCCTAGTTCCGAGTCATTTTTGATTAATTCACGAAAAATGTCACCTGTCGCGATAGTTTCAACGCCAAGTTTTTTTTGAAGCCTACTTGCATAGGTGCCTTTCCCAGCGCCTGGCGCTCCAAACATGACAGCTTTCAATTAATTTTTTGCCCCCTTTTAGCCGCTTGCATAGAGGGAATATGCAAATATTAAGTTTTACGTGCCCCCTTTGGCTATTACGGAAACGTTTAGTCAATGACAGCGCCTATCAAACTTGGCAAGGTGAAAATTTGCGTACTCAAATAATTGGGAAGAAACTGTACCAAATTGAGTTGGAAACCGGCGGATTCAAAAATCTCATCTGCAGCTACGTTTTGAAAGGCGAAAAAGTCATCCTTGTCGAGTCTGGACCCACCTCTTCAGTACATAGACTTATAGAGGGACTAAAAGAGCTGAATGTAAAGTTTGAAGATGTTGAATATGTCGCGATTACCCATGTTCATTTGGATCACGGCGGCGGGGCTGGTACGTTGCTAAAGTTTCTTCCCAACGCAAAAGTAATTGTTCACCCAAGAGGCATACCCCACCTAGTTGATCCCCAACGGCTTTGGGAGTCCGCACAGTCAGTTTTGGGGTTTGTAAGCGAAATCTTCGGCAAACCAGAACCCGTCCCCAAAGAACGTATAATACCCGTTTCTGAGGGCTATTTTGATTTAGGCGGCGACGCTAAACTACGGGTTCTTGAGACGCTTGGTCATGCCTCACATAATCTTAGCTTCTTCGAAACCTTAAATGGCGGCGTGTTTCCAGGGGATGCAGCTGGCACCTACTTTCCAGAGTTCGACGTTGTAATACCCACGACACCTCCGCCTTTCCGCCTGGATGTGGCGTTGGCTTCTTTAGATAAACTAATCAGCCTCAAACCAGCAGCCCTATACTACAGTCACTTCGGCAAAGCCTCCGACGGCGTTCAGCGGCTAAAAGATTACAAGGCGCAGCTTCAGCTCTGGGGAAAGATCGCGGAAGAAGGCGTGAAAGAAAAACAAAGCTTTGGGCAGATATGCGAGAGGATAATTCGGGAAGACAAAGTCATGACTCGACTCGTTGGCTACTTAAGTGCGCACCCAATTTACTCCGTGACAGCTCTTGGAAACACAGTTCAGGGATTTGTTGATTACGCAAAAACACTGCAAGATTAGCAATTGCATGGTTCAGGGTAAGCAGTCGCCTGGAAAGCCCCGGCAAGGATGAACCTCGTAAACGAAAATGCCCGCCTTGACCCCTGGGTCTTCATCCATAATCTTTTTCGTCTCGTTAAGTGACGCATTAAAAACTGCGATGCCTGAAACATCGCTTTCGTCAGAAACTGGGAAAACAATCGGTAGTATGCTGTCCCTTCGAAGGGCGAAGTTTCTTCGCCCGTGTTCCCAAACGATTTTTTTGGCGTTCCCTTTGTTGCAGTTCGGTCCGTCTTTTAGGATTACTATGCAGTAATGCCTCATTTTAGCAATCATTTCCTTCATGAACTCGTCAGTTATTTCAGCCATCCGTTTCAACCTCCAATCAGCTCAAAAGTTAATGATGATGCAACATTGTTTAAAATTGTTGCTAACACTGTGGACTGTCCCTGCGATGGACAACTTTTAGTCACAACTGTTTTATTTCAGCAATTCCTTTTTTGACTCTGGTGAAAGATTTTGCGTGAATCGGAAAGCAGAAGGCCACTAGAACAAATTCCGCTGGAAAAAATAAATGATTACTCTTGGCGCATTCCAAAATACAAGCCTGGGATGCGTGTTCCCGGCATCGTTTTTGCTAACGAAGCGCTTTTAGAGAAAATGAAGACTGACAGAACCCTTTGGCAGTGCTCAAACGTAACTCAGCTTCCTGGAATCTACAAATACGCAGTAACTCTGCCCGATGGGCATGAAGGCTACGGCTTCCCAATAGGTGGAGTCGCAGCAACCGACTACGAAAACGGCGTCATCAGCCCCGGCGGCGTCGGGTACGACATTAACTGTGGCGTGCGCCTCTTGGCGACAACGCTAAATGAAAATGAGATTCGACCCAAATTAGCGCCTTTAGCTGAAACTATTTTCCGCAACGTTCCTTCTGGGCTTGGAAGCCGCCGAAAAGACCTTTCAATATCCAGCAGCGAATTGGACCACCTAGCGGTTGAAGGGGTTCAATGGCTTGTCAAACGGGGCTTTGGCTGGCCTGAAGATGCAGACCATTGTGAAGAGAGTGGCCGCATGCCCAACGCAAACCCCGATAAAGTGTCCCAAACAGCAAAGAGCCGAGGTTTAACACAGATCGGCACATTAGGTTCAGGCAACCACTTCTTAGAAATTCAAAAAGTAGACAAAATACTCAATCCAAAGACAGCAAAAGCTTTCGGAATTACACATGAAGGACAAGTTACAGTAATGATTCACTGTGGGTCAAGAGGGTACGGCCACCAAGTGTGCTCCGACTACCTCAGAGTAATGGAGCATGCAGTAGCAAAATACAAAATCGCTTTGCCTGACCGCGAATTAGCCTGCGCCCCTGGAAGCAGCAGCGAAGCCCAAGATTACGTGCAGGCAATGGCTTGCGCTGTCAACTACGCTTTCTGCAATCGGCATGCAATCATGCATTGGGTCCGCCAAAGCTTTCAGCAGGTCTTCCGTGAATCACCAGAAAAATTCGGGTTGAAACTTGTTTACGATGTAGCACACAACATTGCAAAAGTAGAGACGCACAACATAGACGGCGCAGAAAAGAAAGTTTGGGTTCACCGCAAAGGAGCTACACGCGCCTTCCCAGCGGGGCACCCTGACGTTCCCTCAGACTACCGCAGCGAAGGGCAACCAGTCTTTATCCCAGGAAGCATGGGCACAAGCTCATGGGTTCTAGTGGGTTCGCAGAAGGCCATGGATTTAACTTTCGGTTCAACTGCACATGGCGCCGGAAGGATGATGAGTAGGTCGGCGGCAAAAAGGCAGTATTGGGGCGGAGACATAAAATCAGGTTTAGAGAAACGTGGAATCGTAGTTCGTGCTGCAAGTACTTCAGTTTTAGCTGAAGAGGCCGATCCAGCATACAAGAACGTGGATGTCGTAGCCGACGTCAGCGACAAAGTTGGGATTGCAACGAAGGTTGCAAGGCTTGTCCCGATTGCAGTAGTTAAAGGGTAAGCTTAAACCCCGCCAATTTTTTTCATTTTCGCTTTTCCAAGGTCTTTTTTGGAAGTGTTTTGGGGAATTATATATCTAGATGTTTTAATAATTCAGTATAAATTTAATTCGGCAAGCAGGATAGCAGCCTTTGAGCACTAAAGACATTAGGTTTCATTACAGCGGATACGTAATATTCGCGGTTCAAATTTTCAGCGTAGTTACTGGGTTGATTTTCACTCTCTTGCTTACGCGAAACATGAATACAGATCAGTACGGCGTTTGGACCAACATCTTCGATTATATCGCTTACTTCACTCTTTTCAGTGGAGTGTTCCCTTTTTGGGCAACCAGATTCGTGGCAAGAGGCAGACCGGGAACAATTAAAACAAGCACCGTGGCGCAACTGGTTTCATCTTTGATTTTTATGGCAGCCTATTTTCCATTTATTTATTTATTTTACACATTTGTGATTGCGCCAAAGATCGGAACAATGGTGTACTTGCCGATTTTTTTGATCGCGGGTCTCTACATCGGGACTTTTTACATGATTACCGTTTTTGAAGCAATTTTGCAACCTAAGAAACCTCAGACACTGGGGTACGGCTTGCTGATTGAGGAAATAGTGAAGGTCGGTGTGGCTTTGATTTTGATTTTAGGCTTCCGGCAGTTGTTCCTAGGCGCGATACTTGCGTTAGTTCTCTCTTGTTTTGCTCAAGTAGGCTATTACGTTTGGCTTTTAGTTGATGATTTCAAAGAAAAAATAAACTGGAGCTACGTCAAAGAATGGTTCAAGGGTTCAACAGTTATTGCCATAAACGCTGGTGGTAATCAGCTTTCATCTTTCGTCTTTATCTTGCTTTTCTTTTACGGCGGACCTGACACCAGAGCTTATTATCAAGCTGCCTCCAGCTTCACTGTAATAATAAGTTATTCAATTTCCTTGTCTATTGCGTTGTATCCTAGATTGTTGGCTCAAAGCTGTTCAAAAGAGCAAGTTGGCACATCTTTCAGGACAGTGATGATGCTGGGTATTCCTTTGGCCGCAATAACGATGGCCATGTCATATTCGTTTCTGACTGTTCTAAACATCGCTTACGGGGTCGCTTGGCCTGTTCTCATTGGGTTATCAATCTACACCTTATTCGGTTTGGTCACTTCATTTTACTCAAACTGCGTTATGGGCGTAGAAGCCTTCGATGCTGAAGGCAAAATCTCGCTTCTCGGCCTTATCAAAAGCAAAATCTTTGTAGTATTCGTGCTTCCGTACCTCCAGGCAACAATTGCGATTATACTTACGTACCTCGCTTTGACGAATCTTCCAGT
This sequence comes from Bathyarchaeia archaeon, assembly GCA_049515895.1. Lineage (GTDB taxonomy): Archaea > Thermoproteota > Bathyarchaeia > Bathyarchaeales > Bathycorpusculaceae > Bathycorpusculum. The sequence goes on along the minus strand of JBEKTQ010000010.1, from coordinate 26,785 downwards.
TGCCGGTTCAGTGCAGGCTACATTGTACGTTGTAGCTATACTCATCGTGGCTCAAGTTTCAACCTTCACGATATTATATTCGTTTATGCGTCGTTCAATCGGCATACCCGTGGCTTGGGTAAGCATGGGCAAATATGTTTTAGCTTCCGCTTTGATGGCTGTCATTCTGTTTCTGCTTCCAACCACGACAACGCTGCTTTCAACAATAGCCAAAGCGGCGGCAGGCTTTGGCCTATACGTAGTCTTTTTGTTAGCTATCGACAAGCAAGCGAGACAACTCATCAGGCAAGTATGGGAAGAGATTAGAGGCACTATACGTAACTTGGGGCAGTTGGCTAAAAGAAACAAAGGACAGGTTCCTCCAAGCAGAAATAGTGCAGAAGCATCTGAAAATTAATATGGCTAAAAAACAAGTATTCTTTAAGCGACTTTTCTTTCGCTTAATGATGGGTTGATTCGCTTGAAGGATGAATGCGGAATCTGCGGCAGAGTTCTGAGAGTAGTTTACATGCGTAAGTGTCAGCGCTGTCAGAAACTGTACTGCCGCGACTGCATGGTTCCTGACGTTTCCACAGGCGACCCAACCGCGATGCTTTGCCTGCATTGTGCAAGGCGTATTGTTTCGCCGCGTTCCGTCTCTAAGTACGAGGGGCTTGAGCGCCACTTGAAGTTTAGAGCCGCTTTCACGGGCTTGGTGAAGCTGTCCTTTGCAAGAATAGATGGCTTAATCGGTAGCAACCTTCCAATGAGCGCCTATAGGGATGCAACATGGTGGAGCAACTGGTCATCTAGCGCACATGCTAAGGCTTGGTTAGACGCTGGGTGGGAGGTTCAGGAAGTAAACCTGAAAGAAGGATACGCTGTATTCAAGAAAGTGCTCAACATTCAATTCAAGAAATCCAAGCAGCGGAAACTTGAGATAAATAAACCATTTACCCCTGTGCCCGTTCATCTCCCAAAGTCTAGAGTGCCTTCTAAAACCAAAGTATCAAAGCTCTACGCTAGAATTAAAAATTTGGAGCGGCAACGAGCTGCGGCACGCAGGCAGATCAGGGGTTTTAAGGCTCGACCCCGACATTAGAACAAGCTTTTTAGGTTTCAAAGAAGCAACTAATTCCCAACCCTAATGGTGCTTTGATTGCTTAAACGGATCTTCAACTTGGAAAACGATAAGGCATTTGCAGACATGAAAGACGCCCTCGTTCAGAAAGGCGCCAAAATAGTTTCGGAAAACCCCTCCACACACCTCGTCGTTAAGCAAGGGTCGCTTTGGGGAATGTCACCCACCACAGCCAAAAAAACCGTGGACGTAACTTTTGTCCCTGTAAATTCTGGAACGCAAGTGGCCTCCTCCTCCCGCTTGAGCCCAGATTGGAAAAACCTAACCATTATCGGCTGCGCCTTAGCTGCTGTTTTAGTCGCGCTGTGTTTGTGGATGGCTCTTGACTTAACCACGTTCATGAATACGGGTAGAGCTTCTTTTTGGAGTTGGTTAGCCTCCGTTAACGGTCACGTAGATGTCTCAGTAGCTCAAACTTTCGTTAACCTAACCAAAGCACTTACAGTCTTCCTTTCACTCATCATAGTTTTGGAAATCGCAGTAGCCATATACGCTTACAAAGGAATCGACCGATTCGTGCAGGAAATTTTTGATGTGCTCTCAAAGAATGAGAAAACTAACAACTTGCAAAAACAGTAAAAACGCGCCTAAGCTTCAGCTATTTTTTTACCGCAATTCTCGCAGTACACGGCGAACGATTTGTTGCTTGATCCGCAGTAAACGCAAAATTTGTTCAAGTTTAGATTTGCTTGTTCCGGCTTCGGGCTGCTTGTTTGAGGAGAAATAGTTTGTTGAGGAACCATTTTGGACCCGAGTTTTAGAGGTTTAATAACCGCGGCTATGGAGATAGCGATTGCGACTATTATGAATACGAATAGTATGGGGTTGTCTGAAATCAAGTTTAGAGATATGGGTTCAACCGGTTGGATTGTTGGTCCAGCGACGGAAGGTAATGGCTGCATTGTTTCGTTTGGTGCCACGGCAGGTGTTGTTTCTGGAGTGTTAGGGGTGTATGGCGCATAGGACGGGTTAGGCGCAGTGAGTGATAAAGACTGGTAATTTACGACGTACTGTTGAGTTGTGTCTATTGGGTAGACGTAGGCTCCTACTCCGTTAAATTGTGTTGGTAATTGCCCGACTGTGAATCCTTCGCCGGTTGTTTCACAGTAATAGTAGTTCTGGTCATTGTACGTCCAGTAGGTGCCTCCAAGGTTATTTCCCAGCACCCCCACCGCTAAATGGTCTGGGGGATTAATGAACACCGCATCGAATCCCAGCAAAAGCGTCAATGTCGCAAAAAGAATAGAGTGAGTCTTGCAGTCACCAACATTATCGTATAATGTTTCAACAGGGAACCTCGGATAATCTGCGTAACCGGTACTATTCAAGTCAGTCGCGTAAGGTATGCTTTGTACAAAAGCCAAGGCAAAATTCGCTTCCTGAATTGAACTATACCCTTGCTGCGCTGCAGTGTCGTTTATCTTCACCGCCAAGCTTTGCAAATAAGGATCTTCCGTGGTTGTAAAGTACCCGAAGCCTGAAAGTTGAATATGGGACCGTACCGAGTCAGGAACCGCAACATACGCTTGACATAAAGCCATAGGGATTGTTAGGTTCCAAGTCCAAGTTTCGCCGCCGTAGTTCCAACTGAAATCTCTGCTGTAATATTCGCTTTGAGTTTGAGCGCTAACCATTGCGAAGGGCCGAAGGACTGGGGAAAGGGCAAGAAACGCGAAGGCAAAGATAATCAAGAGACTCATCGGTTTGCGACGAAGCGGGGATCTACTCATTCATTTATCAACAGCCGTTACATGAACCTACCATCTGTTTTTAAAACTATTCCCAAATGCCCTTCAGCTGGGAACTGTTGAACGCGTATACCAAGTCGTCAAGCTATAGGCACCTACTGCCAACACGCAAACGAGGACCAAAACTTTCAGAACAGTAAAGGCCTGCAGCATTGACCAGAGCAAAAGGGCCGCGGGAAGCGGAAGCAACAGGAAATAAACGAATCCTACTAGCCCAATTCGATTTCCGACGCTTTCTTTCTTAATGAATCCTTTCCCGAAGAATGCCCCTGCCAACCTTCCGAAGCCACTCGTACAAGTTTTGCATCTGTAGCAGCTACTGCACCCGAGCCTACGCTGAATGGCATAGATCACCACGGCGTCCAATATTATGTAGAGCCAACTGTAGATTATAGTGTAAAAGAGCACGCTAAAGAACGCTAGGAAAACCCATGCAAGAAGCGCAAGGTTACCCAGAATGAGAAGCTTGCGGGTGAATTCAACTTTTTCTTCGCTCAATACCGATTTCCCAATAATTTTACGGAGCATCTCACTTATTAGTTAACTGTTTTTCGGCATCGCTGCCTCCCACACAGACTTCTGCAGTTTAATCGATGCAACGACACGCTATTTTTGTTTGATTATACCGTAGCTCTGCTTTTTCCAAGCATCCCTGAACTTGTTGTAGTAATCTATCGGCTGAAAAACAGGCGCGTAAATCAGCGGCCACTCCAACCCGCATTTGCAGCTGGCATACACCTTCTTGTTTTTCAAGTCCGCCAGAATCTGCAATAGTTCCTTCCGGCATTTCGGGCAATAGTAAGGCCCATTAACCATTTGCTTTGCATCTTTAGTCAGACACTTAATTCGGCTACTTGGAACTTTACTTGTTCCCTTCCCCAAACCCATGGTTACGACCGATCCAACATACTAACCGTCAGCGCACAAAGATATACTATTCCATATGCTTTCAAGGTTTCCAAGGGGAAAAGCGTAAGGCTTTTGACGAGAAAATTGCAAAAGGGCGTCTCATCAAGTAACGGTGCCCTTCCAGTCAGCTGTAAACAAGCACTATACTTCTGGGCGTTTCTCTCTGTTTTTAAAACATTTATTTCTTGGTTTGAGTAGGACAGCGATAATATTTATCGCATATTTGAGTCATAACAGAAGATTAAGCATATTTAGAGCATATTCTCTGATATTGGTTCCAAGTTTCGTCTACAACTAACTTACGATTGATTCAGAAGTTTTATATCAACTGTTTAATGACAGCCTTGAACTAAAGGGATAATTGGTGATAAAGTATTCCAAATTGCTCTTTGGGTTCTTTGCAATTTTGGGGTTTATTCTTTTAGCCATCTTCTTCATGGTCTTTTATTGGGAGCAAACATGGTCGTCTGAACTTCTGACAGTACAGAAATTACTAGGTGACATGCATCTTGATTGGTCAAACCTTAATTCTTTCTTCTTTTTCACTCTGATAGCTGGAACAGCCCTTCTCGTAGTGGGGATGCTGGGTATCATCATGCAATCTCGCAAGAAACACAGGGTAGTTTTTGCTATACTCACTGTTGTTCTAGTTCCATTGTTCATTTTTGGCACCCTCTTTTCATCATCTTTAACATTCAACTCGCAACAAACGGAAAAACTCACAATAACCAACTTTAGATTAGATAGCATTCATCCACTTACCTGTTCAGTTGATGCCAAATCCTTCTACTATTATGAAATTGATTTTGATACAGCATTCATTAAAGCTTACAATCAAACCATTGTAGCACAAATTAACAGCAACTGGGTTGAGTCTACTGAGATAGATGGTGCAGGGGGACATTATATGACAATGAATTTTCTTTACAGGTTACCGCCTGGAGATGAACGAACTTTGATTTTTAACTTTAACACTACTTTGCCTTCTGGAAACTATACTTTCTGGCTTTCTACCTACAGACAGGGCAGCTTCATTTCTTTCAACTTTGCTGTGCCGTAACTAACGCCCCAAAATTAATTCTTATGGGAACCTTAAATTCTGAATTGACCACTCTGGGGTCCAAAAACCAAGAATGTGGTAAAATGAGAATAATATGTGAAGTTTGTAAACAAGAAGGCTATCTCCAACAATTAGGCAACTATTACAGAATTAGACATTATATTGGGAAAGGAGAAAGTGGCAAGGGCAAGTTTTCTTATCATCAACAAAATAAAGAGTGGGTTCAAAATCAGCTAAGCAATAAAGATTCTACAGATGACCAATTGAACACCACTGCTGGTCAGAATAGTCTGCTAAGTGTTCAAAATGCCAGCCAAGGAGACTGCAATAACCTTAAATTAAGCCTAGATAATGGAAATACACACAAAATTGAATGCGGTCGTCGTCTAGTCTGGTTTAGGACATTAGCCTTCCAAGCTAATGATCCCGGGTTCAAATCCCGGCGACCGCACCTTAACCGCACCATAATTCAGGTTCGAATCCCAGCGCGCCCGCAATTGCAAAAAGGGGTCGACTTTTTTCTGAAATAGTGGGTCAATTGACTTGGATTTGAACCTGTTTGGGTATGCAACCCGGCGGCATTAACCGTGTATTAGCGTGGGGGAAAAAGTGTGACATTTTGGCCATTCTGTTGTTTCACTCTATGTGCGGGCATGCATTGAAGTGATGAGGCACACTTTTTGGTACCGTGTTCTCTTGTCGCAGCCCATTTCAAGATAGGCATAACCGCCTGTCTAAGTTCGATTCCTTCATGGGTCAAAGAATACTCGACTCTTGGAGGGATCTCGGCGAATGCTTCTCTTTTAATCAGTGCCTCGTCCTGTAGCTTCTTGAGTGTGTCAGAAAGGGTCTTTGGGCTGATCCCGTTCAACTCTTTCATTAGATCGTTAAATCGGAGTTTTCCTCTGTATCCAATAGCATTCACAATTAGAAGCGCCCACTTCTTGCTTATGATGTCTATCACGCCTTCAAGTGGACAAAAACAAACTACGTCGCTCTTTTCTTGCATGTCCGCCACTTTCATTGCACACAGCAACTATCTCACTATAAACTTGATAGTATAAATACTTTACTTCTTATAGTAAAAGAAGAAGAGGTGACAATGAATGGATGAAGAATGTGGTTGTGGGATGCATCATCGAAGACTTGAAGACTACTGTGGATGCGGCATGCATGGGGACGGACACGGGTACAGAAGACGCTTCTTCACAAAGGCTGAAAAGGTTGAGAAACTGAAGAGCTATTCAGAAGAACTCAAGAATGAATTAAAAGCCATCGAAGAGAAAATCAAGGAAATGCAAAGCCAAAAATGACGTCAGGACGTGAAGCCTAGATTATGCCTTCCGGAAACGACATAGAAGTCGTAAATCTAACAAAGCGCTATGACAATATTCTTGCAGTGGACAACATAAACTTTGAAGTCAAGAAAGGCGAAATCTTCGGCTTCTTAGGTCCAAATGGCGCTGGCAAAACAACAACCACCAAAATGTTGACTGGTCAAACAAGACCAACTTCTGGAACGCTAACAGTTGCAGGCAAAAACATGGTGCGAGAGCCTATTGAAGCAAAAGAATCTATAGGTGTTGTGCCTGAAAACTCAAACGTCTACGACGAAATGAGTGCCTGGGACAACCTCATCTTCGCGGCCCAACTCTACAGAGTGCCAAAGGTTGAACGAGAAAAAAAGGCGAAAGAACTTCTGGAACTCTTTGGGCTCTATGAACGCCGAAAAGACCGAGCAGGCGTATTTTCCCAGGGCATGAAAAGAAGATTAACCATAGCAGCAGGCCTGATTTACAAACCCATGTTACTATTCCTAGATGAGCCCACTTCTGGCTTAGACGTTCAAAGTTCCCGCATGATTCGAAACTTAATTAAAGACCTCAATAGAACTGGCGTAACAATTTTCCTCACCACGCACTACATAGAGGAAGCCGATCAACTGTGCCAACGCATAGCTATGATCAACAAAGGCAAAATAGTCGCATTAGACAGCCCAGAGAAACTCAAGGCATCGGTAGAAAAGCACCAAATCATCGAAGTATCCTTTGATCAAACCAGAAACCTAGAACAAAAACTAAGTACTTTAAAAGGTTTGGAAAAAGTGGTGCAGTTTGGCGACAAGTTCAGGCTACACGTGAGAAGCACTTCCGAAGAAGTTCCTCTCCTGAGCGATTTTGCCAGCAAAAACAACCTAAAGATCATATCAATCAACACTCTCAATCCCAGTTTAGAGGATGCTCTTGTCGAAATGACAGGACTGAGCCCCGAGATTATGGCGAATGAGAAAGAACAAGGCAAGAAGGTGGCAAACGTTGGCTAAGTCGTGGGCTGACACTACCATCAAGGCATTTTATATTGCACTAAAAGATGCTCGAGTTTACTACTTCAAAGCACCTAACTTCACCTATGGGCTCTTGATTCCTGTCTCGTTGTACTTGGCGTTTAGCATGGCTGGCAACATCAGTTCAAAACTGATTGTGGCGGGGCTGACTTCGCTTGTTATGCTTTTTGGAACGACATCTATTGAGGCTGTGGCTGTTGTTCTGGAGAAGCAAACTGGAACTCTTGACAGGCTACTTGCAGCACCCGTATCACTATTCACAATAGTTCTCGGGAAAGCGTTGGCAGGCTTCTTCTTCGGCCTAATACTCGCAGGAGTCGTGCTTTTTCCTTTAGCTGCAATTTCGGGTCTAGTTATTCTAAATCCGCTATTAGCCGTGGTGGCAATTGCCTTCACTTCGATGGCTTTTTCAGCTCTTGGCATTGTGGCTTCGTCTTATGCAAAATGGGTTCCCGAAGCACAGATGATCTCCAACTTTCTGAGGTTCCCGATGGTTTTTCTCTCAGGTACTTTTGTAGCCTTGGAAACGTACCCTTTTCAATTGCAGGTCGTGGCTCGTTTCCTTCCGCTTACGTATTCGGTGGAAGCTTTGAGAAGTAGCATCGCTAACTCGACGGTAACCTTCACTTACGCCGTTGATATTGGTGTTTTAGCTTTGTTTACCCTGATGTTTCTGGCTTTGTCTACTGTGATACTCAAAAAGAGAATTGCCTGACTTGGCGAGTCAAATCAATAATAGTTTTCTAGGCAAGAAAACATAGTCCTAAAAAAAGGTGGAAAGTACATATTCGCACCCTGGGGTTCGAGTCCCACCGGACCCGTTATCGGATTCGCTTAATACATTAAACGAATCCCTTCGAGTTCTGTAACAAAGGCGCTTAAAGGCTCGCTAGATCCCAGGGACCATAATACGGTTTGAACTCAAATGGGTTCAACTCCCATAGAGACCCAAACCGCGGCTGGTTCAAATCCAATTAATTTCCCAAGTTTCCTGCTCAGCTTTGCCTATAGTTGAGATTCTGAAAAAATGGTGCTTAGAGAGTTCGAACACCAATTTACCATTAAGAACGGTGGTGAAATTGAAATTGTATGGATGGATAATTGGAAAAGAAGGTACGTAATTACTGTTGGCAACACCTAATGTAGTAGCTACAAGTTTTGTATTCAAAACAAGTTACGCATACTAGTTACTACGCACACATTGTTAATACGGAATCCAGTCTTCCTATAAAACGGGTCAAGTATGAGGCGTTCCAAAATAGAAATATACGTTGATATTCTGAAGGTTTTAGCCCAAAGAGGACCGCTGACAGTTAACGCATAAATCGGTGCACGTTCATGGAGCTAATCCAGACAGTTAAAGACTTCGATAAACTCTTGGTTCAGGTTACCGAAGAAACGATTAAATACTGTTTGGGCGACATAAACGCGACTATTATTTGGAATTATCTTGAGAAAAAGAACTTCCTGAGCAGCGAAATTCCAAACAAACCTGAAATTTTCTCGGAGGAACTTGAAAGCATAATGGGTTTTGGGCGCAGACAGATTCTTGGGGCAGCAGCGATACTTGAGGAAACAATACTTGAAATCTTTTGTAAAAAGCTGGGAATCAACTTTGAATGTGAAAAACCGATCAATTTTCCAAATCAAGTTAGAAAATTACGTGACCGATACAAGAACGGAGATGGTTGGAGGTGAAGGTTATGGTGCAAGAAAAATTGCGAATCCTGGTTGTAGATGATGACAAAGGGATCACCGGATCTCTACGTATCCTGTTGGAATCCGAAGGGTACCAAACAGATGTCGCTCACACTGTGAAAGAGGCAATAGACAAGTCCTACGAAAACGACTACAATTTAGCGATTCTGGACATAAAGCTTCCAGATGGGGAAGGTACCAGCCTTCTAAAGGCGCTACGGGAGACTTCGCCAAAGACAGTGAAGATTATGCTCACTGGATATCCGATGTTAAAAAATGCAGTTGATTCTTTGAATGATGGGGCAGTAGCCTACCTAACTAAGCCAGTCGATGTAGAAAAGCTTCTGGAGACAATAAAAAGCAAAATTGAAGAACAGAAGGCTGCTGAAACAGCTACAGAAGACAGTATTTCCGTATTTCTCCGAAACAGAACAAAAAAACTATTAACAGATAACTAAGCTGCGCGCAAGAAACTTCAAGTTGAGCAAGAAAATGACGCAAGCAATGGAAAAAATGGATAAACAAGCCAGAATAACTCTGGGAGAGGACGTAAACATTGGAGCAACATTAGACGCTGTCCTAACGAAGAATAGATATTTCGCCAATCTTGCGGCTATCCCAGGCGAGACTGCAAAGCGAACAGACGATGCCCTATTTGATTCGGCTTTGAAAGGTTGTCGACTTCCCGACATAGATCGCATAAATCAGGGGCTTCAAAAAGTTCAAGAAATCACGGTTGCAGCTAACTTGCTTTGGCAAAACAAGAAAACCGCGAGAAAAATAAACATGGATACCGTCGAAATCATAAACAAAGTTTGCAAGAAAAAATTCGCGTTTGGCAACGGAAAAAGCTTTAGATGCATAGTGGGGGGATTATTCTATCTTCTGGGCTTTAGGTATGATGATCCCAAGAAACAAAGGGAAATAGCAATCGTTCTTCAAATAACGGATGTCTCGATAAGATCATCTTACAAGCAATGGCTAAAAGATTTTCCAGACTTGTTTAAAGACATAATAGCGAAACTTGCGGACCAAGAGTTTCGTCGGCATTGTTACCATAGTGTGCGTCCGCAGTGCAAACTCGTTATGGGCGGTTGCAAAAGCGAAGATGAATGAGTTAAATAACCCGGATCGGCCTAAGACTTTTGATCAAGTTGTACTGGAAGCCATGGACGAAGCATTATTAATCATAGGCGAAAACGCGACGGCTTCAATTTATGCACACCTCGAAGACCTCTTTAAGATTAAGAAAGAGGAAATACCCCGTAAACTAAGTGATTTTTCGAATGCACTTGGGCAAATTTTCGGATTAGGTGCCCGACATTTAGAAATATTGTTTTTGAAAAAACTTTATGCCAAATTTGAAGTAACTTTTAATTGGCCAACATATGAAGGGCCCTTGTCAAAGTGGATTGTTCCAGAAATGACATTTCCAGAGTACGTCCGCCTGATGCGAGAGAGTTTTGAAGCTGAAAAAGACGATAAAGTGGAAATTGGAGTTTTAGTGAATGAACAATATGAAGAATTACAGAAGTAAAGCAACTATCAGAATTCTTTTAGACATGTTGCCTGACCCAGCAGCTATAGCTGATGAAAAAGGAAATTTCCTCACAGTAAACAATGCATTCCAAGAAAAAATTGGGCTGAACGGAAAAGAATTAGTCGGAACCTCCATACTTGAACTCAACATTGTTTCACCAGAAAGCAAAGCAATTATCTTGGAAAATCTGAAAAATCGAACGCAGGGAGCGGCTGTTGAATCATACGAGGTTTGTTTTACTGCTAAAGCTGGCGAAACCCGTTTGGTTGAAGTAACAGGAAAAACAGTCCGCTATGCAGGGCATCCTGCTAGCCTTGTCGTCTTCCATGACGTCACAGATCGAAAAAATAAAGTCGAGGAACAGATTAAGTTTTCCGAAGAGAAGTACAAGAATCTTTTCGAAAACGCCCCAGCCGTTGTTGTTACCATCGATTTGACGGGAAAAATAACTTCAGCAAATAAGGCTATAATGCAATATGGCTTTAAAGAAAATGAAATCGTGGGAAATAGCATATTCAAGCTTGTTCCAATAGAAGAGAAACAAAAAATGCGCGCAGGATTTAAGAACATCGCTGCCGGAAAACCGGCTCAAGGCGAAATCGAAATACTAACACCAAATGGGCAGAGAAATGCAGAGTACAATAGCAACCCCATCTGGCAAAACGGCAAAGTCATTGGTTATCAAACGATAATAAGAGATGTGACTAAGCGCAAGAAAGCAGAGGCGCGAGTTAAAGAGCTCCAAGAATTTCAGCAGTTGGAAGTTGATCGGATGCCTATTGGACTTATCGTTTGGGGTATGGACTTCCGCGTTAAAACATGGAATCCCTCGGCTGCGCGAATATTTGGCTTCACACAGCAAGAGGCATTTGGAAAACATCCATACGACTTCATTGTGCCCAAACAAGCTAAGCCTAACGTGGAAAAAATTTGGAGACGACTACTCGAGGGGGACTTGACGGCAAATAGCATTAACGAGAACGTTACTAAGGACGGTCGAACTCTCCTTTGTGAGTGGTCAAACACGCCACTGAAAAAAGACGGCGCTGTGATAGGCATTCTTTCAATGATACAAGACATCACTGAAGGCAAGAAAGCTGAGGAAGCCTTAAAGGAAAGCGAGAAAAGGTCAAGAGCAATAGTTGCCAACTCTCCAATGGGGATTGCTACCTCAGGAGCTGATAAACACTTCTTAAGCGCAAATGAAACCTTCTGCAGAGTACTAGGCTATACAGAAGACGAATTACAAAAGCTAACCTTCAAAGACATAACCCATCCCGAAGACCTCAAAGCAAGCGCATTAAAAATGTGTGAACTGGAAAATGGCAAGATATCTTCATTTACGCTTGAGAAACGGTATGTCAAAAAAGACGGCGCCGTAATAAACGGAAAAATCATGGTTAATGCGGTGACAGACCAAAATGGCAAACCCAGCCTTTTCGTGGCTGAACTAGAAGACACCACGGAGGCGCGAAGAGTCCAAGAAGCCTTAATGAAAAGTGAAATGCAGTATCGTCAACTCGTTAACATTGCTCAAGAGGGCATTTGGGCATTTGATAGCAACTATTGCACAGTTTTTGTTAATCCTCGAATGGCGAATATGCTGGGATACGCTGAAAGTGAAATGGTCGGAAAAAATCTATGCGATTTTGTAATCAAAGCTGAAGTCGAACAAGCCATCCAGTACCTGGCACAGTTCAAGAGAGGCGCAGAAGGAACCTTTGAATATGAATTCCCTCGCAAAGACGGTTCCAAGGTTTACACGAGTATTGCTGCTTCACAGATTAAGGACGACGAAGGAAACCGCATCGGCACTCTAGCCCTAGTCTCAGACATCACTCTTCGCAAAAAAACGGAGAATGAACTTAAACAAGAAAGCCAAAAACTGGAAACCATAACAGAAAGCATAGGCGTTGGACTCACTATAACCAGCAAAGACTACCGCATTCTCTGGACCAACAAAGTCATGAAACAGATCAGAGGCGTGAAAGACTTAGAAGGCAGAAAGTGCTACGCCACCTACAACTACTTAGACACCGTTTGCCCCGACTGCGGCGTAAGAAAGGTTTTCGAGGGCAAAGATTTCGACTCTCGCGAGTACATGGTTTTCGACAAAGAAAGAGGCTCCACCGTCTGGATGCAGCTTATCGCCACGCCAATCAAGGATAATGACGGAACCGTAACATCCGCATTAGAGCTCGTGTTGCCAATAACCGAACGTAAAATGATGGAACAATCTTTAAAAGGCAGCGAAGAACGATTCCGCACCATATTGAACTCTGCATTAGACGCGATCATCGCAATAGATGATGCAATGAACGTCGCAGAATGGAATCCAGCGGCCTCACGAATCTTCGGCTACACTCAAGAAGAAATAATTGGTAAACCCATTTCCAAATTGATTCCTTTTAGCGTCACTCAAACAGCAACACAAGAAATAAGAAGATTCGTCGAAACCAGCCCGCAAGAATCGATTGGAAGACTCATCGAAATAATAGGCTTAAAAAAGGATGGAGCAGAATTTTTTGCTGAACTGTCCTTTTCCAAAATGCAAATCAACGGGAAAAACCATGGGGTAGCCTTCGTCAGAGACATCACCGAAAGAAAACAAGTTCAAAAGAAACTGCAGAACTACTCCAGAGAACTCGAAGAAACTGTGGCGCAACGAACCGCAGAGCTAAGGGCAATGCAAGACCGCCTGCTAAAAGCAGAAAGACTAGCTGCTATAGGCGAACTAGCCGGCATGGTTGGTCATGACCTCCGCAATCCACTACAAGGCATCAAGAACGCTGCCTTTTACTTAAAAAGGAAAGATACAACAATTTCCGAAGCTCAAGGTAAAGAAATGCTTGAAACTATCGATAAAGCCATTGATCACGCGAACAAAATTATCAACGACCTACTAGAATACTCAAGAGAGATACACCTGGAACTTAGGGAATACGCGCTCCACACGCTTTTGGAAGACGCATTACGCATCATTCAGATTCCGGATAGAATACAAATCGTAAGTCATGTTCTCGCTGAAACTCAGATTAGGGTTGACGCCGACAAGATGATGCGAGTTTTCATAAATCTCATAAAGAATGCGATAGATGCCATACCTGAGAAGGGAACACTCGAAATCACAAGCTACCAAACAGGGGATAACGTGGAAATCTCTTTCGCCGACACGGGCACGGGTATACCAAAAGAGACCTTGCAAAAGCTCTTCTCGCCGCTGTTCACTACTAAGGCACAGGGCATGGGCTTCGGCTTAGCCATCTGCAAACGCTTCATAGAGTCGCATGGGGGCATAATAACGGTGAAAACAGTAGTAAACGGGGGAACAACGTTCACAATAACTTTGCCTATTAAACCCATAGTAGAGGTTCATGGTGAAAAAACATTGATAAACAGGCCGGAACTCTTGTTGACGACGACGAGAGCATCAGAAACACCATGAAATCAAGTCTTGAGGATGAAGGTTACATCGTGGATTTGGCAGGTAGCGAAAGGGACGCAATAAAAAGAGACGACCTACAATGTAACGCTCATAGATATTCGATTGCCCAACATGGAAGGTGTGGAGCTGTTGAAGCCGATAAAGGATGCTGTTCCCAGAACCCGAAAAATAATAATTAAGTTCCATTGAAGGCCCATTTAGCGTTTAGCTCTTTTGAGGAGGGCAAACGCACTATGAAAGTTGTTCCTTTACCCTCTTTGCTCGAAAAATTTACTGTTCCGCCTAACGCTTCCGTCATTCGCTTAACCACAGGCAAGCCAAATCCCTGACCTTTCGATTTAGTTGTAAACATTGGTGTAAACAGTTTGCTTTTTACAGCCTCAGAAATGCCTACTCCAGTGTCCTTGACGGTTATGACGACGTCGTTTGCTTCTTTGCAGGCACGTATGGCTAGTTTTCCGCCTTTGGGCATTGCTTGAACGGCATTATTAACCAAATTGAACAGTATACGATTTATGTAAGATGCATCAGCCACAACTTTCTTAGCATCACTCTCCACCTTAATGCTTACCTTAACATTGTCAGGCAAACCGTTCTTTCCCAATAGCTCATCAATTATGAGTTTTAGGTCTGCTTCTTCTGCATGTGGATTAAGCGGTCTGGCAAAGTCCTGCAAGTCCGCAACAATCTTGTTAATGTAATCAATGTTCTTCTCAATTTCTAATAGGCTTTCCAATGCACCCTTTTTCTCAGCGCTTTCAGGAAATGAGGCTAACTCTGTTTTAGCCAAATACACGTCGCCAATTATTGCCTGCAAAGGATTCCGAATATCATGTCCAACCATCCCAGCAGTAGCGCCAATTGCAGCTAATCGCTCAGAATCCTTAAGCTGCTTGGTTCGCTCTTCAACCAAATCCTCCAAATGCTTGCTATACTCCTCAAGCTTTACTTCCATTTGTTTGCGATCGGTAATGTCACGGTTGCTAGCGCGGCGACCTATCCATTTGCCATTGTCGTCGAAAACAGCTTTGCATGAATGCGAAATCCAACGTGTCTCTCCGCCTTGCGTCAGGATTCGAAAATCAACATCATGCAGCTCGTCTGAACTAATCAAGTCAAAATGTGGACCAACAATTAATTTATCATCAGGGTGAACGATTCTTGTGAGAAGTTTAGGGTCTTTGATGAACTCACTAGCATCGTAACCTGTGATCGCTTTGCTTGAAGGCGAAACATAGATCATGTGCCCATCTGGTGCAATCCAGTACTCCCAATCAAATGTGAAATCAGCAACTGTTCGGAACTTGACCTCGCTTTCACGCAGTAAATCTTCATTTTTCTTGCGCTCAGTGATGTCACCCAACAGAACCGAGATTCCCTCTTGAGAAGGAAACACTTTAGCTTCATAGTAACCATGGGTATAGATGCCACCAACTTCAAACCGATTTAATTTCCTGGTCTCCATTGCACTGCGGAGATTCTCCTCCACAATCGATCCTTTCAATTTTGGGAACCTCTCCCAAAAATTAAATCCAACCACCCTTTCGAGTTTAACCCTCCATATCTTTGCCGCAGTCTTGTTTACATACGCAATATTCCAATTTTGGTCAAGAGCAAAAAAGCCATCTTTATTGCTCTCCAAAATACCAGTAATCTTGGCGTTGCTGGCTGCAAGTGCTTCTTCGGCTTTCTTGCGCTCAGTAATGTCTTCAAAAACAGCAGCGAAATACCCTTTCTGCGGGCAATACACTGAAATAGAAAACCACTGGATTAAAGGCTTGAAAAATACTTCAAACTTTTCGTTCCTACAGGTTAAGGCGACTCTACCATAGATTTCAAATAACTCAGACTCTACCATAGATTTCAAATAACTCAGGGTTTGCTTTTTCAGTTCCAGGTATCGCTTCCGTAACTTTTTTTCCAATAACAGCTTCTCTTTTCAGACCAGTTAACCGCTCAAACGTATCATTAATTTCAAGATAAACAAAATCAATAGGGTTGTTTTGTTCGTCAAAGATCATTCTGCAATAGGCAAATCCCTCTAACATGTTCTCAAACAAAGAGCGGTATTTTTTCTCAGATTCACGAAGCGTATTCTCTGCTCGACGCTGCCTGTAAATTTTCAATAGTTCGTTAGCTATGAGTTGGAGTTGAACAGCGTCGTCTTCCGTGTAGGGATCAGTTTTGTTTCCTACACCAAAAACTATCTGAGCCTTGCCATTCTCAATCATCGGGATACTCATAAATCTCTTAAGCTGAACATGCCCATCCGGAATTCCCTTCTGATTTGGAGATTTCACGTAGTCATTATAAATGACTGGACGACCACTGCGGACGCAATCAACCCAGTTGCCAGCTGACTCGATTGGGTAATGGGTGCTATAATTGGCTTTGCAGTTCTTGAGTGTTTCACCATTCCATGCGGTAAGTATGATTGATTTTTGATCCTCCGAAATAAAATGGAAAAAACCAATTGTGCTTCCCGTAAGACTAACTGCATGATCTAAGAAATAGTCATCAAGTTCCTTTTCTGACAAAAGCAACGCTTTCTGGTAAAGCTCAAGGAGAAACTTTTGGCTTGCTATTTCGTCGCATCTTTTATTCTTGCTCAACTTGGATTTCTCTTGAGTATAAGGTGCGAACTCGTTGCTCACGGAATTGCCTCTTGTATTTTCATGCAAGAAAAATAATCAGTCCTTTTATTTATGAAAAATAGTACCGTACTTATTTAAAAACTTTCACAAGGCGCTTAATTTTCCATTTTGACCCCTCAAAATTCATCTTGTAAGCCCTTTTTTCTTGTGGTTTGCGCTGGCGTTCATCATATTCTTTGGGTTAAAGATGGAAAAGCTCGGATTATTAAAAATAGTACTTTACGGCATAACGTTTAATATGTTAGTAAGGAATCAAGTCAGCGATGGCTATGGAGAGACAGGAAGCAGTTAAGGTACTACGTGAGATTTTAGGCGAATGCGATGGGTCACTTTTAATGAGCTGTGTTTCCCTTTCACCCATAGTCCCAGCTAAAGCAAAGGGTTCTTCTTTTGAATTGAAAATAAATTGCTCGCTCGATGACTTTTTACGAAAATGCATTGGTGCTGTTCTTGAGAGACACAAATTAGTGATGAAAGAAATAGCTAACTCAATAACCATTTATCGCCCAACAACTTAACAAAGCGTAGAAACCATCAAATAATCTTCACCGAAATCTATTCTCAATTTATGACTCTTAACGTAATCTTCTAATTCGCTAAAATACGACTTTCTAGCTAGAGTGGCGTCAGCAAGAACTACATAGCCATCCGTTTCAGCATCACAAATACCCCACTCAATAAAACCTTTGAACACCTTTGGATTGCAAGTGCGAAATTTCTTCGAGAACTCTACAGCTTCAGCAAAATCCATACAAATTAACCCTATTCACAAGATATTTGCTGAATTAAATACTTAAATAATTGTGATTGCAAAGAAGTGACAATATAAAGAATTCTTTGTCATACGTGAAAGAACCTAATAAACAATCAACATCACAGATATATCTGACAATGTCAAATAATGATTCGGAGTTTTGTTATGTCAACACGCACTTATAGAACCCAAGAGTACAAACGGCTTGAACTAAACAAAAAAATAATGGAGATCCTAAGAACCGTACCATACGAAAAGGGATTCCATTTCTACATAGCGCCAGGCAAATTCACCAATGAAACAGCAACAAGCCTTGATTTATTCGAAAAGAAACTTCAAACTGTTCCAGCTGACTCGTTGAATTTTCATCTTCAACGAGGCGACTTCCAAAAATGGGTAAAAACAACCCTAGGCGACGAGGAGTTAGCTAAAAGATTAAACTCCATAAGTTTAACGCTCAAAGATGAGGATCTACGAAAAGAACTGATTGCAATCGTGCAAACACGCATAACCGAATTCAAGCGAGAACTCCCACATCAATTAAGCCACACGCATTCATAGCTCTCAAGTTTACTTCTTTTTCAGCGCGCACCTTAAAAAGAGAAGAACCTTTTATGCTAACATAGTATTCGCTTAATAGTTTAAGCGCATCCCACCGGACGTGATTCTATATAAAGAAAGGTGATCAACAAAGCCTAAAAGGAAACCTTATCTTATTGCACTACCAGGGTTCCATTTGAGCAAAAAAAATGTATTTTCGGATAATGACCGAAATAGGATCGACAAGTTTCTTGAAAAAGTGAGGTGTGAAACTGTTGTGCAGCCTTATTCAAAAAGATAAGCAATAAAGTTCATTTGCCAAAATTGGGAAAAGAAAACCATTATGAAGAATACTACCATTCCTCTCGTTTGCTGACTGATTCCTTTTTCGTTGTTTCTTCAATGTCACGGTAAATGTTTTTGTCAGCTACAGAAACAACATCTAAATCCACGCCTCCAAAGTGTTTAACGAATGGGATTTTGATTAGCCTGGATTCTTTGGTCTGAGGAACATATTCCACAGAAACCTCTTTGGAGCTAAACGAAAGTTTTTCTTGGGAATTCCACAGGTCATACATTTCGACTCTTATGGTGTGGTGTCCAGCGTTTATTTCCTTCATGTTAATCACGGGTGTCAACTCGAAATCGTCTTTTGCAAGCGGGCTCTCAGGTATAGTGATTATGGCGGAGTTCGGCAGTTTCTGTTCATCGAAAAACAAGTCTGAAATTAACTTTGAAAAGTCAGCTTTTGAAGGAATCAGCTTGAAACCGACCTTGAGATGCAACTCATCCTCTTTCGTTACCGTGTCTATTTCGGTGATGACGATCTGCTTTTTTTGAGCAGATTTAACGGTTTTGGCATTTTCTTCCTGGGGTACGACTGGTAGATTGTCTAGTGTCTTTTGCTTTGACTCCTTTAGAGATGCAAGCATTTTTTCTCTTAAACGCTGAGTTTTAGTTGATTTGACCATCGCCACGACCATTACTTTAACATTTAAGCTATTTTGGAAAAGGAACGTCTGATTCTGAGCTTATACTTTCTAGTTTGTCCTCCAGGATAAACACAAAGGATTACTCTGTAGCCACAAAGCATTTTGTCGAACTCATCTGTTACATTGTGGTTTATTAGTTCTTTGAAATCTGAGAACTCGGAAATACCGTGCAATCCCTGCAACGCCATTTTTGCTGAATTGACAAGAACAAATATGACTTTTGGCCTGAGAACACTAATTTCTCGACCCAAGAATTTTGTGCTGCACGTTTCCAAAACCGCTAACGGAATGTTTGACCTGTCTTTCTTGTTTAGCCTACATTTAATTGCGTCTATTAGGAAGTAGCCTTTATCTCTGAATTCTTCAAGATGCCCAAAGTTGAGATGTTTAAGCACTTCTTTTCTTAAACCTGCATTTCTTTCGTCACTAACATTGTAAAAGTATGGCTGCTTGGCAATCCTATCCCAAGGCGGGGACTCGGCGATAAACAGGACATTAACAATTCCATTAGGCGGTTTCCAGTCTTTATCAACTGTGAAAACTAAGTAAGGCTTGTCATCGGTTTCAAGTCTGCCATAGCTTAACAGACTTCTGCATTCTTGGCAAGCGCCTATTTCCTCGGAAAGAGTCATTTACACCGCATCTTTCTAACTGATTCATCGGCGTAGCCTAGAATATCTATTTTTCTTCAGGAACACATTTTACCGTCGAGGACAGCTTAACGCTTCGTCGTGATGCATACGGGCCCAACCCACTGAGCATAAAGCTCGGGGTCGGTGCTGAAAAAACGGGGTCAACTGTATCCATCCAAAAGGTTTATTTTCTATTCCAAAAGAAAGGTGTTTGATTGTTATGGATATTCTCGAAGTCAAAGGTTTAACCGTCAATGTTGAAGGAAAGCCTATCCTCAAAGGAGTGACATTCAGCCTTAAAAGCGGGGAGAATTACGTTCTTTTCGGACCGAATGGTTCCGGCAAAACAACTCTCATAAGTGCAATTATGGGTCTTCCCACATACGAACCAGCTTCCGGAACAATCTTGTTCAATGGAACCGACATTACGACCAAAACTGTGGAGGAAAGGGCAAAGCTCGGCATTACTGTTAGCTTTCAAAATCCCCCAGAAATCACCGGCGTGAAGCTCACAGACCTGTTGAAACTTTGTCTTGGCAAGAAAACAGACGAGGCGTTCAGCAAAGAAGAACAAAAACTTATTGAAGCCTTCAGATTAACCGACTTCTTAAACAGGGACCTCAACGTCGGCTTCTCCGGCGGCGAAAAGAAACGCTCTGAAATTCTTCAGCTGATTTTCCTTAAGCCCAAACTCCTTCTTCTGGACGAACCTGACTCGGGCGTAGATGTAGAAAGCCTGAAGCTGATTGCAACTGAAATTGAACGCTACGTGGAAAGCAGCGGAAGCTCAGCTTTAGTGATAACTCACAAAGGCGATATACTTGAGTATATCAAAGCGAAATACGGGTTTATTCTTCTGGATGGGCAGTTTCACTGTTACACTCACCCCATGAAAATCTATGAGGACATTAAAAAGGTAGGTTACGAGGAATGCGTAGCCTGCGGAAGAAGAGAAGTCGGAGGCTGGAAAACTGACAGTAGAAAGTGAATTGAAAAAAGTACCACATAAGATTCTTGAAGAAGCACAGAAGGCCGGCATTGAATCAAACGAAAAAAACCGTTCAGGCACATATTTCCACTTGGATCAAACAACTGTCCAAGCAACGGTCAACCAAGTTTTCGAAAGGAAAATCGAGCTGTTGGATATCAAGACAGCCCTGAAAAAGTACTCTTGGCTCGACAATTATATGTGGAAAATCGTTGACAAAAACAAGGACGAGTACACTAAAAAAGTAGCTGAAGACTACAGCGGAGGTTACTTTATGCGGATTCTTCCTGGCGCCGAAGTGGCCTTTCCTCTTCAATCATGCATGATGATCTCGCAGAAGAATCTGGAACAGCGAGTGCACAACATCATAATTGCTGAGAAAGGCTCAAACGCACACATAATAACCAGTTGCCTTCAACACTCAACGGTTAAAAATGCATCGCACATGGGCATATCCGAAATCTACGTCAAAAAAGGCGCTATGCTCAACTTCACGATGATTCATCAATGGAGCGAGACCACCCTTGTCCGACCGAGAAGCGCAACCGAAATAGCTGACAAGGCAACATTCGTGTCGAACTACGTGTGCATGCGCCCCGTCAGGGACATTCAAATGTATCCTGTGGCGTACTGCAAAGGAGAGGACTCACGGGCGAGCTTCAACAGCATATTGTACGGATACAAAAACTCGCAGCTGGACATTGGAACGAAAGCTTTTCTCACTGGAAAAGGAAGCAAGGCAGAGATGATTAGCCGCGCCATTTCTCGTGAGGGCTCAAAAATGATCATCCGAGGCATGATAGAAGGGGACAGCAACGACTGCAAGGGACACTTGGAATGCCGCGGCTTACTGATGGATGATGAATCGTTTATGCAGTCTATTCCCGAGCTCATCGCCAAAAGGAAAGGGGTCGAGATAACTCATGAGGCGGCGGTGGGAAAAATCTCAGAAAAAGAAATTACTTATCTCATGACACGAAAATTGTCACGCGATCAAGCCGTTTCGGTGATTATACGTGGTTTCATGGATGTAGGGATACTTGGACTGCCGGACATTCTAAACGCAGAGATTAAGAAGATAGTAGAAGCTTCTACCGAAACCACATGAGCACTGCCGTTAGCACGCGCGAAGGCAAATGGGTGCAGCAGACTGTTTAAGGCGCAGGGTCAGGCTCTCCCTCGCGGGCGCTAAACGACAAAAAACAATATCTGAAATAACGCGTTTTTCGGTGAAGCCTTGCTTTGGATCTCGCCTATGCATCAGGTAAGCCTGTGGAGAATTACAGTTTCTTTCCTTTTTCTTTTCCAAACCAGTGATGGCCCCAGCACCAACCCAGAGTAAAATTGCGAATACAGGTGCAAGCGGATCGAACGAATAGTACCCAAGAAAGTTTGGTTCAGTTACATGTGCAGGAATCAATGCGGAAACCCTCAAAACTACTAGGATGGCTACTCCAGCCCAAAAATACCACTTCACCCAACGCACCATCCGAAACGCTTCACATTATTCGGGTAAACATTCTCTTTCACCATCAAGTCACGCAAACAAACAGGATCAGTCTCCAAATAGTCTCCTGTACAGGCATAGGCTCTGCCTCTGCATCCACCGCAGGTCTCCCTATATTCGCAGGTTCCACATTCTCCTTTCAACGCTTTTCTCTGCCTGAGATTGTTGAGGATTTTTGAGTTGCGCCAAATATCAGTTAGGCTTTGCTCGTGAACGTTTCCGGCTTTAATTGGCAAAAAAGTGCACGGGTAAATATCTCCATCCGGTCTTAAACTGAAGTATAATATGCCTGCATGGCATCCGACTGAGTTATGTATCCAGAACTCTTTCAATAGTAAGTCTTTGGGTTTTGTGCCATGTGATTTGTGCATTTCCAGGGCAATTTCTGGATAAAGCGGTTCTCCCCCGGACATGGTGAAAACCATTTCTGTTTCTTCCTGCATTGCTTGCAGGTACCGTATTAGGCGTACTCGTTGCTCTTGAGTCATCGCCTGATCCATTATGTCTCTTCCTCGCCCAACTGGAACTAGGTCGTAAACGGCAAACTGGTCCACGCCTAAGTTAGCTAAAAACTCTATTCTCTTCGGCATCTCGTTAAACGTGTCTTTCAACGCCATTGTGGTGACGACCACTTCTAGGTCAATGTCTAAGCAGGCTTGGATTGCTGCTACTGCTTTTTTGAAGGTGCCTGGTACATTTCTAAGTTTGTCGTGGCTTTCAGGGTTAATTGAGTCAATCGGTATACCTATTGCTTTAATTCCTGCGTCTTTTAGTTCCAAGGCTACTTTATGGTTGATTAAGACCCCATTTGAAAGCATAGCTGTCATAATTCCGACGTTGTCGCAGTATTCGGCAAGTGTCAAAACGAAGTCTTTTCTGAGAAGAGGCTCGCCGCCGCTGAAAATCAAAGCTTCGGTTCCAAGATTTGCCATCTCATCTATGGCGTGCATTGCTTCTCTAACGTTAAGCTCGTTTGGCATGGCTTCTTTTGCTGAAACGTGGCAGTGAAGGCATCGAAGATTGCAGGCTTTAGTTACAGCGTACGATACAATAAGGGGGGTGTTGGATTCTCCTTCCAAACCCTTGCCTAAGAGTTTTTGGCGAAGCATCAGTTCAAGGAGTTTAAGTCCGGTCCCCAATCAACCCTCACCGTCTCTTCCAAGTTTTGGAGAATCTAGAGTTTGGGTCGAATTAGCCATAATTGAATCACTCTACGCAACACCCACGCTACTGCAACAATCACAGCCACCACTATTGTCAGAATCATTATGTTTGATCCGATGTCAAACGCTGCTTCCGCAATTTGCGGCGGATCTAAATCGATAATGCGCACGTCTTGAATGGTTGCGAATCCATCATGTCCAATGTAGTATTCTGTTCCGTTAGTGATGTTGCCTTGTGGGTTTTGAACGCCTTGAACCACGTTGACGCTTTGTTCGTAACCGTTAAGGTAGAGGTGCATGCCTGTGGAATCTCGTGTGAATTCTACCTCAACCCACTGGTTTAGAGGAACCGGCTGGGTTGTCACTATCTCGTTGAATCCTCCGCTGTCAGTTAACACGAAACCGCTAAGTGCTCCTTGAACTATGTCGTTTTCAGGTATGCCCGCTCTTATAGCTAAGCCGAGAATTCTTGTTGTGTTCTGCCAGGCGCAGGCTTGGTCAGGATGATTGCATTTAACAAGAATGTTGTTGTACGTTGCGTTTTTGTATCCTGGGACGTTAATCCATGCTGATATATCGACGTATTTTTGAATGTCGAGGTTTGGCGAGACTGGTATGTACATTGGTTGGGGCATAGGAGGAAAGCCAACTACGAATTTTATGGGGATGTACACGATATTGTTTCCGTTAAACTGCATAGCTTTGCCAAATTTGCCATCGACCAGCGTAGGCTGAGGAGTACCTGCTACAATGCCTGGATTTACTCCTGTTGAGTCCGGTGTTATTACGTTGTAGCCGCTCGGTTGGATTTGGCTTAAAGGCCAATAGCCCCGAGTGACTCCACTGTTTTGTGCCTTTACACCTGTCAACAAAATTGGGCTTAGCACACTTGTTGCAAGTAAGCATAACATTAACACCTTTACCGTACTTTTCACTATCTCAAATGCCATTCTTGCATCACTATATAGGGTCAAGATTAAAAAAGCGCCTTATTACTCTCCTTGGAGAACACTCTGTTCTGCTTAAAGAACACCCAACGAAACTAGTCTTTCCTTTATTAGGCGCGCGCTCCCAGCTCACCCTACGTAGTTTAAAATGTAGATGCTCAGAGGCGATTGACCAAAAGTCTGCTCAGGTGTTATATGAGTGAAATTGTTTGAGCTATACAATTGGGCATAGATATCCATTAAGGTGACCGCTGAGTTGAAATAGTCTAAATGGTTCCCGCCAAATTCTGTTGTAAAGAGAAATTTCACGTCGTACTCCTCGCAACGGCTAATTAGAACCGTGATGTTGAAGGAGGGATCTATAATTCTTGACCAAGGATAAGTGTACACTTGAATTTGGGATCCTCCGTCTTTGAGAAGGTAAAATTCTACTATGCCAAAACTGAAGTAGTTGTCAGGACAAAGCACCATTATCGATTGGTTTGAGCTGTCATGGGCTATTGCGTATTTAACGGCTTGTTCTAAGGCAAAAGGTGCTTTTTCAGAGTTTGTCCAATAAATGGTGTCATTTACACTATAGAACAAGGATAGGCATGTAAAGGCTATCAAGAGTAAAGCACTGATCTTAGCTAAAGTCTTTCTGTTGAGGCTCCGCAGTTCTGTATATGCAACGGTAACAAAAACCGCCGCTGAGACCGCCAAAACTGGAAACAAAGGCAGAACGTATCTCCAACCTTTGTGGCTAATTACTGTGTAAAAAACATAAACAGTAATGAACCATATCAAAAGCAGTTTGTCAATCTTTTGTCGCCTAATAGCAAATACTCCCAAACCGAGAAAGCCCAAGATATACATCAGAAGCGAAATGGGATGAATGGTGGGGTATACGCTATTCATCTCAATTAGATAGTATAATGGTGTCATGTTTTGGCTTCCTGTAGTGTTCATTTCAATATTGTTTAGCCACATTGCTAAGTAGGACTGAAGGCTGTAGATGAGATAAGCTGCTACTGTTAACAGCGCCGCGATTATTGCAATGTAGAGTTTTCTTGAAAAAGGTCTTTTGACCTCGCTTTTACAGAAAATCAATATGGCAGAAAGCATTACAAGCATAGCCACGACAATTTGGTATTTAGCTAAGAAGCCAACGATTACGGTTAGCCCTACAAAGATCAACATTCTGTCTTTATGGGTTTGTAGCCACAGGTAAAACAAGAAGATCGAAAGAACGAAAAAGAATGTTGCCATTATGTCCAGCATGGCTATGTGAGAAACTTCAAAGTAGCCAGGCATTAGGCTTAAAAAAATTGAGCCTAACAACGCAGTTTTGCCATCATAGACTTTGTAAGTGAACTCAAAAACTACCCAAAGAACCAAAACGGAGAAGAAGGAGTCGATTATTCTGGCGGAAACAACGCTTACACCAAAAATGTTGTAGGACAAATAGGTTAGGGCATCATAGAGCGGTGGATAAAACAGGTTACCAGAAAATTGCTTGTACATTCCAAGTTTAAGGAAAAGTCCGTTGTCAAGATGGGCAGCTTCATCCCATTGGATAGGCATGTTCGAAAGGTTTAAGACTAGAAAGCCAACAAGAACGCTGAAGTAACAAATAGCAAAAACTAAGAAGGCTAATCTGAAGTTACAACTGCCTTTTCAAAGGCTACATACCTCCTTTCTCTTGTATGTACTGTGAAAGCTAAAGCGCGCTTTTTATCTTTAACAACGGGGAACCACATTAGAGATTACTTACAATTTAAGACTTATCATCCATGAAAACTTAGCTGATACCCTATCTTTTCTTTTTGTCTGTGTGATGTGTATCTGTGTATCTCTGTGTGTGATATCTGTCTCTGTGGGCGATATTTAAGTAGCTAAGAGAAAGAACATAGGAGAAAGAAGGTAAGTAGTAGAGGAGTAGTTGGGTTGGTTGGATTAAAATTTAATCCCCAAAACCCAACTTAACAATATCTCTTCATTTCGCCAAATTGGGTACAATTTTGGGCATATATCGATTTTAGGAATATGTCGAATCCTATAATAACAGTTATATTAAGACTTACGATAGTAGTTATGTGTAGTGAAGTACAACATATGAACAGTCCAACACAACTACAGAGAAACCAAGATGCAGCAGTCATAATCAACCCTGAACCAGCATGCATAATCCGTCTTAACAACAAAAAAGCCGACTTATCCGAGGCTTACTTTGATAGTCTGTTCTTAGGAGCGGTGGACTCCACTTTCTCCATGCTTGGCGACTCAACTAAACAAGCAATATATTTTCACCTAAAAAACAGCTTCGGCGTTAGCAGAGAAGCAATACCTAACCACGTTGAGGCTTTCCTGAAGGCGCTGGAACAAATCTTTGGGCAAGGCGCCTTAATTCTTGAGGCACGAATTATGAAGACGCTCCAACGCAAGGTCCCTCGCTTCAGGGTTTCCCCGAAAAAAGAGGAGCTATCTTTCTTAGATTACTTGGAGTGCCTCCGCAACTTCCTGTAGAATGTTTGCAAATTCCGTACCCTGCATAATTTTCTATGAAAAATACCTCAAAAAAGTCACCACAAATAACAACAGTATTTCCCAAGGCTTAACTAAGAAGTGCAAAAAGAGGTTTTGAGGCAAGTTTTCAGGTTAGCGCGACTGCGTAATTCCTATTCTTGGTATCCCATCTTGCTTTTCTCAGATACTTTGCGAACAGCAAGGCTTCCTCGCTGATTAATGTCTCAATTGTTTGTCTT
>JBEKTQ010000009.1:0-102719 GCA_049515895.1 Bathyarchaeia archaeon | reverse complement strand
TGCAAGCCTTCCTTGCTTACGGTACGCTCTACAGCTGTTCATACAGCGGAATATGCTACGCCTATAACGATCAAACTGGAAAACTAATATTCACCTGGGGCAACGGTGGACCATCTCAACCAAACAACAGTACTTACGCAGGCTTTAACGGGCCTTACGGTGTCTATCCAACCCAAATACAAAATGTCGCTAATGGAGTCGTATACCTTGCAACCGATGAACACACTGTAACCAACCCAATTTACGTGGGTTCAACATTAGCCGCCATTAACGCTACCACAGGACAACAAATATGGAGGCTTTCAGGCTACCCAAGCGAGTGGGCCGCGACCGGTTCCGCACTTGCTGTTGCAGATGGCTACTTGACATTCTTTAACGGGTACGACGGTCAAATCTACTCTGTAGGCAGAGGACCCAGCGCAACCACGGTACAGGCACCGTTGACCTCGATATCAGCCGGAACAACCGTAGCCATACAGGGTACAGTGATGGACACTTCCGCCGGCACACAGCAGACGGCACCTAAAGCAAACTTTCCAAATGGAGTTCCATGTGCATCTGACGCTATAATGGAGGCATGGATGGGCTACGTTTACCAGCAACAGGCAGAGCCGACCAATTTCATAGGCGTTACTGTAACGTTGACCGCTCTCGATCCAAACAACAACACTATCACCATCGGCCAAGCCACAACCAACGCGTATGGACTATGCAACTACCAGTGGACGCCGCCAAATGTTCCAGGCAAATACACCGTTACGGCAACATTCGCTGGCACAAACGGTTACTTCCTATCCAGTGCACAAACAACTATGATCGTAAGCTCGCCAGCAGCAACACCCGCACCAACAGCAACCCCGCTCAGCGGCGTCGCCACACAAACTACACTCGAATACATAGGCATCGCAATCATCATAGTGATAATCATAATCGGCGCCGCAATCATGCTGATGCTCAACAGAAAACGGCCATAGACTAAAGTCGCAAAAACAAAACAATTCTTCCCCTTTTTTATACTTCAAGTCAAAGTAGAAGAGATTCAGGCTGAGTAGGTTTCAGTTAAGTTCACGTTTAAGCTAAAGTCATCGAAGCATTTTCATTTCTTCCTTAATTCCCAGAGCGTTAACAAACCTCACTGCAAAGTCCTGATGAATGCAAGTTTTGCTGAACCTCATATTGCAAAAATAGAAATAGTTCCTGTTGCTCCTCGCTTCTCTTTATGGTAAAAATGATATGCCGCTATAAAGCAACCAACAACGACTATAACAGCTATTATTGACACAATTAGATAACTTAGAAACATCGATTGACCATTTTGAGTGGGTACTGGCATGGGTCCGGCTGTGTTATAATTTAGAGTTATCTCGGCTTTTGCAATTTCCGCAGGATCACGGTAAACACTAGTTTGTTCAAGATTAATCCAAAACTTGTAGACACCCGAGTACAAAGCAATATAGTCAAACGACGCATGGTCAATATCAAAATACGTAAAAATTGTGTCTCCCTTTGGATTGTAGAAATAAATCAAATGTGCGTATGTCATATTGGAAGCTCCACCCGCCTTGAAAACTGGAATATTTGAAAAAGTAAAATTTCCAGTAATTCTCTCGCCCTGATTCAGTTCAACTGTTTTTGTGACGGAATGATCATCAAGTGCAGAACTAACTGATAATGGAATTGTCTCTGAAAATGCCCTTACCGGTGGAATAATAGCCAAGATACTGACTACGATCAAAAGGAGAACGCGTACGCTTCTATACACTAAAACCCCCCGCAAATAGCCCTATGTTTCATTTGGGATATAACATTTTGGAAATGGCTTATTTCGGTACGACAACCAACAAAGGCCGTTTGAGACCAAACCTACAAAGCAAAACAAAATACAGAGAGGGTATGTTGTTTAATAGCGTTAATCGCAAAGCCGACTCCGCAAACTCAGATTAGAAACGCATCTAAAACGCTGGCAAATCATGCTAGCGCTGCTTAAGTACCACTTTTGAGAGGAGTTTCCCCTTCTGTCTCTTTCGTTTTGGACGAGGAAACCGGTTCTGGAGTTGGAGAAGGTAGAGGCGAACTCTTTGAGCGCTTCCACAAGATTGCCACGGCAGCGACAGCGACTCCCGCCACGCCTATTCCGATTCCTGCATAGGCGTAGTCGTATGCTCTGTTCAGGCTGGCCTTGAGACTGCTGACTTGGTTTTGCAATGCGGCTTGGGAAGCGTTCAGGCTATTCCCGAGACTGCTGGTCTGGTTTTGCAGTGATGTTTCAGAAGAATTGAGACTATTTAGGTCTCCTCCCAAACTGTTAATCTGGTTCTGTTCATACGCCTGAGACGACTTTAAGCTGTTCAAGCTACTTGCAAGACCATTGGCCTGACTTTGCTGAGACTGAAGGCTACTTGTAAGACTATTGATCTGACTTTGCTGAGACTGAAGGGAGCTCAAGGTGTTTTGCTGGCTGGAAATTTCTGAGTTTAATTGGTTCTGGAAGTAAACCGTCGAGTTGGCGCCGGAGCTGACGCCGTCGGTCTGGGTTGCCACTATCAGTAACGAGTAGCCACCGTCAGCATAATTGGCGCTGTTTACATTGAAGCTAAGAGTTCCGTTGTTGCCGAACGTTTCGATCGGCTGATAGTTAAGGTAAACTACGATGGAGCCAATGCTGTTTCCAGAGACGGTTACGCTTCCGGATACGTTGCCAGTGTAGCTGCCATCGTTGGCGGGTGAAAGAATCTGGATTATCGGTGAAGAGGGGGAGATACTCTGATAGCTTGATGATGTCAAAGAAAGGTTCGAGTTGACAAGAGTAAGGGAGTTTAGGTTAGTGTTGACTAAGTTAATGCTGCTGTTTAAAGCGACAATGTTGCCACCCTGCACACTCCAAAGGGTTAGGTTGGTGCCGCTTGCAAAGATGGTTCCATTTACAAACGAGTCTGAGATGATGGTTGTGCCTGAAGTGAACCAGTTTGAGCCAATGAAGATATCGTTTGGTAGGTTGACCGATGTTGTCACGTTGACCCCGCTTAACGCTAGCCCTGAACTCTGCTGGAACGTGGTGATTTGCTGGTTTGAGAGGTACATGTACGGCTGTATCGAGAAGGCTTGCTGGGCAGAGAGCGCGGTGGTCGTGGGGAAACCAACGTAGGAGATCCCTGTCACATAGACCTCGTAGGGACCCGCATAGTTGAGCAAGTCATTATTAATTGGTGATAGAACGCCGGCATTGTAAGGCGAAGGCAGCGTGATGTTGGCGGTCCACCTGTTCAGCATCGGATTGTACAGCAATGGCGTCAACTCAAAATTCTGGTACTCTGCATAAATTATGGCTGTGTATTTATTCTGCAGTTCATACGGATAAATGACAGCCGTGTATTCACCTTGCGTAACTTCTTGACCATTCGGATAGTGAATGTCGGCAGTTACCTGTGCTGTTTGTCCCATATACAGAGTTGATGGTGAAAGTGTTATCTCTGGGGTTATTGTGCCGTTCGAAACGAGTACTTGGCCGTAGAAGGCGCCATTGAGTGTGTATCCAAGAGTCAAAGAGCCGTAGTTTGCCTGAAGCAAAATCGTGTAGAGCCCAGGTACCGCGTTGGAGGGAGCCGTGAGCAGGCCGACCATTTCTGAATTTTGGAAGTATAGACTTGTGCTTGCAACTGTTTGGCCTGACGGGTTTATTAGAAGGGCGTCAACGTTAGAGCCGCTGGCTACGTCGGAACCGATTGTTGCGCCAGTGTCATACGAAGTCATCTTTGCAACGTTGACTGGGGCAACAGGAGAGACAACGATAGTAAGTGATTGTCCAGGCGCTATCGCCCCAGGTTCCACTGCCACCTCAGGAAGCATGACGGCGGTCTGCAGGTAAATCCCATTGGTAAACGGCAGAAATCCATACGTGCTCCCCTGCAGCATTAAGTCGATAGGACCGGCTGGATAAGGTGATGTTAGCGTTGCTTCAGTCGCGTTCACTCCTGATACACTGGTGGGTTCGAGCGTCACCGTGCCTTGAGCGCTGTAAAGATTATTGAGAATCGAATATGAATTCACTTGCATTGTGAGCGGTTGCAAGGGGGCTTGTTTGCCGTAGAGGTCCGAAGAAGTGACGTTCACTTGCAAGCCTTTGGCCGTTGTCCATGGGTCTATTGGAGTTGGACTGGTGAAGGTTGCGAGGTAACCGGCGAAAATCTCGGCGAAACTCGCGCCCGAAATTCCTACCGATGTGCCATTGACGTTGACGTATGCAACGCCGGACTGCTGCCCCATGATAAAGGAAGCATTCCAAAACCCGATTGTGCTGTTGAAATTCATAGGGGTGACTTGGGAAATCCCGTTAAGGGTGTCGAGGCTGGCTGTAAAACTTCCACTAGTTATGGGCGTGAATTGAATTCCGTTATAGATAGACGCGGTTACTTGAACAGTTTGGCCCGGAGTGAATTCAAGTTGGGACCCGCCTGTGGAGTTAGCGACTCCAACCGAAACGATAAGATTAGGCTGGAGATTTTGGGTGTTGTATAGAGAAGCAATCTCGCCGAGGTTGGGACTGCCCCATCCTGTTGCAAGATTGTAACCATAAGATGAAGTCCATGGGATGTTGTAGCCAAACGTGATTGGAGTGAAAGCTTTGTTATAAGCAGCGGCGTTGTTGCCGAGGCTGTAAAGGAACGGGTTGATGAGACCAAGCGGACCTCCCGCTGACTCGGCTACCAACGTAAGAAGCCCTGAGAGAAGCTGGACAGATTCTGATGTGCCACCTACCGGTATAACTGAGCCTGAATCCACTATGTAAGTGCCTGGATCAACACCAGCCTGTAAAGAAAGGTCTGGTTCCATTCTTCCGTTTGGATAAGAGGGAGGTGTCTGCTGACTTTGCTGATACCATGGCTTGGGCTCCACGAAGCTTACCCCACCTCCGCCTCCGCCAGAATTGACCATGTTCGGCACGTACCCCTCGCTAGACCATGCTGTTTGGACGGATGTTTCAGATCCGTTTGGTTGGGTGTAGAAGTAAGTTTGGGTGCCTCCCACAGCGGTGACGTATGGTGAATTATCTGGGTTTCCTAAGTTGCCTGCTGGACCCGAGCTGTAGCCACTTCCTCCCCCATCGCCTGTAGAGCTTAGGAAGGTGATTCCCTCAAGCGAGCCCAGCATGAAGTACTGGTCGGGGAGAAACATGTTAAAATAAAACAATGATCCGCCAATAACAGAATCCTGCCATTCGGGGGCAACAGAAAAGCTCATCGAAAGGGTAGTCACAGTGTCATCGCCCACTATTTGTGCAATATCATACGCAAAAC
Source organism: Bathyarchaeia archaeon (assembly GCA_049515895.1). Taxonomy (GTDB): domain Archaea; phylum Thermoproteota; class Bathyarchaeia; order Bathyarchaeales; family Bathycorpusculaceae; genus Bathycorpusculum. The sequence continues at coordinate 97,425 of JBEKTQ010000009.1, read as the reverse complement.
TTGGTGCGCCAGTAGTCACGTACATGTCAATAGCAGCTTCTGGAGCCATTGCATGCGATAACTCAACATCAAGGGACACCTCGGTGCTCCAGCCCGTGGAAACGCCAAGGTTGGGGTTGTAAGGCACAATAGGTGTGACAAAGAAACTCGGATTTGAGAACCCGAATTGTGCATCGAACAGCTGCAGATCCTGATTGATGGTCGGGGAGCCAAAGAATTCGAGTAGACCAATCGTCTGGCCTTCACCTCTGTAGCCCTGCGCGTAGAGAGAGGTTGCATTATAGACGGCCTGAAGAGCCATCGCAGAAAATGCTCCTTCTGAGAAGGTTACGTTTGCGTTCGCTTGCGGCGCAGGAGAAGTTGCCACATGGGGTTGGACCATGAGGGCGGTGGCGTTCGATGCTACGAAATAAGCGCCCTCAAACAAAGAACCCCCACAAGTCACATAATAAGAGTCAGTACCATTTGAGTAAATGTTTACACGTGCACCCAGATACTGATTAACCTGAGCAGCATTAGCCTGAACAATTATCATGGAGTCCATAGATTGCTTCACAACCTGCAACCCGACACTCTTGAGATAAGCAAGCATCGAATTGCACGCATTCGTTGGCAGGAACTCTTGCTGAATCTGAGTATGAGTCAAGAAGTGCCTAAACAGAGGCGATGAGGGGTCCGAAACTTGCTCGACCATAGAACTGAGAAGGCCCTCGTTTCTCAAAGGAATCGCAATGTTAACAAGTACAGGGAGGTCTCCCGGCGCTTGACCCTGAAGAACATAGCCTGAAAGAGGCTGGGGTGCATTGGAACTGGAATCAGCGACATAGGAGCTGGCTCCCAGGACGCTGCTCACCGAAGCAACAGCCAGCAAAAGCAACATCAAACTAACGACTAATCCCTTCATGAAAACACTTCCGGAATAATGAAAATCTTAATTTTCATAAATCCACGCCATCCACCTTACTCTCGTTAAAACTAACTTCACGGGGTCAAACACACACGCGCGCGCCAAAAATAAATCGACTTCTTGGTTATTATTTTTGAGTGCACCTTAATATTGGCTTGTGACTACAAAGTGAAGTCCCAAACTAGCGGGCAATGACACCTGTTCTAAACTTTGATTCAACTACTCTTACGGAAAAACCTTATGCGCCATTCTGTTCTAATGCTTGGACTTATATGTTCCCATCTTGTACTATGTTGCATTGAAGGTTCAGCGGATTGAATAATAGTGACGGAACTGAGCTTGAGTACTCTTTGCGAGGCAAAGCCTGGCAGGTTTACTGGTTTTTGCTAAAAAACGGCGGCCCTGCGGGGGTACGAGAGGTTCAGCGTGCCCTTCATTTTAGCAGTCCCAGCGTCGCTTTCCATCATTTGGAGCAGTTGCGTGAGTTGGGTTTGGTGCAGAAAGAGGAGGTTAGCGGTCGCTACTTGTTGGTTGGTGAAGTAAAAATCGGCGTGGTTCGTCACTTCGTAAAGTTGGGTAGGCTGCTTTTCCCAAGATTCTTTTTCTATGCCTTGTTCTCGACCGTGTTCCTTGCTCTTTACGTGGCGGTTTTGTTCGACGGTTTCACCCGCAGTAACCTGTTTATACTTTCGTTTGGAGCTATCGTCTGCACTATCTTCTGGTATGAGGCCTACCGCGTATGGAACATGCGGCCATTCTAATTGTTAGAACAGCTGTTCGCGAGCTTAGCATCAAATAACAAGCTGCCATAACAGTTAAGTGGAGAAAAAAGTATGGTTCAAAAAGAAATAAAGAACAAAACAAGAATCTACGCATTGATCGCAATTCTCTCAGCCATAGTCTTGGTTTCGGCAATCTATACTATCGGCAACAACTCAACAAGAGTTTTCGTTTCGACCTCAAACGTTTCACCCCTCAAAGCATTCACTTCCATCGCAGAAATGAAGAATTTCCTTATCGCTAACGCAAAAGTTTCCAACACCTTCACGGGTGGACCTTTAGATTCTCAATATTATGGCACTACACCAATTCCAAGTCCAGCAGGTACTGGCCTAGCTGCTCCTGCGGCGGCTCCAGCCACGGGAACTTCCAGCGGAAATCAGCTTTCCAGCTACTCGACCACGAACGTTCAAGTTGCTGGTGTTGACGAAGCTGACACGGTTAAGACCGACGGCCAGTACATCTATGTCATAAACCAGGATTGGACTGCACAATCCCAAAACAACATTTACGTCGTGAGCGCTAATCCGCAGGATCCAACGGTAGCTTCAAAGATTCCCTTGGGGAACAACACAAGCTTGGCTGGCATGTATCTGAGCCAAAACGGCGACACCTTAGCGGTAGTTGGAAGCAACTATGGCAACTTGATTGCTTATCCAATGGTTATGATTGCCGGCGGCCAAATGCCCTACTACCCCGGGTACGCTAACTACGGGGTGTCCAGTTTCATTTACATCTACGACGTAACGGACAAGGCATCGCCGGTTCTCGAATACAATTACACGATGAGTGGGAGTTACTTTGACTCTAGAATGATAGGCGATGAAGTTTACATGGTTATCAGTCAACCCGCGAACTTGTACAACGGGACCGTTGTCTTGCCCTCCGTCTACAACAACGCTGTAGCCACTACCATTATGCCCACTAGCATCTACTATACGGACCTAAACGACACTTACTTCACTTACACAACTTTTGTGGGCCTAAACATTGCAGATACTTCTCAGGCACCATCAAACATGACTATCATGATGGGCGGCACAAGCAACATGTTCGTTTCCCAAGATAACATGTACATAACCTGCCCTGACCAAAACGGTCAAGATACAACAACAATCTACCGAGTAGGAATTAACGGGCAAAACCTAAGCTTCGAAGCCACGGGTTCAGTGCCAGGCTACGTCATCAACCAGTACTCCATGGACGAGTACAACGGCCACTTTAGAGTGGCAACCACAACATCATCAGGTTCATTCTTTTCGCAAAACGAGCAAAACAACCTCTACGTGCTGAACATGAACATGACCGTCGTCGGCAAACTAGAAAACATGGCGCCAGGCGAAAACATCTATGCAGCCCGCTTCATAGATGACACATGTTACCTCGTCACGTTCCATCAAACTGACCCGTTCTTCGTAATTGACCTCAGCAACCCACAGGCACCCACAGTTGCAGGCGAACTGAAAATCCCAGGCTACTCAAGCTACCTTTACCCGTATGACGCAAACCACGTAATCGGAGTGGGATCACAAACCACAATCGAAAACGGCAGTGAAAACATCAACCTCAAGCTCTCGCTCTTCGACGTCTCAAACATAAACAACCCGACGGAAGTAGCAAACTACCTTGTCAGCGGCAACTACACCTCGTCATTAGCGCAAAATGACCCCCACGCGTTTCTCTTTAGCTTAGAAAAGCATTTGCTGGTTATCCCCGTTTCAATAACAAACTTTGAACAAACATCAGTTGAACCCAATAACTCCCCGGTTCCAGTGCCAACAACTGGAGTTGCAGGGTCTTCTTCAGGATCTTCTCCGGGATCTGCGCCTGTGATTAGTCCACCAATATTCATCATGAACGAGGAGTCCTGGCAGGGAGCATACCTCTTCAACGTCGACCCAGCAACCGGATTCACGCTCAGAGGCACAGTTACCAACCTCAACGCAACTCAGCTGAACAGCCAGGGATTCTACAATGAAGGCACAAGCTACTACGACATGCAAAACGACATCATAACCAGATCACTCTACATCGGTAACATACTCTATACAATCTCAAACGCCGAAGTCAAACTGACCAACCTAAGCGACCTGACGCAAATAGCACAATTAAACCTAAACTAAACAGCCCCTCTTTTTTTTCTTTAGGATATTCCATTTTAGTCGCGCAGGGTTTTTCAGCCACCGGACTGCTGAGTGTAAACTTGAATTTCCACTTCTTCGGCGGGTCTCCCTAAAAAGTCCCTCAACATTCCACTCCATTTTGGTTTGCCATTGGCGGTGAAGCCTACGGTTTGAGCTATGCCTTTCCAGAGCAGAGCTTTGTCATAGTCTTTAGCGTCTTGCGGCATGAACTCGAAAATTGATCGGCTGGCGACTATTACAAGCTTCTTTTTCATTCGTGAGATGGCAACGTTTACGCGGTTCAAGTTGAGCAAAAAGTCGCTTTCTATGCGCACGTAGTCAGGATCGCTCACAGTTGAGGATATTATTATGAAGTCGGCTTCGCCGCCTTGGTACCGCTCAACCGTGTCAACCCGCAGGTTCAGGTGGTCAAGCAGCAGATTCTTCACTACGCCCCGTTGAGCGTTATGCGGGGTTACGACGCCGACGGTTTCTGGCGGCACGCTGCGCACTAAGGCGTCTACGATTTTTGCTTCAACCAAATTAGACTGAAAACTTTCCGCCTCATCATGCAAAATCAGCACGAAAACGTTCTCCGGTTTCAGAACAAACTTCAACCCATCAGTTGGAGGAGCCACGGAAGTCAGAGTTTGGGTTTGGTCAGAGCGGAAGTCGATGCCGTCTTTGTGGTAAATCCATTCCTTGAGGAAACTTGCCACGACTCGGTGGCACCTGTGGGTTTCGCACAGTCGTTCAGTTGGAATGTCGGCTTTGTGCTGGGATTTAACGTGCTCTATCCCTAGGTCTTCTTGTCGAAGCAAACGCAGGAAATCCATGGCTGACAAAAATGATGCCATCTCTTCTATGGTTCGTCGGTCTTCTTTTTCCCAATTGTGCGCTTGTATGGGGGGCAGCTGCCGATGGTCCCCTGCCACCAAAACCTGTGCGTTCTTGTCGATGAAGGCGCCTGAAAGAATCAATTCGGGAAGCCGCATCATGCTTGCCTCATCGACTACAAGCAAGTCAAAGTACCCTTCATTCCAAGAGGGCTCTTTCCCGCCGATCTTTTTCATGAGACCATACAAGCCGGGCGGTGTAACGCATAAAATTAGAGGGAAAATATCTGCCGCGTCCGAAACCAGTTTGCCTTGGCTGGACAAAGCGTCTCTTATTTCCGCGACAGCCGCTTCATCTTCATTGTAGTTCACGTATTTAACGCCTTCAACAGCTTTAACCGTGGACACATCATTTACAACGCGGTAGATCCGAAGGTCCGCTAAGCTGCTGCCACCTTCGTTGCAGTAAGCCCGCCATGTCTTAGCCAGTTTGTTAACGAATTCGTGGATTGCCTTGTGAGTTGGTGCAACCATCAGTACGCGGCATTTGGATGAGGCTCTGTGTGCGGCAACGTGGGTTAGCACAGCAAGCTGCAACGTTTCAGTTTTTCCTGTTCCAGGTGGACCTTGGAGCATGACAACTTGCTCGTTGCCGAAAACTCGTTGGATGAATTGATTTTGCTCGGAGGTGGGGGGGAATCTGGTGCTTGCTACCCAACTTGCGAATTTCTCGGCGGAGTCTTTGCTCAGCGCTTTGCGTTGCGAAGGCTTGCTGGTGCCGGTTAAGAAGGCTTCGAGCAAGCGGTATAGTTCGTTGTCGGCTGCGTAGTCTAGGCATGTGGCTGCCCGCTCTGAGATGATGTCGTCAGCTAATTGGTCTAAAATGTACGTGCGTCCCACTTCGAAAAGCTGCATGTGCTTGCTGTTTTCAGCTGTTTCTCTGTCGCTGGTTGGATGGTTATGCCACGTGCTGTATCGTCTGCTTTTGCCACTAGGCCAATTAATGGCTTTGATAGTTAGCTCCATCTTTCGCAGGTCAACTCGTTCAACGATGACGCGTGCAGATTTTTCCACGTCGGATGGCGACTTACGCCTCGTTTCTTCATACTGCCCTTGCTCGTTATGGCGGACTTCAGTGGCGATCATCCAGTCGCCCGAGCCTGAATCGTCAGACCCCTTCACTCGACAAGCGTTTACGGTGCATTCCGACTTCGGCAGCCCAAGAGACTCATAAACCAGTTTTCCCTTGACAATAAAATCCTTCTCAGTTTCCTCTACGCCTAAGCATTGAAAAATCACCGACCGCCCAGTTGCTACCCGCTGGCTGGGAAGCAAAGCGTAGTGTTGATAGAGTTCTTGGCGCCTCGCAAAGTACTCCAAATCCAAGAATTCACGGCAACTCCGCTCCAGCGTTGCGCGTCCAAGCGTGAACTGGGGGATTTGCGGGATAGGTATTGGTTTTTTGCCTAGGCGGCGGTTGCGAATGCTAAGTGACCGCTCTATGTGCTCCAGAGCCAAACACAAATTTGAGCCGAGAAGCGTTAGGTCTTCGTCGCTGATTCTGCGGGTGTTTTGTGGGTAATCGCACCATGTTCGCTTTTCAATCATGACTTTCGCGAAACCCTTCTCTTTAGTGCTGTCAAGCCGACCTTTGGCAGCCCAAATGTATTCTATGGGAAGCTGGTTTGCGAACCGGGCTCGCGCTGGGTAGTAGCCTTCACGGTGCCGGGTGTCTTCGGATCCAAGCAGAAATGACATTGAACCGTCTGGGTTTCTGGTGTAGGGCATTTCAAAGTTGAAGAAGCCGTCGCGGAAGACTAGGCGGAGATTCAGCGTTGATCCATCTTTCCGTTTTACGGTCCACTGTTGGTTCTCGAAGAAGCCGCATTGATTGAGAGTAGGCAGGAGCCCCGTGCTGTGGTACCCGACAGCTTTGCGCAGCAGAACTTCGTCTTGTATAATACTGAACATGGGCTGATCAATTGCCTGCCTGAGTCCTAAAAGATCCTGTACTGCGCGGGCTGTTATGAGGGAAGAGTGGCGGCGCACTGAATCCATAAGCTGGTCACGTTCGCGTCGGGTGTAGAAGTAAAGGTGCATGGGGGCTTCATCGGGGCTGCCGACTTCGGCAGCCATGTCGCGGATATTTTTGGTGAGGTCGACGAAGAACTCCTCGAGCATGATGCGTTCTTCAGCTATGCATTCTTCCCGTGTTTCGGGGAGTCGACTGATAATTTTTGAGGTTGTTTTTGGCTCTCCTCTGTAGCGGGTGCAGCTTACTCTTGCGCTTATCATCGAGACAATGTCTTGCATGTAGTCCCATTCAATGTGGAAGTAAACGCGGATCATGCTTTCAGGCCTAAAAGATAACGCGGTGTCGGCGCCGAGCTGAGGGCTGTCTTCAGGCAATGTTCCGTACCCTGTTCCCGTGAGCCATGGCATCTTTGTAACCTTGTTGGCGCACGGACTGCTTGGTCGTATTCCGTAGAGCATGAACTGTGCTCGCTGGATTAACTTGTCAAGTTTCGGTCCTATTACGGGGTCAGCGGAGAGCGCTTGGACTTTTTTAGGGTTTAAAGCGGGAATTTCTTTAAAGTTGTAAGGGCGCTGGTCATCGGCTTTTGGCACGAGCTTGAGGCATGCTAGGTCAGCTAAACGTGAGATGCCGTATTGGCTTAACGCTTTCTGTTCTCCTCGGCTCAGGTTTAATAACGCAACGCTTTCTTTCTCGACGGCGCGGACGATGCAGCATTCATTAAAGCCGCAATTGTCGCATCGCCACGAAAGCTGATACCCCACCTCTGACAATGCTGTGTTGTGGATTCTGTAGAGCTCGCCGTTTTCGCCCAGGAGCCTTTGCACATCTTGGATTAGTGGGTCAAGCCTAAAGGGAGCGAGGCTTTCAGGATTAGCTTTTTCTAAATCCGATTCTTTGTTGATTACGCAGCCTTCAAATTCAATGTTTGACGCGAGGTTTCCTAAGCCTGCTGTCAAAAGTAGCACGTAGATTGCGACCTGTACGCGGTGGGCTGTCTGCTCTTTCCAGGAGGATTTTACTTCAAAAATCCGAACCTTAACTTTCCCATTCCTGCTTGGCCACACCCCAATTAGGTCAGCTATACCTTTTACCTGCCACTTGCCAATGTGACCCATCATGGGAGCTTGATAAACCAGTGCAGGCTTGTACTCCGCGTCAGGCCGAGCGAACAGTGCCTCTTCAACAAGATGAGTCAGGACTTGGAGAGATGCCTCCCAAGCACGTTCCCACCGCTCTTCTCTTGGACTGATGCGTTGGAGGTCTTCATAGCTGGCTGCTTTGGCCTTTAGGATTTGGACAGTTTTGTCTTCCAGCTCTTTCCCTGCGCCGTACAGCAAGGGGCTAAGAGGCTTAAAGGCTTCAGGCCATTTGTGGCTGCTTTCTTCTTTGCCTTCAAAGCGGAGCTTAAAATAGCGGGGGCAGCAGTCGAAGCGGATGTACTCAGCTATGCCCGATGCGTCAAGCGAAGGCCAATTGCTTAAAGGCTCAACTGAAACATGTGATTTCTCATCCAATATGCAGACCCCAGCTCTCACGAACCAATTGACAGGTTGCTTAAATGAATCATTCAAGTTTAAAGGCTTTATCCGTAAAGCGGGTCTCGCCCAAAAATCACATTGCGTTATGATTGTAGTAGAACACTTTTGTGTATGCCTTCAGCGTGGGCTTGATAATTGTTTGGTTATCGTAAATGATGTTCAGCTGGTCAGGGTACTTCATCATCAAAAACTGGGTGTCGCCCCATATTTTAGCAGTGTACGAGTCACTAGCGGCTGGGAATAGCCCCCAGATTGTGTCGCCTTCACTTCGGAAGCCGAACCCAAAGTTGTTAGGCACCACATATGCTGCGTCAGCGGGGTTTGATCCGAACTGCCCTGGGTTCGTGTAGATGTCTGTCCAGAACTTTTGCAGGGTGTTTAGGTCCTCTGGGGTTAATGTGCCATAAGAGTCGGGGACTGTTTCGTTGATGTGGCCAGGAACGGTCACATTGGGGTAGCTAAAAACCACCTCGTAAGTGGGCTCCGGCGCTGTAAGCTTGTGCAAGATCAACGTACATGGAATAATTCGATTCCAGGAACGGATTATTATTGTATTTCCAAGTTATAATGACGCCCCAAGGCTTCCCAAAAGATTTGGCTGCACCTCTGTCCAACGCGATAGTGGTCTGCCTGCTTTGGTTTCCCACGAACTCACCGAAAACAGCGCTTGTACCCCGATGCGTAATCGAACCAGTAAAGCCATAGTCCGAGGTGAAAATCTTCGCATGAGTCACTGCAATCCTGCCGCCATAGGCTGCATAAAAGTGAATTATCCCTCCTAAATTGTAAACGTACTCGTCGGATGCCTCATCTTGACTTGATGCGCTGTGGACAAGTTGAAACTTTGCGTTATCGATCTGGTTTCCGCCCGGCTCATCGTACCTGTAGAAGCCCAGCAGATGATTGCCATATTTCTGTGTGGCATTGCCCATCCAGTCAAAAATCGTGTCGTTTCCTGGATATCCAAAGGTGCTGTTGTACATTGGATAGCTGGTAATCAAAACAATGAAGTTCAATCCTGACTTGTCAATGTAGTCACAAGACTCGTCCAGAGCCGTCCTGTTAAACGTCAAAAGAACTGAGCCTATGACCAAAAGATTCGTGTAACTCTTAACTTTGTCAACTAAGGCTTTAACCTGTGAGAATTGGCTGCCGTAAGCAAATTCAACCCCAAGATAGAAAGGCTTACTCGAAACCTGCTTGCTGGGGTTAAGGCTTAGAAAAAGCGAAACAGAAATCAAAGCAATAAGCAACGCGGCAGCTAAAATGAGATATCTTCGGTTCAAAGCCATGTCAACCAGCCATGAGGTTACGCCATCAAATTAGCACATCAGCTAACCATTAAAATTTCTGTCCCGCATTTACCTGCGGTATATGCCCATTAATTCGCCTTTAGCCAGAACGTGTCCCTGCATTGCTTTTTCAGCGTCTTTCTTTCTCGAGCCTATCCCCAAGCCGAGTTCGGTATCCAAAGCGTAGACCTTGAAGAAGTACCTGTGCGTGCCAGAAGGGGGACAAGGACCCATGTAACCCGTTTGCTTAGCGCTGTTGAATCCTTCTTTTCCAGGCACCGAGTTTTCATCTATCTTGTTTGTTGACGGTGGGATGTTCCAGACTATCCAATGATCAAAAGTTCCGCTTGGCGCGTCAGGGTCGTCTAAAGCTAAAACAAGCGTTTTTGCCTCTTTAGGAATGCCTGCAATGGTCAATGGAGGGTTGACGTCTTGTCCGTCGCAAGAGTATTTCCTCGGGATAAGCTTCCCTTGCTCAAAAGCTGGACTCTTAACTATCAAATCTGCCATAAAACTTCACTAAAAAAGAATTGGTTAAACTGATAAATAAACAGTTGCAAAGCAAGGTTTCAGGTTTTTTGCTCTTCCCATCTCTCCACGATTAACTTGCCACTGTTCGGGCTAAAACTCACTTTGACTGGCATCGAACCGGTACATCTCAAGGGGAACATACTGTCGTCAACCACGCGCACAGGCAAATAAAGCAAGTACCTGTTGTCTTTGCGCCGAAATATCGTTCCTTTCCCCTCATTGCCCAAACTAATCACCGAACAGGTTAACGTTCTCTCATTAATTGCTTCTAAATTTAACCCAAAATTAACCTGAAAACACGGGACAGCTCCAAGAAAAGGAATAAGCTTCACCTAAGCAAATATAGCAAAAGCTAAGAATAGTAAAATCAAATGTTTTGACATTACACACTTAGGTAGTAGAATTGGAAGGCAAACTAATTAATATCCGCAAACTCGTTGCCCTTGATATCACACTTCACGGCTCAAAATTCATATTGGCAGAGTTTGGCATAGGAACTCCAGCAATCGTAGCCGTCGGTTTAGGGTTGATGTTTAACGGCGTCTTCTTATTAGGTCTGTACTTATTCTTGACAGGAATAAACTATATCCCTCTACTGATTTACGCGATACATATTGTTAGGGCAAAGACAGCGGCAAATGAAGTCGCAGATGGACTTGCACAGGATAAACATTACAATCGCAAATACAGCATCCAACAGCTAATGATCTTCATTCCTTTGGCAGTAGTTTTACTATCAATATTCCAATATAGAATCAAAAGGTAACCCCAAAAGCTCATAGAAGTCGTGGAAAACCTCTCAAAATGCTAAACCATAAAAACGCAAACGAGCAATTAGGAAGTGTATGAAGAAGCTGCTTGTAGTTGTCTTCTGTGTAATCATAACTTGCAGTCTCTTGGCGGCACCGCTGCTACTAAAGCCAGCGCCGCCTGCTTCTCAGAGTGAGCCAAAAACGATTCCAAAGAGCATCTTACTGCCAACCCCGCAACCTACTCTGCATGCGACTTCGCCAAGACCCTTATCGTTAATGCAACAATTATTCTCACAGACAAATCCGCAAGTCAACCCAGAGCCGACACTTCCCCAAAGTACACCTCAAAACACTCCGCAACCACCTCCCGCAGACGCTCAACAACGAACCAATCGCACGCTCGAACAAGCGGTTGGAAACGCAACTAACTACTTAGCGCAGACCCAGGATCCCTACGCACTGCTGATGCTAAATGTACTTCACCGACGCTTTGGAATAACAGAATTCAAAGATTCATTACAAACCTACGACGAACAACTATTGTCGAACCCAGAAAATGCTCTGTTGCGAGTATTCCGTCGGATGGCTGATTACTCTAACTCCATGGTGCAGCCAACGGATTTCAAAGCGGTAACCAGCGACATCGATCGCCTGACGGTTCCCGCCCTGTACTCCGACCGATTACCTTTGCCAGACAATTATTTGTCCATGCTAACTGATGCGGAGAACAGCGGGGACTATTTGTTGACGCACGCGCTGCTGGCGACCATTTGGCTTCAAGACAATCACTGTAGCCTTCAAATGCCCCTCAATTTTGAAGAATCACTGTATCAAGCAAACGCTGCGCTAATAGGCAATGGTTCAATCGTTACTGATCTTGAAGGGGAAGCCGCAGCATTTCTTTATCTGGCAGGACAAGGCACACTTGTCAACGATGCCTTTGTACAACGGGTCGTCGCAACTCAGAATTATGACGGCGGATGGTCACCTTCAAGCAATACAACAGACAGCTCGAATTGGCATACTTCAGTCCTGGCTCTCACGCTTTTGCTACATATAGAATTTCCCGCCTCCTCATATCCGCCAATGCTCCCACCTGCCACTGAGGATGCTGCGCTCACTACTAATCCGACATCTGTGTTTTCCATTACAATTTGCCTCTTTTGCATTGTTGTTATAAGAAAGAGATTGCTGCAATCCCTACCTGAAGGTCTGGGTAGCCCGATTAGCCGAAGGTTGCGCGGCAAAAGGTTCTGCCAGACAAGTTTTTCTTAAATTTCCGCTTTGCGCAAAAACTCTTGCGCACTACCAAGGTTGACTCTATAGAAGATAACGGTGACGGCGATTGAGATTGCAGCGCTTATTGCAACGCCAATGGCGTAGTTTGTTGTACTTACGGATACCTTAGACAATAACCCAAAAGCGTATTGTGCAAGCACAGGCGCAAAGACCCCTACTCCAGTAATTACTCCGACGACAGAACCTAATAGTGACCATTCCTGCCGAACCATCCTGGCCCTTCTTGTCCCTGAAAAGTCAGGACCTTTAAAACCAATCTGAAGCGAAACCGATCCTATAGCTAGTGTCATAAAGAAGGCCTCAAGCACAGATATGACTGCTTTTCGCAGACTCGGATGAAAAACAAATATGCCTATAGCCTCAGTTACCACTAAAACGGCGACTGAAAAAAGCATGATTAAGAAGAACTTACTCTTAACCAAGTTTTTGGCTGAAATTGGGGACGCAAAAATCCGCCAGACTGCTTGCCCTTCCTCACCTATCAAGACTTGTCCGAGAAGCATTGCCATTCCGCTGGCAGGTACCAAAAAAATTATGCCCGACCAAATCATGATGTTTGCAGATGCTGTTCCTCCACTATTAGTTGTGCCGCTGAACGAATAGAAAATTGAAACTATAACCAAAATAATGGGCAAGAAATAGATGCCAATTAGCTCCCGCCGCCTGGTGAACCCTCTCAAATCCTTTCGAATTAAAGCAGCTTCAACACTGGAAAAACCAAGTTTCCCGAGTACCCCGACCTTCGGTGCGTAAACGCCGCTTTTTTGCAGCGTGATCGCCGGCGGCTCATAGAGACCGAACCGCGTGTTTAATTCGACAGCAAGGTAATACAAACCTGCAATGAGAAAGGCTGACAAAGCTGCGTAAAGAAGGCTTTGAAGAAACAAGCTCTTGGCGATGTATGAAATTATTAGGGCTGGCCAAACGAAAGGTACATACCATGCTCCGTTCTGGGCAGCCGTCAGGCTTGAAATGAAAGTGTTAGTTCCTGAGATCGCGTAAAAATAGATAATGTAGAATATTACGACGACCACTAATGAGCCTATAAGTCGCAACCAAATAGCTGCTCTTCCGCTCGATTTATAGACAGCGCCGGTAAAACGCGTTTGCAAAACTCTCAGGATTTCTGTTATCGAACTAGCCAAAAAAGCCGCAGCAACCAGAATGACGATTGTTAATAGTGCTTGTAGAATTAATCCGGTAAATGCTGCAAATACAATCAGTCCAGAACTTAAGCCTACAACAAATGCTGCCGGCAACCCTAGCAAGTTAGCCAAAATTGAAGCTAAAGTGTGCTCCTGCCAGGTGACTGGCAACCAATACATCACTTGACTTGACGCCTTTCCAGCCAACTGGACTTGCTGAAATAACGTGAATACTATGCTGATACCTAAAACAAGAGTTGGCAATACAGAGAAGAAACTAACTGCTTCGGTACTTAGAGGCTGTAATCCAGTGTTAGTCGTTTGGGAATAGTAAAGATTTACTAGATAGCCAGCTAGAAAGCCACCTGTAACTCCGAGTATTGCAGCGACCCAGTAAGGCCAATACGCGATGAAACTGGTTTCTCTGTACCTTGTAGCTTTTATTCCTCTGATTAGCCTGCCAGATTTGCGTTCCACCCGGAGCAGGAAGAGGACGTTCTTCCAGTTCATTTCATGAGTTCCTCAACAACAGCTCTCAAATCTTCCGTGCCCGTCAACTTGAGGAAAACATCCTCCAAATCTGAACCAGGTAGGCTCGCCGTTTTTCTTAGCTCATCCATGTTGCCTAAAGCTAGCAGCTGCCCCTGATACATTATGCCGATGCGGTCGCATATCGCTTCCGCAATTTCAAGCACATGAGTCGTCATGATCGTGGTGACGCCTTGCCCCTTGAGTTCATGCAGAAAATCCTTAACTATCCTCGCTGACCTGGGATCCAAAGCGTTAAGCGGCTCATCAAGCAACAGCAACTTGGGCTTGTGAATGAAAGCGGAGATTAAACTGATTTTCTTCTTCATTCCGTCCGAGTAACTGTTGATCATGTCGCCTTCCCGACCTTCCAGCTGGAGGGCTTTAAGATACTCGGTTATTCGCTGTTTCTTCTCCGCAGCGGGTACACTGTAAACGTCAGCTATGAAATCCAAATACTCTATTCCAGTCAGGAACTCGTATATGTTGGCTGCTTCAGGAACGTAACCTGTAAGACGTTTAATTTCTACAGCATCCTTCGTAACGTCTAATCCTAAAACGGTGACGTTGCCTTTGTCAGGCGTGACTAAACCCAGCAGCATTTTAAGCGTAGTTGATTTCCCTGAGCCGTTAGGTCCCAAAAGCCCGAATATCTCGCCTGTGCCTATTGATAGGCTAAAGTTGTTTACCGCAACGATTTCGTTGTAGCGTTTCGTGACATCTCTTAGCTCAACCGCCGTCTGAGTATACATGCCAAGTCGCCCCAGTTATTGCAACAGTAGAAAGCAATCAGTATTTAAGGTTAATGCGCGGCTGCCAGCAGCTTCCACATGGGCATTACTTCCAAAAAATCGTCAAAACGTTAAAGTAAAAAAATAGCAAGTCAGGAAGAAAAGACTCACCAAAGAGCTCTTGTGTTACTTGAAACAAAGCTCAAAGCTTATTGGAACGGCTTCGCCCCAAGATTGCCTTATCGGGCAGATCTTCTGAGCCATCACGTAGACAGCGTTGGCTTTTTTGCGTTCGCGCTCATTATCAGTTTGCAAGCCCACGTTCATCTCGAAATGCACGTTCGTGAAAATCAGTTTCTCCATGCCTTCAATATTCATCTTAACGGTCGCTTTTGTGTCCAAACTTTTAAGCCCCAGTTGGCTGTTGTTTGCTATCAGCAGAAACAGCGTGTTGATGCATGACGCTAAAGCAGCAGCGAAAATGTCTTCGGGCACGCAGTAGCCTTCTTTGCCTCCGAACATCGGGGGTGGACTCACTGTAACGAGGTCTTTGCCTTTTACGGATAGCTGACATTCGGTTCCGCCTTTCCAACTTGCGGTTCCTTCAAAATTCAATTCTGGCAACAAAATTCACCACTAGCAACATTGTAAGAAGGAAATTTTAACGTTACGGAACTGCAAAGGAGCTTTAGATAAGATTTCATTTTAGAGAGGGATTTTTGAAATCCCGACAAACCCGGCTAATGTTTCTTTAGCCAATCATTCACTGCGTTCGAAACCGTTTTTTTCCTATCCAAATCATATTTTAACCCCATTCTTGGAATTATGCTCTGATAAAAAAAGTGGTCGGCGCCAGGGAACATTTGCAGTGTTTTGTCTTCTGAACCAAGTTTATCCAACATTATCTTTGAACTTTCAGGCAAAGCTATGACATCCTGGTTTCCATGAACCAAAAAAACTGGTTTTTTAACTTTAGATGCGTTGTGAGACATCGCGTTTACAACCTTTGTCTGAACGTCGAAAAGAAAACCCAACCCAAATTCCTTCGTGCTCAGCTCGTCTCCAGTTATCAGCTTGTATTCTTCGGTTTCCTTGAAAGCCTGAGGCCACTCGTCAACCAAGTTGTACATTGAGTGATGCGAAAACGCAGGGGAAAGAATCAGCCTCAACGTGTCTCCGAAGGGAAGCTTGAAACCCTCTTTCACTGGAGGAGCCGCCAAAATTAACCCGTCAGTTTTCTCAGGGTTTTTTGCGGCGTACCAGAGAGCGTAGGCGCAGCCTATGCTGTGACCGAAAAGGTACACCTTTTTTCCGGACTGCGCTTTGCACACAAAATCAACAACCTCGTCAATGTCCTCTAGGTGTCGCTCAAAGCTTTTGGTGTCGCCTTCTTGGCAAATCAGGCTCCTTCGAGTTTCCCATGCCTCTTCGATCGAAACCGTACACCCCGCTGCCCATGTTTGCCAGTTCGGGTCCCATGAAGCCAAAGGCTCCTGAATGCACCTCGATTCCATGCAGGAAAATCACAGCTCTTTCATACGGTTCAGAGGAGGGCCATTTTCTAACAAAAATATTGAAGCCGTCGGACATTTTGAAATGCACAGTTTCTGTTGAGGCTTGAGTTTGCAACAAAATTCACCTATTCTCATGGAGCCTCCTGTGCACATTAATGTTTGTGGCTATGCGTGTGTAGCAACAATTTTAAATTCGGCTTTCTTTCACTCAATAAGCTATTAAACTTTAAATCTTGCTGACGTTCCAATTGCTAAAAGAGAAACCTAAAAAATGCCAGTCATCGAAACCCGCCAATTAACTAAAGCATACAACTCATTTAAGGCAGTTGACAACCTAAACATAACAGTCGAGTCGGGCGAAATCTTTGGGTTGCTCGGACCTAACGGGGCGGGCAAAACGACTGTCATATCGATGCTTTGCACCATTCTCAAGCCGACATCTGGCACCGCGAGCATTAACGGCTTTGACATAGTTAAGGAAGCAAATCAGGTTCGTAGATCAATAGGTATTGTTTTCCAGGATCCAAGCATCGACGACCGTTTAACAGGCAGAGAGAACCTGTACATACACGCTAACCTGTACGGTGTTCCAGCCTCAGAGCAGAAAGAACGCATAGAGCGCATTTTAAAACTTATTGAACTGGAGGACAGAGCAGACGATTTAATGCGTACTTACTCAGGTGGAATGAGACGTAGGCTGGAGTTGGGTCGCGGCTTGATTCATTACCCTAAAGTGCTGTTTCTGGACGAACCAACAGTCGGTCTTGACCCCCAGACAAGGGATCACATTTGGAAGTATATTCTAGAGCTTAAGAAAGCACATGATATTACAGTGGTCTTAACTACCCATTACATGGATGAGGCGGATAGGCTTTCCGATCGCATCGGCATCATGGACCACGGCAAGATTGTTATTTTGGACACGCCGCCCAAGCTTAAGGACACGCTTGAAGGCGACGTTGTGGTAATTAGAACAAACAAAATTGATGAGCTTTCCGAGCTCGTCACTAAATCGTTAGGGTTTAGCAACAAACAAATCGTAGACGGCACATTGGAAATAACCGTGCGCAACGGCAAAACTGTGATGCCGAGAATCATGGAGTTGGCAACCCAAAACAACATCTACGTTGAATCTTTGCTGTTACGTGAACCTAACCTTGAAGATGTATTCTTGCATTACACGGGAAGAAACATCAGGGAAGACACAACCAAAGAACTACATGGAGCAGCAGCCGCACGCAGGAGGGCGATAAAATGAGCGAAACCCGCGGCTTCTATAGTCTGTGGCTTCGAGAAATCAAACGGTTCATCCGTGACAGAACACGGCTTGTAACCAGCTTCGTTCAGCCTCTGCTGTGGCTCATAATATTTGGTGCAGCTTTCGCCGCGCGGATCGCGTTGCCGCCAGGTTTAAACTACCAACAAGTACTACTTCCAGGCATAGTCGGTCAGACATTGCTTTTCACAGCCATGTTCATGGGCATCAACGTAATCTGGGACAAAGAATTCGGATTCATGAAAGAAACACTAGTCGCACCCGTTTCAAGATTAACAATTTTTCTGGGAAAAATGGTGGGGGACAGCACCGATGCTTTCATGCAGGGCATAATTGTTTTCGTCATCGGCTTAGCCATCGGTATCCCAATAAGCCCAATAACGGTTCTATACGCGCTCCCCGTAATGCTGCTTGTCACTTTTGGCTTGGTAAGTATTGGATTAACGATAGCAAGCTTCATGGGCAACCTTGAGGGCTTCGGCGCCATCCAAACATTTGTTAACCTGCCATTATTCTTTCTAAGCGGCGCTTTGTTCCTCCTTAAAGGCGGCGGCCTTCCAAACTGGCTGACAGATGTAGCCGTATGGAACCCGTTAACTTACGGCATCGACGCGCTTAGACACGTCACTTTGGGCGCTGTATGGACTCCATTTCAGGTACAATCATTATGGGTTGATATCGGAGTTGTTGCGTTATTCGATGGAATTATGGTTGTCATAGGCACATGGGCATTCAGCCGAATGAAGTAGCAAACCCTTTTTTCAGTCTTATTTTTTTTCAGCAAGGCTAGTAACAATCCTATTTTATGTTTATTTTCCTAAGGCTTTGTTAAGTGGGATTTTGAGCCATAATAAAGCCTTTAAGCAACTAACATCGTATCAATCATTGGTGACAAATATGCGAAAGTTAAGAAGCATGATTTATGTTGCCTTGGTTGCTACAGCAGGTTTGCTGGCAGCTGCAATTAGTCCTCTAATGGTTTTGCTGGCTTCAATCAGCATGATTGCTTTCTTGTCGATTGCCAGGCAAATGAACTTCTATAGGATAGTGCTGATGATGAAAAGTTGGGCGAAAAACATTTCCAGGGTCCGCTTTGAGATAAGGGCGAAACTTCACACAGGCTTTCGCGACTATAGCGATCCCATGGATGCTGAGGGTTCACACCGCAGCGGAAGATGCAGCTACGCAAGATAAAGCCCGCTTACTTTTTTTGCCTTCAAAGGATTAGCTTGATAATCGCAGGTAAAAAACGGAGGAAACCTATTGTTCACGACTGAATTTCTAGCTAAAATCCAGCAACGCTTCTGTCTAAGATTGCTATTCAGTTTAGCCCTCGTTAGGTTTGCTTAAAAATTGGAAAAAGAAATAAAAGAAAAAAACTTTTTTACTGCTTGTTGGTCATTTCGTTTATTTGCTGTTCCATCGCGTGTCCACGGCAGAAAACCATCGCTTTCTTGACTCCGGGAACTGATTTTGCGGCGGCTTTTATGTCAGCTGCAAGTTTGAACGCGATAGGGCAGAACGGGCTTGTCGGGACAAACTCAACGGTGACTGTACCAGGTTCTGTTTCTTTGACGCTTTGGATCATCTGCATTTCAGCGAAGCTTTGTCCTGTTTCCGGGTCTTGCACTTTGCCGACTTCTTCACGTACTTGATCTTCTAACTTGCTCATTTTGTAAACCTCAATTGCTGAAAAGAAATATGAATTGGCATCGCATATAAACCTGATTGCAAAAGTTTAGGCCGTTTAATGGTGACACGGTTTGGTTGCTGCTGATGACTCCTGTGTGTTCTGCAAGATAGTGAGAAAGCAACTGCCAGCAAGCATAATTTATGAAGACCAAGATGTGATGGTTTTCCTTGACATAAGGCCTTTAAACATGGGTCACACGCTTGTAATACCCAAAGCTCACTTTGTAGACATCTTCGACATCCCAGACAAACTGCTAACCCAAATTCAAATAGTCGCCAAAAAAATCTCTCTGCCTATTAAGCAAGCCACGGAGGCTGATGGCATAAGCGTTATTCAGCAAAACGGCAGAGCTGCGGGCCAAGAAATTTTCCATTTTCACACACACGTTGTTCCAAGGTTTAAGGGGCAAAAACTGCCACGTTACGGCGAGCTCAAAGAGGTTGAAAGACACAAACTTGACAAAATGGCAGATAAAATTAAAGAAAAACTTTAAAAGAATAAGCTATTTGATTACGCATCAAAATTGTAAAGCAATAAATCTTTAATACGAGAAAACCATAAATTGATACTTTCTGGTACATCCAATGAAAAGAACGTTGGAGCCTTCACCCACAAACTTACAAATCAAGTACAAACGGGTCAAATGCAAGATTTGCTTCGGAACAGGCAGAGACAGAAGCAATTCCGTAATAGGCGTCCTTTGTCAAAAATGCAACGGAACAGGCTGGCGAATGTTTCCAGAAGGAAAAGTAGAAAAATGCCCCACATGCTCTGGCAGAGGCAAAGATTACCGTTTGGCAATTAACGGGCAGGTTTGCGAAGAATGCGACGGCTTCGGCGAATTTAAGCTGCTATAATTCAACGAGCATTCTAAAGATTACTCTGCAGAATTGACGCTGAAAGAGTATAGGAACAGTTTTGGATATTCTTATAAGAATGAAAATGCTAGAATAATGTAGCGGTATTTTTAGGTAGGTGGTATTTTTGGCAAATAAAAAAGGCGACAAATACCAATGCGAAGACTGCGGGCTAGTACTTTTGGTTGATGAGCCATGCGGTTGCGAACCCTGCGAAATAGTTTGCTGCGGAACGCCTATGAAGCCTGTTTCAGGTTCTCAAAAGGCAAAACCTAAAACAAGCACAGCTAAACCGAGCCCTAAACCCAAGAAATAAGCTCTTACACGCAGTCTTCCCTTTTTTATGTTTTGAAATTAACGAAAATTTACGTGGCAAAGGTACTTTAAAGACAAATTTAACATAAGTTCAAGAAGCATTTTTTCAAAAAAAATGAGTCTGCCGCAAGAGTGCGGTATCGCTTACATTTTTTGATCCGTCATTGCCATCTTCGGCATTAACACCATGTCTATGGCATGGCAAACTCCGTTATCCACCATTAAGTCGGGTTTGATGATGTTTGCTCCGTTGACTTTCATGTTTTTATGTAGGTGCCAACGTTTCGCGTCTATCCTTAATTCTCCTCCGTTAAGCGCCATTAAATATTCGTGCTGGGCCAAATCTGCCGCCATCATTTTCCCTGAAGCCACGTGGAAAGTTAAAACATCTTTCAGTTTCATTGGATCTTTGAGCAGCATGTCAAGTGCTCCTTTAGGCAGTTTAGCGAATGCTTCGTCAGTGGGCGCAAAAACCGTGAAAGGACCTGGACCCTTAAGCGTATCAACCAACCCCGCTGCTTTTATGGCTGTTACAAGAGTCTTAAACATGTCTGAAGACATGGCAGTATCAACAATATCCGCCAAAATTTTCACCTCCAACTAAACTTCTTCAAAAACTACAGAGATACAATGAAAAAATAATAGTATAAACCTTTGCTAACTCGATTAATGCGTAAATTTGTACCGCCAAAAACCCATGTAGGGCGCATCCAAACCCATCTGCCAAAACGCGGCTGATAGCTCGCCGTAGTGAATCATGTCCTCGATAACCATATGCGTCAAAGCCGTTTCCACACTGATTTTCGAGCCTGGCTTGTCGCCCCACGGAATTACAACTTTCCTGCTTAGTTCTTGGTCAGAAAGTTTTGCCAAATAATCTTCCGTGTTTTCAGCTGTCTTTTGCATATATTTTTTCAACGCGTCTAGATCCGTGAAAGCGTCAAAGTCAAGGTCAGCCCACTCCTTAAACCGCCCAATTATAACGTAGCTTATCCACCTGTCTTCAACAAGTGTTAAGTGCAAAAACACGTCACGCATTGAATCAAAACTCAAACCGCGAGGCTCAACAACCTGCGCCCAAGGCAATTTCGCCATAGCATCAAAATACAAACCGCGTACGGCATGATTGTAACGAATTAACTCAACAATTTGCATGGGATTGCGTATGTTAGCATTGATATTTAAAACTTAAGAGGAGGAAAAGTTGGGTTCTACTAAAATCAAATCTCTTAAGCATGGACATATGATGCTGCGAGAAGCCAAAAAAATTCAACGCTGTCCGACTGTGCAGGGTTCTATATACTTCCCGTGGCCCAACTTAGTCCCCTTGTTAATTTGAAAAACCCGTTATCTAATCATCAAAGATGTTTTAGAAAAATCAACTCACCTCAATGTGCAAGGCACTATAAACCAGAATGTTGCCAAATTCGCAAATCTTTTAAGGCGATAATCGAAATGGCGTAAGGGTGCCTGCGTGTCAGCTATCGATGTCGGCGGCTACTTAATTCTTGCATCAGCCAATGCGGTAATGTATTTGTCTCTGGCTTGGTTCCTAGCAAAGTCTTTCAAATTTCATCGTTTCAAAGTGACTGCCTTTCTAATCTGGATAGTCCCTTTCGTCTATTCTCTCTTTTACGCAGGAAGTCTATTGAACGTGTTTTGGATGCTAATCTTTACTCCATTTTATGGCTCAATCGTCATGATTCTAGTTTACCCAGTGCCGGTGACGCTGTTTTACGCAGTATCCTATGGGAGTCTACTTACCATCATATTCTTCTTGAGAAAAAAATCTAAGGAATTGGCTCAATTGAAGAATTTTTACAAAAAAATTTAGAGAGAAAAATTTGGTATAAATTTTTTTTGCAAGGTGAACAACGACTTCGCTGAAGCTTAGGCAGGCGGTCTTTTTTGAGCGTACTGATACCTTCGCGGTTTGCCAATGCGCGTGAGTATGTTGTCTTTGACCAGATCGACTAGTGCGTGAGCTACGGCTGTGCGGTCGTAGTGGAAGCCTCTGCGCGCTAGTTCGGTGTGAACGTCGTCTAAGCCTTTTGGTTCGCCAAACCAGTTTTCTTCCCAGAGTTTTTGGATGAGTCCTTTGCATGTTTCTGCTCTTGGCGGGGGGGCCGGTCGTTCGGCGACTTGGCTGAGGTTGGTGTTTTTTAGGCGTTCGGTGACTGTGGCGAGTATTTTGTCTACGGTGCTTTGGATTTGGTCCTCTTGGGATTCTATTTCGAATTCTATGTCGCCGATTTTCATTTTTACTTTGATTGGTGGTTTTTGCGGTTTTTCTGTCAAGTTCTCACTTGTTGTCTATTGTATTGTACAAGATGCGCATGCACAATACTTAAATATTTCACCAACATGTTGTTGAATATTGGTGAATCATGGTGATTGAACAATATACAATTACTAACAAATATAACTTTCCACAACCAAACATCGACACAGCGCTACCACAACGATTTTTGGAGCAAAGCCTAAACTCACTAAAACAAGTTCAACATCAAGCCTTCCAGCTGAACCCCCAGAACCTCCACCAACCCACTATAACCGAACAGTGCCCATCAAGCATACAAATAAGACCACAGCCAATACCGATAAAAGCAGACCACCAGGAAACCCTGATCGCAGCAGTCGACACCTCAACCATGAAAATCGGCGAGACAAGCACCGGCATCATCGTCGCCATACGGGGAGCAATCACATGGCGCCAAATCCACAGCTATAAGTACACGCGGCTAGGTCCATTCATCTTTCATATAACAGAAGACAACAAGAATACCGTCTACAACACTTTGGAGCACGCCTACTTCAGTACCACATACAGCAGCATGCATCAATCAGCCCCGAACCTTATGCAAATGCCCACGCGGCTCGCCAGCCTGCTGGAGCGTTGGATGCAAACGATGCTTGCGAAAACCGTGAAAGGCGGCGTAATCCTATTCGATGGCTCACTCACATCTGGAACCGTCGACACGCCAACCCAGCGCCTTCGGGAAATTCTCTGCTATGCGAGAAGAAATAGCAGCACCGTCCTCGCCTTTTCAAAAGCCACCACGCTTAGGGCAAACGGGATTCTAATAACTGAGCAGCTTCCCAATCATGAACCGCCTTACCTGCTTGAAACCACGGGTCTGCATTCTAAGCCTCCGATTATGCTGCTGGGCGACGTTTACGTGGCGCGGCTTAATAGGGAGAGTTTCGCGTTCCGCTTAGACATTGACAAAGAAACAACTGACGACCAAAAAATCGGAGCCATGCAAAAACTAGTAGGTAACGACCTCTACACGCAAAGCTACCCAGAAACTCTGCGGCTCTCGCATATTCTGTGCACTTTCACTGCAAACGAGGTTTTAGCTATCAAGCACTTCATTACCCGCAAGCATGGGATAGAAATCGTCAATCGCCCCGACATGCACAGGCTGCTTTTTGGGCCATTTGGCAAGGGAGAAATCTACGCATGAAACTCTACAAGAAAGAAGGAAACGTCCTTCAAGTCATCAGCTTCCCAATGGAAAGCGCTGAAAAAGGCGATTATCTCCTGGTTGAGGACCAAGATGCTGGAAAAGCCTTAATCGCACAAGTCATTGATGTGCAATTCGCCGCTGTCCCAGGGGTGCTCGAGGAGCTTTTGCGCACGCTTCCGGATGGAGGCGAACCTCTGCAGGGCGAGGATATTGACCCGATGGAAATCGCGCCCCACATAACTTACATTCAAGATGCCAGCTTGCTGATCTGCAAAATAAGGGCTACATTGGAAAATGACATGTTGAGCCCAAGTAGTAGTTGGCTTCCCAGCCGCTCTCAATCCACAATCAAAAAACTTTCTATTCCCATGCTTATGAAGCTGGCGAAAGTCGACGGGAAACTCCCGATAGTTTTAGGTGGCACCAAAGATTCATCGCTTTTAACGATTGACGCGTCAGCAATAGATGGCACGTTAAACATTATAACGGGCAAGAAAGGATGCGGCAAATCCCACCTATCCAAACTCCTAATGGTTAACCTGGTCGGGTACAAAGCCACCGTAGTCATCTTCGACCTCAACGGCGAATACACGAGCTTAGGCATGAGCAACGACGGCAAAAGAAACATATACTACGACAAAATCCACGCCCTAACGCCCGGGATGAACTTCAAAGTAGCTCTTGATCAGCTCCACCTGAACACCATAATGGGCATTCTTGTAAACGCACTGCACTTGCCTGGAACCTCAGCCCGCGAATTTCGTCGAATATGGAAAATGCTTAAGGAAAAAGGAAAACTAAACTTGCTAGAACTAGGCGAAGAGATTCGTAATTTAAACTGCAACCAGCATGTACGCGATGCTTTAGCTTCACGCTTCCATTCCCTATCCAACTCAGGCTTTTTCACCGATTCACCAGGGGAAGCAACCCTGTTAGATGAGAGCCTCATAAAATCCAGAGACCAAGGAGGCGCCATCGTCATCAACCTGAAAAACACCTCGAACATCGACCGCCAAATCGTGGTCGAATACGCATTGGGCAAACTGGTCGATTCCCTGTCAAATTGGAAGCTCAAAGCTGTTTTTCTCTTTGCGGAAGAAGCCCACCTTTACCTTCGCGAAACCTACTGGGACGACATCGTGACCCGCATGCGCCACTTCGGCATCTTCACCACTTTCATTACCAACCAGCCTGACACCATCCAGGAAACGATTTACCGCCAAGCAGACAACATCTTCCTCTTCAACTTCACTAACGAGCATGATCTTGATGTTGTGAGCCGAGCAGCACGAGTAGACGCAGAGACTGTGCGTTCAATAGCCCATGATTTGCCGCCGCATCACTGCCTAACACTTGGCAAAGTCGTAAGTGATTTCCCGATTGTCGCACGCGTGAGAGCCTTAGACATCAAGACAATGGGAGAAACACGACTTTTCTTCAGGGAAATAAACTAGCTGCTCCAAAACTTGAGGTATCATTTGGAGATCAATACGAACTGGCTTTTTCCAGTTTTTTCCTGTTATGTCTAAAAAACATGCGAAACGAAGCCGTCAAATCAAACTTTTCCACTTCGTCAAACTGAATCCACCGCAATTCCACGGCGTCACTTCCTGCTTCAGCGTCGCCGGCAGTCACATGAACAAGGTAATCGATGATAACGTAGTGGTATTTGACTTTGCCATTCTCGTCTAGGTCAACATTGCTTACCACGTCAACTAACCCTGGGTTCTCAACGTCGAGGCCAGTTTCCTCTTTCGCCTCGCGGACAACTGCCTTCTCCGGGCTTTCACCGAGCTCAACCAAGCCGCCTGGAATCGTCCATTTGCCCCTCGCTGGCTCGTTTCCCCGTTTTATAAGCGCAATTTTGCCGTCTTTGATTATCACTGCGCCGACTCCTACGATAGGTTGGTCAGGGTACAACCGCTTCACAGGTGAAAACGCCTCTGCTAGTTGCTATTGTTACTCGTATCTTAAAGCTTCTACTGGCTTAAGTTTAGATGCACGCCACGCTGGGTAAAGGGCGAATATTATGCTGATTCCTATGCCGAAAGCTAAAGATCCAGCGAAAACTTCGGGAGTCAACAGCGGCGTTACTTTGAAACCGGTTCCTCCGAATGCCCCTGAAGCAAGAAGTCTTGCAGTGATGTTTGCTAAGATCCAGCCTGAAAGTATGCCAAGTAAAGCACCGATTAAGCCTATAATTGCTGATTCGCCAAGGAAAATTGAAAGTACTGTTCTGCTTTTCATTCCTAGAGCTTTTAGGATACCGATTTCGCGTGTGCGTTCAATAAGCGAAACAATCATGATGTTCATTATTCCGATGCCTGCGACGAGGAGTGAGATAGCGGCTATTCCGCCGAGGAACAATTGGATTGTACCGAAGATGGTTGAAAGTAAGCTGAGAACTGCGGTTGAGGATATGACGGTTACTTGGCCGTCGAAGTGGTCGGTTATGAGTTTGGAGACGTTTGAGATAGTGGCGTTGCTGCTGTCTTTAAGCTGAACGATTATGTAGTCACATTGGTTTGTTCCGAAAAAGCTCACTGCTTGGCTCAAAGGCATGTAAACGCCGTTGTCTGAGGGTCCTCCGAATCCGAAGCCACCGACCTTTTGGAGCACTCCTGAAACCTGTGCCGTGTAGGTTTCGTTTATTATTATCGGTGGTGTTGTCGCGTTGGTCCATACGATTCCGACCTTGTCGCCTGCACTAAAGAGAATTGTGCCGTTCTCTCTGGGATCATTTACCCGTGCGCCCACAACTATGTCATTGTTGCTTGGGTTAGTTGGAATGGCTCCTGAGGCCGCAACAAACGTAGTGGGGTACTGCTGCACGTACTGGCTGAAATTTATTCCGTAAAAGGTAGCGGAATTGTTCAAGCCGCCAGCGTCAACGTAGCCAGCTCGCTCGATAACAGCCATCGAAGAAGTAATCAAAGGCGACAAAGCGTCAATTTGACTAGTATAATTATCGTATAACGCGAAACCAGAACTAGCCGCACCGGATCCGCCCAAGTTTATGCCCGTTGTGCCCGTTGCTCTGGCCGCCCTGCCGCCGCCACCGCCAAAGCCGGCGCCCCCGCCCACAGCTCCTAAAGCGTTGCTTCCCGGCACAACTATCAAAGAGGTCGATGATAGACCTCGGTTAAGATCGTTAGTTATGCTTACTTGCAAACCTTGGGTGATTGAGAGCAATGCAACTATTGCGGCGATGCCTATGATTACGCCCAAGGTGGTTAATGCTGCGCGGAGTTTGCGGAGTTTTATTGCGCTAAAAGAGTAACCTAGAATGTCGTAGGTTTTCATTGTTGATTCACCACTTCAGATATTAATTGACCGTCAAACATCTCCAAAATCCGGTTTGCTTCTCTCGCCAGATGCTGGTCATGAGTAACCATAATGATGCTAACATGATTTTCAATGTTGAGTTTCTTCAGCAACCCAACAATTTCAGCCGCCGTTCTTGAATCAATGTTACCAGTCGGTTCGTCCAGTAGCAGGAATTTCGGGTTGTTTGCTAACGCTCGAGCAATCGCTACACGCTGCTGTTGTCCACCGCTTAATTCAGCTGGCTTGTGGTTTACCCTGTCTTTTAGTCCCACTTTTTCAAGTAGCTCTGCCGCTCTCTGTTTTCTTTCAGACTTTACCATATCTGCAATTGACATTGCCAATTCAACGTTGTCCCTTGCGGTTAATCTGGGAATTAAATTAAAAAATTGGAAAACAAAGCCAATCCGTCGGCGCAAATCGGTTAGTTGGTTGTCGTTGAGTTTGGAGATGTCCTCGCCGTCGATTAGCAGCTGCCCCGAGGTTGGCTTGTCTAAAGCGCCAATCAGGTTTAGCATGGTTGATTTCCCGCTGCCTGAGGGCCCAAGTATGGAGACGAAGTCGCCGGCTTCAACTTTCATGTTTACTCCGCGGACTGCCTCAACTGGGACTTTTCCAAGCATGTACGTTTTCTTCAAGTCTATTGCTTCAACTAGCGCTGTCATGTTCTTTTTCCTCAACATGCGTTTCCGTTGGTTAAACCATGCATGTATTTATTTGTTCAGGTAACGCCATGAAAGAACCACGCATACGATTGTTACCACAACTGCGAAGGCGCCGACGTAGGCGAAGTCAAGTGGCAAGGGTCCGTATCCATCGCTGAATATCATTAGTCTTCTAACCGCGTCAATCGTGTATGATATGGGGTTTACGGATGCAATTGCCTGCAACCAGTTCGGCATTAGTTTAGTCGGGAAATAGGCACTGCTGGCAAACATCAATGGCAGAGTTACTAGGTTGAAGATGGCTTGTGGCGTTTCCATTCTTGTTGTCCTCAAAGTAATCGCGGTGAATAGCGACGACAACCCGAAGCCGATTAGGAAAACCATTGCAAACACCCCAAGTATGCTGAATGCAGTGAAGTTTGCTCCTAACTGGAGGCCGAGTATGAAAGCAATGACTGTGACGATGCCCGCTTGGAATACTGAGCGAATGCTTGCCGAGATGACTTTGGATGTTATTATGACTGACCGCGAGACAGGAGTGCTTAGTACCTTGTTCATGAAGCCCAGGCGTCTATCCCAAACTACAGACATGCCTACGAAAGCAGTTGTGAAGACCGTGACGAACGCAACCATGCTCATAGCCATGAACGAGAAGTAATTTGACGTACCAAAAGTCGACTGCATAATGTTGCCTTGCATACCAGAGAAGTAATGGCCCAAAACGCTAAGCTGCGCTACTGTCAAAGGCGGATTCAAAGCTGGCAACGCCGGCAGAGAAGACGCGGTAAACATGGCGCCGATGTTCATAGCTTTTCCAAGAAGAGCCAGCCACAGAATCGGCTGAATTATGCCTATGAATAGGACAATTGGGTTCTGGTACCATTTTTTGAGGTCTCGGTTAGTTAGCGCCCAGAGTCCATGGAACCTACTTTTTGAAACTCTCGTTTCCTCGTTGCTCATCGAGCTCTAGCCCTCCTCATGGCTACCCGTTGCTGCATAACGTTTTCACGTGACTCCTCAGCATCACGCATAGATTTTCCAGTATATTGCAAATAAACCTCGTTAAGTGTTGGCTTCGCCAGTGAAAGCTTTGTGACGACGAGTCCACTTTTCCGCAGCGCTTCAATTATTAGCGGCGCAGTTAGTTCTCCGTTGGAAGATTTTATTATGTATGATCCATTTTCCTTTTTGACTGATTTAACATGCTCAACCTTGCTGACTAAATCGGTGATGTCCTCGTCTTTCTGGATGGCTAACGTTATTATGTCTCCGCCTAAGCTGTCTTTTAGGTCTGTTGGGTTGCCTATAACAACGATTTTTCCATGATCAATAATTGCGATGCGGTCGCATAGCGCGTCTGCTTCTTCAAGGTAATGCGTTGTCAAAAAGAGGGTCATGCCGAATTCTTTCTTGAGCATTTTGACGTAGTTCCAGGTTGCAGCTCAGGTTTGCACGTCTAAACCCAATGTGGGCTCATCTAGAAATAGAACTTTTGGCCGGTTGATTAACCCGCACGCCAACTCTAATCTTCGACGCAAGCCGCCAGAATAAGTTTGAACTAGTTTGTCTTTGAACCCGGTTAACTCGACTAGATTGAGAAGATCCATCGCACGCTTTTTCGAAACCGAACGTGGGATGCCGTAAAGGTCTGCGCATAACAGGATGTTTTCGTATCCTGTTAAGTCCTCGTCCGCAGTGTATTCTTGGGGGACAACGCCGATTGCGCCTCGTACATCCATGCTTTGCTTCGAAATGTCGCCGCCTAAAACCGTGGCTTTACCTTCAGTTGGTTTTGTAACGGTTATCAGCATGCTGATGGTGGTGGTTTTGCCTGCCCCGTTAGGCCCCAAAAAACCGAAGATTTCCCCGTGTTTGACGCTGAAGTTTATGTGGTCCACGGCGGTTAGGGTGCGTTGTAGACTTTTGTTAAACCTTCAACCTTAATGATATCTTCGTTTTCACTCATCGCTTTTTTCTCCTTTTACCCTGTTCCTTATTTCCTCGAGCTTCGCTGATGCTTCATCGAGAACCTTTAATGCGTCATCTAATTCTTTTTCCGAGTAGTTTTCCCTTAGAGATTTGCCTAGTTTAATTGATGACACGAATAGGTGTCTCATTGAGTTGCGAATTTGATTTGACTTCTCCTCTGGAATGTTTCCAAAGAATCTATCGAAAAAGGGGCTTGCGAGAAAACCCGAGTTTTGACTAAATTTTTCTCTGATTTTCGTCTGTTCTTCAAAAAAATCTTTGCCACTTTGCGTTAACTCATACCGTTTGAACCCGTTTTCTGTCGGGAGTTCCTTAACGTAACGGTTGTCTTGTAGCCATGCGAGCAGGGGGTAGATTGAACCTGGACTGGGTTTCCACGCTCCATCTGTGTGTTTCCCGATTTGATCCATAAGCTCCGAGCCTGACATCGGCTGCTCGTTAAGGGCTTCGAGCACGTGGTAACGGAGGAATCCTTTCGGGACCATTGCGTTGTGCCGTAGCCAGTTTCGCCTGTGAAACATGATGTGTTTTTCTTCACGCATTTCTTCTTTTATTTGCTTCTTTTCTTGTTTTGCTTCTTTATCCATTGATATCACCTTCGATATCATTAACGATATCGATTATGACTTCATATGCGATATCAATAGTGATATTTAAACTTGTTGCAAAAGACAGAAAAAACTTCAAGAAATGAAATAGAACTAACTAATCAATGTTCCAACTTTCTCGCCGTTGACCGCTGCCAAAATGTTTTCGGGTTTAAAGCCGTTCACGACGATGAGTTTAACGCGGTGTCGCTTCAGGACTTTGATGGCTTCAGGATCGATAATTTGATGTATACCTGCTTTATGTGTGCTTTCCTCAAAAATCTTCGGTAAATCCTCAAATGCCAAAGTGTCCAGCTTGACTACATCCTTGTGTTTTCTCGGGTCTTTGTCATAAACGCCTTCTTGATCCGTGCCCTTCACCATCAAATCCGCTTTTAGCCTTTCAGCGACCAATGCCGCAACCGCGTCCGTGGTGATTCCTGGCTTCAACCCACCCATCACGACAACCTTCCCTTCGCCAAGGCACTGCGCGGCATCTTCGAGCGTGATAGCCACTTTGTTGCAGCCCGCTTCCCCTAGACGCTTTAGGAATAGTTGTGCGTACAATCGAGACACCGAAATTGCAAGCTCATCCTGCCCCTGCATGTCCAAACCGAGATCTTTCGCAATTCCAATGAATTCCCTTGCCAACGCGCCTCCCCCGATAACTACAGCTACCTCGTGACCCTGGGACTTCACTGCTTTAATCAAGTCAGCGTATTTGCCCATAAGTTCAGTGTTAACCGGAGAAGCAACCACCGAGCCGCCCAAACGCACGACCAAGCGCATAGTTTACCATCCTTTTGTTGCTTACAATGCAACCTCAGGTTAAAAATCTTTAATATCACTAAGCCGCATTAAAGCCAATGCTCCAGTTGAGGCACGTTGGCATTTACCGAATCTTTTCAAGTTAAGGCAGTTGCCCCGTTCAATTTCGATTTGACTGCTCAAATATTTCGAAATGGTGACAGACAAATCCGGACTTTCCGAGACGGATTTTTTAGTGTAGTGCTTAAACTCGACGGTCAACTGGCTCTAGTTCGAGTAGCTTCGGTGGGAAGTTTGGATCAGCCAAAATTAAGTGTTGAGTTGAAACCACACAACTCTTTAACTTCTGGAGACAAGCAAAAAGCGGAAGAAGCAGTCCGATTCATTTTCAACTTGGACTTTGATCTTTGTTCTTTCTATAGGGATGTCAAGGCTGACCGCGTAATGACCGAGGTTACCAAGCAATTGTATGGACTGAAGAACCCGACAACTCCGACTGTTTTCGAATCGCTCGTTGACTCGATCATTGAGCAACAAATTTCGATCAAAGTTGCAATTGGCTTAGAAGAAAAGCTTATAAAAAAATTTGGCGAACACCTCGACATTGATGGCGAAATTTACTTTGCCTTCCCGACACCTCAAACCCTTGCCGGCATTAGAGTAAATGAGATCCAGCAGATTGGATTAAGCGGGCGCAAAGCCGAGTATATTCATGAAGCCGCAGAATTGATAGCCGCTGGAAAGTTGGACCTTGAACGCCTGGAAAGCCGGAAAAACGCGCAAGAAATCATCCCGAAGCTCGACGCAGTGAGGGGCATCGGGGTTTGGACGGCTGAGTTGACAATGCTGCGGGGTATGCAGAGATTGGATGCTTTTCCCGCGGACGACTTCGGGATTCGGAGGGTGATTTCAACTTACTACTGTGAGGGTAGACCGATTAAAGCCGCTGAGGCACGGGAAATCGCTGAGGCACGGGAAATCGCTGAGGCGTGGGGACGATGCAAAGGGTTAGCTGCATTTTATTTAATAATCGCAGAAGTCAGCGGCATCACGTTTTAGCAGCAAAAATGTTATTTACTCGATTGCCCCACAGTTTGATTGAGGATAAACAATGAATTTTGCTCTCTTCCTGCCAATAATATATTCTATTCTTAGCAGCTTGGGACTCGGGTGGCTTAGTCTGCCATTGCTCGTCGTTCTCGTGATAATCGGCTTGATAATAATAGTCCTCATAAAACTGTTCGTGATCCTGATACCTGCAATCATTATCGCCGCAATTGTATACTTTCTAACCGGCGACCTGTTATGGACCGGCATCGCCTTCGTTGTAGTTGCGCTCATATCATTAGCATCCAAAATCTAAAGCTTTCAAAACCTTTTTCTTACCATCTAATTCCAGCAGACTTGACTTAGCCGAATTAGCGTCCCTTAGAACTTGTGCTGTGAAACGATAGTTGACAACCCCTTTCATAAGCCTTTTATATTTGGTGATGGGTTCATGGATAATACAAGCATTATTACAAGGACACGATAAAGTATGATGATGGAACCAAGTAAAAAACCCCTAAACGTTCTCATAAAGCAACTGCACGGAAACATTGAGGTTGTCCTAAAAAACGGTTATGAATACAAGGGAAAAATGATCAAATGCGACGGCCACATGAACATCCTGCTTGAAGGCGCAAACGAACTCAAAGACGAACAGCTGATGACAAACTACGGCAATGTGCTGCTGCGTGGAAACAACATACTCTATGTTGTCTTAGACGCCGACAAACATTAAACCGCTAAGCTTCTAACTTTCCCAGTCACGTAGTCGCAGGCTTCACCAACAGCCAAATCAACGTTGAACTTGCGGCTAAAATAAACAAGCACATTCTTTAGATCACGCATAAGAAGATCCTCTGCGTTAGCGTGGTCAGCCGCAACGTATTGAGGCCAATCTATGATAAGGATGTGCCCGTCAGGCTTCAAGATTATGTTGTACTCGCTTAGGTCAGCGTGAATAACATGCGCTTTTAAGTAAGTCTTCCTTACATTGCGCAAAATCTCCTTCAAAACTTTCTTCGGTTCACCGATATCTTTGTACTTCCCCAATTCGCCGCCTTCAATCATACCCATTGCGATAACATGCCTGTTCTGGCTAATGGGCTTCGGCACTGAAACCCCATTTCTATAAACAAGTCCCAAAGCTTGGAACTCTTTCTCAGCTGCGAGGTGCGACTGGAAAAGCCAAGTCGAATGCTCTCGAATATATCCACGCTTTCTTCTGGTTTGCCTAAAACTTATTCTGCCTAACCTGTGAAACTTAACGGCAATTCGTTCGCCGCTGGGGGTTAATGCGTCGTAAACATCGGCTTCTTTTCCAACGCCTAAGATTTGGCCGAAAGATTCGATTATCCCAGCTTTCACAAGGGCGTTTATGGCAAGGGAATCGTAGCCTGCATAGTTTAGCTTGTGCCCTACATAGGAGCCTTTTGACCTGTAAATCAAACCCAGCTTGTTCAGCCTGCCAAGAGTATAGAGTATGCGGTCCATCGGCAGCTTAGCATATTTTTGTATCTGCTCGATGGGTACAAAATCGCGTTTGCTCATTGCCGTTTCAATAATTTGGAGTATTCTGAAATCTTCATTTTCCAGTTCACGGAAAACCTTGACAGCCATTTCAGCGCTCGACATACAAGGTATTGCGCTGCTTTTCCACTTTAAAGCCTATCTCTCGTATCCCGGTTTAAAATTACTGTGTTTAGTGGGTTGGACTTATATAAAAGCAAATGCATGTTTATGAAATGCACGACAAAAGCGGTTGCAATGCACTATGATGTATGGTTTTGAAACATGTCAGTAGAACAAGAAAGCGTTTCAAAGATACTTTCGATCCTTTCGCATCCTTTGCGAAGAGAAATACTACTTAATCTTAGCGAAAAGGGAGAGTCGTCCTTCACCGATCTACTGAACCTTCTAAAGGTCGATACTGGAAAGCTAAGTTTTCACCTCCGGGCGTTAGAAGCTTTCATAGAGCAAACTCCCTCCGGCAAGTACAAGCTAAGCAGGGCTGGAGAAAACGCAGTAAGAATCGTTCATGACATCGAGGGGTGGGCGGAAGTCGCTGATATACAGAGAAAACAAAGCCAGCTTCCCCTCGCATCTTTCAAGAAAAGAGTTTCAGCCTTCGCGATTGATTTCGCAATAATATTAGCCATTACAATAACGATTTTTTTTATTCCGCAAGTTCTCTCCATGTCCATAAAAAATGTCCTCAGTGGAGGAATAAGCACTGTGCTCTTCATCACGGTGGGTCTGCTTTGGCTTTACTCAACATTGCTGGAAGGCTTTAACGGTCAAAGCATAGGCAAACGTATTACGGGATTAAAGGTTGTCCGGACTGACGGAAAAAAAATGTCTTATGATCACGCAGCGATTAGGAACTTTGGAAAGGTCTTGCCGCTGTTGCCTTTTGACTTGCTTATCGGGTGGCGGCTGAAAAACCCAACGTTCATGAGGTACTTTGACAAATTCGCGGGAACAACTGTCATTGACCTGCGTTCTCCTGCTTAAACGTTTTTTCCTTTGGGATAACTAAACGCGAGCTATTACGGGAGGTTTTGTGGGGAAGAAAATTGTTGTTTGTGTTTTGGGTTGGTTTTTTGGTTAGGAGCTTGCTGCGTTTGCAGGTTGCGTCAACTAACGTCAACAAAAGTCAACTAACGTCAGCCAACGTCAACTAAAGTCAATAGGCGGCCATTACCGTCAACAAACGTCAACTAAAGTCAAAAGTTGAATGATTAAAAAACGGGAGAAATAAAATGCCCGTAACTGAAAAAGTATCATTAACTGCACGCTTCAAAGTGCTAGCACGGTACAAAGTCCCAAAGGTGATCGGTGGCGTTTTAAGATGGAAAGCACCTATCGATGGACAAGGAATTAACCGACTTCTCTGAGCAGAGAGAATTTAGGGTTCGTCAAAGTGAATGACTTTAAATTTAGAATTACGCGGCTCATTTCCATTTTGTCAGGATTTCTTCCCTTTGAAAAGTCTCTTTGCTCAAGTAGAACAAAGTGACGTCTGCGACCACTAACACAACAGTAACAAGAACCGCGAGCACTGTTGACAGTTCAGCTCCCACAACAACGAGAATCAACAAGCCAACTATAGGCAACACAACTAATCCGCCCAGCTGCTGCGCTGCCCGTATGTCATTAACTCTGGAGGACACAATCACGTTTGCTTCGACACTCATGATGCAAGCTAAAGGAGTGATGACTAATACAGCTAAAATCCAAAACAAGGTCGGCACCAAAACTGTGCCTATGCGAACGTACGACCAAACATCAACTATTGAAGCAGAGATGGCGGCAGCAAGGAAAGTTACGCCGACGCATGGAATGAAGGCTGCCAAACTCTTCCCTAGCAAAAGCTCGCCATCCGTAGTAGGCGTCGCCAATAAGGGTTCAAGGCTTTTCTCAACCTTTTCACCGACAAAGCTGTAAGAAGCAATGATCGACGGCAAAACTGCCGAAATAACAATCAGATACGTTGCTGAGATGTTTATGAGCTGGGTGGCAGCCGCCATGAACTGGTCATGAGGAAGCGCCGTCAACTCCGCGTTTAACGCAAAGACAAAAGTGGCTGGAAGAACAATACCAAGTATCGCCGGCATTGCAATCAGCGAGTAAAAGACGTACTTGTTTTTCCTGATTACACTTAAATCCTTTTGAGTTACAATCCACGATTTCCAAAGTCTCATTGCGAGGAAGCCTCCCTGATTAACTTCAAGTAAACATCCTCAAGTGTAGAACGCAGCTCGGTGACGTACTGGATGTTGCCACCTGCACTAACTATGGCTCTAACAACTTCAGGGTTAGACTCTTCAGGATTATCAATGTCAAGAATCAACTTGTTGTCGCTAGTACGCACATTCTTAACCGCGCCAAGCCTATTAACCGCAGCCAACACTGCATCACTGACGTTTGCCAAATGCACGATGGTCTTGCGATTGTAAAGACTACGCTCCAGGTTCTTCGGCGAATCCACAGCCACGAGCCTAGTTTTAAGGATACCGATTCTATCGCACAGCCGTTCCGCTTCATCCAGATTATGAGTGTTAAGAAAAATCGTTTTTTTCTCCTTTTTAAGATCCAAAATGAAGTCTCTCACCGTTTTCGCCGCTTCAGGATCAAGATTTGCCGTCGGCTCATCCAAAAACAGCACTTGCGGCTCGTGAATTAACGCTCTAGCGATCGCTATTTTCTGTTTTGTCCCCTTACTAAATGTGCCTGCTAAATCTTCGCGCCTTTCCCAAATTCCCAGAAGCTTAAGCAAACGCTCGATGTTTTCCTGTCTTTTCTGCGCTGGAACTTCATACAGTTTGCCATAAAAATCCAAGTTCTTGTAAGCGCTCAAGCTCTCATATAAGCCCACGTTTTCAGGCAGTAAACCGATGTTTTTTCTAATTGCGAGACAATCATCCTCGTTGTCGACAGAAAAGTTGCCGATGCGAGCCCGCCCGCTGGTTTTACCTATCAGGCAGCAAAGCATCCGAATAGTCGTGGTTTTACCAGCGCCGTTGGGTCCTAAAAAACCGAAAACTTCGCCTTCATCAACATGAAGAGAAACGTTTTCGACGGCTGTTAGGCTGCCGAATTTTCGTGTTAAGTTTTCAGTGTCGATCATGCCTGACGCCTGCAATGCTGGAAAAATTAAGGCTTTTCATATTTGGATTCTTCGATGGGTTTTTTCTCCAGCTCTTCCTCAGTGAGCTGAGTCTCGAGAACAGGCACATGCTGTTTTTCCTCTGGAGGCCAGGTGACTGGATCCTTTACCGAAGAACAAGTATCCATCATACTTCTTTTGCCGCAAGCGGGGCATTTTATCAGGTGATAGGGTCCAACGTGGAGTAGAAAACCTTGAGCGGCTGCTGAGGCATTACCGATTTCGAAAACGTTTCCGCATTTCTTGCATTTTAGCCTAACCATACTAGATCAGTGACCAGTCATTTGTATGGGGGAAGCATTAAAGTTTGCTTATCAAAAAAAGGTTTCATTAATCTCTGGCGTATGGCTAAAATCTCAAGTCTGATCTGTTAAAAGTGCTATTAATCTGTTCATTAAAAGAAGAAGACGCTGTGGTAGCACTCTTCTTCTTCTGCTTCTTCTGCTTTATCTGCCTAAATGATGACCTTAAAAATTGACTACTCGACCTTTTTGAGCCAAAAATGCTCGAATAGAATTTTATTGGTAGCGGAGAGTAGGTTTAAACTACAAATCATTGAATTTTTCTTTGCAAGATTTCTTCAAGCCGTAATTGTTTACGTTTTGTACTAAAACCAATTGGTGGCGTTTCGAGCATGAAATTTACTACTGGAAAAACAGGCGAGGTTTAGTGACTGAACCTTCCTACTAAAAAGACAAGTTAATATTGCTGAGAAAAACGTAAATGTTTCACCCAAGCACAAAAAGAAGCGAAGTCAGCCGAAGCGGCCGGGGTGAGGTAGGTCCTGCCAAATTAGGAACGTTTTATTCATCACTCGTAACCTCTTCCTTCTTTTTTTCTTCTAAGTGTATTGTTGAAATGCAGGGGGCTTCTTGTTTCTGAAGGATGGAAGACCTGACTTTAGCGAGGGCTTTCCAGGGCATCGCGGAGATCCTGGAGAAAGTGAAAGTGTGACTCCAAGTATACCCACTGTGCATTGTAGCATACCTCAAAACAAAATGCCCTACACTGACGACTTCACAAATGGTGCCTCCTGGCGTTCCATGCGACTTTACCATTTAACCATCGAAAAACATCAACATTACACTGTTATTTTTGACCTATTCTGTCTATCTCAAAATCAGCGTTTCGGAAATTGGAAAATGTCTGCTTAAAGAACTTTTGGAAAAGCTTAAATCAAATTTGGTCAAATAAGTAACTTGGCACCTTTATGAATAAAAAAACAATATACATTCTCGTTGCGGTCTTAATTGTTATTGTCGTTGCTGCGGTTGCTGGTGGCCTTTGGGTTTACAATGGCGGGAGTAAGGGTGGCGGTAATACTCAATTAGTAAGTGTTGCAAACGCTACCAGTTTGGAGTTTATGGCCAACGTTACTACCCAAGGGTCAATAGTAGTAACACATGCTTGCTATGGGAAAAACATAGGTACATCAAACCTCACAGTACGAATTGACGTTTTGAGCGGAGAGGCTGGCAACTGGAGTTACATCCTTGATACAGGTCAAGAAAAATCTTGGAATAGCACCAACTATGGCGCATACGTATCTGGCAACTATACATCCGACTGGGCTTTTTGGGGCACAGTGTGGACCGGCTTTGTGACAAATCTTAAGAATTGGAGTGGCACAGGCGACTATTCATATACTTCATCAAACGGAAACCCTGTGCTGATCTATAACATCACAGTCAATCCGAAACTGCCTGATTCACTCTTTCAAACAAGCTAAGAACGCTTACAACTAAAAACGTTGGGAAATGGAAAATTGGTTATAGAGAAATCAGCTTAAATGTGAATACACTGAGAAACGTCGCATAGTAAAACAAATTTGCTAAACTTGAGTAGCATGAGAATTAGGGTTGGCTATATTTTTGGAACTATCTTTAGCGTGCGCGCTGTTCTTTTAATGATCCCCAAATCATTATTCTCGTCTATTAATCAAATTGTTTGCGCCAAACATAATCGAAACGGAAACTTACAAATAAGTTGTTTAGAGCAAACCATCGGAATTTGGAGAAAGAGCCCCCTAAAATGTAACCTATAAAAACTTATTTACTATAATCATATTTTCGGAAATTGAGACTATGCCCTCTAAAGCACAGTTATCAGATTTAAGCGCGGAATGTTCCCAAAAGGTGAAGAATCAGGTTCACAGTTTGCTTGAAAGTAACGCTCAGTCAGGCAAGAAGTTTTGTTTAGTGTCTTGCAGTGCTTTGAAGGCGGAAATCCAGGAGCTCGTGAAAAGAGGCGATCTTAATGCTGGTTTGGTTTTTGTAAGCAAGTTCTTCCACGGAGATTACGCTCTTTTGGAGAAGAATCTTCGCGAAGTTCTAAAACGAACGCTCTCCCGTTTTTCAGGAAGGGTAGTTTTGGTTTATGGGGATCTGTGCCTCGGTCCAAATAATGAGATGAAAATGCTTGCTGAGGAATTTGGCGTAGTTAAAGTGGACGCGGTGACTTGCATTGACTGCTTGCTGGGTGGGAAAGGCAAGTTCTTTGATGCTGACCCGACTCATAAACTTTTGTTACTGGATCCTGGCATGATAGATTTTTACAAATATCTTAAGAATAAAGCGAGACGGGAAGGTTTGGATGAGGACGCTTTTAGACAGTTTTTCAGTGGTCTAATGGGCATTATGCTTTTTGATACACTTGGAGAAGCTGAGAAGAACCTAAAAGATATAGACGACTTGAATTTTGGGCTCCCAGTTTTAGAGACAAAAAAAATTGAACACAGAGATTTGAAGCTGGTGATTTTAGAAGCGATGGAACGCATAAATCAAATCAGTGCGCGAGAGAAATAGCATAGTTGCCAGCAGGCGGACGAAAAGAGGAATCTTTCATCTTTGCAAGGAAATAACACAGTTTGATTTTAATGCTGGACAAGCTCCTACTTTCTAACAAGATACATGATTACGCAAAAAAGATTTAACGGTAAACCTCCTATACGTTTCTATCCATTAGTTTACGATGAAGGCGGTTCAAATGGAGGATTTTCCAGGCGCAAGTTTCTTGATACATGGAGAGGTTCCTCGCGGCGTATACCTACTCACGGGCCCATCAGGGGCTGGGAAAACAACCTTCTGCAAAACTTTCATAGCCAGAGGACTTTCGAACGAGGAAACGGGGATATACCTATCCACTGAGGAAGATTGCCATGATATTCAAACGTCAATTCAAAATCTTATGGATGAAAAGGACAGAATGAAAGGTGACCTTAGGCTTGTTGACGCGTATTCCTGGCGAGTTCGAGACGCTACGGGCGACGAACCATTCGTGGCCGTTAACCCTGCAGACCTCTTAAGAGTGATGATCACATGCCAGAAAATCTGTCAAAATGTGTCGAAACCAAGGTTTGTGTTTGATTCAATTACAGATCTGAATGTCCAGTCAAATTCAGATACGACTCTCAAGTTTCTACAATTAGTCACGGCCAAAATGAGAAGCCTGAATGCTCTGGCTTTCTTCACCTTAATCCCATCGGCACATGACAGTATGTTTGTGAGCAAAGTTAAAACCATGTTTGATGGAATTTTCGAGACCAAAATAGACGACACAGGTTCGGAGATTGCCAGACTGTTTAGGATATTTTCAGTCAAGGGCGTTAACCATCAGACTAGCTGGATCGTCTTCACCATTAATGAAAGAGGAATATCGATGGTTAAAGACAGCACTCCAAGATGCGCCTGGTGCGGGGGGGGTCATACCATACGAGCCGCACAAGGAGACAATAGATGGACTCAACTACACGTTCCATGCGACTGGATGTTTAGACAATTTCAAGAAAAGATCGACCTTAGAGCGTTTGTCAGCACAGTTAAGACCATGTTCGACATGATCTTTGAAACAAGACCATAATCCTTCGCAATAGAGTACTGAGAAAGAGAATTTAAGATTACGTCTTTGCATTAATTGTAAGATGCAAAAAAGGTGTAAATTCTCTTGCCTCATTTCCTTTAATGTAATTTTAGGAAGAGAGTAAACAAAAGAAATAGACCCCAAAAAAAAGGCAAACGTTGATCGCCTAAGACACTCCTGGTTGACATCAGCTCAACTGTTCATACAAATCAAGTGATCAATTGGGACGACAAAGTGAAGCATCCGGTCACCGGCGAAGACGACATCTCGCGCCCT
Organism: Bathyarchaeia archaeon; assembly: GCA_049515895.1. Classification (GTDB taxonomy): domain Archaea; phylum Thermoproteota; class Bathyarchaeia; order Bathyarchaeales; family Bathycorpusculaceae; genus Bathycorpusculum. Next base: position 56,620 of record JBEKTQ010000009.1, on the reverse strand, counting down.
CCATGAATTACCGAAAGCGGGTGATTAAATGATTAAGACTGAGGATCGGGGAAAGGCGCTTGCTCCAACAGGCATATTTGGCAATACCGAAGTCAGAAACGGAGAATCCGTTCCTGGCCTCGGAGCGCTCCCAAATGAATCTCAGTCAGATCGCAGGCCATCATGTCCCGACTGTAACAGCAGAAGCATGGATCTTAACGGCCCAAGAAGATTAAGCACCGGCGAGGAAACCCAGACCTTCGCATGCAATGACTGCGGCAAAAAATTCTCGGAAAATTATATTAGAGTTAGAATACAGAACAGGACTCGCCAAATATGCGCTTTAGGAGCGAAAAATTTGGGCTGTGGCGGAAACAAAGACCGTTACGGGTGATGGATCTGCCAAACGACCAATTCATAACGCGCCTGGCCTTCACTGCTGAAGACGCCTGCAAACTGGTCGACGTAGGTTTTGAGTACATTACCGGAGAGTACAATGATGGCGGCAAAATCTTCCGTAAACGAAAATAAGGTGTATGCTATGAATCTAAAGAAGCCAAAGCTCATCGCAGCAAAAAGTGGCCGAGGTCAAAAAAACCCGAAAATATTAGGGATTGCGGCCGGGGTGAGGTAGCTTGGTAGCCTAGAGGCCTGTGGAGCCTTTTGCCAGGGTTCAAATCCCTGCCCCGGCCCTTCTCAAACTTGACAGCAATGCAACGCAGGGGTCGCCGAGCATGGTCAAAGGCGTAGAACCGCCCTTTACCAGAGAGCGGCGCGCATGCTTCAGGAGCCTATCCTCCAGAGGTTCGTGGGTTCAAATCCCACCCCCTGCACCATCCCCTAACCATCAGTTTAGCTCAGTTTACGCTCATTTTACGCGTAGAAGCGTAGAAAATTGACTTTGATTTAAGCGCAGGTTTTGATTTCACTTGAGCGTTTAAACTCTCATTCCTATGAAGGGTATCTATATTTCGATTTTAGTTCTATATGGTTAGCGAAAGACTTGAATGCCGTTTAAAATTTTCGCAGCTGCAACTGGTCGGGAAAAAATGAAGTACTTGGACTATTAAGTTGAAGTATAACAACTTTTTTTCCTTTTTTTGTCGTAACACATTCCGCCTTTGTTTTAGTTAACAGTCTCGATGTTAAAAAGTTTTGGAGCCATTCTCAGAGACCACAGGATTACAAAAACTTTGAATGTACATTATGATAAGCCTAACCGTTTAATGTCTCAAGAAAACTTGACTTGCTTGGTTAGACGTGAATTCACGTTTAAATTTCACGCATGAAAGCCCCTGAAATCTAATCGTTCAACCGTTTTCTTGCCATTGAGTTGGACCGAAAATACTCCCAAACGTTTCGTATGGTCTTCCCGGTGGACTCAATTCTTGTTAGCGCGCGGTAGTCAAATGGCATATGCTCTGCGTGCGCTTTGTTTCTCCAATTTCCAGCAACAGAAGGCCCGGGCTTGCAGAGAAAACAAGTTATAAGAACTGCCAAGTCTAATAATATGTTTTGGGTCAGGTTACTATGGTAGCTTCGTCAGCGAACGAAAGCGCGAGTGACCATGTTGAAAGGGGTCAGGCATTTTATAAACAGCAGTCGTACGACGAGGCTTTGAAAGAGTTCAGAGAGGCGTCGTTTTTACAGTCCGAAAGATAAGTCCCAATCAATGAGGATCGACTTGCCGAGTGCTTGCGCCAGTCAGTAATGGCCTTCAATGACATACTTTGGATCGGTTACTCCGCGAGATGCAAGGAAACCCCATAATGGATGCGGAGAGTGAGGTTTACATTCAAGTTTAGTGGGAAAAAATACGGGTTTACAAATTTTAGTTTAAACTATTGGTAGGAGCCTACAAGTTCCGCGCGCTAAACTTCTTTGACGAAGGCTGGAGCATAGCAGCCGTTCGCTCTTGGACAGGACTAACTTTGGCGGCGTTTAACTATTATGTCGGAATCGTCGACATAGACAAAATGAGTAAATCCTTACGTTAATCTTCGAAAGATGTAAATACCCGTACGCGTCTACGTACGTATATACCTTAATGGCAGTTGGCTGTCATGCAAGAGGATATAGTACCATACGAGAATATTGACGAATTTTATGAAGCTGTTAAAAAAGCCGTTCCTGAAATTATAAGAAAGTTTGGAAAAGAGAGAGTTAAAAGGACGATAACTGTTCCAAAGGCATTTGATACTGTTTTTCGTAGGTCTCTTAGGGCTGACCTTTTGCGCCGCTATGATATGGAGTTGGATTACAATGAACTGCTCGTGGCTTTTGCAATGATAGGGCTCGCCACACTGGGTTCTGAAAGCGTTTTAAAAAAACTCTGCAATGATTTAGATATTATCGATGCCTACGAAGAAGTGAAAAACCAGGAAACCAAAATCATAAAACGCGCACTAAACCCTTAACGCAGTTTGACCTGCCATTAAGAAACTGGATTATGAGTCCTTGGGGAAAGAATTATTTGAATGAGTTTGAAATGAATTTGTTAAATATTGTATGTGAGCATTTTTCAAGTCCTGACATGGCGCATAAGCTAGACATGATAGCTGAATTCGGTGGTGGGTTCGAGCTTTGGTTCCAAATGGAAACAATAGTGGCATTGATAGATTCAGAAATCTATGCTAGCGTAATTGGAAAAACTGGGTTTGACGCTGATATTATAGTCAGAGATTGCGAAAGAGAATTAGGCGTAGAACTAAGGTGCGGCTCAACTCGAAACATAAACAATGCCTTTGTCGACCACCCGAATTCAGACTTGTATCTTTTCCTTCTTAGAAATGCGTATGAAGCTTTTCCAAAACTATGTAAACAAATAGTCGATAGAGATTACAATCATAAAAAGATAAACTCAGATTGGATTTTGGTCCTGTCGAAGAATTCCGACACATCCAAAAACTAGCATAATTGTTACACCTTCCATGGAGTATATCACTTATGAAAGAAAAACAAGAAGCTGAAGAAAAGGATGAAGACCACCTTATTAGAATTTTCTATTTGGATGGCCCCAATTCAGTTGCGCCAAAGAAAATAGTGGAGCTCATAAGAAAATTCCTCAAAGAAAAGGTCAACGCCGGTGAACACTGTCCAAACTGCGGCGGAATAATACCCGAAGTAGGGTTCAATTGTGAAGGGACAGACTATATTTTTTCATGCGTTGCAATTGAAAAAGACGGTAAAATGATTGCAGAAACTGATTATGCAAAATTCTATAAATACTGCCGGTAATTTAGCCAAAAAGACGTGAAAAAGTCTTACTCTGAACTAAATCGTTAGACATCTTTTACCCAAATGGGTTTGCCACCAATAACATCTTTTTCCTCAGGTCTTGGTACAGGCAAACCTAAAGCATTAAAAACGCTCTCTTCGGTTTGTTCAGCGGTCGACAAAAGAACGTTCGAGAAAGGGTGCTCAGAGCGATACTCAAATTATTGTCGCCAGAGGTATACTAAGATCGAGATGGTCTTGGATTGTCGTCACGTATTGTTTATCATGACCACCTTGGACAATATCTTTATATCGACTTGGAATCTTTGGCATGCATTCTTCAGGTGGAAATGGATACATTCTTACTGTGTACTTATTTGAAATAAGGGTTGGATATATTTTCGTAGTTTGATTGCTGGAAATTATGTATGAGATATGTGTATTTCCATCAATCCTCACGAACTCTTCTGGATAAGAGTAACATACATAAAACGGCAAATTATGTCCTCTAATACTTAAAACGATTGTATCACCAGTTTTTACAGATTTGTTCAGAAATTTATTTCTGAAAAAACTGTAAACTAATTCATTTTCAAACACTATCTCCACAAACGTTGGGGATTCCAAAAGTACGAATTTACAAGAAATTTCTGAAGAGACATTTAGAGAGTGCTCATTATTATTTTTAAGTTCTGAGTAATGGATTGTTCTGGGCTCTGGCCACTTTGACCACATTCCCAATTCTTTAAAATCATATTTTGCTCCCGTTGAAATTTCAATAATTGCCTCTTTCACGGCTATGAGTTTATTTTTTCCTGACTTCATTTTAAGGATAGTGCCAGGAGGGTATAATCGGACAACTGCTGCGGAAATGTCTTTTGTAACATTAACAATTCCAAATAAGCAATCAGCATTTTTGAAGCATTGACCACCAACATAATCGATATGAAATGTTTCGGTTACGTTCGTGCTATTGGAACTCGCTTCTTTAACTAATACTCTTGGCTTGGCAACAAGAATAAAACCGCCGCCTTCTGCGCTTATGGGTTCTTTGCTTCCTTTTATCTTAATGTACCCATACACTAACCATTGGATACTGTGGTTTAAGCTGTCAAATGTTTCTCTTCCAACAAACGGCAACTTCATTGCGAAGAGGAATTCTTTTTTATCTCCAAGCCTGATGTGCACATTGTCGCTAATCTGAACAACGTCATCATAAAGAGCAGCATTCTTTTTTTCCTTGATTTCTTGGCATCTTAAATTAATCCAAATCTTTTCAATATCAAATTCTTGGTTGGATATTATCCTTAAAGTTCCCTCTATCTTGTCTCCGAGAAATAGCTCATCGTCCTTTACTTCTAAATGAAATATGTCCGAATCCAATTTTTTCCTGTTTAGCATAGCTCACTTGTCACTTGACGGATTAGCGCTGATTGGTTTATTAGATGCTGTGCAGATTTAAGTTTCATGAATTAAAGAAATGAATTGATATTCTTACACGCCTTCTAACGATAAGTTTTTCATAAACTTTTTCTGAGCTGTCCAAATTTAAGACTTATCTTCTCGAAAATTTTCTACCGAACATAGGAGAGGCTGACGGACATTGACAGACAGACTGGGAGACGCTCGTGGAGCTACTGGCTTGTGTGTTTTGTGTCGTTGTGGTTTGTGGTATGGTGTAGTGCAGTATTGGTGTTGTGGGTTTGGGGATTAAATTTTAATTTAGCCCGCAAGTTTACGGGTTTACCAAATTTAGTTTAACCCTCACCGATTAAGAGGAAGTTGTCCTGCCATTTGTGGTCTTCGGCAAATTAGACAACATTCTTCAACACATAATATCGTGACAAGGGCAGCACGTGTTTCGAAGGTTTTCCTACTCTTTTGTAAGCATTATTTCAATTGTTGAAACCATCCGTGCTCTGGTTTCGCCCTCTCTTGGCGGCATCTCTTCTGTTCCTATCACAATTTTGTGTACTTTCAGGTCTTTTAGGAAGCGGTTTCTCGTTATTTCAGCTGCGTCAACAGCTGTAGTTATTGCTTGTCCTCTAGCCTTCAAAGTTATCTCTTTATCATCACTCGCCGACAGCCCTGTAATAATCGCCAGAACATAGTCCATAGGCATCTTATTTCCAACGAAAACAATTTTAGATTTTTCCGACATTTTCCATCACCATTTAATCATCGCAACTGCCCTCTACTGCACTACCTTCCTTATAAAGCGATTAAACAACAGACCATATCGCGCCCGCGTTAGTTTTCTCTTCAAGCTTCTTTTGCTTTAGTTTCCTTCTTTGGACTATGGCTCTAAATCTTTTCCTAACGTAAATTATCCTACAACTGTTTGCATGGTACGCTTTTTTTGGGTCATACGTTTTGAATACGACGCCACAGGGGCAGGTTCTAATGAGAACTTTGTTACTTAATCTCTCAAAGTTTTCCATATCACTCTACCCAACAATTCTTACATTCACAAAACTTACGAACAGCATTATCCACATCATTATACTCAACGATTAAGATAATAAGTCCTTCTTTTCCATTTACTCGCTATTTTTTTTTGACTCGCTTGTTCACATCTCCATACTATTAGGTCTAACAAGTCTTGCTGATAGGGCTATTTCTACGCTGTGCAGACTAAGACTTATCAAAATTAGAAGAAGAAACCAAATATCTCTGTAGTGCCTTGCCAATTAATAACAAACTCAATGAAAACGATGCCATTTTCTTGTAATTATCTGGAACCTGCCTTATGCTTACCTGCCTTATACGTCCCCATGCCACAATCAAGACACTTAACGATATTTTCATCTTCTTCAAGGCGAGCGCTACCACAATAAGGACCCTTTGGACAAAAATCGTCATTCAAATTTTCCACAGGTTGTTTTTTCAACCTTATTTGTATCTTAATTACCTTATTTTAGTGTTTGGCTATTTCTCCTTCCTATTTTTTGGCGAGTGCTCTATGATAGTTTTCGTATATTTCTGCTTGGGTTAGTCCGTAAAACTCTGCATATCCCTGCATGTGTATTTTCTTGTTTTCAAGGCATTCAGGATTAATACAGAAGTACTCGCCACATACACCCTCTATTCGTTGAAGTATTTGATTGCAAGCAGGACATTTCATAATCAGTCAGTTCACTTTCTATGCTATTCAGATTTAAGACTTATCTTCAATGAAAACTGGGCTAATACTGCGAGTAAGAAAGTCTTATAATAGTCGTAGTGTTCTCAATTACATTTTTTTCCCATAATAGGGTAAATCGCCTTTGAAACCTTCGATTAAATTCCCTACTGCAACTTGAGATTGTAGGAAAGAATCTATATACGTTGTATCACTTAAGAATTCGACCAATGGTTCAATAACCTCTTCAAACGATAATTTCTTCTTACCTTGAACCTTTTCAGGTAAATATTGTTTAAAACTATCTTCCTCAAAAAGACGGATTCCAACTAACATGTGGCTCATTTCTGTTATTGAATAGAATTTTCCCTCTTCCATCTTAGCGAGAACTCTCTTCCATTTAGGTTCTTCAATCTTTTCTAGTTCATCTTCATTTATTGGCATTTTAATAGTATCAGTTCTTCTATCCTACGCTACACAGATTTAAGACTTATTGCCACCAATGCTTTTTCGGTTCAATAAAGAGAACTCTGTCATTTTGCGTTAATTCAAAAGGATTAATTAAACCGTATTTTTCGACTTTCACTTCATAAGAGCCCTCTGCAAGTTCAGCAGTTACGTTACCATCATTATCGGTATTCATCGAGAGCATCAACTTTTTAAATGGAACTCCATTTTTGAGATTTTCAGCCCATTGTTGGAGCGCTATTGGTGCCTTTTCCAATCTGAAAACTTTAACGTTAACATTCTTGATTGGTATATTTCTTTGAAAATTAACCACTCGTACAACAAGCACGTAAGTCTTTTCTAAAGCGACAGCAACTCCTTGTGTATCCAATACAAAACCCTGAATAATTTTATTCTGTAACTTGTAGATTTAAGACTTTTTGGCTGATTTGGCTGTCAGAAATCTGTTCTATTTCTTTAATGCTTCACGCATCCGTTTGATTTTTTCTCCGTCATCCGTATTCATTTTTCTCTCAATCTCGTTTCCTTCCGCCAATCTCTTGTTGTGCTGCTGTACGTGCTCGTTAGTGGAATTCACGAGCTTTTTTACCAACTCAATTATATCATTGATTTTGCTGGGTGTGCTGACTATATAAATGCTCATTCCTCCAAAATCGATTTGGGAATCTAACGGTATCGGTTTTTTCCGTAATTCATCATTAAAGAAATCCTTCCAAACAGAATCAGGCACTGCGTCTAATAATAAATTAAACTTGAATGTTTCTTTAGTTTCAGGTACCTTTATTATTTCCAGCTTGTCAGGGTCGATAGGTCTTAGATTCACAACAATAGTTTCTGTTTTCATCGCTAACCCTCGTTAATTCTGAATAGATACAGTTTTAATTTAAGTCTTTTGAAACTGTTCATTCTTAGCGTTATTTTACTGATAAATTGGGTATTTTATTGGAAAGATCGGTCGTGGCAACGTCTGTTGTTTGCTTTGCGATTTTTGCTACTTAAAAATATCCACTTCAATTGGGCTCACATCAAAATCCATGAACTTGCCACAAAAGCCTTGAGGATCATCGATTTTTTGGTATTCTCTTCCTTACAAATACGATTGATAGCAGTATAATCACTGTGAAAAGCGGCAAAATTGCCAAAGTTGGAAACTCTGGAGCGGTTGGGGTTGAAGTTGGGGATTGTGTAGAACTTGGGCTTGAGGTTGATGTTGGGGATGAAGTTACTGTCTGGAGAGGTGTTGGTGTTGCGGTTGCTGTTGTAGTTGGAGTAGGTGAAGTTGTTGGAGTTGGAGTAGGTGAAGTTGTTGGAGTTGGAGTAGGTGAAGTTGTTGGAGTTGTTGTTGGTGCAGTTGGGTTAGGTAGGGCTTGGGGATTTGAGGTGGTTAAAATGGGTAAGAAGTTTATTATGCCAAGGGTGAAGTCGTATTTGAAGTCGTACATTGTTTGGTTGATTGCTTGAACATCGGTTGTTCCCCACCAATTATTTGGTAAACTAATTTGTGAGGATACTCCAGAGAGTTTTGCGTTGTATGAATTTCCATAAATGTTATTGTTAATTATGGATGGCACGTTTGTGCTTCCTATCTGAACTCCTACCGTATTATTTGTGACTGTATTGTTCTCGATAGTTGCTTTATTGTTGTAGGCGCTTTGTATGCTGCAAGAAATTCCCGTTGTAGCGCTGGTTATCAGGTTACGGATGATTAAAGTTGACACAGGGGCTCCATATTCATCGTTTACATTTAGGCCAGAAATGACATTATCGTCGACAATGCCGCCTCCAGCGCTGACATAGAGACCGCCTCCAATGGTATTATTTGAAATTTCAGGCTGTATTGCAGTGGCGTTGGTTGGGATGTTAGGGTTTTGAATAACGCTCAGACCAGTTGCAATGTCATTGTTTACGATTGTGGGTGAGGCGCTTTCTACCGTTAATCCTCCACTTAGGAACGTGCTGTTGATAATTCTTGTTCCGCTTTGCACTTCCAATCCTGTCTGGTTAAAAATGGTGTTTTCTATAAGAGAGCCGGAGTTTGTCACTGGGTTCCAGCTAATACTTGAGGGAAAGAAGGTAACAGCGGAATAGAAGGCAATAATAATGTGACCCTGCACGCTGCCAATTATTTGAATTGGATTTGCGCTTGTGCCTTCAGCGGACATAGTGCCATAAACATCTATGCCATCTCCTATGAGCCCAATGTTAATGGTTGCTCCTGGTTGAATAATTAATGTGCCATTAACTTCTAGGTAATAGTTGTTGAGGTCAATGGTGGCACCATTGCCTATTGTTAAGGTAACTCCAGTGGGGATAAGTACATTTCCTGTAAAATTGTATGGACTGTTTCCTTGAGTCCAAGTGGTATCTGTGCTGATTATGTAGCTTACGTTTGTGCCGCTTTGAGCTGATCCAAAATGTTCAGTAGTAACTACAATCATAGTGGATGCTAGGAAGGCAAAGATGAATGCTAGTGCTAACGCTGTTCTCTTCATAAGTACCAACCGATAATACGTTCAACTTCCCCTAATGTTTTGTGATATTAGGCTGTTATATGCTAAGCAGGTTTAAGACTTGTTTTGACTCATTTTAAAAATTAAAAAAATAAAGACGAAGGCTATCTTTTGGGAACTATTTACATAAATAACCAATAATCAAGCCTTAATTTGTAAATCGAACTAAGCGATGAGGGTTAGTTTACATTCACGTTTAGTAGGAAAAAATACGGGTTTACAAATTTTAGTTTAAATCTTCATAAACGAAAAGGTGAACATGATTCACATTAGCACGTTAGTGAGCGTTCCTGACCGACAGGTCACTTGTGCGTGCGCTATTGTTTTAACTAAGGTTAATTTGAACTGTGTTTTGGTCTAATTCTGCCAGCAGGTTTTCCGGTGAACCGTATTCTCTTGCTACCCCAATTCCGTTTGAAATTGAGTTAAAGTCATGGAAGAAGTTCGATAGTTTAATTATGTCTTGTGAAAGTTTTGAGTTTTCGATGTAACAATTTCCATTTTCATTTAGTTGTTGAAGAAAATACTTTGAAATTAAGCGTTCCTGTCCAAAGCTTGCATTTTCCGACGCAGTTGGGGGTAAGTTGCTGACAACAAAACCATTTGCGGTTAAATAATTCTGGACTATACTTTCTGTGGCTAAGTAAACCGTAAAGACTTGTGTTGTTCCCGAGTTCGGCCCCAAGTTGTAGATCCAGTGAACCTCGGTCATCGGAAAGGCAGTAGGAGCTTGAGGTGAAGCGCAGTAAGGCATCTCGTCAGACATTGATCCTATGATTACCTCACTGTAGATTGTAGGCCACCAAGCTACTCCTCTTTGCCCCACATTCTGGAATTGTTCGTTAGTTTCTATTATTGGACCAAAAGACACTCCGTAAAAGCCTTTCAGACTTCGGATGTCATTTAAATTATCCATATAAAACTGAGCAGCATTTGCTACATCGCTTTCGTAACTGAATGGTGACGCGCTCTTTACCCATCCGAAAAAGTCGGAGGCGAGCTGAACATAAACTGCCTGAAGAACTGTTGTTGCTGTATTAACGGCGCTTTCTATGTCGCTTCCACTTGAACTAGATTCTAAGGTATTAAGCGTAGACAACAAAGCATAAGGTGAAGATACAGACTGCAAAGCTACATTTACAAGCGCTTGGCTTAGAACATCCGGATAATTCTCAGTGATGTTTTCCAATTGAGGAATTGCTTTGATAAGGGCATTTATTTCGGTCCATGTCTTATCAACTAGGTCTTCTACGCCGTTTGATTTTACATATTGCTGGAACGAAGTCCATGCTGCCTCGGGTGAGGTTGATTCTCGCAGGGTGTACAGCCAAGAATACCAGTTGTCAAGTGAAGTAAAGTCATTTTTTAGCGCGCCAATGTGATCTTGGAGTAATACGAAGCCTGAAATTACGGTTGCATATTGGTCAAAAACTTGTTGCATTGATGAATACGCTGACCCTTGTGCTCCGATTGTTATGGTGCTGCTATTCCAGTAATTGTCTATGTCAGATATTGTGAAGCTGCTTCGTGTGGTCACAAGTTCTTTGGAGATACTGCTGTCTCGATATCGGACTATGATATTCAAAGGAGATGAACCAGCATCGTTTATCACGGAACTGAGATCGCACGAAACCAACGCGGAATATTCGTTATGTTCAAACTGAATTGGACTGCCATTAAGAGTAATGGAGAAGTCGTTCCAATCTAGCCTGTTAATAATTACGTTTGGGTCTGGGATCGAATTTAGGTCAAAAGGTAGCCCGTCTGCAAAGATCTCATATTCCACGTTGATAATAGGTGTAAAACTGGTATCCTTTGTAATAGTGATCCCCTGAGGGCTCATAGTTAAAACAGACTGACTGTAATCTGAAGCGGTTTTGCCCTCTTTAGATGGTTGAGGGGTCACTGAAGGATTCGATGACGACTGAAAACCTATGGGAAGAATTAATATCTTGCTCCAATCCAATGCAGCAACAATTGAAATAATTATTACTATTATTAAAAATGATGCGCCAATCATTTTCCTATATGGAAATGATTTCCGCTTTTTGGGATTATGTGAATATGGTGGTTTCTTTTTGAAAGGCAAATCAGCTTCTGATTCGATTGGGGCTGCATTTTGTTGACTTGGGGCGATAATATTTTTCTTTGACTCATAAGAACCAAATGGTGAACTCCCAGGAGGATTAGGGCAAAGATGATTTTCTGGAAGTCTATGTGACATACAGAAGTGACCACCGCAAAAGCGGCACTCAAAAGGAAGTGTTGCTTCTGCTTCACAACGGTCACATTTTGCCATGTGTTTCACTATATAATGAATCGCTTATAATATTTTCAGGAACAAGAACTGCAAAACCTTAGATTTGCCGCGCGTGGTAAGATTGCTTCAAGGCTGTCATCAGGCTAGAAGAATAACCTTTGAGCCTAAACCTCAATTTTTCGGCGCGCTTTGATGAGCAAGCTTTTATTGATATAAGGGCGTTTCTTCAATATAGGAAGAATCAGGGTAAATGGTAAATCGGCGAGACGTGCCAATTGATCTGGCAATTCCAATAGCTTGCAAAAAACTGTTAAAGGTTGGCGCGGAACTTGCAGAAAAAAGGATGCTTGACGAAGCAATTATTATTTTTGAACAGCTTGTCTTTTTAGGATTTAGGGACGCATACATTTACACAAATTTAGGCCAGGCGTATCATGAAAAGGGATTGACAGGCAAAGCTGAAAAATACTACAGAAAAGCTATCAGAGCTGCGCCCAAAGATGAAATCGCATACGAGCGTCTCGGAACACTTTATAGTGAAAAAGGCGACTTCACAAATGCTATCAAATATTTTGAGAAAGGATTAAAACGCAACCCAAACGACTATGTTTTACTTACGAACATGGGCAAAGCGCTATTTGACAAAGGCTTCACCAAAAAAGCAAAAGAGTACCTCGAGAAATCAAAGAAAATAAAAGTTACAGCTTTCGCCCGCAATTTACTTGGACTTATCCATCTAAAGCTCGGACTAAAGGAAAAAGCCATTGGCGAGCTCAAAGAGGCTATAAAGCTTGAACCAAACAATTGGCTGTTTCACTCCAACTTGGGCGACATATTCTTTGAGAACGGACTTTGGATTAATGCAAGAGACGAGTATTTAGAATGGGTTGAGTTAGATCCGGACTCGGCTGCGTCTCATAACAACTTGGGCGCCGCATATGCAAACACCCATCAACCTGAATTGGCGGAAAAGGAATTCAATAAAGCAATTCAGTTAGACCCATCACTCGAAATTGCGATAAGCAACCTTGATATAGTTAGTGAAGTAAAAGCCAAATTTGAAAAATATGCATCTGACCGAAATCTGGTGTCGTTGATTCCAACCGAGGGCTATTGCGAGATCACGGGCTTTGAAGAGAACTTTAGGCTTTTTATAAGCAGAGTAATGGAAAAAATGTTTGGGCATGATTGGTGGAAACTACAAGTTCCACCAGATGTAGTAGAACGCTGCCAAGTTAAAAAAGAAATCCGCGAAAAAAGAGCTTTAACGGACATTGAAAACCTTGATCCAATATTTTACGCGGATTTCTCTGATTATGCTGCTATTATCGAAAAAAGGGACAACTGGAAACAGGTTTTCAAAGAGTATTTTCCTGACCGGCAAGGAATACTGGTTAAACTGAGAGAGGCAAGTCCGATAAGAAACGACATTGTCCATAGAGGGCTGCATGTTTCTCCTCATGACTTGGCAAAGCTGAAAATTTACATAAAAGAAATTACCTATTGTATTAGACGAGAAATAACAGACAAAGAATAACTCACTAAAATAAGATTGTTCTGAGACGAGGTTAGCGTGAAATGTACGGTCCTCATTATTCAAACAAGTCCCCAAAAGTAAGTGGTGATGCGTGGGAAGAAATTACATTTCAAATCTTGAAAAAAGTGTTTCCCAATTGGGAAATACAAAAGCAGGTTAGATTTCCATTTCTTCCTCATGCTGTAATCGATTTCTACGTGCCTAAAGCTAAAGTCGCTATTGAATGCAAAGCTTGTGGACTAACGCCTGTGCCCAGGAAATGTAATGACAAATGTTCGATGTGCGAAGTTGCGCTTAAGTGCGCCCTACTTAAAAATAAAACCAGACAAGACATATTGAAAACTCATAACATTGAGTATGTTTGGTGGGCTGATAGAGAGAGAGCATCGCTGGTTCCGCGGACGAGAAAATACTTGGAGCACGCTTTCTATAATTGTCTTGGTGAACAGGAAAAATTTGAAGATTTTCTCAAAAACACAAAGAGTGAATAAAAATTAAGGATTACGGAGGTCAAATTATTTGAGAACAGAAGAAGAGCCTTATGATCCCTTCGACGACGATGATAGCGAAGAAGACAATCCTGAAAACGAACCTTAAACTTGGAAAATCAGTGGTTGAATTTGACGCGTTTGCTATTTAGAATTGGTAAGAAAGTATACTTAAATGACGGTTTCCGCCGACATGGTTACAAAATTTCTTGTTATGCCCTTCTTATCTTGTTTTCAGTAGAGTAAGTTAAACTTGTAGGTTAAATAAATTATATTACTTTTTCTTATTTTCCGAAAATAAGCTAAATCCCATAAGAATTATAGGTTATTTGGGCAAATTATTACTTCCACCGTTAGGCTTTGACTCGATTGTTTTTCTAGATCATGTCTCAATCCTTCCGGATTTTCTATCCAGTGCTCAGGGTCAAAAATAAAACAAACTAAAATATTTGCATCAGGATAGTCTTTGTATCTAGTAATATCCTCTATTAGTTGATTACCCAGTTCTTTCTCTCGAATTCTTGAGCTAGTTTTTTTGATTTCTACAAGAATTCTTTCTTGCTTCAATACTAAATCTATTCTTGAAGAAGAACCTGCGCAAATTGGCGCAACATCTTCTTTTCTTACATCGTTGAAATCTATTCTTAAAATGGCATGAAGTAAATTCTGGATGTCGTATTCGTCCTGAACTTCAAATGGACACTTGTCTTTTCTTACTCGTTTGAACTGGTCAACAACTATATTGAACCTTGAAAGTACTTTCCTAATTCGCAAGAGTGCTTCTGTTTCTGGGTTTATCTTGGGGACATTTTCAAGTTCTTTGACAGATGCAAGATGCCCCTTAAAGCGGCACAACCCGCGTTCAGGTCCTGAAGGTAGCGCTCTTGTTCGTTCACTATGTTCATTATGTTAGCGCCACCGTAAATGACATTGAAAATGGGGTCTTCCGTTATTTGGTTTCCATTACCAAGATTCGTAATTATGCTGAAACTAGAAAATTTTCTTCGACCGACGTAATTATCCTGAAACCACACAAGGATGTCGTTTGCTTGTTTTATGATATAGCTAGGAACTAAACTTCTTTTATTTATTATGTTGAACAAACCAATCAATTCATTCCATTTAACAATTGCCTCAGTAAAGAAAGCAACAGCATTAGTTCTTACTTTATCTATGCTCATTCTTCGATTCACTATTCTAAAATGAGATTATACCCCAAAAACAATTAAGGTTTTGTATAATTTCGCGTCGCAAATTTGGTATAAGGAAATATTTTTTCAATTGAGTGTGTCCATTTTAAACTAAGTTAGCAATTTGTTCTTTCTAAGAAGTTCTCTAACAGCGTCTTTTACAGTATCAGAGACACTTATGTAACTAGATTGTTTTGGTTCAACCAATTGTCAAAATAACTTGCTGTTATAACCTCAAGTCAACACTTTTCGAGAAATAGACACAAGGCTTCGATTATTTCCAGCTTTAGATGCCTAAATTAGCGGTCTAATCAGTTTCAATTTTCAGACCGCCTTTGTATCCAAACAAGCTCAAAACTTCTTCACATAGTTTGACTATAGCATTTGAGCTCAGATTAGTTTCAACAAATATGTCTGTTCCCTTAATTTTTTCGGGGTTTCTTAATTCGTCATAGTTCTTGGTAAAATAGGGTCGTTTTCTACCCTTCAAAGACAGAACTTTGTCAAAGTCCTGCGAATGTGATTTTCTCACCTCTTCATAAACAATAAGCATTAGTTCTTTCCAAGATTTGGTTGGATGTCTTTCTTTATTAAATGTAAAGGCGGTAATCACTTTTCCAGTAAAGCCTTTTCTAACATATTTTGCTGTCTCTTCTTCCCCATTTTGCCTTTGTGATATTTTTGATCCAGTTGCCCGTACAGATAATTCACCATTAAGAAGCAGCTTCGAAATATTTTGTTCCCAAAATTCTGATATCACTTCATCCTGCGCGCGATAACCGCTTATTTTTTCTACCATTTTGTTAAGAGCTTCTACAAAAGACTCGTCTTCAGAAGTAATCAGAGTATTCCATGCTTGGGGTAAAACAGTTTTAATTTTCTGGTCTTTCTGTTTGGACTCAAGAGTCTTCTTAGCACTCTCCAAAGCCTTTCCATTAGAAATGTTTTGTTTAGACAAAAAGTCTTCAAAATTTGAGACAATAGTGTTTACATCTTGCTGAATAAGGTCTACGGAATAGAACTTTCGTTCATACCAGCTTCCCTTTTCTCTAGGCAAATAAAGCCACCATGATAAGCCATTAGTCAAAACTCCCAAGGATACGTTGTTCGAAAAGCAATAGTTAAGAAATTGCTTTTGCTCCGTTTCTAAGTCTGCACCGACAGCCTTTGCCTCAACAAAAACCATGCTATCAGTATTCTGAGCTAACGCGTAATCAACTTTCTCTTTTGTATTCTTGGGGTCAACTGGATATTCAGGTCTGACTTCATTGATATCGTATATATTCCACCCTAAGTTGTCCAGAACTCTTAAAATAATAAATTGTTTAGTGGCAGCTTCATCAAAGTTGTTCAAGTTCTTCATAGACTTCAGTTCCTTGATTAGGTCTGCCAATTCTGTCTTCATCAATTATTCAAGACCGCATATTGGTAATTGGCTACTTGAATTTATAAGCATTTAACTTTGTTATTACAACCCAAGGAAAGCTAATCATCATCCATTTTCTAAGGCAAAATGCTTCTTTAGGTATTCAATAACGACTTCTTTGCTGACATTTTTGTGTCTTGACAAGTGATAAATTCCAAGATATCATAAACGGTTGGTGCATTCCAGCAGTCAAGAGACACGCAATCGCTAAATGGAATTGTCCACAGGGTCACGAATTCCTCCGCTGTGAAGCACATTTCCTGCTGTATACAAGAGCTTTTAAGGGAAATCCAATAATGAATTACATCGGCGTTGACATTGGTTGAACTGTCGTGGGACCGTAAATATGATGAATCAGGCAACAAAAATGCTCCACTTCAAATTGCTTTGCCATTCCAGACAATTGAAACTCTAAATGAATCTTCACAACAACGTCAGAAGTCTATGGAATCATTCCTATCTGGACAAGGCGCAACAGAATGGCGAAACAGACTAATATGGGGAGACAAGAAGTACGTCCTACCCAGTCTCATAACCGAGTTTGCAAATTCTGTTGACCTAATTTACATTGACCCACCGTTCGACACAGGTGAAGACTTCTCCTATCGAGTAGAGGTTCCAGACCATCAAGTCAATGAAACTTCCTTCACCAAACTGCCCAGCATAATTGAACAGAAAGCTTACCGAGACACATGGGGCGGAGAGGAAACTCACCTTGATAATTATCTTCATTGGTTTTATGATACAGTCGTTCTGCTTGAGAAATTGCTTAAGCCAACGGGCAGTATATACGTTCACCTAGATTGGCATGTTGGGCACTACGCAAAAATCATTCTAGACGAGGTATTTGGAAAACAGAATTTCAGAAACGAGGTTATATGGCATTTCTACAACAAGATACAAGGAAATATTAATCGCTTTGCTACAGACCATCAGGTAATTTTTTGGTATACTAAAACACCAGATTACACTTTTCAAGCTCAATATGAAAAGCGCCCCGAAAAAGTAAAGCTGCTAAAAAGAGTCTGGTCTAAAGAAAAACAAATGTTGGTAAATGCTCGTGATGAGCAAGGAAACATCATTTACATTGAATCTGATAAAAAGATGGTTGACGACGTTTGGCGTCTTTCAATGTTACAACCTGCAGACAAAACGGAAAACCTCGGCTATGCGACCCAAAAACCTGAATCCATTCTGAAACGCATTATCGAAGCCTCATCAAATAAGGGCGACCTTGTCTTGGATTGCTTCGTAGGAAGCGGCACAAGTGCAGCAGTTGCTGAAAAGCTCGAACGCCGTTGGATAGCATGCGACCTTAGCCGTTTTTCAATTCACACAACCCGAAAACGGCTTCTAAAAATAGACCGCCTGAAACCATTTGTAATTCAAAATCTTGGTAAGTACGAACGTCAAGCTTGGCAGACCTCCGAATTTGGCGAAGAATCTGCAACTAAGATCCGTTCTTACATCAGCTTTATTCTTAAATTGTATGGTGCTCAACCTCTAAACGGGTACCTCTGGCTTCACGGCACCAAAGGAAAACGGTTCATTCACGTGGGTTCGGTTGACTCGCCAGTTTCTTCTCTGGACGTTGGACAAATTGTCGCCGAGTTCAAACGGTCAATCGGAACAGGAAAAGAGGCACCGAGAACAAATGGCATCGATGTTCTAGGATGGGATTTCGCTTTTGAACTAAACGAGCTCGCAAAGCAGCAAGCTGCTCAAGCTAATGTCGACGTGCGATTCCTTCGTATCCCAAGGGAAGTTCTTGATAGGAAGGCTGTTGAGCAGGGGGATATTCATTTCTTCGAACTAGCATCACTTGATATCAAGCTTAAAACGGCTGGAAAAAAAGTTGTTATCGCCATAAATGATTTCGTGATTCCTGCAGATGACGTGCCAACAGATATCCAGAAGGAAATCAAGCATTGGTCGCAATGGGTAGATTACTGGGCTGTCGATTGGAACAACAAGAATGACACTTTCCATAATGAATGGCAAGAATATCGGACACGGGAAAAACCAGACCTTCTAACAAAAGCCTCGAAGACCTATGATAATCGTGGAAGATACCGAGTGGTAGTGAAAGTCGTCGATATTTTGGGGAACGACACGACCAAGACACTTCAGGTGAAGGTCTAAATGAAGAATAAAAAAGCTGCTCAAGCCAGATTTGCAGCCTCTAAAGACGAATTGAAGGTAGTAGCTCCAATTGGAACAGCACCTTGCGTTCCTGCAATAAGGAAATCAGTGGACGATTGGGTAAAGAGCGGCTACGTTACGCCTGTAGGATGTACCGACACGACAAAGACCTTACTTAACTATTGGTTTCACTCGGACCATAGGTTAGCTAATGGTCACATTTTCAAATATAACACAGCTCAACGCGAAGCAATGGAGACAGTTGTCTACTTGTACGAAGTGAGTAAAATACGACGCCAGCGAGATATGCTGGAACAATATGCGCTCGAATCGAAGCATTTGGAGCTGCTACAGCACGATGACTTCGCGAGATATTGTTTCAAGATGGCTACAGGCAGCGGTAAGACCAAGGTAATGGCTCTTGCAGTTGCTTGGCAGTATCTCAATGCTATTATGGAGAACCCTAAATACTATTCAAAGACAGCTTTGGTAATAGCTCCCAACGTTATCGTTTTTGAAAGATTGCGATTAGACTTCGGCGGAGGAAGAATATTCCGTGCAGACCCCATACTACCTCAAGAGTTTGTGAATAGCTGGGATTTCGAATGCTACATGCGAGGGGAGGGTGACCGGGCCCGTTCTGAAGGAGCACTCTATCTTACAAATGTTCAGCAATTATATGAAAGACCTGCGGAAATCGACGATGAGCCAAGCGAAATAACAGGTGTTTTAGGTCGCAACCCACTCACCACAATGGAGTCCGTCGAAAGCGTTATTCCCCGTATAATCAAGCGAAATGGTCCTCTTCTCGTGATAAATGATGAAGCCCATCACACACACGATGAAGACCTAAAATGGAACGATATAATTCGTGACTTAAACAGTAAAGCATCAGGAGGAGTAGGGGCACAGCTTGACTTTTCCGCAACTCCAAGATTTAGCCAAGGTACTTTGTTTTCATGGACTATCTACGATTATCCTCTGAAGCGAGCTATACAGGATGGAATTGTTAAACGCCCCATCAAAGGAGTAGCCTCAGGGATACACGA
Source organism: Bathyarchaeia archaeon (assembly GCA_049515895.1). Lineage (GTDB taxonomy): Archaea > Thermoproteota > Bathyarchaeia > Bathyarchaeales > Bathycorpusculaceae > Bathycorpusculum. The sequence continues at coordinate 37,234 of JBEKTQ010000009.1, read as the reverse complement.
AGCTAGGTCTGACATAGCCAGTACCAAATACCGAGCTTATTTAACCGCTGGAGTCGAAAGATGGAAAGAATATCGGCAGCAACTTAAACCATTAAGAAAGAAGCCAATACTGTTCGTAATGATGAATAGTACTGACGATGCTGATGATGTAGGAGACTACCTTCAAAACCATTATCCTGAAGACTTTGGGGAAGACCGACTTCTAGTTATACACACGGACAAAAAAGGCGATGTTTCAAAACGTGACTTAGACATAGCAAGGCAAGTCGCACGAAATGTTGACAGAGAGACTAGTTCAGTAAACGCAATCGTGAGCGTGTTGATGCTTCGTGAGGGATGGGATGTTCAGAACGTTACCGTAGTCATCGGTCTCAGACCTTACACTTCTAAGGCGAATATTCTCCCAGAACAAACGATCGGCAGGGGTTTGCGCCTAATGTTTCGAGACCTGACAAGCGACTATGTAGAAAGGCTAGATGTAATTGGAAACACCGCATTTCTCAGTTTCGTAGAAGACTTGGAGAAGGACGAAGGAGTTAAGTTCGGCACTTTCGAGCTTGGCAAAGATAAACTTAAGATAGTCACGATTATTGTCGATTTCGATAAGGCAGATAAGGATATTGAGATACCTGTTCTAAGTCCTATACTTGTTCGCAAGAAGTCCCTATCTGAGCAAATTGAGTCTTTGGATGTCAAGACATTGAAATGTCCGAGGCTGCCGAAGAAAGATAGTGGAGCAGATATTGAAACATTCCAGTACGAAGGTTATGACTTCCTAACTCTTCAGAAGTTGGTCGAGCGACAATACAAGATTCCTCAAGCTCAGACAGCTCAAGAAATAATATCGTATTATGCAAAAGAGGTAGCGCAGAACCTTAAACTCCCTTCTCAATTCGCTTATCTGGTACCAAAGATTCGACAGTTTCTGGAGGAACAAGCTTTTGGGGAAAAAGTCAACTTGGAAGACCCCACAATAATTAAGGCAATCGGTAGCAATGTTAGCCAATATGTTACCGTTCAGACTTTTATCAAGGCTCTTCGAGCAGTAATAGTCGAAGAGCGCATACCCGAAATAGCTGGTTCTCCAAGGAAAATCTCTGACATGGAACCTTTCGCCTTCTCGAGGCTAACATATCAGGCATCCAAATGTATTCTTAATCGAGTACCATGCGATAATGAGTTTGAGCTAGATTTTGCTAAATTCCTTCAAACAGCCAGAGATGTAACGAAATTCTCTAAACTTCCGTCTCGTTTTGGATTCTCAATTGAATACACGGACTCTGTAGCAAATTTGCGATATTATGAACCAGACTTCATCGCTGTCTTGGAAAATGGTGACCATTATGTTATTGAGACAAAGGGGCGTGAGGACCCTGATGTACCACACAAGGATCGAGCAGCAAGGTTATGGTGTGAATATGCGACCGACCTGACACAGAGAACGTGGAAGTATTTGAAGATTCCACAGCAAGACTTCGGAAAATTGGAGCCGAGCGAGTTCTCCGACTTGGATGTATTTAAGTAAGGGAACTTCTTGTCTCATTTTTTGACTTTCTATATCGGAGCTAACGAAATTGGCGGTAAGATTCTCTTTCGAACCAAGGGAAAGCGTAATTTTCAACCCATTAGGATAGAATGGTAGTTTTTCACAATATCTTAGGCTCAGAAAAACAGCGGCTTATCGTTTAGTTTCCAAGCGTGCAAAAACTTAAAGCAGAGCTAAGTAAACTTTATTTGTGCATTGCTCTTCTCCGAATACTATTAATTTTCTGCAAATTTATCGATTATGAGTTTAAGGTAACTAATGAAACCCAAAAACCAAGACAGGCATTCAAGTGAAAGCTACTTAGGCACATTGTGCTGTCCATGTCGAGCAGTCGTAGTTAGAAGCCGAATGATGCAAAAACCTTAAAACTGCCTAAGCTTGAAGAAGGTCTATAGTGAGATGAATGAACGAATCGGAATTCAAGTTTTGCATCGATAATCTTGGATTGGTCGAAGGCGAAAAGATTAAATTAAAATATGTCTGCCGTTGCGTTCCTCCCTTGAAACCAAACGAGAACCGTGTAAACCTGAAAGGATTAGTGGTCTTTACCAATGATAACATGATTTATATGGAAAAACAAAGCGTTTTCAGTTCTAGGTATAGCCAGAGAGTTCGTTTGCCTCTGGAAGAAATTAGCGGAATTACTACGAAAAGAATTGGTGGTTTTGGTGTTCAGGCTGTTAGATTGTATGTGGGTGGTGGAACACAGTCGGGAGAATACCACATCTCTAGTGTTGAAGGCAAAGAGATTGAGCAAGTGGAAAAAGAAATTCAGACCGCTTTGACTGAAGCTCGTCAAGAGAAGAAACGGTTAGCCCAAGAAGCCTTGAGCAAAGGAACAGTTCCAACGATGATATTTTGTAAATTCTGTGGCGCAAGAAACAAAGCAGATAGTACTCATTGTGCTAATTGTGGGGCAGTATTAACTTAATTCGGCAAAGTCTTTCAGTTCCGCTTTTATTTTAATCAACTTTCAATCTATTTAGACCTATCTTTTTTGTGTTGGTTCATAAGACTTTAGTGATTCACTGATGGTTTCTCTAAGGGGCTTGTTCCATTTCTTTGAAAATACTGAGATATTTTTCCTTTGTTAAATAAGCACCAGAAGGAGTGACTTTAAAGGTTAAGTGCCTTGTTCTAAATTGCTTGATTTTTTTGAGAACAAAAACTGTTATTTCAGATAAGGGTCTACTTGTTTTTCCAATTGGTGATATCAAAGTATATTGTTTGTATTCTTCATAATCTAAGAAGAGCCTGCTCTCATAACAGTTCCAAGCCTTCTCAGGGCTAAATTTCTCAATTCGTTCTATAATTCCTTCCCCCACGACTCCAGTTCCTCCAGTTGCATAAAAAACAATTTTTGAATTTACACCAAGACGGCACATATTAGTATATTTGGCAAATACTGTTCGTCCTTCATTAAACATACGCTTAGCATGTTCAGGTGAAATGGGGAAAATTGCCCCGACAATGGAAGACATAGTTTTTAAATTGATTTGTTTGCCTTAAAAATCTTAAGGTTGGTCTGCTAAGAAGGTAATTCTCCTGTGCCTTTTAGACATCAGCAAAAAATCGATTAAAGCATCTCAACCCAGTTTTCCTATCGAACTGCTACGGTAAGCAATTCTTTTTGATTTTGCTGCAAACGATGATTTTTAAAAATAGGTGATAACCTTGTTCAATTAATGTTTATCGGACGTTCGATAAATTTGGGCTTCTTCCACAAGGCAAACGTTTTTTGTCAATTAACCGCTGAAGTTTAATACTAAAAACATGCACAACAAATGATGATTGAAGAATGGTGAAACTGACATTTTACGGAGGCGTCAACGAGATTGGTGGCAACAAAATTCTCTTGGAGGACAAAGGAACAAAAATCTTTCTTGACTTCGGGCAGTCTTTCACTTTTGGCGAGGAATACTTTACAAGTTGGCTCCAACCCAGAAATCTCAATGGTCTTGGAGACTACTTTGAGTTTGGTCTCCTGCCAAAAATAAGCGGTCTATACTCAAAAGAAATGCTCGCATCGACAAACCTTGCATACGCTAAACCCGAAATCGATTGCGTTTTCCTTTCACATGCCCACTTTGACCACATAACCCACATTGGGTTTTTGGATCCTTCCATTCCAGTCTGCATGGGTGTCGGAACCAAGCTGTTCATGGAGTCTATGGAGGAGACAGGTTTCTTTGCGAATTATGGCGAACATCCTTGCAACAAGTTTAGGACTGGACACAAAATCAAAATTGACAACTTAACAGTTGAGCCTATTGCGGTTGACCACTCGATTCCAGCTGCATACGGCTTCATCATACATACATCTGAAGGAGCAGTTGTTTACACTGGAGACCTGAGAAGGCATGGTCCAAGAAAAGACCTTACAGAAAACTTCCTTGAAAAAGCAAAGGAAGTTGAGCCTGTCGCATTGATTTGTGAAGGAACAAGGATGGCCATTAAAGAAACGCGACAGAACTATTCTGAACCACAAGTTAAACAACTGAGCGATAAAATAGTTGCTTCGACTGACAAAGCCGTATTCACTATGCATGCCAGCCGGGACATTGACAGATTCAATAGTTTCTTTGAAGTGGCAAAAAAGAACAATAGGAGAATGGTCATTACACCTAAAACCGCTTACCTCTTAACAAAACTGCTCAACGATGAGCATTTAGCTGTTCCAGACCCACTTAGAGATGATTGCATCCGTGTTTATTACAAGAAAAAGAAGTCTGGGACGTACGATGAAAAGGATTATTTTGCTTGGGAACGCAAGTTCATGAACAAGATGGTGGATAGCAAGTATGTTCACAAGAATCAAAGCAAACTCATAATGGACTTGGATTTCTACCAGTTTGCTGAACTAATTGACATAAAACCCAAAGCTGGCAGCGAGTTCATCCACAGTATGAGCGAGCCATTTAGCGAAGAAGACATAGAAGATGAAGTAATGCATAAATGGGTAGACCACTTCAAAATGAACTTCCATCAAGTTCATGCCTCAGGGCACATGAGCAAAGACCAGTTGGTCGAAATGGTGAAGGATATTCAGCCAAAGCGTGCCTTCCCAGTTCACACTGAAAATCAAAAGCTATTCAAAACTCTCTGCAACAAAATGCAAACGATTGAAAAAGAAAAAGAATATGCATTATAGTTCAAAGGAGTTTCCCAAACTAGGTTATTTTCTCTTCTTTCTTTTTGCACTGCGCTCCAGTCTCTTACCGTAAATCCATAAAGCCCGATCTAATTGTTGATAATCACTAAAATTAGCTTTCTTTTTTACATTATCAATTATTTTGATGAAACTCGCAGCGTGATAAAGGTCATTTTGGTCAAAAAATTGAACGTCCTTATCTTTACGAAACCTCATTAGTGCCCGGTCAACATATTGGTCATATATCGAATAGCCATTCGGATTAGAGAAATGACAATACTTTGTTGCAAATGAATAGAAATCATATTGTTTCTTATTTTTACGTTTTTTATTTGTTCCGAGAATTCTATGTCCCTTGCGAATTTTTTCAACAGCTGCAGGGTCACCCGATTTAAGCAAATTATCCAAGTTTTCTTCGGTAGCTAATTTAAGAATGTGACTAATCATCTTGTATGTAGCCATGATGTGAGTGCTATATAATTCGTTTAAAACAGCAAATTTTAATGCGACATCAGTCATGTTAACATTTTTTGGATGCGCATCGAATGTTTGCTGAACGGCTTTAAAATAACTTACATTATCTTTATCATCATCAAACTCTTTCTGGCAGTCTTTGAGGATGGTAAGCAACAAATCGCCTTCTTTTAATTATGTTTCTAATATGATATTATTTTAAGCAGCTTAGTTATTTAAAACAAACAATTACTAATTTTTTCGTTAGGGATACAGAATCGCATCTTTCAGTGATTAACGGATCTATTCATATAACTGCCTTGAAGAGAAACCGGATTTAGAAAAAGATGAACGCAGGTGGCATCTCCATCGGATAAGCAGTGGGTTTGAAAGTTTATAAAAGCAAGTTCTTGAACTTATAACTATGACCTTAGAACAAGCATACAATTCAATCACCAGCTATGTTCCAAAGAATTCTGTAGAATCCTTACAGGTTCTAAAACAAATACAAGAGTATTGGAACTTGTGGAAACCAGCTCAAACAAATGTTCTTCTCCTTGCTGAATCACATGTCTACACTAGTGAAAATGACTTTGAAGTTAGAATTAGCAAGATAAAACAGGATTATTTCCTTCCAAATTACCCAACTAAATTTGTTAGGTTAGTCTATTGCCTTGGTTATGGAGAAAAAGATTTACTAAATAAAGAGGTTGAGAGTAATTCAGGAACTTTTCAGTTCTGGCAAATCTTCTGTTCTTGCGTCGCAAAGAGTGAAAGCGAGTACGATTTAGGATTTTCTAGAATGCTTAAAACGACACCTTATTTTGGAAGGTTAAGAAACAAAGTAAACATTTTGAATGAACTGAAGCGAAGAGGAATTTGGCTCATAGATGCCTCCATTGTTGGAATTTATAAAGGGTCTATTACTGATGATTTAAAAGAAAGGATATTTCATACTTCATGGGACATGTATGTTAGAGATGTTGTGGCGGGAGCTCATCCGAAATACGTCATTGTGATTGGCAAGTACGTGTATAATGCTCTTAACGTGCGCTTGGAAAGTTTGAGTTCTAAAATAGGCTTTAAATGTAAGGTATTAAACCAGCCTCAAGGAGACCGAGTATCAAGAGAAGAACAACTTGAAACTTATAGAGAATACCAAAGAATATGCTCGAAAGATGCACCTTAGCCTTGCAAATGTTAAAGTGAGGATTAAGTCATGACCGTCGTATCCAAAGAAGCGAATATCATCCACAAGAAAGTTGGACGAATTTTCCAAGAAATCGTTTCTAAATACCCAAACCTGAAGCTTTTACGCGACCCAGCTTGCGAAGGAAAACAACGCATTCCATTGTTTTTCAAACCTGTAAAAAGTAGGGAAAACGAATTTTGTAACGTTGACATGATGGTTCTCAAAGAAGATAAGATTAAACTAATTGTTGAAATTGAGGAATCAAACGTCAAACCAACTCAGGTTTGTGGAAAATTCCTCACATCAGCTTTAGCTAAGTATTACATCCATTACTCGGGGGAAAATAAGCCGATTGAAATGGATGAAAACGTTACGTTCCTTCAGATTTTAGATGCATCAAAACTTGTAAAAGAGAAAACTAAGAAAATAATTCAGTGGAAGCAATTGGAAACTTCGATAAACAATGTTTTGCCACTCAAGAACAGCAGGATAAGAACTTATAGAATACTTACAACGGGTGAACTATCAGAACTTAACAAAATAATATTGGCTGCTTAACTAATAGTAGATGATGCAAGCATGAGTCCAGAAAGTGGCGGTCCTCTAATTAGACAAATAAGAGAGCAGAGAAAAAGACTTAAGGAACAACTTGAGGCAGAGTTAGACCCTGCCAAAAAACAAATCTTAGTTAATAGAATTGACAAAATATCGAGAACCATAAAGAAAAAAGAAAAAATCTCATCAAGACGGAAAAGAGTTTTAAGTCTTAGGCATCCCAATTTGGACAGATAGGACTATACTTGGTCCCAATCATGTGTAACATGCAAAAAGACATAATGTGGCGGAAACAAGGGGAAATTCAAGAATACCTACTTGCAGTGAAGTATGTTCCATTAGAAAAAATGATTGATACTCTATACGAAGGTTTCAAACATGCTGACACGAAAAGAGCAATGGCTTTCTTTAGAGAAAGGCACTTAGTCCTTGAACGGCTACAAAGTGAAAAAAGATGTGAAAAAGACTAAATTACGATAACTTCAGTATTTAGATGGCTTTGGTAGAATTCTAAGACTCTTTGAGAACCTTTTTCTTTGATGGACTTCTCAATTTGTCTGTTTTTTGATTCATCAAAGAATAAAAGAAAGACTTTTTTCCAATCATCGGATAGTCCGTCAAAACCAGCTTTTGTTAAAGCATTCTTGATTTGTGAGCCTTTGGTTCCGTGGTCAAGCTCTAAGGCAATGTGCATAGGTTTAAGAAAGAACATGTCAGGATAACATTTGCATGAAAAGATTTTAGACCGCTCTAAGGTCTGATTTTGTCCTTTACATTTTTTCTCGTAATCAAAACAGTTTTCCCATTTGTCGCCAAGTGTTCTAGAACCAAAATATTCGATAAACCAATCCTTCATTTTTTCTCCAATTACAGGTCTAGCGTGAGTATCCCATCTTCCACTGGGGTCTGATTTTTTTCTTCTTTCTATTTCGCTGAGGGCATCTTTTTCCCTGAGCTTTGAAGACAGAAATTCAGATTTGATAAAAGAGCACAATTCTTCTTCTGAAATGTTGCCAGTTATCATTCCAAACCCTTGCTAGTTTCTATATCAATTCGGACCTAAATTCACTTGCTTTATCCTTAAGTGGTTTCTTGCTTTAAGGACTGAGCTTTCTACTACACATTGGACACTTAAGCGGAAGTTTCTTTTGCAGATAGATTTGTTCAACCATACAAGTGAAGCAGAAGTAGATGTTGCATTTTAGGCAATGTGCACCACCGCCTACAGGTTGTTTTCCGCAAGCATCACAAGGTCTTGCCAAGTCGGGCATGAGAAACGCTAAGTACACAATTGGTTCAAAAAGGAAGCGTAGAAACTACTCATTGGCAGAGTGTTTCCTGAAAGTGATTGTTGCTTAGCTTGGATTAGTTTTGCGGTCTGATGTGTGAGGTTTAGCTAGTTTTGCTTTCACTTCTGGTTTTGTTTCGCAGAAAATCTGTGTGGTGATACCTCTCTGCTCAGTTTGATAAGCACAGAGAAAAAGACCAAAGGCAGAAGGACAAACTTCAAAGTGTTTCATTCCTACCACTGCCGCCATCTTTACCAGTTTTTGGTTGCAGTATACACAATGGTTGGGTTTAACTTTTGGAAGAGGTGTTTTGGATCCGTTTGAAGGATGGCAGTAGATTTCGCTCCCGTTAGTAATGAAGTTGGACCAAAGGGATTGGTAAAGGCTTGGGCACATACGATAATTGCCGTATGATTGAAGATTAAGGATGTGAACAAACTGTTTCCCGCATTTTCTGCAATCTTCTGCAAACAATTTCTGAATCCTCGGTTATTGTGGCTCTTTTCCAGTCAATCACCATGCAATCAAAGGCTATTTAAAACTTGGCAATTCCAAAAGTTTAATTCAACCTCCAGTTTTCCAACTTAGTTTTCGCTGGATTCCCAAAAGAATTTAAACTAAAATCAAAACGAATAGTGGATTTTCAACAATAAACGCTAAGCTTGCTCGATTGATGTTTATCGGGCGTCCGATAATTTTGTATTTTTATTCCATAGAGTAAACGTTATCTGGCGATTAGCCGCTGAAGTTTAATAGGCAAAGTTTTATCCGCTCATCAAGTCTGTTATCACATTAATGGAGGCGAACTCATGGCAAAATGTCCCAAATGTGGAAAGGAAGTAGCTCCTAAGAAAACTTGGAAGATGGCTGGCAAACCAGACAAAACAGGAAAAAGGACAGAACTTACAATCGGTCTGTGCGAGTGCTGCGGCAAAACCTTTAGAACAATACTCAACAAACAGAAAATCTGATTTGCTGAGCATAAAAAACAGCTCTTTCTTTATTTTTGTTTAACAAATTATAAATACAAATTACTGACATATTTTAAATCCCGAGGTTATGGTAGTGGCTAAGAAACCAGTTAAGAAAGAAGAAAAGAAACCAGCAAAGAAAAAGTAAAACCCTCGGTATGAGCACATTTACTTCTCTTTTTTCTTTTTTTTCAAAGCTTTCCACCACACATTGGGCATTTAAGAGGAAGCTTGTTTTGCACCGCGCTCGTCTTCTAGTTACTTGCCTATAAAAACGATGGCGTTTTGAAATTCAGTTCAAAATTTAGTTTCGCATATGCTTTTACCTTTTCCAGAAAAATCTCTCTTGTTATTCCGTCTTTTAGTTTCCATTCCCATCTATCCAGACCAGTCGATGTTTGGTCACTAGGATAAAACTGTCCCTCAAAAATGTCTATTATACCAACACAAACGCTAAAACATGAGTACAACCTATTTGCTTCATCAGGCTTGATAATTTTCCGCTTGACTGCTTCCTTTGAAATAGCGGTAAAAGGATGGTATTCTAGTTTTAAAAAATCGACCATGTCTGCCAGTTTAGCAAACTCTTCAAGTTCCCATTTGGCGGGGTTTCTCAAATTTGTTCACTTATAGATGAATATTCAAGTTCGAAGTTAAAATTTACGGAAATTACGCTAGGTCAAATAACTTAGTTTTCCACCGCGTAAGGCATTTCAAGTGGAAGCTTCTTCTGTAAATACGTTAATTCAAGCCAGAGTTTCAGTTTTCAACAGAAACTAAATCCACAAAGAATAATAGCTTATTACCTCTACCTTATCTGACAGGTGGTTTTGTGCCAATATACATTCTTTTGTCCACCCTCACTTCTGAAGGTAGGAAAACAATTAAGAAAAGACCTGAAAGAATAAAAGAGGTAGATAAGGAAATAGAAGCCTTCGGCGCAAAAGTCTTGCAGCAGTACTCTGTTTTGGGGCGCTATGATTTCGTCAACATTGTTGAGGCGCCAAACAACGAAGCTATAATGCGAGTTTCTCTAGAATTGGGCGCTCGTGGAACAGTGCAAATAACGAGTATGCCAGCAACACCCATCGATGAATTCTTGGCTATGATTAAGAAGTAAGCTTTCATCTACACCTTCGTTCACTCGGTCAATAAAGCGTAAGCTTTGAAGATATTGTTCAACTCAGCTCCAAAATTTTGACCCAAACGAAGCACCCGCGGCGTAGTTTGTGTATACATTGGATTCTAGTCCAAACCAACCCAGTTTTTGGCAGTCTACGCTCACTCACCAACCGAAGATTTGAAAGAGCCACCTCAGGCTTTTTTAACTTCTCGAAAAATTATTCAAGCTTTCTACCACACAGTGGACATTTCAAAAGTAATTTCTTTTGCAGGTATATTTGTTCAGCCATGCAAGTGAAGCAAAAACATTAAATCTGAGAATCACGTCGCAAGTTCACACACCGCGTTCGAATTGTTTTCTGGGTTTTCCAGGAGCTTTTCGAGTTCATATACTTTCCTGTTGTTCTCGGCGGCTGTTGAGAGGACCTGTTCGCTTTTCTTTTGATTGTTCCATATATCATCGATGATTTCTCTAACCTGCTTTTCATCTCTTGAAATCTTGCATATTCTTTGAACGCTCACAGTTAACGGACAACCTTTTTGCTGTAGTTTATTGTTGAAGTCACTTGCTTTAAGAAGTTGAATATTCATTCTAGCTGCATAGGAAGAAAGCCCTATTGAACTCTCATCTTTCAATTTTATGCTTTCGTTTGGATTAAAGGCACTACCTGCGAACACTCCTACCACACTTTGTTTTATCTCGCGGCCATCCGGGGTGTCCACACCAAATTCTTTGCTCCATCTTAGAACATCAAAGAAGTCATCAATATCTCGTTTGAATATAATCCCCCACTTACAGGACAGCACATACGTTATTGAGGGCGAAAATATGCTCGGGGTTACATCCCAGACACGATCCACTTCTGCGTTTCTCTTCCGACCCCCAACATTTTTGAACAAATGAATAGTGATCCGCCTGGGATCCATTCTTTGTGTCCGATGATTTTGAACCCAGAAATGAGCACCTGTAGTGAATTTGTCTATGAACCACTCGCTGGCAGCTTCCCAGTTATGCCCAACGCGGTTGGCTTTTCCTTTTGTTAGGCGAACGTAGTCCTCTTTCATAATTTTTGCGGCACTCAAGTCGTAGCCGTTTAAGGACTCATGATAGAAATAACGGAAAGCATCGAATAGCTTAACTTCTTTCAAGTCTGGATAAAGCTGCAAAGACCTTTGTATGGCAGCCTCCCCTTCATATTTTGAACAGCCTAAACTGCCCCAGATGTAAGAATAGCTTACAAGCTCCCGTAACCTCGAAGATTCGATGATTATGTCCCTGACCCTGTGAACTCGCTGAATAGTTGGATTTGTTGTTTCGCTTGCAAGAAGAGATTTCTCTGTCTTTTCAACAGCATTCTTAATGGCTTCTTCTCGGGCTACTAATGGGTCTAGCCACGTAATCAGATATCCTTCTTTGAAAGGGGTCTGCCTATCGTCAAGTCTATACCCTCTAACGAAGACGAGCCCTTTCCGTTCCCATCTTCTTACGTTCGACATTATATCGCTGGGTTTGACTTCATTTCTTGAAAGGGCTTTAACTATTTCTGTTGAGAAATAAGCCCTGCGGGAATTGGATTTGATGAAATTAAAGATACAACTTGCCTTGCTTTCAGGCAAAGGTAGTGGATAATCTGAACGCCTATAACTTGAGAACTCTTGATTTCCAACTACTAATGAATCACTACTTCCTGTCTTCAGCAAGTATAAATGATATAGACGAAGGTTTTTAGTTAAGCCATTTCTTCCTTTAAAATTGTTATGGCATACCATCAACTGTACCTTGGACCTTAAAATCAAATTCTTTTGCCAACACCTTCCTAACGCAGCCCAAACTGCACTGTTTTTCATTCCTGTTAATCTAGCAATTTCCATACTGCTCTTTGGTTTTCCGTCGCTTAAAGCCTCTATTATCAACGAAGTTGAGGGGTGCCAAAAGTTCGTCACTAAATACACCTAATCAAACAATCCTCGCGACTGTTCCTCGAATTTCTTGTAGAACTCTTCTTCCCGCACTTTGAGGTATTTAATCGTTGTTTCTATGTTGCTATGACCCAGCAGCTTGCTTATGACGAAAATATCCACTCCATGCTTCCAAAGAGTCACTGCATAAGTGTACCTAAATCTATGACTATACAGGTGAACCCCTAAGATTTTGGTCATCACTCTGAACAAACTGCAAAGACCATTATAATTCAGCCCTCCCGCTCTTGGATTTTTAGGGTTAAAGAAAACATAGTCATGCGGCAAGTTCATTGAAGCCCTAAATCTTAGCCATTTACGCCACTGGTTTACTTGGTTCGGAGATAATGGAATGTATCTTGTTTTTCTGTTATGTCCCTTGCTGAGTTCAATTTTCAGTCTAGGCCTCTCCATTTCAAGTTCCAAGTGTTTTACTCGTAAGTGGCAGTACTCTTGACGTCGCAATCCATGATTTAATCCTGTCCAAACTAGCTGTTTATGAAGCGGTAACACCATTTTCACGAAAATCTTTTGTTGTTCGTCATAGCTTAGGGCAACGCGCTTGTCTTCTCCCACCTCATTTGGAATATCGCCTAAATCCTCCTCGATTTTTAGATACTCTTCCGGTTTGATTATCTCTTCTCTTCTCAGCCACTTCGCGAAGATTTTGATGTTCGCCGCCATAATAAATATAGAATTTTGTCTCATTTCGCCCTGCTCTTTGCGCAGCGTAAGCTTTGCGAAATATCGTTGAACATCTGATGCTTCTAAACGTTCGATGCTTCTGCCCAGATTGCTAACTAAGAATTCATGGAGGGCTAAGACAACCCGGAGTTTATCTTCAACAGTTCGCGGCGAATAGCGTATACTCATGTAATCACTGTATTCTTGCAAAAGGGGCGGCAGATTGCATCGGTCAATCTTACTTTCTCTGTTCAATAAACCTCACGACCTCTCCGAAATCCCACTCAACCTTGCCTTCATCATTGAGTTCAGTCAACACTTCGTCAAGTAAGCACAAACCGCCGTCGCCTGAAGACAGGAAAGGCGCGAGTTGAGGCTCTGCCTTCCTAATATAAACAATCAATCTATCTAACGTTGTCACGTTATTTCTAGTGTGTTGCATAAACTCCAAAACAGCCTCAGCGAGCTTTTTCTTAGAAACACATTGGCTAAGGCCTTTGTCTGTCGAAACAATTGAGACTTTCTTTTCAACCATTTCGAGTTTCTGTTTCAACTCACCCATAGCACCGAGGATTGGCGCAAGGTCAACAGCGGTTTCCCCTCTTTTGACCACACCATTAACAATCTCAGGGTTCGCCATGAAAAAACGCACTGAGGACCTGACCAAATCAACTCTTTTTATTCTGTTTTTTTCGCAATAGCCATCCCAGTCGAGCAGTTCAGCATCCGCTACTCGTATCAGTACGCCCTTCCATCTTGTTTTCATCATAAAGTGGCACCTTAACCAAGCAGTTTTATTTGTATGTTTAAATGTTTATATGCTAATATGACTATAAAAGCGTTGCCATGAAAGCTCTGTCGAATCACTTGTCCTCATCTCTCCCCAGCCCATTCTGAAGAGTCTTCAAGCGTGCAGCACGCAAGTCCTGCTCGGTGACCTCCCGATAGATAAGAAGAATAGCCTGATTCACACAATCTGCATAACTTCTCACAACTCCTCGCTTCCTTAACTCGCACAGAATCCACGCAGCCTCTCCGTGCAAAACCAGGCTCAATCGAACACATCCACCACCACGGGAATAACAAGAATGATGCTTCTTACTTAGCGATGATTCACCGCATTCATCTCTGATTGAACCTGTAGTTGACATCTCAATCTACCTACAAGTAGCATATGTAACTACTCATATAAATGTGTTGGTAAACAAGTAAATAAATTTAAATACTTTGAGTAGGTATACAGATAGTACGGCTGATAACATGAGTTTGAAAAGCAAAACAACAGCAGCCCGACCAGGCTCGCCATCATTAAGAGCCACGGTTCCGGAAGGAATTGTTGCATTCCTCGATCTCAAAGAGAGCGATAGACTTGAGTGGAAAATGGAAATTATCAAAGGAGAAAGAGTTGCCATAGTGAAGAGATTTAAAAAGTGATAACTATGCCAACAAAGAAAGCGAATATTGTCTTCAGTCATGTGGAAGATTTTGTTAATGGTATTCACACTGGAGACTTAGTGCTAAATCCTAAAGCTCAAAACATAATGCTAGACAAAACGACAGGTAAAGGTGTCTTGGGAAGGCGTAGCAAGGAAAAGCGTTCGTTAGCAGATTTGATTGGAGAAGGGTTGTTTCAGTATCAATCAATCAGAAACTCTGTTTCCAATTTCGAATCAATGCAACAGCAGTTTTCACAAATCGATTGGGTGAACATGAATATTGCCATCGGTAGAAGGCTGGAGGATGTTGCTAGTTACCTTCTCAAATACATTGAACAGGCCTACGCTCATAATGTCGTCGATAATGTTGGGATAGGCAAACGCCTCAACGAATGCCAACAAAATAATGAGAAATTCAAGGAAAGAATAGACGAATTAGAGAAAGATAACCAAAAACTCCATAATGAACTAAAAAAGTGGGGAAAAGTGGGTTATGTAAGTGACTTAGAAAAGACAGACAGGGAATGATTTTTGCTAGTTAAGTGCTCGCACTGTGGAAAAATGCTTTCAGCGGATGATTTTGATAGCCACAAATGTGAATTGCTAATCAAGGAGTGCAGACGAATTGAAGTTGTCTATTTCAACGACGATTTCTTACAAGGACAAGAAGCTAATGACAGGTTTGGGGGTTGATGGAGTTCTTTACACATTTGAGGTAGTGCCTCGAAAAGCAATCCCTTACTTTACTTCGTTATCAAAAGGATATCGAAAACGATCCCAAAATTTTTTGGGCATATTTTTGCTATCATTTAGATATTTGAAAACTAGCCGACTTTGTGGCGCTCTAAATATTCTTTGATGGCCAATTCCACTTCAACACTGGCTTTCTTTGCAACCCCATGCTTTTTTACAACATATGACAGGAAACTTTTCCAGAGATCATCATCCACGATGATTGTTGTCCTTCTTGTCCCTCGTTTAGGCATTTCACATAACCACACAGACATATGAGCATAAAGCTTATAAGACTTGAGCATATAAACATACAATCAGTAAAACATACAAACATATAAACATATAAAGATGTGATTAAAGGATGTTTTTCAAAGAAATGCCAATTTCAAAAGAGGCACTTGTCGAGATAGATGCACTCCCCGACCTTAGCAAAAGGAAACCAATTGTTATACTGGAGGAATCGGAATTGGTCAAACTAATGTCAAACCTCAAAAGCCAGAAGGAGCCGTGGATTGCTATGAGATTCAACGATAGCATATTTGTGGTATGGCGAGAATTGGTTTTCCTGCATCCACTAAATAGTTCTTCAACGTCCAGTTCATCGCAATCGAGTGCTCAAGGGGCAGCCGAGGTGATACGCACATGAAAGCTTGCTCTGACATAAGTGAATATGCTTCAAATCCGGAATCGGTAAAAAGCTCAGGAATAAGTGGTTGCCTAGAAACTATTCGAGCCGCTATTTACGTGAGCCATGTAAGCAATCAAGAAAGTTACAGTTTGTCCGAATTTGAGATTTGCCGAAGGTATATTGAAGAAAACGGTTGGTTTGTTTGCGACCTTTATTTAGAGAAGCCCTGCGAGAGTGGCGATAACAACCCCTTATTTAGACTGATGCTTGCAAGGGCAAAATCAGGCTGTTTTGATGTCTTAGTTATTTTAAACCATTCGATGTTGTCGTGGTCATTCTCAACCTTTGATAAGGTGAGCAGATTTCTTGATATGCATAACGTAACATTGCACTTAGCGCGCGTGGATGCATCCGATCAAAACCATCAGGTAACGTGGTTTCAGTACACTCCTTTGGTATTGGTTAATTCAATGTTATAACGTGCTATGAGAAGAAAAGGTGAACAATTTTGAATTTAGACTTATTTTGGCTGTTGTTAGTTCTAGCCGCCATCGCGATTCTTGTCTTCAGGCATCTTAAGTTAAAGACTAAAAAATTCGCGTCAAATAGTTCGCAAAAAGAAGATTCAAACGCTATTATTTCTCAATTGTCAATGCTTGAAGAACGAACAAAGCAACTTGGGGGATTAGAAGAGAAAATCGAAAAGATTAGGGATAGGCAAGATTCTGAATCGAAAGAACTGCGGGAGAGGCTTTACGATGAGTATTCTAAGAGACTTCAGGAATCAATAGAGCTGTTAAAAGAAACCTACGCCAAAATGAACTCAACTACTTCAGGTGCCTTTAGAGAAATTGCTAATCAGAGTGCAGAAGTAGCCAAGCAAATAAACGTAACTACTGCCGATGCTTTCAGGCAAATGACTGACCACAACGTAGAAGTCTACAAGCAAACGGGCGCATCGACGATAAATGCACTAAAAGAAATCACTAGTCGAAATACAGATGCTCTTCAGCAGACGGCTGCACAAATGAATATGAGTACATCAAATGCTTTCAAGGAGATTACAAACCGTAATTTGGAAGTTTACAAGCAAACGGCTGCTCAGTTAAGTAACATGATCTTCAAATTAGAAGGAGCGTTTAAGGTGCTTGAGGAAAGAGAACACACTCAAATGCGCTGTGAGATTGAAGAATTAAGGCATAAGGTTACGGAGCTTGAAAGAGACCCATTAAAGGTTCAACTTGAGGAACTAAGCGAAGCTAGAAATGCCCAAGCTGTCCATGAACAAAGCGTAAGGAAAATTACAACTATTTTCTGGCCGAATAACGGAGAAGTAAAATTCAATGAAAAAGTCGGTCAGTATGTTCCTGACGTTCTCATCACGAATCATAAATTAAAGATAGTGGCTGACGAAGTTACAACGGAAGAGGTAGTTTCTCTCAAAGAAAAAGTGAAAAAAGTAGCCGAATACATGCGTGGACTCAATGCCAACGTTGGTTACGTGATAATACCTAATGCAGGCATAGAGGTAGAAGTCTTAAGAGAAATCAAGCGAACAGTCGCGGAACGAGGCTTATATGTCGTCAGAATTACCGAGTTTGCGGTTCATCTACAAGTTTGGTACGATGTCTCAACAACAGGTATAATCGACTTTGGATCGTTAGTGGAAAGAGGACGCAATTTCCTGCAAATTTTAGAGCCAATATTTGAGGAGTTTACAGCGATAATGCAGAATTTGGAGCAAAGAGATGAGCGGGACTTTAAATATAGACAAAACAGGTACAAAGAGATAAAGTTCTACCCGGGCAAGATCCTAAATGCATTAGAGAAGGTTCCTAAGGAATTAGAGTGACCTTGCAGGAGGTATTTTAACAATTAAGAGATTTTGCTTACCGCCTATAGAATAAAACAATCTGCATAAGATAACACCATAAGGTTTCTCCACCTTTTTTTAATTGAGGAAAAATGTATGTCTCCTTTAGAAGTAGGATTTTTGATGATTCCAAAAATACACAAAATCGGGAATTTTAGTATACTATTAATTATTTGACCCGAGCCAGAAGCGAGTAGCGCGCTAAATTTTACCCCCCAAACCCAAACTGCGACTAACTTATTTCTACTTACACTTACTCTCTCTCTAACAAATACAATTACAATTACATACAGTTACAATTACAGCAAAACTCTCTCTCAACAAAAATAAAAATAACACGCACCTTATTATCTATTAAACATCATATTAAATGAACTGGGTTGTCTATTTGAAGGAAGTAAGCAAGAAAGTAGCTTTTAGTTTTTATTTTGAACATGGCGCATTCCTTAAAGAAAAAGACAGGCAAGAACTGGGTATTTCAATTGGAGAACCTATAAGAGCAGACGCGGTTAAAGAAGACATTTATGGGTATGAAGTATGTAAAGATTTTGAAGAAATAAATCCCGAGACAGAAGCAAAAAAAATTCTTGCATTGTTTGAAAACCTAATAGAAAACCACTTTACATTTCTTACCAAACCTGGTCTAACGAAACCAAAGAATCAGGGTTCAAAGTTGCCCGATCCTTTGACGGAGCTTTATCCAGAACTTGATGTTAGAGCGGATAGTACGTTTGCACACCTGTATACCAAGGTAAGCGAAGTGATTGAGGACCTTGTATTTAATTATCCTCAGTCTGAACCAAATATAAAACCAAAACTAAAAACAGCCCTAAGGAACAGATTGAAAGATTTGACAAGAGACATTTCCGCCAGTCTAACAACTTACTACGAAGACGCTGACTGCATTCTAGGCATAGGAACACACGTAAGCAACCAACTCTGCCAAAAACCGATCGAGTTTGCCTTTGGAATAAGTGAACTGGACCTTGGAATTATAAGCAGGATTTGTGAAGGACAGTTGATAACAACAAATCCTTTTATGCTAAAGTGGGTTATTGACGAGCTTGCCCAATTTAAAAATAAAGAATTAGTTTGGAATTGCGCTGAATATCTTATTAAGAAACCAATTTCTGCGGAAGCGCCTATAATTCCGACAAAAAACCTAAGAATTAAGTGCTACGTTCCAAGCAAAGAAATTATTGAGACAGGCGTTTCTCACGAGACAATTGAAAAACTCCTAAGACCCTACCTAATGTCCTGCAAGCCCTATTTAACGCATTTTGATTTTCTCATGCCATTCACAATTCCTTCAATTGCCTTAGAAGTAAGAGGACCAAAAGACATAATGAACGAACAGGTTTTCACTTTTTACGGTAACATATACAAAGAATCGGATATCATTTTTCGCTTTAATGAAGCAACATCAATTAACTTGGAATTTTTCAATTTCCCTCGATTTAACAAAAACATGCCAGTTGTTCTTGATACAAGCGCAATAGACATATCGCGCCTACCCTTGACCTCTCCTTTCGGTTCTTTTTTTGAGGCTTACCTAAGTCAACGACTCTTGATAATTCCAAAAACAGCTATGCATGAACTTAAGACAAGACTGGGAAGCCCAAATGGAGTTAAGGTTCAAAAAGCATTAGTGCGTCTTAACAAGATGCTAACTTGGGGTTTACTTAAAGAGATCAAACTGGATGGTGAATTTTCTCCAGTGAGTTTGGCAGACAAGAAAGACATAGAAGATCTCAGAGATTGCATAATTTTGGATACGGCTAAAAAAAATAACGGAATTCTGTTTACGAACGATAGAGAACTAGTAAAGCTTGCAAATCTGATGGGCATATACACGATTACATTTTCTGGACTTGAAGAGGACGTTTTGGCAGTCATTAAAGAAAAAAATCTCAAATTAACTCTCAGTGAAGCGGTTAAAAACATTCAAGAGTATGGACGTTTAGAAAGATTGGAAGACTATTCCGAGTCGGATATTAAATGGATGATAGAAGACTTGATAAAACAAAATCGTCTAATTATTCAGAGAATAGGTAGTAAGGAAGTAATTGAATATCTAAAGCCAAGGTTCAAGACCGCTTGAAACTAGCGCGCGCATTCAATTTTCACTGCAGATCCTCTTTATTTTCATACGCCAGCGCGCGCGACAAAGAGGGTTAGAAAGATGAAAATGAAGGTGTATTTTAAATGAGCTGGCGTGGACATAAACCGCTTCCGATAAACTTCCTGCAAGTCGGGAGTTCGGGAAGGGCGGTCATGTCGATGAAGTCGTTGGAGTGAGTTTTCCCACAGGCGGAAAAAAGCGCGGCACTAGAAAAACCAGAGTTAGAAAGACGCGAGCACGAAGAACAGGAGCAAAAGCACAGAGAAGCAAAGGAGCAATTGGTTGGAATTTGCCAATCAACAAGGCCTATAGTTAAAATGGAAATGGGGGCTGTTGACAAAATGAAAAGAAAACGAAGAGTAAACCATCGCAGAGCAAGCAAAGGCAAACACATTCAACCGTGGCAGGGGATGGAAAAGCTTTTTTCAAACAAGGCAAAGTATGGCACCAAAGCTTGCCCCACGCGCGCGCTGGGAAGAGGTTGCTTAGAAATATTGTTTCTAACTGAGTACGCCGTAGCTTCTTTATGGGAAAGTGTATTAAACTGTTACTTCATGTTTGTATAATGCATGAGGGTAAAGTTTTTGGATTTTAATGAATGGAAAGAAGAATACAAGAAACGTAGGGAAAACATAAGGAAAGAGAAAAAGGGGTTAGTTGGCGAGTTAACAGAAATTGTGAGTCAAGTAGAGAAAAACGTAGCTGAAATGGGGAAAATAGTGGCAATATATCCTGATTACTCTATGCTTCTCAAGGGGGATGACTGGGACAAAGCTACTGATTTACTCAAAGCAAGCGGTTTTAACAATCTTAATGACCTCAATGGAAAATGGAGCGAACGTTCCATAATAAGTGAAGAATTAGCTAAGAAATATCGAAATACCATTAACCATATTTACCAGCTTAAAGCGGAAGAAAATGAAGAATTTGTTTTCTGTCCTGAGTGCAAAGGAGTGGGATATAAGACAGATAGGAAAATTGTAGGCGAAACGATTAGAGAAATAGTATTCCGTCTTAGACAATGCACTCAATGCAATGGTCGTGGAAGAGTACCTACTCGAGAGTTGTTAGACTGTTGAGATAATCCTATGTGCCATTTAATCCTACTTTCAAATTTAATATAGAGCGTAAAACGAACTTAATGCTGTTCAGGATTACTTCCCAAACTTTTCCTTTCAGCTGAACGAATAAAAGTTCGAGGGACAGTACACCTATTAGTACTCCGATTTCCATCGCCATCTTCAAAACTCATCTGCATCGTAATTTTACTGCATTTTCCATCTGGAAGCAACTTTCGAAAATATATATCTGTGTTTCCTCGAAAAAAATGCAACATGCCAAAATCAGCTTTTTCTAACAATGATAGGAGATGGGCTACTTCTTCTTGACTTAAACCCAGCATTAGTTGGGCATCTTCCATTAACTTGCTAATATTTTGAGAAGGCACTTTAAGGTTAGGCAATATTTCTTTTGACATTCTTTTAGATTCACCTGTGAAGTTTTCACGGTTGCAATGCATTCAAGGTTCTCTTATTCTCTATATTCTCCCTCTCTTGTCATTTGCTTTCCACATTGTGGACAGAAAGCCTTTGAATCATCTGGCGTATCCATCAACTCTGTTTCACCATGCTCACCGCATTTCCATACCACAACTTTAGTTTTTCCATTAGTCATTTTTGTTCTGTCTCCTTTTATTCACAGCCTAACCATGTTGCTTGATACCGAAAACTACGTCCAGAAAATCTTTGGAGAAAAATTCGGGAGTTATGCCCTTTATCGTCTCCCATTTCATATTTGGATTCGATTCATCTAAATTAATTAGTTGCAAGATTTTTTCTTCAAGCTGTGGATAACTAACATAGCAACCCTTGAGCAAGAATACAGAAAGTCGAGCCGTATCGCTAAGCGAAAGCTGCTCTCCCGCCTTTTGCATGAGTTGAGCTGTTATGCTAACGAGTTCGCTATAGGTTTTATCATCTACACTAATTGTTCGTGCTATTTTTAACACCAAAAACTATATGTTTTTATCAGGGTATAAGTATATCGCTTTACGATATAATTATAAAGTTGTAATTTTTTACATGTGCAACGGGCTTATTTGCATATTTTTTGCGCGCGCTAGCCAATATGCACAAAACAAATCGATACGAAATCACACTAGTGATAGAGAGTATCCACAATTAAATAGAAATTATTAACCATTTCTCACTAACTTAATTGTTTTGCAAGAGTTTTGCTGAGGCTCTGGAATTAAGGAAGAAAATTCTTGAGAAAAAGAAAATGCAAATTCTTTGACTGCAGCTATTTCAATTTTAACCAGAGTCTTCTCAGCCCTAATCTTTTCTCAATTGTTTCTAAAACTAAAAAAGGGGGAAGTAGTTTTTGTCTGGCTATTGCAACTTATGGTCTTTTTCTTAACATCAGCATTACTAGTATAGCGCCGATTATGACTATCACTATGATTATGGCTACGATTCCGTACATGAGTGTGTTATTTAAGGCTAAGCCGTTGAGTGGTGTTGCTGTTGGTGCTGTTGTTGCTCCTGCCGGGTTGACTACGAAGGCGGTTTCCGTGGATGACGGCCAGTAGGATGCACTGCCACCATAGTTTGCATACACTACGTAGCTACCTGAGATGTCAGGCGTCCATTCCAAGTGATACAATCCGTCGGTTGCGTCTGATGTTGTTGTGCCGATGCTTCGGTAATTGCCGTTAGAGTCAAGAACGCTTATTGTGACCGGAACTCCCGTCATGTTTGCTGGCATTGGCTGTTGCATGTAAACATGTGCCATCCAATCGCTCATCTCTGAGTCTGGTACACATGGAACTCCATCTGGGAAGTCATACTTCTGCACTGGTTGCTGCGTTCCTGGAGATACATCGAGAACTCTTCCAGTTATCAGAATACTGTTGCCAAGTGATATTATGTTGTTTTGGACTGATGCTGTTATTTGGCTTGGACCTTGACCGAAAGTGTCTATAGTTGCATCATAGCAGTTCCATGTTACTAGGAAGCCGTCTCCGACAGGTGAAACAGATTTGCTGTCGAAACCCAGTACTCCCCAGACAGCTTTTCCTGTAGTGCAGTTTAGAGCAATTCGTGTGGCGTTCTCGAACAGCGGTGGATCATACAAGCGTCCCACACCAAGGAATAGCATTCCATCACCGATAGCTTGGCAGCCTTGGGTCCAGATTGGATACACACCGTAGGGTGTGTTATACCCAGCGCTTGGTGGATAGTAGGTCCAAGATAGTTTTCCTGAAGTGAGGTTGATCGCGCTGCAGTAGCCGCCAATGTCCCATATGTAAATCTGGTTATAGGCAGCGTCACATTGGATTGCAAGGTGGGTTAAAGCGCTACCTGGGAATGATGTTGGTCCCCATAGTGGCTTTCCAGTCAGCATTGAGAATCCATAAGCTGTAAGGTCGTCTTTGTCAGTCAAGACGAAGACATCGTTGTTGACCGCACCAAGCGCAACCGAATGTTGATACGGTACTGTATTGTTTGTTATCCACATTAGGGCTCCGGTGCGTGCGTTCATTCCTGCGTCAATTTCCCAGCCAACAGATGATTGAGTCGAAAGCACCGGTGCTGAGCGCAGAAGTATTACGTCTTGTGTCACTTTGGCAATGCTTAATGCTGGGCTGATAGCGTTACCGTTGATTGTAGTCGGAACTGTCACGTTCCATTGATCACCTGCACTAAAGGCGACTGTGGTTGGTGGTCTAAGCGTCATGGGTCCAGCGCCAGTTGTAATTCCGCCCGCAAAGCATAGGGTTTCATTCCACAAAGTGAGATTGCCTGAGCTGATAAAGTAACCTAACATTTCACCTACGTTGTTGTCATTGGTGTTTTCATCTCGTATAACGCTAGGATTGATTACGCCGGTAATGTTTCCAAGGTATGTTCCATCAAATGCTGAGTATATTCTCCAGGTGGTTCCAGTACTGGAGAACAAAACGCAGGTAGAGCCATATTCCTGCATTGAGTGCTGCGAATATACACTACCCCTCGAAAGTGTCTCTGCGGTTGTCTGACCCGCAACACTTGGGGTTCCTGCCGCAGCTGGCCCAATACCTGGGGCTCTTGACCATAGTAATTGTCCTGTCCTTAAGTCTATGGCATTCCATGATGTTACACTACGCATACTGTTGTATTCCTCGTAATAGAGCACGCCTTGCATGATTATGCCATCCCAACAGCTGACAAGGATTGATGTAGTCATGAAGTTGTGCATCTCGTCGCCTGGCGCCGGGCCGCCGGGTTGACCGCCTTCAGAAGTTTGCTTTGTCCACATTATGTGAGCAGTGGTTGGCGCAGTTGTGTAGGGGTTAAAGTTGCTTGTAGCGTCATATGTTGATCCTCCAAGCCAATCGCCCGCAAGGACTGACCAGCCGTAGTTCGTTGCTTCGATTGGGAAATCCCAGTATGCGGTTGGAAGTGGGGAACTCTGAATCGTGGATATTGGTGTTTGTTGGACGGTAACCACGACTACAGAGCTGCTAGCGGGTTCCATTAGATCACCAAAGTATGCTCCAGCCGTCATTATTATCTGTCCTGGATAGAATGCCTGGAAAGAATAGTTGCCAATTTTTGTAGGTGTGAATTCTAGTGAGGGGATTCCTCCTGTAACGTCAGCTGTGTATGGTCCCATGTGTGTTACTGTTCCATCCGGAGCGGTAATGTTGATTGCTAAGCCATGATATAGATCTCCTACACCTCCTACACCAGCAGTGGGGGTAGGTTTGTCTAGAAAAGCTTGCATGTATATTGGTTGACCGACGCCAACTGGGTTAGGTGAAACTTGTATCTCCATCCACGTTGGAATTGACATAGGTGGGGCAGGAGCTAACGTCGCAGTAGGAGACGGAAACGGACCAGAATCCGACAGAACAGAGACAGTGCCGTCAGCAGAATTAGCGACGAAAATCTCATTCTTACCAGAATCATAAGCTACAGCCGACGGAGCACGCCCAACACCAGCAGAACCAACAACAGCGTTATTAGCGTCCGAAATAACCGTCACAGAGTTAGAACCCTGATTCGTCACCCAAACCTCGCCTTGACCAGAATCATAAGCCATACCAGAAGGTCCAGTGCCCACGTTAACGGTTGCGACAACAGTGTTGGTGGCGTCCGAAATGACCGAGACGGTGCTAGAACCAAAGTTGGCAACGAATATCTCGCCCTTAGCAGGATCATAACATAAGCTCTGAGGAGAAGTTCCAACGTTTATGTTTGCAACCACAGTATTGCTGCTATCTGATATGACTGAGACAGTGTTTATCTGCTGATTGGTTGTGAATATTTCGCCCTTAGCAGAGTCATAAGCCGCTGCCGTGGGGTATGATGGGTTGGCTAGTGCGATTGTTGTGAGGACGGTGTTGGTGCTGTCCGAAACAACAGCCACATTTTGGCTAAAACCGCAAGCCACATAGATCTCGCCCTTGGTGCCATCGTAACATGCACCCAACGGGTAGGCTGCAATGGCGGTTGTGACGGTTACGGTTGTAAGCGCAGTGTTAGTGCTGTCCGATACCACCGTTTCAAAGCTGGACTGAGAATTGGATACCCATATCTCGCCCTTACCAGAATCATACGCTAAGCCCAAAGGAGCAGACCCCACACCTACCGATGCAACAACAGCATTAGTTGTATCAGATATGACCGACAGCGAGCCAGTCCCAGAGTTAGATGCAAACACTTCGCCCTTGCTGGAATCGTAAACTACGCCCAGAGGAGTAGCGCCCACAGTTACAGTAGCAGTTACGGCAACAGCGTTAACCGAATTGACTGAAGCGACCGAAAAGAAAGTAGCTAAAACCAAGCAGAGAATCAAAGCTAAACTAGCTAAACTCGTTGCAATTTTGTTTTTTAGCGTTTTCATTTTGTTTTTTCTTCCTTTAATTATGATACACATTACTGTGTACGGTTCGCAATATGGGTAATTTTGTTTATAAAATGCTGTTGTCTGTCTAGAGACCTACACCAATACGGTTGTAGTACCATGAGCTGCCGACACAAACTAAATTTATAAGTCTAAGCGCCGATAATACAACTGGGGGGCAGGTGTGGGGGGTAGGTGTTGCTCGATTATAACGAGGACATCAAAATTCTAGAAGAGTTAGGATTGACATTTTCTCAAGCGAAAGTTTACTTTAATGCTGCCAAGTTGGGAAGGGCTAAAGCAAAAGACTTATGGAAAGAATCAGGCGTGGGCAGGCAGGAACTTTATAGAATATTAGACCAACTGTTAGAGATGGGTTTGATTGAAAAGGAAATATGCGTTCCAACACAATTCAGGTCACTGCCCTTGTCAAGGGGAGTCTCATTACTATATAATCGAAAGCGCGATGAAGTTTTTAAGCTAAAGACAGAAACACAAAAAATCATGCGTAAAACCGAAAAAATGGAAATAATTGAAGCTCCGGAATCTGAATTTCTTATTCTCCCAAGAAAATACTTGATGGAAAACAGAGGAAAACGATCTTACAACAATGCAAAGAAAAGCATCGAGTTTTTTTGTCCATTTCAAAGACTTGTGAATGCTTTTTCTTATAACATCAACATTTACGGTGCCGCAGTAGAAAGAGGTGTTGACATGAAAGTTATTACTGAGAAGGTAGACGCCGATCAATATGAGCTCCTAAAAAGAAGTGTTAACTTTATTTCGAGAAGAAACTTTAGCTTAAGGGTTGCAGCGCCATTTGATCGTGTAGCTTTCTCAATTATCGACGGAAAAGAAATTTTCATGGCCGTAAATCCTGACAAAAGTGTCTTTGAAGACCACACGCTGTGGTCAAACAACAAATCTTTGATAGCCTTGGCTCACAAATATTTTGATTTTAATTGGAATCTCGGAATGGAACTTACGCAGAATTTTTCCGCACGCATGGTCAATTAAAACCGATAGCATACCGTAACTTGACAGTTTTAAACGCATGTTTAAACCTAACCCCCTGCACTTTTTGCTTATTTTTTGCCAATGAGGTGCTACAGGAGCGGGGGTAGTAGTTCTCTTCAAGAGTATAACCTCGTCGACAACGCTTGGTTTTTCTCCTGTGCTAAACAGTTGTTCTATGGATTTGAGGTCAATCTTGTCAAAGATTGCCAGCAATCTTGGGCGACCTTCAATCGTTCTATGGTCTCCTTTTTTATAACCTACGGTTGTCACACGGTAAATATAGCGAGCCACATCCCATACGAAGCTCATAATTTCCCCTTTTGAAGGGATTACGCTCAGTTTGCCACCGCTTTCACCGATATAAGCCATGTCTGCGGCTATTATTCTATAAAGCGACTTCGAACGTTTTTGAGCGTTTTAGTTGGCTGGAACCTCCTAGACGAGTTTTAAAGGAGGAACAGGATAAGTTCTTAAAAGGTCTCCACTGAAATGGTTACTTAGCAGGTCTGAACCACGAAGAAAAGTTAGTATTAAATGGCAAAAGAGGGTAAAATAAGAGTAGCGATACGTTTTTTTTAACCTACAAGTTAAACTTACTTTACTATTCCTTACTCACGCGAAACCATAACAATGGTCTAAGTACTCAATTAATCTGCAGTATTGATGGCGTTGTAAAAACCAATTCAGAATCTCAAATTGCTACTTCTATTCAACGTTGCAGGAAATAATTGACCTAAGGCTTCAAACTTAACTCCAGCAAAACGCCTGGGAGCAAAAAGTTTGCACTATAAATTGCGCTATAGGCTCCTCTCAACTACTATGTCGCATCAAAAAAGCTTCATTGGCTGCCCCGTTAAGTTATGTTTGGTTTTGTGTTTTTAGGGGGCAGCCTGCTCCGCATATGTTTAGGGTTGGGCACTCATGGCATTTTTCGGGAACGTATTTTCTTTCTCTTATTTTGAGGCAGAGTGGGTTCATCCAGATTTTTTCCCACTTGTCTTTGAGAATATTACCCAATGGCGTGAAGTAGCTTTGGCATGGGATAACGGTGCCGTCTGGTTCGATGGCCATGTTTATGCGACAGGCGCTGCAGCTTTTAATTCCCAACTCAAGTTTCAGCGGGTTCACCTCGCAGTATTCGGTAGGTGTGTACCACGTGAAGTCCATACCTAACTGAGCTGTTTTGTCTCTTATCTGTGTCAAAACTGGCTCCAAGGAAGATTCTTCTAGAGCGAAACTCTTCGCTACTTCAGGCGCTTTACCCGAATAAATCAAGCTGTTGCTAGCAAAATGTTTCACCCCAAGTCCATGTAGAAACTCAATCGTGGCTTCAATGTCCTTGACGTTGTACTGGTTTAGCGTCGTGTTGCTTACCGTGAAGATGGGCAATGAAAGAGCGTTCTTCAACCCTTCAATTGTCTCCTCCCAGCTTCCGACTGCGCCAGTTATTTTATCATGAACCTGTGGGTCGTGGGATTCAACAGTTACCTGCACATGATCCAAACCCGCATCAATTAGCGATTGCAAATAGGCCTTATCCTTCAAGTTGCGGCCGTTCGTTACCAACCCAGTAACCACTTCAAGTTTCTGGGCATACGCTATCAAACTTGCAAGATCATCTCTTAAAGTGGGTTCACCACCAGTAAAAACGACCTGGGGGATACCTAGGCCATGAAGTTTATGGATGACTCGCATCCACTCAGGAGCCGTCAATTCGCTCGTCTGTCTGGGTCCACCAGCATAACAATGAATACACTTGTTATTGCAACGATATGTCAAAGCAATATCCATACGGAATGGCGCGCTAAGCTCTTTTTGGAAAGGCTCAATCTTCTCAACATTAAGATAAGAAACAGGACATACATCTGGCGCCTTCGCAAACGTGTTCACAGCAAACAGAGTCTCTTTGTAATCCTTTCGGGCAGTATCGGCATCAACTTTGTAGCGTCTCAAAAGCTGCTTAACCGATTTGTCTTCCGACTCTCCTCTGATGAATCCATGCACGATCTCGGTTGCTGTTTTGTTAAGAAACACCACACGCGAAGCATTAATCACAAGAACGCCCGAACCATCTTTCTCCAACCGCAAATGCAAACGCAAACCAGCATAATCGCCCTCCTCAACCTTGAGATGATGCAATGCTTCTCTTTCCATCTTAAACAAATTTCGAATCCCCATTTACCTTCCCCCTCCACCCGCGCAAGCACACGCACAACTGACACAAGCGCAAGCACAGGCGCAACTGTGACAAGCGCAAACACAGGATGGTTTATTATTCACCGAACCCGAACGGTCAGGAGCCTGAGACTGAAAAGGAACCAGCTTATTCGCGAAATCCTGCATATTCTTCACCAAACCATTCGACGCCCCCTGCAAACCATGCACAACATTGTTGGCGAAATCTTGTCCAGGCAATGCAACAGGCTTAGCTGGATCCGACGGCGCGCTTGGAGTTTTGCCGATCAGTGGTCCAACTTGTCCAGGAGTACGTGGACCACCCCAATACCACCACCAGAGAGGATTGGGATAAATGATGATGTTTGATGGAAAGACGGCGGCAAACCGATTATCAAACTTATCATCTGCTAGTAGCCAATCTAAGTTCTTATCCAAAGCATCTCCCATCAACTCGGAAGTCCCTGCCTGAGACACTTGCTTCCAAGCCGTATCAACGATAGACTTGTAATAGTTCACGGTATCGTCTCTAGAATAGCCCTTCAATCTCTGATTCACATTATTCACAAGCCCCTGATAAGTCCGCGCAAGCGCAGCGTCATCAAGCGTTCCATCCGGCTTAATTGCTGATAAGAAATCAATCTCATAATACCTTGGCGAAGACCCAGGATTTCCAGCCTCACCCTGCGGAGCATCCACCTTCATGAGCTTAAGAATCGGGGTCGTCTCAGTTACAGTCACCATACGCTTCAAGAGAAGACCATACAACATCATCGTTATCACACGAACAGGCTTCAACCCCATAACCAACCCCGCCTCAACGGCCGTTAAGGTCCGATTAGCCCCCAAAGACTCCACAGACAAACTAGGCTTAACATAAGCAGCCTTAGCAATCCCCACAAAAATCGCTACAATCACAATTGCCACGAACAAAAACGCAATGCCGCCAAAAACTGCATATACAGCATCCGAAGACCCCCCACCTCCCCCAGGCGCGAAAGTAAAAGGCGGTGAGGTAACTGGCGGAGGAGACACAAACTGCTCAGGAAAAGACACTCCAGCCCTAAAAGTATCGCCTGGCGCCCAAGCTGTTCTCTCCCAAAAAACGGCCGTCTGATTCTGATCCACAAACACATTATCAAAATTCAAGTTAGTTGGCGATTTCACATCACCTGTCCCAACTCCTGCGGGAAGCACAATCTCCAATCGAAGATCCTCCGTGCCAGATGCAGAATCAAAGGTGCTAGGATAAAACTGCAAACCTGCATTCCCAGGATTTGTCGTGTCAGGAAAAACCATAGAAGGAACAACCGCGTCAACAACAAACGAATAAGGCTGATTCAAAACAATCGGCTGCTTCATAAAAACATCAATTCCAGGCGTGACAACCGCGGAGAGCCCATAGTCCAGCGCCGCACCTGACTGATCTTGAGCATACTGAACCTGATAACCGCTCGTAGGCATTCCAACTGCAAAAATCCCCTGAGGAGAACCTGAAAGATAAGTGTAAGTAATATTGTACAAGACATTTATCGAGCTATCAGTGTTGACTTCAACTCTGACCCATTCCTTACTCACACTGTAAGTAACCTGCGCTCTCGCTAAAGGCACAAACGACAAAACCACCAAAAGCGCCAAAACAACAAGAACCAAACCAAAACTGGCAGACTTTTTCAGTTTTACCATGTTGGATCCTCTGTTAACTCAAACTTGTTCCCACAATAACCGCAAGTTACAAAAGGTTTTCCATCAATCACCTCAGTCTTAGTCGGGTCCACGATCGCCCCACAGTTGGGACAATGAATCTCCTTTATCTTAAGCGGCCCCGTAACCGTTACCGTTTGCTTAATCTCCATTGGCTTTTTCTCCCGACTCAATAAGACCAAAGCCACAGCCACTGCCAAAAAAGCTACTCCGATAAAGAAATTGATAAACCCAAGATTAACCGAAATCATAAAAACCAAGCCGAAGAAAACCAGAACTACCGAAACCAAATAAACAAGAGCCTTAGCAGCACCCCGCACCAGGCAGCAGTCTCCAACAAGCCTACTCTAACAACGCCAAGCTATAACTTTTATCCACAAAAGCCAAACGCACGCGCGCTAACCTAATTAAAATTTAATCTTTTTCCCCCATCCCTACTGTCCTACTAACACACGCCTACGGCTAACACACATCTACGGCTTTTACTATTCTTCTTCTACTGTGGACTCGAAAGTGCTTGACTCTGGTCACCAGACTCTCAGACCCACCTGCGCGTGCCCGCTTTTGCAAGAGCACGCATACGCTAAAGACGGCAGAAATTATTTGCATTCGCGTTAGTGATGAGTACCAAGCCTAATTTTGGCGTTCGCTGCAATCGTACCATAGTCTTTGTCTGTAAGCCATCCTTGATCTCTCAGACTTAACAATCCTTTTTCGATTTCCTCTAGTGCAGAACTCTTTGCCAAAATATTGTTTTCCTCGCCAATCTCCTTAAGTTCTGTTTTAAAAATACTGTTTCGTTGGCTTTCCGACTGAATCGTGTCTGCTAGTGAAGTTATTGCCTTGAATCGAGGAACAAGAAAAGCCTTTATTTTTGCCCTTCCCAAAGCACCCTTAAGCCTTGTTGAGATATCAATGCTACCCACTGAAGACGGAGGAATAACCAAATAGCGTTTCTTCTCCTGAACACAATCATAGCGAACTACATAGAACGGCACATATACCAAAGCTTTGTTAAGCTTTTCTGATTCTTGTTTTAGCCAAAGTTTTTCAAATTGGGAAATATCTTTTTCTCTAACTATTGTTGTGCTGCTTATTTGATCACACAATAGTTTGGTTTGTTGCTGAAGTTTTTCCATTTCTTGCTTGTTAGTCAAGATCTTCGCGTCTCGCAAAGTCTCTATCTCTACTAAGTTTTTACGGGCTTCTTTGATGCCAGCTTCTAAGGTAGACCTCAGTTCCATAGCTTCAGAAGTTCTTTGATTTTCTAAATCCTTAAGGTCCTCCTCGCTCGTCTTCAGCTGATCCTGGATACCTGAAAGTTCCTGTTTAGCGACGTTTGCTTTTTGTTTCCACCTCTGTTTGCCAAGCTGATCATCAAGATTGGCACGGGTCTTTGCCTGCAACTGATATTGTTCGATTTTGGAAGTGATTTCTTCTTTGGATTTTTCAAGTTTCATCTTTTGCGTATGTAATGGCAGTTGTTTGCTCTCAAACTCTTTAGCTAATTCAATGGTTTTTTTATCATACTCTTCTCTTAGTGCATTGACTTTGGGAGCAACAATTTCTTCTTCTTCGTTTATTTTAGCGGCAAATTCTTCTCTGATGGCTTTTGTGTGGTCATTAAGTTCTTTGAGAAAGGTTTGGGTAGCCTTGTTAAGAAGTTTCATGCATACGTTAAGAGTTTTAATGTCTTTTTCGAATGTAGAACGGAGATCAGCTAGTTCGTGAGTTATAGATAGAAGTCTCGATTCTTCTATTGTTGGAGATATTAATCCAATGTTTATTGTTTGATTTTCTATTTCTGTTGCTTCTCGGCGATACGAATCCATCTCTTTTAGAAAGTCTGGGTTGCTAATCAAGCCTTTTATGAAAAGATTCTTTTCTTTGACAGTTGCACCAAAATAGTTCGTATGGTCAGTAAGCAGTGCCATGTGGGTTCCAAGTGTTTTTGAGCCAGTTTTTAGAATCCCTGCAAGAGGTTTGGCATTTGAAATCATGGCAAATTGCAGATTGTAGTCAAAAATGCCTAGACCATCGAAGAGGAGAACTTTGTTGGATAAAGGGAATAGCCATAGAGGGTAACCAATTTTGGCTATGAAAGCTATATTTTCTTTTGAGCGTTTTAAGAGTATTCGTCCACCCTTCTTTCGGTTTAGCTCTGATACAGAAAAAACTGCAGCTATCTCCATTTCTGAGGTGAAGGGTTTTCTTCTTCTTTCGGAAAGAACTGAGAAAGGAAGAATATACTTTCCAACTTCCGAGACAGTCTCTTCGGACATGAAAATCCCTGCATAGGTATTATTTAGCTTCTTTTTTAAAACTTGTCGTCGAAATGTTCCCATTTCAAAAAACCAAATTTAGCGCGCATGCCTGTTCCTAAATTCCTAAATTAGTGAGTCCCGCACCCCTTTATTGAGGTGAACAATGAAGAGGTACGAGGCTCTAGAAACCCTCTTCTTCAAGACCAATTTCAACCTGTTTCTTCAGAGCAAGCACTATTTGGGTTCGAATCCATTCCCCCGCGCCATTTTTAAAGGCATATTTTGGGCTTATTTAGGCAAAAAGAACTTGAGAGTGGCTCTTCAGCGGTTTCCTCGGAAAGTAATTACAATAGGCGTCAGATTTTTACCGGTAAACAAGCCATTAACTTTTCAGAAACAGAGAGTGCGAAGTTTATTCTGCCTTGGACCACACGTTTTGTGAACAGGCGGAGAATTGTCTTAGTCTACACATGCCCAATGCAAGCGAAACACCTTGTAAATTGTGCTAATGGCGCACTCTGAATTTGTTTAGTATTACTTGTTTTCACCTTTCGACGCTGAATTCCAAATCAGCTCAAAATGACTTTGAATTACACCAACGAAATAGGCATTGTCTGACCACAAATATTTAGCCCTTTGAAAATCGATGGTTGTTCCAAAGAATATTTCTTTCTTGTCTATTAGAACCGCCGCGGCTGGAATAGGGGGCGTAGCATATCGTATCTCAAAACACGAGTTCCCGATAAGAGCCTGAGGGACCTCCAGCCGTAATTCTTTGTCTTTAGGGTTTTCCATAAGATATCGAAACTTAACACCTCTTCCCGCTGCTTTCTTCAGAACTTCTTCACTTGAAACAATCACTTGTTTGAAAATCTCAGGCGTTATGAACGAATCGACACCATTTGTCGCATTATTGATAGCCTCTTCTATTCTAAGAACACGCGCTTGCCTTTCGGATAACAAAAGAAATTGAGCCTCCCCTTCATGGTATGCAGTTTCACTGTAGTTATGGTCTAGATCTTGAAGCAGATTTTTTGTTCTTATTTGTAATTCATCGTATTCTGTAGTCTTACGTTTCATCAATATGTTTAGACTATTTTTTATAGGAGTGGCTCTGAACATAACTGGCTTGGTTATCGCTTTCTCACATAAACCCTTTTTTTCCAGAATGGCCACAACTGTATAGACATCTTGGCGCGCAACCTTTGACACTTGCGAAATCGTTTTGGCAGTTGACATTCCGGAAATCAAAAGAGCAAGGTAAACTTTTGCCTGCCTATGCGATAGTCCCAACTGCCTTAGGGTCTGTATGTGCTCATGTAGAAGCTTGATGTTCTCCAGCTCTTTCAGAGAAATTTAATCCTCCTTCTTTTGCTTGAATTTACTGATCGGGGCTTTAGTATTTGTCCCTCGGACTTCGTGCTACAAATAATTAAATGTAAGTAACGAATTATGTTTTTCCCCTGCTATGTTTTCTGGAGAGTTTTAGACATGATAAAACCTCACAATCTGAACAAGTTGGCTATTGCAAAATCAACTGCCGAAAAAATTTTAGCGTCGGTTCCATACACTAATGGTTTTCATTTCTTCACATCTGTAGGCCAATACACGGGGGAAACCGCTGTTAGTTTGGCAACCTTCGCCAAAGAAGTTGAAGTCACACCAATTGAATCGATTGATTTTCATTTCAAAACGGCTGACTTTCAAAAGTGGATATCAGAAACTATTGGAGACGCCGAATTGGCAACAGCAATCGGACACATTGAAAAAGAACTTAATGGAGAGCCGTTGAGAAGAAGAATTCTCAAGATCGTAAATGAACGCGTAAGTGAACTTGAGATTCAAATCCAACATGCAAGCACTCCGGGTAGCAAGAAATAAAGTAATCAAACAGGTTGACGATTTTTATGGTAGTGGCTTTTGATTTTCTGGATGCTATGGCGTGGGACGTTTCTCTAAGCGCGTTCCTGTTATGCATGGGAGCGATTATGCTTCGTTACAAGGTGTCATCAGGTTTAGTTAATGAAAACACTGGAAATTTAGGAAGAGGATTCGCAATCGCCGCAGGAGCAGCGGGATCTTACCTGTTTCTATCAGGCATGATGATTAGTTTCCGCTGGCCATTCAACCTCTCAAGCGGGGTATACAATGTGCTCTTCGGCGGAATTGCGACGCTTGGTGGCCTAGTGCTATTAACAGGCGCAATCTCGTTATTCTTGAATGCCAATCTGAAACCTGTTTCTTACTTTGCCGCATTTGTAGGCTTGTACGCTTTTGTAGATGCATATTCAATTTTAAAATATAGTCTTACATCCTCACCGTTGACTTCCGCTTTAGGATACTTGTCTTTCGCTGCACCTGCACTTCTTTCTGTTCCTGCAGCTCATTTTGCGAACAAGTGGTGGAGATGGCTCTTCGTGTTGTTCTCTATCTTGTTTGCAGTTGCGTGGCTTTATCAAGCGGCCAACTTCACATATGCGCATCTAAACCCTTCTTAAGCGTGTTGGGAAAAACGGGAATGAAACAATAAGGAAAAGTTAAACGCTGGCGAGAATATTTTGGCGCAAAAGATCCTTTTTGAGATGATTTATGGATTTTCTGGAATGGT
The DNA here is from genome assembly GCA_049515895.1 of Bathyarchaeia archaeon. Classification (GTDB taxonomy): domain Archaea; phylum Thermoproteota; class Bathyarchaeia; order Bathyarchaeales; family Bathycorpusculaceae; genus Bathycorpusculum. The sequence goes on along the minus strand of JBEKTQ010000009.1, from coordinate 1,861 downwards.
AACTTTGAGTTCTGAAGTGCGTCTTTATGGCTTATGACCGTGGTTGTCATGAGTGGAATGAACTGGCATATCAAACGTATTTAGAGGAAACAAGAAAGGAGATGGACTCTGAGATTTCGAGTCTTATCCGAAAAGTCGCGAATCTGAGGCTTAACGACAAAATCGTTTACGTGCTGCAGACTCGGGGAAAACTGTTAAGACCAACATTGGTCCTGCTCAGTGGTCAGAGTGTGGGAGCAGACAAAGGGCCTTTGAAAAAGCTGGCTTTGGCTATCGAGTTATTACATGAAGCTACGCTGGTTCATGACGACATTTTGGATGATGACAGCTTTAGGAGGAATGCGGTTGCGGTTCATGCGAAGTGGGGCGTTAGAGACGCAATCTTGGTCGGGGATGCATTAGCGTCTCTTTCGCTTAACTTGGCTGCTGAATACGGTAAGGAAATCTCCAAAATAGTTTCGCATACATGCCTCTTGCTTTGTGACGGGGAATATATGGACGCGGTGCTGGCGAGCGCAAAGTTGTCCGAACCTGACTATTTTGAGAAAATTACTAAGAAGTCTGCTACTCTCTTTAAGACAGCAACTCTATGCGGAGCCATCGTTGGGGGTGGCTCCTCTTTTGAAAATGATGCTTTGGCGGAATTTGGAGAAAACTTCGGAATAGCTTACCAAATAAGGGACGATCTCTCTGATATAGCCTCGTTAAGAGAAGGTGTAACTCCTAGCCTCAATGACTTTCAGACGCTTCCATTAATTTACATGAACGATGCAATAAATTGTAAGGGAAAAAAATTTCTTCGAAGTTGTCTTTCAGCAAGAGCAGAAAAAGACTCAGAACGGCAGATCACCCCAGAGAAACTCTATAAATGCCTAGAGAAAGCAGGATCCATAGCTTACTGCACGGACAAAATCAAGGATTACGTGAACAAAGCCATCGCGAGTCTAGAACCACTTAAAAAAAGCGTTTACAGATCATACATTGTCAAGATGGCAGACTCTTTAAAAATCCCCACAGTCTCTTCGGAAAGAATAAATAGTGATAATGAACCAGTTTGATTTCATATTATACATAACAGTGGTGAGAGGTATTCGGTTTCATTGATTTTATAACGCTAACTTTCGTAGGGAGCAACTTTAACATCAACTCGCGATAAAACAACAAAAAACAGAATTTTGCTAACCTCAACAATAGTAAGAACTAAAAAGTGATCTATAAAAAGAAAGTAGCACGGTTCAAGGGAAGAGGGCAACTGGTCGCGCGCAGACAAACACACAGACAAAAAGAAAAGATAGGGTGTCAGCCAAGTTTTCATTGATGATAAGTCTTAAATCTGCATAGCGTAGAAATAGCCTAAACATAGCAGAGATATTATTCCGTAAAAAGACAAAAAAGTGAGGTGAATAAATGAATGACTTGTGAAGAATATCGTGAAAAATGCCTTAATGAAACCATACAGAAAATCGAAGATTCAATAAAGAAAAAGAAAGAAGAGCAAATAGTGAGGTGAAAGAGGTGCTTTGAGGACTATCCAAAAACTAAAGATAAGTCTTAAATTTGCATAGCGTAAGAAATAGCCTAAACATGGAAATACCAAATTTAGAGAGATTATGGGAAACAAAAAAAAGAAGAAACATCGTTTGTTGACACAAAAAACGCTGGCTTATTCTTTTTATATATATCTACATGTCAGCAAGAATTAAATCTCCATGAGGCAAAAAATAAAAGTGATGTGGGAAAAGTATGACCGAAAATAAAGTGATTGGTTATATAGATTTTTTCGGTAAAGTGAACGCCATAGTAGTTAAAGACCGAGAAGTCGAACTTCAAGAAACTGAAATAAAAAAGTCTGATTGTTGCT